>CAMCNO010000094.1 GCA_945876285.1 uncultured Clostridia bacterium | reverse complement strand
GTGGTGCGGATGAAGCGGTCATTGGAGATGTTCATCAGCTTCCACAGGTCCTTGACGCCCTGGGGGCCTTCCACAATCTTATCCACGAACTCCTTGGGAGTGACGCCGGCTTCTTTGGCCTTGGTCTCGATCTTCTGGCCGTGCTCGTCAGTGCCGGTCAGAAAGCACACATCAAAACCATGCATCCGCTTGTAGCGGGCCATGGCGTCGGTGGCCACGGTGCAGTAGGTGTGGCCGATGTGGAGCTTGTCGGAGGGGTAGTAGATGGGGGTGGTGATATAGAATTTTTTCTGTTCCATGGGTTTTCTCCTTTTTTTCGGCCGCTCCGAATGGAAGAGGGCCGGGATTCACAATCATTAATTATATCTGAAAATTCCCAGAATTACAACATTTCACCGGGATTTTCCTCCGCGAGACTGCCTTTCCGCTTCCAATGGCCGGAGAGGTAGTAGACCACCGACAACGTGAAGCCCACGGTCCAGCCCACGCCCACGCCGTAGTACATGTAGTCCGGGCCGAAGTGGTCGGCGAACCAGTAGACGGCGGGTACACGGACCAAAATCAGAGAGAAAATGACGTCCAGCATGGCGAACATGCTGTCTCCCGCGCCCCGCATGGCGTTGTTCAGGCAGAACATGACGGAAAACAGAAAGTAGAAGGGCATGATGCACTTCAGATAGATTGAACCTGCCCGGATCACGGTAGGTGTGTCGGAGAAGAAGCCCACCAGCGTCGGCCCCAGAGGGATCAGCACCAGCATCACTGCCGACCAGACCACAGAGGCGATCACGGTGATGCGGATGCCCTGCCGGGCCCGGTCCAGCCGCTTAGCGCCGATGTTCTGCCCCACAAAGGAGGTGACGGCGTTTGAAAGGCTCTGCACCGGCAGGAAGGCCAGGGAATCCAGCTTGGAGCCCACGTTGTAGGCGGCGGCATATTCCTTGCCGAAAGAGTTGATCTTGCTCATCACCACCATGGCGCCGATGGCGACAAGAGACATCTGGATGCCCGCTGGCAGGCCGATGCCCATGATCTGCCGGAACAGTTGCTTGTCGAACCGGCGGCAGAAGGGGCGGAAGGCGATGTCGGGATAGTGGCGGTTGATGTAGAACAGGCCAAACAGCCAGGAAAAGGCCTGGGAGATGATGGTGCCCAGGGCCACGCCCAGCACCCCCATGCCGCACCCCAGCACGAATACCAGGTCCAGCACAATGTTCATCACCGAAGAGATGGCCAGGAACAGCAGGGTGGTCCGGCTGTTGCCAAGGCCCCCCAGGATGCCCGCATTCAGGTTGTAGCCGATGGCGCCCACAAGCCCCGCGGACACCACCGCCAGATACAGAAAGGATTCGGCCCAGGCGTCGGATTTCACCTGCATCAGCAGCAGGACGGGCTTCACCAGCCCCAGGGCGATGGCCGTGATGGGGATGGCGGAGACCATGAAGGCGGTGTAGATAGTGTCCACCGCGTCCCGGACCCGGTCCATGTGTCCGGCGCCGTAAAACTGGGCGATGACCACGGTGCCGCCGTTGGAGAGGCCCATGAACAGCGACGTGAACATGAAGATGACGGGAAAGCCTACGCCCACCGCCGCCAGGGCGGCGTCGCCTGCGTAATTGCCCACCACCCAGCTGTCCACCATGTTGTAGAGCTGCTGGAGAAAGCTGCCTGCCAGCAGGGGCAGGGCAAAGTAGAAAATGTGTCCGGCGGGGCTGCCCACCGTCATGTTGCGCATACCGTTTTCACGTTCCATGTTGAAAACCTCATGTTTTTTCATTCTTGTTTCTACTTTACTCCCTTTTTTGAGCCGGGGCAATATTGTTTTTTCCCCGGATATCGGATACAATGTGGAAAACCAATGGAACATATAAAGGAGAATGACCATGAAACTGGTATCCTGGAATGTCAACGGCCTGCGGGCCTGCCTGAACAAGGGTTTTCTGGACTTCTGCGCCTTTGCCGACGCTGACGTCATCTGCCTGCAGGAGACGAAAATGCGCCCGGAGCAGGCGGAGTTCGACCTGCCGGGCTATACCCGGTTCTGGAACAGCGCCGACAAGGCGGGCTATTCCGGCACCGCCATCTTTACAAAGACGGAGCCGCTGAACGTCACCTACGACTTCGGCATTGACGAGCACCGCCACGAGGGCCGCGTCATCACGGCGGAGTACCCGGCGTTCTATCTGGTGTGCTGCTACACCCCCAACTCCAAGGACCAGCTTGCCCGGTTGGATTACCGCATGGCCTGGGAGGACGACATCCGGGACTATCTCATGGAGCTGGACGCCAAAAAGCCCGTGGTCTACTGCGGCGATTTGAACGTGGCCCATGAGGAGATCGACCTGAAAAACCCCAAGAGCAACCGCATGAACCCCGGCTTTTCCGACGAGGAGCGAGCCAAGATGACGCAGCTTTTGTCCAGCGGCTTCGTGGATACCTTCCGGTATCTCTATCCCGACAAGACCGGGGCCTACTCCTGGTGGAGCTACCGCTTCAACGCCCGGAAGAACAACGCGGG
>CAMCNO010000093.1 GCA_945876285.1 uncultured Clostridia bacterium | reverse complement strand
ACAACGTAGCCAAAGCAGCCGTAGGTATCCCGATCCACGAACACGCCGCCCTCCTCATTGCGTGCTTTTCTGCCCAGGGCTTCAAAGTCCAACAATTCGTAGACGGAATCGGGAACATTCTCTGTAATGGGGATGAAGCCGTTGTCTGCATAGAATCTGCCCAGCTGGGCGTCGTTCAATGCCTCGGCTACCACATGGCAGCAGTCCACGCTGTAGGCAAGGTCGATGAGCTTCGGGACGAAAATATCGCCGTCCCGCTTTTCCACTTCCATTTTCAGAAGCCCTGCAAAGGCTGTCTGCTGTGCCGGGTTCAATTCAGCCAGCTTCCGGGAGAGGGCGTTCAGCTCATAGATGTTCAGAGCATCGCTGATAAACGGCGCCAGGTAGTTGTAGCCATAGTAGTCGCAGATATCAAAGCGCAGCTTGTCCGCTGCTGAAATCCGCAGCTTGTCCAGTGCGTCCAGCAGTTCATAATCTGTTGCAGGCAACTCCAGTTCGCAGTGTCTGATATTTCCTCCGGATAACTCCACTAAGAAAAGCTTATCCACGGCCAAGCCCTCCCATCCGCGGTCCATCCTGTTCGTAGGCGGCAGGGTCCGCACCGGGTACGCCCCAGCCCACCATGGAGCCGACCTTCATGGCTTCCTCCTGCGCTTTTGTCACGCCCAGGCGCTCATTGTTCTCATCCGCCAGTTCCCGGTTCTGCTCAGGATCGGTCGTACTCCAATCACTGGGATAGTACCCGCTCTCACCCCGCTTGATACAGATGAGCTCACCGGTGGAGGGGAGGACGGAGAAGCACAGTTCCGGCAATCCTTCCGCCAGCTTGGGTGAAAAGCATTCCTGCTCGGTCTGGATGCTCCAGTTCTCCCACTGCCACAGGTGGGCGTAGATCTCATGGCCGTCCGGCACGGAGATCTCTCGCTGCTCGAAGCCTTCGCCGAATCCGTCGGACGCTTGTCCGGATACATACTCTTTCAGTATAGTAAGCTCCTCCGGCGTCAGCTCACTGGCGACCTGGCATTCCGCTACGCCCCAGAGCTTCTGATCCCGCACTTCAGCGGAGAAGGTGACCTTTCGGACCTTCCGGGCAATATCGTCGTTCTTGCCGTAGTAGTGCATGAGTCCCCGCTCTGCCTCTGCGGGCAACTCCTCATGCCGGAGCGCCGCGTTGATGCTGTCCACATAGCGGACGGCCTCGTAATTGCTCAGTTCGGTCGGCTCATTCTCTGTGCCGCCACATCCGTCGCTCTCAAAGCGATCTACCGTCATAGGCATATACAGCTTGAGCGTGGTCAGCTTGGGCGGCAGCACGGAGAAGCTGTCCTCACCGGGGATCAGCGCCAGCGTCCTGCCGTTGTCCCATTTCATCAGAAGCTGGCCGGCGTCATCCACCATCTCCACGCTGCCTTCGGTGCCGGGTTCCACCGGCGCGTAGGGATCTGACATGGAGTTCAGACGGATGCGGGTACCCTTGGGATACTGCTCTTTCAGAAATTTTACGAAATTGCGGTCGATCATGTTCACATACCTCCCATTTTCATGCCCTGATCGGGCGTTTCATATTTCTCCAGCGGACGAGGATTTTCCTCCCCGAAGAGATTGAAGAGGATATCGTCCACTCCCTTGCGGACAGCGGGGTCATCTGTCAGGGTCTCATACCGGAAGCCGGTGATGGGTCGGTCCGGCAGCTCATCTTCGATACACCGCAGGTATGCTTCGGCATCCGTGAATTCCTGGGTGTCGCCATTGACAAATGTGACCCTGCCGACCAGCGGCTTTTCTTTCCGTGCCATGTTCTGCCGCTGGACGTTCAGATCGAATGCTGTCAGGTAGGCGTTGTAATCGCCGGGGGATGGATTGCAGCGGAGACAGTAGCGGTAGTTCTCTGTTTCTATGATATAGCCATAGTTCTGGACCCATCCGCCGCTGATCTTTCCTCCGTGGCCGTAGCAGTAACGCTCCATGGCAAAGCGGTTTTTCAAGACGCTCTCCCGAAGCTCATCCACTACCTCCTGAAGCTCCGATTTGAATGGGGGACTGTTCAGTTCCTCCGGCCCACGAGGCCACCAGGTGTACCAGAACTCATTTCCGCTGCGACCGAAGTCCATGCGGACATGGCCGATGGCCCCCAGCCGCTCATCCTCCGCAGGAAGCTGGGCATAAAACAAGCCCGCTTCCTCGGGAGAAGCGGGCCTGATCTCGAACCTGGTGTTATTGGGTTGAGTGTTGCTTTTCTGCATTACATTTCACCTCTTTCTCTGTGGTATAGCCACACAACATACCACAGCGTTTTGCGAAAGTCTAACCTTTGTCATTGTAGCCGATTCCATACCACGATGCGAACTTCCTATTGGCTATCGTCGCGTTTGCGTACCATACCGTCACCAGACGGCCTGCGCTTTGCCATTAGTCATCCCTCCTTAAGTCTGCAAGCTGCCCCATCCTGCGTTCTTCTTCCTCAGCGAAGGAGTAGGGCGGCTCTATGCTCAATTCACCGATAATGCCCCACGCCAGGCGGAAGCCTGCCGTAAAGCTGGCGAGGGAAATCTCGTCCCGCAGCTCCGCTTCCAGGTCCACCAGCTTCA
>CAMCNO010000092.1 GCA_945876285.1 uncultured Clostridia bacterium | reverse complement strand
TAGGTGGAATACCTTTGTGCTGAATCTTTCCTTCCTGGGCTGGAAGCTTCTCGGCGTGCTTACCCTGGGAATTTTGGATATCTTCTACACCAATCCCTACGTTGACGCGACGGACGCGGAGCTGTATCTGGCACTGAAGAAATAACGAATCCGGACAGACATAATGAGCCGCAATCGCGAAGCGAAAGGAAGATACGAATGAACAAACAGATAACCAGGAAACGCATTCTGTGCTGTATTCTGGCGCTGATGCTGCTGTTCGCGTCGGGCTGTGCCGCAAAAACGGCAGATCAGGCAAAGGCGGACGGCTCAGAGGGCTTTGTCCTGTTGGCGGAGGCTGTGCCGGATGTGATCCAGGAGATCCGCTATTATTCTACCTACAACTTTGTCGGCGAACGCATTGACGGGTATGAACAGCCCTGCGCGCTGATTACGAAGGAGGCGGCGGAGGCCCTGAAAGCCGTCAGCGATGATGTGATGGCCCAGGGATATCGGCTGAAGGTCTTTGACGCGTACCGCCCTCAGATGGCGGTGGACCATTTTGTGCGCTGGGCGGAGGATTTGAACGCCACCGAAATGAAGCCCTATTTTTACCCGGAGGTTGACAAATCCCTTCTGTTCGAGCAGGGATATATCGATGCGAAATCAGGGCACAGCCGGGGAAGCACCATCGATTTGACCCTGTTTGACATGGCAACCGGGAAAGAAGTGGATATGGGCGGCACGTTTGATTACTTCGGAGAGCTGTCCCACCCGGATTATACCGCCACTCTCACAGAAGAGCAAATTGCCAACCGGAACCTGCTGAGGGACGCTATGCTCCGTCACGGCTTTAAGCCGCTGGATACAGAGTGGTGGCATTTCACCTTGCTGGATGAACCCTATCCGGATACCTATTTTACATTTAAGGTGAGCGCGGACTCTGTCGGGAAATAGGATGCGGGGCAGCGAAATGCTGGGGGCGGAACCATCCGTCTGAGGGCGTTCAGCGTGTCCCCGGAAAGCAGTCCGTCAAACAAACATTAGCCACATGATTCCGTTTTTGGAACCATGTGGCTATTTTTATGCTCGCTGTGAATTCTGCTCGCCCGGATGGTTATGCCGCATCCCCCAGCCGCGCCCCTGTCATTACGTCGTAGGCGCAGATTGCTTCGTCAAAGCGGGCCAGCAAATCCTCCAGACGGTAAAGACCGTCGGCGTTCGCGTTCAGCCCCGCAAAGGACAGCTTCACCTTTTGCGGCGGATTGTTCAGGTCCAACATCCGGCAGCCCCGCAGCTGCTCCACCGTCTGATACACCAGACTGACCTCGGCATAATCCCCGCCGTCCGGGCCGGTCCAGCACGCAAATACCAGCTTGCAGCCGATGGGCGTTTCCTGGGAGACGCTTTCCAGCAGTGCATAGTCCTCCACACCCAAAGCGGCCAGCACACTGGCTACATTGGAATCATGCCCGCACAGGAAGCTGAATTGCCGTCCCTGCGCGGTCAGCTCGCTTTCCAGTTCCATCAGCAGCGGATGCGCCACGTTCACCGCCACAGACGGCGCGGTGAACAGCACAGTGGTATAGGTATCGGTAATGTGGGCGATGTCGCACCATTGTTCCCAGGTCAGCGCATTGCCGAAGGCGGCTTTGGCATCGTCCGGCTCCTCAAAATATTGCAGAACCAGCGCGTCACTGGCGGAGGTAGCGGTTTTGAGGGAACCGGTTACGGAAGGCTCCTTGTTGACCTCCAGGTGGATCTGAGGTTCATCGTCCGGCAGCGCGGTGATGCCGTTTTCTTTGGCATATTCAGAGTTTTGGAAGTCCAGGACCTTTTCCAGAAGCCTATAGTGATCCTGAAGCGCTGCCGTGATGCCACGCAGTCCCTGCGCACCGCCCATTGCGGCGATTTCCTCCATCGCCTGCGCGCAAAAGGCCTCGTCCACATAGGTCAGCTGCGGGGTAAAGACCGGGTCCATCGTTCCCAAATCGCAGTGATATTCAATGGTCTGGTTCGCCACCGGGAGCAGACCCGCCGCGAAATACTGGGCTGTGGCGATGGTTCTCTGCATGGAGTTCGCGTAAAAGCGCACTGCCTCCCCGCTGGGCTGCCAGTTTTCCGGCATCAGGCCCTGTTCCACCAGATATTGCCGGAAATACTGTCCCATGGCAGTTTCCTGCATCCCTCCCCGCAAGGTCAACTCCCCGGTGGGGGCAGACCATTCGGTCCATTCGTGAGTCGTCATTTTTCCCAGGGTTGAACCGCTTCCGGAAAGGGGAGAACGGATATTATGGCGGCTCAAAATCACCATGCGGGACAGGGTATAGCCTTCGGGGGCCGCGTAAGAGGCCGTCCCCGTCTCAGACGAAGGGCTGGTTTCTCCTTTGGTTCCGGTGTTCTGCGCCGCGCAGCCAAACAAGCCGGAAAACAGAACCACGGCAGTCAGAAGGAATATCAGGGAAGCCCTGATCGCCTTTGCTATTTTCGTCATCTTCTTTTCCTCCCATGTTATTCCGGGAACAGATTGTCCCCTCCTGCCGAAAAGGCAAAATCCGGGATGCTCGCTCCCTGTTTGAGAATATGATAGCAGTTTGCTCAGATGTTGTCAATCATCGGGAAGGCGCAGTTTCTATTTCCCGTTTTCCTTTGCTGGGGAAGCTGGCTGCC
>CAMCNO010000091.1 GCA_945876285.1 uncultured Clostridia bacterium | reverse complement strand
TCAAAAAATCTTGCCTTTTCCCCAAAAAAGGCTTACAATAGCCTCGGCAAACCGAAAAGACAAGAAAACAATTTCGGAGGACAGAACGATGGCTTGTACTACAATTTTAGTCGGCAAAAACGCATCATACGATGGCTCCACCATGGTCGCCCGCAACGACGATTCGGGTTCGGGGCATTTCACGGCCAAAAAGTTCGTGGTCGTGCAGCCGGAGGAGCACCCGGCCGTCTATCGGTCGGTGATCTCCCATGTGGAGGTGCCGCTGCCCGGCCATGCGCTGCGGATGACGGCCATGCCCAACGCGGTGGAAGGCGAGGGCATCTGGGCGGCAGCGGGTGTCAATGCGGCCCATGTGGGCATGACGGCCACCGAGACCATCACGTCCAACCCGCGCGTTCTGGGCGCAGACCCGTTGGTGGTGTACCAGCCCGCCAAAGGGGAACGGCCGGAGGTGCCTGGCGGCATTGGCGAGGAGGACATCGTCTGCCTCGTGCTGCCCTATATCCGCACGGCCCGCGAGGGCGTGGTGCGCCTGGGCGAGCTGCTCCGGACGTACGGCACCTATGAGATGAACGGCATCGCGTTTCAGGATGTGAACGAGATCTGGTGGCTGGAGACCATCGGCGGCCACCACTGGATGGCCCGCCGTGTGCCGGACGACAGCTATGTCGTGATGCCCAACCAGCTCGGCATCGACAGCTTCGACTTTGCCGACGCCTGCGGCGCACAGGAAAACTACATGTGCTCGGAGGACCTGAAGGCCTTTGTGGACAAGCACCACCTCGACCTCTCGCTGGACGGCAGCTTCAACCCGCGCGATGCCTTCGGCAGCCACGACGACGCCGATCATGTGTATAACACACCGCGCGCCTGGTTCATGCTGCGGCATCTGAACCCCAACACCTGGGTCTGGGAAGGCCCCGATGCAGACTATACCCCGCATTCGGACGACCTGCCCTGGTGTATGGTCCCGGAGCGGAAGATCACACCGGAAGACGTGAAATACCTGCTGTCTTCGCACTATCAGGGCACCCCGTATGATCCGTATGCCGCCTATGGCGACCCGAAGAGCAAGGGTGCCTACCGTACGATCGGCATCAACCGCAACAGCTTCATGGCGCTGACCCAGATGCGCCCGGATCTGCCGGAGGAGTTCCGCACGGTGGAGTGGATCGCCTATGCGTCCAACGCCTTCAACACGATGGTGCCGTTCTATGCCAATGTGGACACCACCCCGGCCTACCTCGCCTGCACCACCGGCGAAGTCTCCACCGAGAGCTTTTACTGGGTCAGCCGGATGATCGCCGCCATGGCCGATGCCGCTTACGGCAAGTCCATCTTCCATGTTGAGCGCTACGAGGAAGGCGTCCTCTCCGCCACCCGCGCTCTGTTGAACGCCTACGACGAAAAACAGGCCCAGGAGGCCGACCCGGCCCGCCGTGCCGCCCTGCGCACGGAGGCCAACGAGGCCATCGCCAGGGAGCTGAAGGCCCGCGCTGCCGATACGCTGAACAAGGTCCTCTTTGAGCTGAGCTGCAATATGAAGAATGCCTTCTCCCGCTCGGATGCCTGAGCAATCAATAAGGTAATAAATGGGAGCGCTTCCGCACGGGAAAATTTCTGTGTGTGTGCAAAAAAGGAAAAATCTTGAAAAAACATTGACAGACGGCTATAAAAGGTGGTATCTTATAAGAGAGGCTTTATACCTCGGAGGTCATTGTACCCTGAGGAGGGGGAAACTTTTTGAAACGATATGACCAGGCAGGAAAAGCAAAGTGGCTGATCCTGGTCATTGCGGCAGGCATCCTTCTGTTGGGTGTGATCCTGTATGCAGGGGGACGCTGGCTGGAGACCAGGAGCGTTGAAGAAGCACGCGGGGATCTGACCCAGACGGAAGCGGTGGAAACGCAGGAGTACAACGGCGTCACATACCAGCGCCGGGAGGGGCTGACCTCCATCCTCGTGATGGGCGTAGACCATGACAGTGCTGTGGAAAGCGAGGGCGCTTACCAGGGTGGCCAGGGAGATTTCCAGCGGCTGATCGTCATCGATCCGGAACGTCAGGTCATCCGTCAGTTGAAGATCGACCGGGATACCATGACAGAATGCACCGTGCTGGGCTACCTTGGTAGCCCCATCGGCACCAAAGAAATGCAGATCAGCCTTGCGCATGGCTTCGGCGATGGCAAGGAGGAAAGCTGCGAGTATGCCCGTGAGGCAGTGGAAGGTCTTCTGCTGGGAGAATCCATTGATTTTTACGTGGCCATGAACATGGATGGCATCTCGGAGCTGAACGATCTGGCAGGCGGTGTCACCGTGACATTGGAGGATGATTTCTCCTCCATAGACCCTGCAATGACCAAGGGCACGACCCTGACGTTGCATGGAGATCAGGCAGAGACCTTTGTCCGCAGCCGGATGACGGTCGGAGATGGGACCAATGCCAGCCGCATGGAACGTCAGGAGGCGTTCCTTTCCCAACTGGCTTCGCAGCTGGGAGAAAAGATCCGTGCCAGTGAGCAGTTCACGGCGGATCTGTACGACGCCCTGCAGCCCTATCTGGTAACGGATATGGCGCGCGGACGGATCATCAATGAGACATGGAATGCCAGAGCGTATACGCTGGAGGAGCCGTGTCAGATCACAGGAGAACACAGAGTGGCAGAGGATGGCTTCACGGAGTTTTATCCGGATGCGGATTCCATCC
>CAMCNO010000090.1 GCA_945876285.1 uncultured Clostridia bacterium | reverse complement strand
CCGGCGCCCAGGTGGGGAAGTCCACCCGGTTGACGGTGGAGACCAGGCCGATGGGATCGCCCACGGCGGTAGTGTCCACGTCGTGCTGGACGAACTCCGAGGCAACCACCAGGCTTCCGGTGGGCAGGTCCGTGAGGCATCCCGCCACGCCGGCGTTCAGGATAAGGTCCACGCCGTAGTGCAGGCAGAAAATCTCGGCGGCCATGGCTGCGTTCACCTTGCTGACGCCGCCCGCACAGGCGAGAATGTCCGGCGCGATTTGGAAAAAGGGGACGCCGGAGACGGTCTCAAAGGGCTTCAGGTCTTTGGCACCCGGCAGAGCGTGGAGTTCCACAGGCATGGCAAATTGCAATCCGATTTTCATGGACGGTACCTCCGTATCAGGTGTTTCTCGCAGATAGTATAGCACGGCGGACGGACGGGAGCAAGACACGGCCGCATATCTTCATTTTCCGGGGACAGACTAGGAACGAGGTGATTTTGATGGCGAAAAAAGGAATGGCCCGGCCCGACTGGACCCATACCCAGCCCCGCAACGACCAGGAGCCGGTGCCTCTGATCCAGGGTAAGGCCAGGCACGGTAAGGAGAAGGCAAAGCCTATCATCCCCGGCACCAGCGGCCCGGACATGAAGGTTTATCATAACCTGAAGGGCGACGGCTCTGTGGGCGACACTGAGCCGTGATACGCTCCCGCCTCCTCACGGGGGCGGGATACTTTTTGGATCGGTTACCGCTCCTTCCAGATGAAAATAGGCATGGGCGGGTCGTTCCGGCGGTTGGCCCAGTCACAGCGGAGTACGGAGAAACGGCGGTCATCCAGGGTTTGCAGATATGCCAGGATGGCGTCCCGCTCGCCGTAGCCGTTCTCCTTGCCGTAGTAGAGGGCAATGGCCATGACGCCGCCGGGTTTCAGCAAGCGGGTTCCCGCGCCGATGGCCTCCACGGAGGTCTCCGCCCGGGTGAAAATCGCCGGGTCGCCGCCGGGGAGGCGGCCGAAGTTGAACACCACGCAGTCCACGGTCTCCGGAGCGGCGTATTGCTCCATGTGGGCGTGACTGTCCAGAATGACCTCCGCGGTGAGGCACTCCGACGATAGCAGCGCCTTCGTCTGGGCAATGGCGTCCGGCTGGATGTCAAAGGCCAGCACCCGGCCATTTTCCCCAGCCAGACGGCAGAGGAGGGCGGTGTCCCGGCCCTTTCCGGCGGTGGCGTCAATGCAGAAGGCACCGGGGGCGACGTGCTGTTTCAGAAATTCATGGACCATGGAAAGGGTGTTGAGCTGCATGGCGTGTCCTCCTGAAAAGGTGATAAAGAAAGGTCCTCTCTGGGAGCAGAGAGGACCTTTCGCTTACAGAAAAGTCTTAGCCCTTGACGATGGAAGCGGTGTCCATGGCGATCATGAGCTCCTCGTTGGTGGGGATCAGCAGGACCTTCACCTTGGAGTCGGCGGCGGAGATGACGGTCTCCTTGCCGCGGACGCCGTTGGCCTCGGCGTCCAGCTTCACACCCATGTATT
The DNA here is from genome assembly GCA_945876285.1 of uncultured Clostridia bacterium. Classification (GTDB taxonomy): domain Bacteria; phylum Bacillota; class Clostridia; order Oscillospirales; family Oscillospiraceae; genus Oscillibacter. Next base: position 1,209 of record CAMCNO010000090.1, on the reverse strand, counting down.
CCAGACCCTCGCAGACCATGGCGCGGATGGCCTTGTCGTTCTCGCCCACGCCGGCGGTGAAGATGATGGCGTCCACGCCGCCCATGGCAGCCGCATAAGCGCCCACGAACTTCTTCACCTCATAGGCGAACTTCTCCTGAGCCAGAGCGGCCTTCTCGTTGCCCTGGGCAGCGGCGTTCTCCAGGTCACGGAAGTCGGAGGACACGCAGGACAGGCCCTCCACGCCGGACTTCTTGTTCAGAACGTTCAGCATCTCGTCGATGCTCAGGTTGTACTTGTTCATCACATACTGCAGGATACCGGCGTCCAGATCACCGGCACGGGTGCCCATGGGCAGACCGGCCAGGGGAGTGAAGCCCATGGAGGTATCCACGCTCTTGCCGCCGTCGATGGCGGTGACGGAGGAACCGTTGCCCAGGTGGCAGCTGATCAGCTTCAGCTCCTCGGGCTTCTTGCCCAGCATAGCGGCGGCACGGCCGGCCACATACTTGTGGGAGGTGCCGTGGAAGCCGTAGCGGCGGACCTTGTCGTTTTCGTAATACTCATAGGGCAGAGCATACATATAGGCCTTGGCGGGCATGGTCTGATGGAAGGCGGTGTCGAACACGGCGACCTGAGGCACGTCCTTGCCCATGACGGCGGTGCAGGCGTTGATGCCGGTGATGTTGGCAGGGTTGTGCAGAGGGGCCAGGGGGATGCAGTCCTCCAGAGCCTTCATGACCTCATCGGTGATGAGAACGGACTTGTTGAAAGCCTCGCCGCCGTGCACCACGCGGTGACCCACAGCGTCGATCTCCTTCATGGAGCCGATGACGCCGTTCTCAGCGTCCACCAGAGCGTCCAGCACGGCCTGGATGGCCTCGGAATGGGTGGGCATGGCGACGTCGATGGCATCCAGCACCTTCTTGCCCTCAACCTGGGGCTTGTAGGTGAACTTGCCGTCGATGCCGATGCGCTCGCACAGGCCCTTGGCCAGCAGGGCGCCGGTCTCGGGATTCAGCAGCTGATACTTCAGGGAAGAGCTGCCAGCGTTGATGACCAGAATGTTCATGTTTACCGTCTCCTCTTCTTGTGGGGAAAACCTTGCGGCTTTCCCAAAAATCATGTAAAATAACGCTATGGAATATTTCCGCGTCTGGGCGGAATCCTACATAATATTCATTATACCAGAGTTTCTCCAGGTTACAACCTCCATTTTTACCGAAATGT
>CAMCNO010000089.1 GCA_945876285.1 uncultured Clostridia bacterium | reverse complement strand
CCCCATTTCCTAAACAGTATACCATACTGTCTAACAAATGGGGTGCAGTTCACAACGGGAGAGGGTGTCTTTTTAGCCATAAACCAAATCCTGTATTGCAAACTTCAAATCCTGCACCTTGCCCAGCAGCCAAAAGGCCAACTTCGGCAGCCCAAAAGGGCTTATGAGAAACGCGATCACCAGCAGGATAAGTCCGTTCTGCGGGGAGTATGTTATCAGGACGGCCACGCCCAGCAGGGCGATAACTGTACTGAGCAGCCCCAGCACCAGGCCGGACACATAGACCAGCCCTACACAAATCCAGATGGCCAGGGTGAGCAGCAAAATTACCGGCGCAATCACAATCTTCAAAATCAGCTTCAATACGGTCATTTCATGGCCTCCTCTCGACGATCCAAATACTTCTGGCACAGACGGCGGACCTGTTCCTCGTCGTCCTCGTTTTCTTCCCGGCGTCCCTTTGTCAGCTGAATGGAGGCAAAGGATTCGTACTCGACCAGCAGATGGTCAAACAGTTCCTCCGGGGTCCGGCACACATCACCCTCGCAATAGGGCGGGTCCGGGGGTGAGCCGTTGAAGGACACGCAGACATATCCGTACCGGCTCTTGTAGACTTCCAGCTCCATATCCTGCGCCAGATAGTCCTCGAAAATCTCTAAAACCTTTTCAAAGGTCAACATTGGTATCTCAACTCCTTTGTGAGATGTGAGAACACTTTGCTATCTGCCTTTATTATCCGGCAAGCTCCGTCAAAAGGCAAGGATACAGGCAAAAAGAAAAAGCGGAGGGAGACGCGGCGAAAAGAACGCCGTTCCTCCCTCCGCAGATGGGATATATACCCCGGTCACGAAATATGGGAGAGCTGGGTCAGGATTTCCTTCACGCCCTCCCATAGCTGCTCCTGCCGCTGGGCTATATCTTCCAGGTCAGCGTCGTAGACACGCCCGGTCTCATGCACCCGGCGGGTGAGCTGGTTCAGATTGTTGCTACTCCGGCGCAGCAGGGACACCAGCTCCTTCAGCTCCGGCAAGTCCAGCTGCACCACATAACCGTCCAGGGCCATCTTCCGCAGATAGGCTTCCCGGTTCTTCGTCCCAAGTTGGGACATTTTCTGCTCGATCAGCGCCAGCTCCTCCGGGGAGACCCGGAAATTCACCTGGACATCCCGCTTGCGCTTCGGGGCGCTCACCGTTCTGGCTCCCGTTTCTTATGGCCCGGAGCTTTGGGGGCTGCCTGTTTCGGTTCCTGCTTCAAATGCTCCCGAACAGAGGACCGGGGCTGGCGCAGCTCCTTGGAGCGGTCCTCGTTGGCCAGAATGGTGGCATAGGTCCCAGGCAGTCCTTTCATGCCGGTAAAAGCCAGACTGCGAAACGGCAGAAGATTCATCAGACGGTCATGGTCTTGGCTCCCTGCACGGTTCAGAAACTCCGGGGAAATGCGGGCTATGTAATGGGTCCCGTGGGGGCTGTTCGGCACATCCGGTGCGCGCAGCTCCCGCAAAATCCGTTCCGCCTCTGTCTGGATGTCCTCTGCTGTCAACGGCTGGCGGCGTAGATGTTCCTCGCGCACCAGATCAATAAACCCATTCAAGACAGCAGGGTGGCTGTTCAGGGCATAGCCGCACCGGACGGTATCGGAGTTATAGTTGGGGATAGTCTTGGCCCATTCCTTGTTGCGGGGCGAGTAGCGTCCATCCCAGTCCTGGAGCTGGACGGTGTTGGCAAGGACCAGCATGACCCGGTCCAGGCCGTAGGTCTCGATCACACCCTTGGCGGCATCGTGACTGAGATACATCCCGTCGAAGTGTTCCCGCACCGCTGCTTCAATGGCCTCCTTGCATTGGAGATTGGCGTTATTGGAAGCCCGGTACTGCTCCAGCTCCCCATGCTCTTTCGCATACACAGCAGAGTGAGGATAAATGGCAGCCTTCCGCAGCTCTGTCTGGGCCTTGCAAGCATCATCGGCTCGGTTCTCGATGCTGTCCCGGATCACATCCATGTATCCGGTTTCCGACTTTCCAAAGTAATGGAATATATCTGCCAGGGGTGAGGGGGAATCTAAAAGTGCCTGAGCCTGCGCGTCTGTCAGTTCCAATTCCTCCATGCACATCAAAATATCCTCCCGGATGGTGTACTCGCAGGCGTGGTTCAGGACTTCTGCCGGGGGCTGGCTTTTCAGCCAGTCCCGGTATTTGTCCTGTTCAGCGGCCATCTTCTCATAAAGGGCCGTATTCAGATTGTTGGTATTCATGTTATCGCACCTCCTCATGTTGTTTCGGTTTCTTTTCAGGGCTGCGGGGTGGCACCGGACGCTTCAAGCTGTCCAGCACCGAAGGCCGCGCACTCTTGGCAACCACAGTTTCCGGCTGGGCGTGGCCCTTGCCGTCAATGTTCAGCAGCGTGTCCAGTTCCACCAGACGGGCGGACTTGACTCGCAGATCATCCTCAAAGGGAAACGGCTTTCCGATTTCCTCTTTGGCTGCGGCCTGCTGCTGGTAAAGGTTGTCCAGCTGGTTTTTCACGGCTTCCAAACGCTGAGGCATCTGAGCCAGTGCATTGTCGATACGGGTGAGGTTTCCGCGCGGGTCTGTGCCGAGGCTTGCCCGGTGGGTCATCTGGCCTTTCAACAGGAGCGTATATTCCTGTTTCCAAGCGGAAAACTCCACGGACATAGTAAAGCCCCGATAGCTGCCGATCTGCACCGGTTCGGAGCCTTTGACCTCCTTACAGGCGTCCAGCAGGGCTGCACCGGCGTTTTCTTTGTC
>CAMCNO010000088.1 GCA_945876285.1 uncultured Clostridia bacterium | reverse complement strand
GGGACATGCCCACTTTTTTGCCGATGATAGCTTTCATTGTGTATTCTCCTCCTGATAGGTTATTGGTCGGCTTAGATACATCCGGGGTTGGGTCCCCGCTGCATTGCTCTGCCGACATGACCCGTCCGTCTCGCAAGTCGACGGACTTGGGACAGCAAACAAATTTAATGAGGGTTTGGGGTGAGATGCCAGCGAATTACAGCTTGATCTCGATCTCCACACCGGCGGGCAGCTCCAGAGCCATCAGAGCCTCCACGGTCTTGGGAGAGGACTTGGTGATGTCGATCAGTCTCTTGTGGGTGCGGCGCTCGAACTGCTCACGGCTGTCCTTGTACTTGTGCACGGCCCGCAGGATGGTGACGACTTCCTTCTTGGTGGGCAGAGGGATGGGGCCGGAGACCTCGGCGCCGGTGCGCTTGGCGGTCTCGACGATCTTCTCTGCGCTCTGGTCGATGACCTGGTGGTCATAGGCCTTCAGACGAATGCGGATCATTTCTTTCTGTGCCATGGTTGTTTCCTCCTGATTTCGTACGTCGTTTTGTCACGCAGTCTCGACGACCTACGGCGAGAGATTTTCTATACGCTTATCCGTGCGTATCATTCCCGCTCATGAAAAATACCGGCGCAAAGCAGGCCGGTACTACGTTCATGGCATGGCGATCTACGCAACGCACAGAACTTCTCAGCCGCCCGATTATCGGACATACTCCCCGGAAGTTACCTCCTCTCGGAGCAATCTCCCGGTTCATCGCAGTTCCACGCGGCGGTGTGTGTCATCCCGCGCGGACTTACTTATAATAAAAGAAAATCCTCTTGATGTCAAGAGGATTTTCTCCGTTTTTGATGAAATTTTTCAGAAATTTTTGGCAATACAGTTTGTCCGCTTTTCACATATACCTGTCCGCAGGCAGAAAGCAAACTCGGCTCTTTAGTATGCCACACCCCAGTAAATATCGGTGGTGCACTTCTTGCCGCACACAGGGCACACGCCCTCAGTGCCGCTCTGCTTCAAGGGCATACAGCGGGAGGAAACGCCCGCCCGCTCCTTCATGGCCATCTCGCACTCCAGAGCGCCGCACCACTTGGACCGCAGGAAACCGCCCTTGCCGTCGGCGATGGCCTTGGCCTCCTCGGGGGTCTTGATGTCGAATGTGTTGTCCTCGCGGTTTTTCAGCGCCATGGCGTACATGTTATCGTGGACGGCGTCCAGCAGCTCCGCCACCTTGGCCTCCAGCTCCGCCAGAGCGACCGTCACCTTCTCGCCGGTATCCCGGCGGGCGATGACGCACTGCTCCTTCTCCATATCCTTGGGACCGATCTCCACCCGCAGGGGCACGCCCTTCATCTCATACTCGGCAAACTTCCAGCCGGGAGAGTTGTCGGAATCGTCCATCTTGGCGCGGATGCCTGCCGCGGTCAGACGGTCCCGCAGGGCCGCCGCGGCGTCCAGGACGCCGGGCTTGTGCTGGGCGACGGGGATGACCACCGCCTGGATGGGAGCTACCCGGGGAGGCAGCACCAGGCCGTTGTCGTCGCCGTGGGTCATGATGATGCCGCCGATCATGCGGGTGGACACGCCCCAGGAGGTCTGGTGGGGGTGGTGGGGCTGGTTGTCCTTGCCGGCGAAGGTAATGTCGAAGGCCTTGGCGAAGCCGTCGCCGAAATAGTGGCTGGTGCCGGCCTGGAGGGCCTTATGGTCGTGCATCATGCACTCCACGGTGTAGGTCTCCTCCGCGCCGTTAAACTTCTCCTTCTCCGTCTTCTGGCCCCGGATGACAGGCATGGCCAGGTAGTTCTCCATGAAGTCAGCGTAGATGTTCAGCATCTGCATAGTCTCTTCCCGGGCCTCTTCCTCGGTGGCGTGCATGGTATGACCCTCCTGCCACAGGAACTCCCGGTGGCGCAGGAAAGGACGGGAGGTCTTCTCCCACCGCAGGACGGAGCACCACTGGTTGTACTTCTTGGGCAGGTCCCGCCAGGAGTGGATGATGTTGGCGTAGTGCTCGCAGAACAGCGTCTCGGAGGTTGGACGGACGCAGAGGCGGTCCTCCAGCTTCTCGCTGCCGCCCATGGTGACCCAGGCGCACTCGGGGGCGAAGCCCTCCACATGGTCCTTCTCCTTCTGGAGCAGGGACTCGGGAATCAGAACGGGCAGATACACGTTCTCGTGGCCGGTCTCCTTGAACCGCTTGTCCAGCTCCTGCTGGATGTTCTCCCAGATGGCGTAGCCATAGGGACGGTAGATGAACATGCCCTTCACGGAGGTATAGTCGATCAGCTCGGCTTTTTTGCAGACGTCGGTGTACCACTGGGCAAAATCCACGTCCCGGGCGGTGATGGCGTCCACTTGTCTCTTATCCTGTGCCATAATCTCAAATCCTTTGCTGCTATATTATAATAATGTATCGCACACGCGGTTTTCACTGAATTCTTATTTTATCCATTCCGCGCAGAAATGTCAACCTTCCGCGCTTTGAATATGGTACTACCTTTTTTTGATTTTCTCTTGTGTTTTTCGATTTCCCGTGATATTCTTAGTCCCATGGAATCTTACGAACTGATCCGCTCCTGCCGGAGGACCCTGGCGCTGGAGATCACCCGGGACTGCCGGGTACTGGTCCGCTCGCCTCTGGGGCTGTCCCAGGCCAAAATCGACGCTTTTGTAGTGAGCCACGCCGACTGGATACAGACCCATCTGGAGCAGCAGCGGCAGAGAATGGCCTCCGCCCCACCGCCACCCACTGCGGCGGACATCGCGGCCCTGAAAGCAAAGGCCCGAACCGTTCTGCCGGAAAAGGTGGCGTATTGGAGCGCAAAAATGGGCGTCCGCCCCACCGGGCTGAAGATCACCACCGCCCGGAAGCGGTACGGCAGCTGC
>CAMCNO010000087.1 GCA_945876285.1 uncultured Clostridia bacterium | reverse complement strand
TAGGTAGCGCCAACACTTAAGCGACAGTCGTTTGACTGTCGCTTTTCTTTTTTTCACGGCCACTGTCCTTGACATTTACTTGACTTTCCAGCTATATTTTTAGTGAGGATAATATTTTGCGAGATTGCTGCCGGGATGGCGTCATTGCCATCGAAGCTGCAATGTAACTGGAGGGTCGGTATGTTTGAAAATAAAGTGGCCGTGGTCACCGGCGGTGCCCGCGGTATCGGAAAGTGCATCTGTGAGGAATTTGAAAAGGCCGGAGCGAAGGTCTGCACCATCGATCTCCAGGAGAATCCCTACTTTGTGGGGGATATTGGCGACGAGGAGACTCTGTCCCGATTTTCGGAGAAGATCCTGGCGGACTACGGCCATGTGGATTTCCTGATCAATAATGCCAAGCCGCTGTTCAAAGGCATCGATAAATGTACATGGGAGGAGTTCAACTACGCTCTCCGCGTGGGGATTTCCGCGCCTTTCCGGCTGACCCAGTTGTTTTTACCCCATTTTGCGCCTGGCGCCAGTGTTGTGAATATCTCCTCCAGCCGTGACCGCATGAGCCAGCCCTTCAGCGAGAGCTATGCGGCGGCCAAGGGCGGCATTGCCGCGCTGACCCACGCTATGGCGGTGAGCCTTTCCGGGAAAGTGCGGGTCAATTCTATTTCTCCCGGTTGGATCGACACGAAGTACACCGTTTATGAAGACTCAGACGCTGCCCAGCATCCCGCAGGGCGGGTCGGAAATCCCATGGACATCGCTAATATGGTACTGTTTCTCTGTTCTGATAAAGCGGGCTTCATCACCGGAGAAAACATCTGCATCGATGGTGGTATGACCCACCAGATGATCTACCACAACGACTGCGGTTGGACATATGATACAAACGAAAGGGAGAATGTATGATGTTGGAAGTTGGCATGAAGGCGCCGCTGTTTATGCTGCCGGACAAGAACGGAAACTTAGTCAGCCTGTCGGATTTCCTTGGGAAAAAAGTAGTGCTGTATTTCTACCCGAAGGATAATACGCCTGGCTGTACCCGGCAGGCCTGCGCTTTCGGGGAAAGCTATGAGGCGTTCCAGGCGAAAAATACGGTGGTTATTGGCATCAGCAAGGATTCCGCAGCTTCCCATCTGCGTTTTGCGGAGAAGTATCATCTGCCGTTTATTTTGCTCTCAGACCCGGAACTACAAGCTATTCAAGCCTACGGCGTCTGGCAGGAGAAGAAGCTCTACGGCAAAGTCAGCATGGGCGTTGTGCGGTCTACTTATCTCATTGATGAGCAGGGAATGATTGAAAAGGTCATGCCTAAGGTCAAACCGGATACCAACGCGGGGGAGCTTCTGGAGTATCTGGGGACGGAAGAAGCATAAGCGATGCTGAATCCAAAAGACAAAACGCTGCAGCCGCCTGTTCCCCGAAGCTGGCTGCGTCTGCGGCTGGGGAAAGCATACTATGCCGGGAAACGGTATCTGCTGTGGTGTTCTCCGCGGTTTCGATGGGCGAAAGAGCGGCAGGATGAACAGCTGCCCTGCATACAGGCTGCCCATTCGACACCCCTGCTTCGCCATCTGCGGGGAGACCAGATGGAGTGGCAGCGGAACAAAGTAGTCAATTTGAAGCTGGCAGCGGCCCGTCTGAATGGCCTTGTACTCCATCCGGGAGAGACCTTCAGCTATTGGAGACTGATCGGAAAGCCCACCCGCCGAAAGGGATACCGGGAGGGAATGGTGCTGTTCCTGGGACAGATCGGCAGCGATGTGGGCGGCGGACTGTGCCAGCTTTCCAATCTCATTTTTTGGATGACGCTTCATACGCCGCTGACGGTGGTGGAGCGCTACCGCCACTCCCACGATGTGTTTCCCGATGCTGACCGCACGCAACCCTTTGGCAGCGGCGCTACCTGCGCCTACCCCCACCGGGACCTGATGATCCGCAATGATACGGACCAGGATTTCCAGCTTTGCCTGCGGGTAGGAGAGACGCATTTGCAGGGGGAGTGGCGGGCAGTGCGGCCGCCGGAGCACCACTATGAGGTCGTGGAGAGGGACGCCCGTATGGATCAGGCGTCCTGGGGCGGATATATCCGCCATAACGCACTGTACCGGGATGTTTACGATTTACAGGGAAACTTTCTGGAGGAACAGTTCCTCTTTACAAACGACGCGATCATGATGTACAGTCCGCTTTTACCGCAAGCATAAAAAGTCCACGGTATCTCAATGATACCGTGGACTTTTTCTTAGCTGTTAACCCTTATACTCCACATACAACTCCCGGACCGCGTTGGGGTCGGCAGGGGGTGCCTTGGGGGTTTCGGCAGGCTTAGCAGCGGGGGCCTCGTCGTGAGGGCCGTCCCGCCAGGCCAGGAACTTGGGCGCCACCTGAGGGAACAGGGCCAGGGAGAGGACGTCCTCGTCGCTCTTGGCAATGTCCTTGAACTCCTCCCGGTACTTCTCCACCTCCGGCTCCAGCAGGTCCGCCGGACGGCAGGTAATGACGTCCTCGGGAGCGATGCCGGCCTTGGCCCGGACCTCCTCGTTGACGGTGCCGGGCAGCTTGCCGTACTCCCCCTTCAGCATGGCCTTGGACTCCTTGGTAAAGGTCTTGTACCGCTCACCCATGATGATGTTCATGACCGCCTGAGTGCCCACGATCTGGCTGGAGGGCGTCACCAGCGGGGGATAGCCGTAGTCCGCGCGGACCCGGGGGATCTCCGCCAGCACGTCGTAGTACTTGTCCTCTTTCCCGGCCTGCTTCAGCTGGGAGATGAGGTTACTCAGCATACCGCCGGGCACCTGGTACAGCAGGGTGTTGGTGTCCACCCGCAGGACCTTGGGGTCCAGAGAGCCCTGCTCCTGCAGCTTGGCGGCTACCTTGCGGAAGTGGACGGCAGCCTCGCTCATCTTGTTCAGGTCCAGGCCGGTGTCCCGGGGGGTGTCCTTCAGCGTGGCAACCAGGGACTCGGTGGCAGGTTGGGCGGTGCCGTTTGCCAGGGGGCTGAGGGCGGTGTCCACGATGTCCACGCCCGCCATGGCGGCCATGAGATACACCATG
>CAMCNO010000086.1 GCA_945876285.1 uncultured Clostridia bacterium | reverse complement strand
TCCAAAGAATAGATGAAGCAGAGAATGTGAAAACATCCTCTGCTTTTTCTTTTGCTCAGACCGACATCGACCATGTGCTGCGGATGGGCGGCAATACCTATCGCCAGAGAGAGTGCATTATCGCAGCCTTTGAGGAACAGAAATCTATTTCCGAGATTGCGGCCTATCTGCAAAACCTCTATACCGGCGGCAACGGGATCGGCAGCATTACTGCATGGTATGCCGAGGACGGTATCCACCTGTCTCATGGAAAGTCTGCCCGTTACGACGAGTCCGCCCAGGTCATTTCCTGGGAGCGTACTGCCGAGCGTATCGGACAGCTTTTGAAGGACGGCCAATTTGCCACCAATGTGGAGTTGGCCGAGGCCGAGGGCTATGAACGCTTCCGTTTGGCTGAAAAAATCTGGCATCTGTACCACGATTTCAGCGATGAAGCCAAAGAATCCGGGTATCTGCCCAGCCTTGCCAACAATCCGGGGCGCGGTTTCCCGGAAGAATCCGCATGGCTTACCGAGCAGCTGAAAAGCCCAGAGTTCCGCCAGACCCTTGCAGAAGAATATGCAGCATTCTGGACAGTCTATCAGCAAGACCGGGATTTGCTGCGGTTCCACTATCACAAGCCCAGAGAGATTTGGGAAAACCTGAAAGACCTATCCCTGCCCCGTACCGCCTTTTCCTCCCAGCTGACAGAAGTACCTGCGGTCAAGCAGTTTATCACTGAGGACGAGATTGACGCCGCTATGACCAGAGGCAGCGGTGTCTCTGCTGGGAAAGGCCGCATTTTTGCTTTTTTCCGGGAAACTCACACCGATAAGGAAAAAGTGGATTTTCTCCGGCATGAGTACGGCATCGGTGGGCGCTCCCATGCCCTGTCTGGCGCAATGGGCAGTCATGAAGATCACGATGGAAAAGGACTGCACTATAAAAAAGATGGCTGCCCGGATGTGCATTTTACTTGGGATAAAGTTTCCAAGCGGATTACCGGACTGATTCAGAAAGGCCGCTATCTCACAGAACAGGAACAGGCGGAGTACGATAAAACCCAGGCGGAAAAGACCCTGGCCGAGGCGGATGCCGTGAAAACTCAGCAGCCGGGCCCGGCTGTGTGGGAATACAACGGCGTCAAGGAGCGCCACCCGGATGATATGGTCCTGTATCAGATGGGCGATTTCTTCGAGCTGTACGGCGAGGACGCCAAAGAAGCCGCGCCGGAGCTGGGGCTGCAACTGGTCTCCCGTGCTATCCCTGGCGGTGGCCGTGTGGAGATGTGCGGGTTCCCGGCAAACCAGCTGGAGCAGTACCTGGAACAGCTCCGGGCCAAGCATGATGTGACGGTTTCCGCCACCCTGGAGAGCCGCGCCCAGCGCCGGGAGTATTCTGTCCTCTCCATCGACCACGAAGCAGAACAGGACATCAGCGCCCATGAAGCGGAGTATGGCGCTGACGGGTTCCGGGCGTTCCGGGACGAAGAAGCCATCCAAGCCGCCACCCTCCGGGAGCTGCATGAGCAATACAAGCCCATCGTGCTGGAGGCTGTTACCCAGGACATCAGATACCGGAACGCCTGCGGTCACAGTGACTACGAGAACGCCGTGATCGAGGGCAACGCCGCTATTCGCCGTGCTGTCCTGGGGTCCGGTAATATGGGGCTGCTTCGCCTCTATTCTGACACCCCGGAGTTCCGGCAGCACCTTCATCGGGAAGTCATAGACGAGACCTATCCCAAGCTCCATGAGCTGCTGCGCCCACTTTCGGACAATGACATTGACCGGGCCATCCAGGACTGGAACGGCAAGATCGAGAGTAAACACGTCGTTGTCCGTTACATGAAAGACCATGCACGGGAGAAAGACACCGCCGCATGGCTGGCCCGTGAGTTTGACGGCAGCGACGGAAAAACCCCGTTTGCGGTCCGCCCGAAAAGCCCCGAAGGAACGGTGCTGCCCTGGCCGAAGGTGCAACGCCGGATTGTCCAGCTCATTAAGGAGGACCGTTTCTACACCCAGGTCGAACAGGACAATCTGGACGATGTGGACCCCATCGCCATCCGGGAGGCCCTTGCCCAGCGCGGCATTGTGGACGGTCATGTGGTGGACACGGAAAAGCTGGACAACGACCCCTTTGTTCAGCAGGTTATGCGGGATGTGGAGGCCATATCCAGAGAGACCGCCCAAGCAGACCAGCCGGAACAGCCTTCCCCCGGCAATTCGCGTGTTCCTGTATCAGACAAGGAATATGCTACGGCCCGTGGCACGGTCCGGGAACGGACTTCTTATGATCCAACAGTCCCTCCCTACCATGTGGGAGATATTGTCTATCTGGATGACCTCGCCCACCGGATCACGGAGCTGCGGGATGACACGGTGCAGCTGCTGCCCACCGGCATGAGCTACCCCATCTACCGGGCCGAGAGCCGGGAACGGTTTGAGCAGCTTCTACGGAAAGATAACCGCAACGACTTCTATACCGAGTTCCTGCCTGCAAATCTGGATATGGTGGACCAGGACCTGCGGGATGTGCTGGCGCATGGCCTGATGGCCGCGTCGGACAAGGCGGAGCTTTCCCAGCTGCTACACACCGGCAAGAGCAACCGGGAGGTGGCCTTGTGGTTGAGCCGCGCCTATCCCAACATTGTGGAAACGATGGAGCTGGAGACCGGCGACACCGCTGACTACCGCACTACTCCTGAAGGTATCGAGCTGGAAGTGCTGGATGCAGACGAAAAGCGTTTGGCCATGCTGTTTTTCCGTTGGGACGAGGCTGCGCCTTTGCTTCGCGGACTGTACTCCCGTCAGCTGGATGGTTTTGGACAGGCACACCCCGAACCGGCTGCCGAGACCCCGGCTTACCACGCCGAGACCGTGGCTGTCTATCCGGGCGACAAAAACCATCTGCCCTATGATGTGGTGGTTCAGACCCTGCGGATCAATGAGCCGGAGCCGCCAGCGCCTGCCGCCGAGCCGGAGAAAACCCTGGATGAAGTGCTGGACGAACACCCTGTATCCGTTCAGGTCAATGGCGAGTGGCAGACCTTCCCCAATGTCAAAGCTGCCGAGGAAGCCTCTTATGAGG
>CAMCNO010000085.1 GCA_945876285.1 uncultured Clostridia bacterium | reverse complement strand
CAAGAAGCACGGCGGCATCGAGGAGACCATCACCGTCCGCCGCATTTCTTACGGCGTCGGCGTGGAGAAGGTGTTCCCCATCCACTCTCCTTCCATCGATCACATCGAGATCGTCCGCAACGGCTCTGTCCGTCGTGCCAAGCTGTACTATCTGCGCGGCCGCGTGGGCAAGGGCGCCAAGGTCAAGGAGAAGCTTTGATCCGAGGATAAAGAGAGGCGTTTGCCTCTCTTTTTTCTTGTATGAAAAAATCTTCCCGCTCCCTTGTGGAATGGGGAGATTTTTGCTATACTATTATGCTAGATTACCCAAGTATGCGTTCTATTGGATTGACCTGAGGTGACAGAGATATGTGGGAGAAGAAACCGGAAACAAAAGAAGAGCAGAAGATCCCCGGACGGGAAATGTATGAATGGGTACAGGCGCTGGTCTGCTCTGTGCTGGCTGTTGTGGTGCTGTTTACCTTTGTCATCCGAATGATCGGCGTGGACGGACATTCCATGGTACCGACACTTCAGGACAAGGACCGCCTGTTGGTACTGAATTCCATGCTGTACGACGATTATCAGTACGGCGACATCGTGGTGCTGCGGAAACCTACCTTCCTGGCAAAGCCCATCGTGAAACGGGTCATCGCCACGGAGGGCCAGACGGTGGATATCGACTTTTCCACAGGCAGTGTTTATGTGGATGGCGCGCTTTTGAAAGAGGATTACATCAACGAGCTGACTTTCACTGAGGAGGGAACGGTGTTTCCCCTGACGGTTCCAGAGGGAAGCATCTTCGTCATGGGCGACAACCGCAACCACAGCAACGACAGCCGGGATTCGAGGCTGGGTACGGTGGACGCCCGCTATGTCATCGGCAAGGCGGTGTTCCTGGCATTCCCGGGGCCGGACATTGTGACGGAGAAATGTGATTACAGCCGGATTGGAGTGATCAAATGAACATCCAGTGGTATCCCGGCCACATGACTAAGACCCGGCGGATGATCGCCGAGCAGATCAAGAACGTGGACGCGGTATGCGAAATTTTGGACGCCCGCATCCCTATCTCCAGCCGGAACCCGGATGTGGACGAGCTGACGGTGGGAAAGCCCCGGCTGGTGGTGCTGAACCGGGTGGATCAGGCGGACCCCGAGGCAACAAAGCAGTGGGCGGCTTATTTCCGGTCCAAGGGCTATGCCGTGCTGGAATCCGACGCCAAGGATGGACAGGGCACGGCGAAATTCGCCGGGGCCGTCCGGGAGCTGCTGGCGGACAAGCTGCGTGCCTATGCGGAAAAGGGCATGGCGGGCCGGGTGGTCCGTGTGATGATTCTTGGCATTCCCAATGTGGGAAAGTCCACCTTTATCAATAAGGTGGCGGGCCGCAAGACCGCCAAGACCGAGGACCGGCCCGGCGTCACCCGCTCCAAGCAGTGGGTGCCTATTGACAAGGGGCTGGAGCTGCTGGATACGCCGGGTATCCTCTGGCCCAAATTCGAGGACCAGAGTGTGGGTCTGAATTTGGCCTATACCGGCGCGGTGAAGGATGATATTCTGGACACCGAGACCCTGGGGTGCCACCTGATGGCCTATCTGGGGGAGAAATATCCAGAAGCCATTAAGAACGGCTACAAGCTGCCTGCCCTGCCGGAGCAGGAGACGGAGGAAAACGACATCGCCTACGGCTACCGCCTCTTGGCGTCGGCGGGGCGGAAGCGGGGCTTCCTGATCTCCGGCGGCGACGTGGACACGGAGCGCATGGCAAAAATTTTGCTGGATGAGTTCCGGGCGGGCAAGCTGGGACGGTTTACGCTGGAGCTGCCGGAGTAAGGAGCGATATTTTTGAACTGCCCTGTCTGCGGAAAAGAAATGAAAACGGGGAAGGTTGCTTATCAACCCAGTGTCGGCCTGCACTTTCTGCCGCCCGATGGACGCCTTCCGCATGTGCTTACAAAGAGCGGCATTGAAAAGCGGAGTGGGATCGCCCTGGACGGCCCCAATAACCTGGGGCCCCTTGAAAGTGACGGAACGCTCCCGGCATACATCTGCCAAGAGTGCCGCAAGATCGTAGTGGAGTATTGATATGGACCTTTGGACATACGAGCGGGAACAATGGAATAATGGTGTTCAGACCGTATGCGGCGTGGACGAGGCGGGCGCGGGCCCCCTGGCGGGGCCGGTGTATGCCGCCGCCGTCATTTTGCCCCGGGAGCTGGATATCCCCGGCCTCAACGACTCCAAGAAGCTGACGGAAAAGAAGCGGGAAGCCCTGTTTGACATCATCACCGCCCAGGCGGCAGCATACAGCATCGCGCGGGTAGAAGCGGCAGAGATCGACCAGATCGACATTCTCAATGCCCGGATGAAGGCCATGCAGCTTGCCATTGACGGCCTGTCCATCAAGCCGGACATGGCCCTCATCGACGGCAACCGGGATCACGGCAGCCTTTTTTCCGTCACCGCACCACACATCACCATCGTGGGCGGCGACGGGAAAAGCGCCTCCATCGCGGCGGCGTCCATTCTGGCCAAGGTCAGCCGGGACCGCTATGTGTCCACGGAGCTGGACGCTCTGTATCCACAGTACCAATTCGCCAGGCACAAGGGCTACGGCACCAAATTACATTATCAGATGTTGGACCAATACGGTCTCTGCCCCCAGCACCGGGGCACCTTCCTGAAAAAGTGGGAGGCACGAAAGCCATGAGCGGACGAAAAGATGCCGGGGACCGGGGTGAAGCGGAGGTGGCCCGCTACCTGCGAAAGAAGGGATATACCCTCCTTGCAAGCCAGTGGCGCTGCCGGTTCGGAGAGCTGGACCTGGTAGCACGAGACAGACGGGGCACCGTCTGCTTTGTGGAGGTCAAGCTTCGAAGCGCCGGGGCCATTGGGCTGCCCCGGGAGTTTGTGGACGCCCGGAAGCAGGAACGGCTGCGGACTGCCGCCGCTGCATATTTGAGTACACACGATATCGATGCTCCCGCCCGGTTTGACGTGGCGGAGGTCTACGCGGAAAATGATGGCAGACTCCGGGTGGAATACCTGGAAAACGCCTTTGAATAGAGAATCTTCCTTTGAAAGTGAGGAAATAACAATGAAGTATTACAGCACACGGGACAAGGCCGTCCG
>CAMCNO010000084.1 GCA_945876285.1 uncultured Clostridia bacterium | reverse complement strand
ATTCCGTCACAAGCCGCACAGTAGTTGACGCCTTTGCCAATCAGTTCTTGCTCGCTCTCAATCCCCAGTTCTCTGGGGCCGGCACCGGTGGCCACCACAATGGTTCTGGCAAACAAGGGGCCTTCACTGGTCTCTGCTTTCTTCACAGTACCGGACAGGTCGAGTGACAGCACTTCGGTAAGCTTTGTCTCTACGCCGAACCGCTCTGTACCACGCTTCATTTTCTCTCCCAGAGATAAGCCGTCGATGCCATCCTCAAAGCCGGGATAGTTGTCGATCTGCTGCGTCAGCGCCATCTGCCCGCCGGCAGACAGTTTCTCCAAAACCACCGTGTCCAATCCGGCTCTGGCAGCATAAAGCGCTGCGGCATAGCCACCGGGACCGCCGCCCACCACGATCATATCATAGATATGTTCCGTATTATTCGCCTCCTGCTCCCGGTGCTGCAAGGTCTCCTCAATGAAAGCCACCAGCTGTGCCCTGGATTCCGGGGCTACGATAGAGCCAAGAACCTGTCCGTTCTGATAGATCAGCAAAGTGGGGACAACTTCGATCTCCTCGGACCGAGCCAATTCCGGCTCGTCATCAATGTTGACCGCGCCAAACACCAGCGTATCCCGGTACTCCTCCGTAACACTCTCCAATGCTGGAGCCAGACGGCGGCAATATACACACCAGGGGGCTGAGAATTCAACTAGAACAGGCTGCTCCGCCTGCGTGAACTTCCGATAACTTTCTGCATTCATATTCAAAATCGACATCACTTATCGCTCCTTTTGCTCTTATTATAATTAGTATACCACAAATAACCGATGCTTCCGTGACGATATCACAAAAAGGCAGCTCCGCTACGCGAAGCCGCCTTAAAGGAGCCAAACAGGTTTATAATTGCTGTTGGATTTTCTCGCACTCTGCACAGATCATCCGCTGTGTTTCTTTCACATCTTCGGAGGAGCTCTCCTCTTCGGCTAATGCTGCAAGCAGATGGATCGTATTGACCGATTGCCACAGAGATTCCTGAATCATATGCAAATGAATGGAATCGGCATATGCCGCATAATTCCTCCATTGGAATGATCGCCTGCCGAAACAGCGGCAGGCGATCATCTCAGTGTTTTAGATCTCGGTCATCCACAAACCGTGGAGGTTGCAGTATGCGTAAACAGCCACTGCCTTGTCATCTCCCAGGGAGAAGGTGACATTGGGGTCATCGCCGGGCTTCAGAGCCTTACGCTGACCGCCGTTCTCCGTCTGAACATAGACCCACTCAATGAAGTGTTCGGGAGCCATGGGGTGGTTCACGGCGCCCACATTGACATTGATGGCACCGTCTTCCACCGTGACCACAGGCAGATGCTTCTCGCCGCTGGCTTCCACAGTGTTGGGCTCCAGAGCCTCCATTTTCTGGCCGCAGCACATCATAGGCACGCCGGAGTCATGGATCACGCCTACCAGATTGCCGCAGTGGCGGCAGATGTAGAACTTCGCGCTCATCAATAACTCCCCCTTAATAGTTTTCCGCACGCACCTCAAAGAATGCCTGGGGATGCTTGCAGACAGGGCAAACCTCGGGAGCCTTGGTGCCGACGACAATATGGCCGCAGTTACGGCACTCCCACATGGTAACGCCGCTCTTCTCAAAGACGGCCATGGCCTCCACGTTGCTCAGCAGCTTGCGGTAGCGCTCCTCATGGGCCTTCTCAATGGCAGCAACGCCACGGAACTGCTCGGCCAGCTCATGGAAGCCTTCCTCGTCGGCCTCACGGGCCATGCGGTCATACATATCCGTCCACTCGGCATTCTCGCCCTCAGCGGCGTGGAGCAGGTTCTCGGCGGTATCGCCCAGCTCACCCAGGGCCTTGAACCACAGCTTGGCGTGTTCCTTCTCGTTTTCAGCGGTGTGGAGGAACAGGGCAGCAATCTGCTCATAGCCGGCCTTCTTGGCGACGGAGGCGAAGTAGGTGTACTTGTTCCGGGCCTGGCTCTCACCGGCGAAGGCTTCCCACAGGTTCTTCTCGGTCTTGGTACCGGCATAGGGGTTCTTGGCAGGGGCGGCCTCTTCGATCTTCACAAACTTGTCGGCAGGCTGCTTGCAGACAGGGCACTTGAAATCAGGGGTCATGGGGCCTTCATGAATATAGGCGCAGACAGAACATTTCCACTTTTCCATTTTTGTTTCCTCCGTTTTTTCATTGAATTGAATGGTATGTAACAGGGCTTCCACAACATCCGTCGGGATATCAGGATATGCTTTGATGCTTTCCAGAAACGCCTTGGTGTTGCCGCTCTGGGGGAGCATGAAGCCCGCTTCCCGGCACAGGTCCTCTGCCATCAGCCGGGAGGACTTTTCCACGGCGGCGCTCAGGGCATCTGGTAGCTGAGAAGCAATGCTCTCGGCTTGAGCCTTACTTTGTACCAGACCCCGCAGGGCTTCTACAACTTTCTCCTCCTTGGGCTGCTGCACAGGAAGGGTCTTGGGAACCATAGAAATGGCAGAGGATGGACAGGCTTCGGCACAGGCGCCGCAACCAATGCACTTCTCCGGATCGATCACGCTGTTCTCCGTATCCGTGGCCCCGGTGGGACAGACGTAAAGACACAGGCAGTCCTTGGTGCATAAACGAAGATTTCTCACCGCGTATTTTTCAGCCATCATCAAGCCCTCCCTTCCGCTTTTTCAAATTTCCAGCTGGGGACCTTGCATACCGGGCAGAGTTCCGGAGCCGCGTTGCCCACATAGACAAAGCCGCAGACCGTGCAGACCCAGACGCCGGTGTTTTCCAGCATCTTGTCCCCTTCGCTCTCGTAACGCTTCAGCAGGGATTGGAGCATCCGGGTGACTTTTTCACTCCAGACCTGGCACCGCAGAGCACCCCGGTCCGGCTTTTCAGCGGACACCGCATTGCCGTAGGGATAGCCCACCGAAAGGTCATTCTCAATGAGTTCCAGCAGTTTTTTGGTGCTGGGCTCCTGCACCGGTTCCGCCTTGGACCGGAAGAACTCTGCCAGCTTCCGAAAATCTTCCGCCTGCTGGGGCAAATACTGCTTTTCGCAGCCTCTTGCCAGGTTGGAGCAGATAATGCTCATTTCCATGGCGGACAGTTCCTTCTCCACATGGGGCTTGTCCAGCGCGG
>CAMCNO010000083.1 GCA_945876285.1 uncultured Clostridia bacterium | reverse complement strand
TACTGTTGGCTGACAGATTCGGGTGTGCAGGGCAACCGTAAGGCTGCAAAAGCTGTCTGTTTCCAACAGAAACAGACAGCTTTTGATTTGCGTTGAAAGCATCTTGCTGTTTTCTCTCGAGCGGGGCGGTCTTCCCACGGACCGCCCCGCGAAGCCGTTACGGCTCGATGATGTTGAAGGGGTTGGCCCCGGTGATCGGGATCTGGTTCATATTCTCCATCATCAGCGTCAGCAGCTCTGCGCTGCCCTCGACCTTGACGGCCTTTGCAACCGTTTCCTGATTGTTGGTCAGGATCGCAAACAGCGCATTCTTCGGGCAGGTAATAGACACGTCCGCATCATCAGACAATGTATCCGCATAGACCAGCAGCACACCATTCTTCACGCGGAGCATGTGCTGTTCGCCCACGTCAGGCAGGATCACGTTCATGGTGAAGTCGCGGTCGGCCAGCGCTTGCTTGTCCATGACAATGGCCATATAGTCAAACAGCATGGGCGCGGAGAGGGCCTTGACCATGTCGCCGGTAGATTTGGTGGAAGCGGTGAAATTGGCGTTTCCATGGCGCAGCTCCTGCACGGCGGTCAGATATTCGTTGCGCCACGGGCCGGACTCCGCCTGATACCCCAGCTGCTCCAGTGCATCGGCGCACAGAAGCCGCGCATCGGTGTTTGTCGGGTCGGCAAAGACGATGGTGTTTGTGACCTCGGCGACCCACTGATATTCACCCTTGTCAAAATCCGCCTTTGCCATTTGCAGGACCTTGTCAACATCCCCCAGGTACTCCACCCATTTTTTTGCGCTGTCGCTTGGCATGAGGGGGTTCAGGTTGACAGGGTTGCTGTCATACCAGCCCATGAACTTCTGGTAGACCGCCTTGGCGTTGTGGGCGACCGTCCCGTAGTACTGGCGGGTGTACCAGATTTTATTGAGCGCCTCCGGCAGCTCGATCATGTTGGAGATCTCGTCACTGGTGTAGCCCTGATTGATATAGGTCAGCGTCTGGTCGTTGATGAACTTATACACGGCAGCCGTGTTGACCATGTAGTCGTTCACCACGTTGTTTCCCCAGTGCGGCCAGTTGTGGGACTGGAAGGTGACCTCCGCGTCCTTGCCGTAAAGGGAAATGGCCTCGGTGATATAGCTTGCCCATGCCGCGCCGTCGCGCACCTCCGCGCCGCGCAGCGTGTAGAGATTGTGGAGCGTGCCGGTGCAGTTTTCCGCCATCCAAAGCGCCTTGTACTGGGGCAGCCACGTGTTCATTTCGGCGGGCGCTTCCGTACCCGGTGTGAGCTGGAACTCCAGCTCCACACCGTCGATCGTCAGCTTTTCGCCGGACTGCGTAATTTCATAGCTGGGCGTCATGAACGAGACCGTTCCGGTGGACTGTCCCATGCCGATGCCCTGCGCCAGCTTGCCGGTCACGCCGGGGGTCAGAAGGATGCCATACTGATAATTGCTGCGGCGGCCCATACCCTTACCGGCGTAGACATTTTCCTTCACGGAGTGCTCCGTGAAGCCCACAGGCGTGATCACGGGGATCTTGCCGCTGGCGAGCTGTTCTTCAATAGAAAGTGTCTCGTCTGCCTTATCCTCTTTCGCCATCACGCCGGCGATGCCGCCAAAATGGTCGGCGTGGGAATGAGAGATGATGACGGCCTTGACCGGGAATTTACCAAGATTCTTTTCGATCAGCTGCATGGCAGCCTGACTGCACTCCACGCTCATCAGCGTGTCAAAGACGATCCAGCCGGTATCACCCTTGACAACGGTGAGATTTGCCATGTCATAGCCGCGGACCTGATAGATGCCATCCGTCACTTCAAAAAGACCATAGGCATGGTTGTTCTTCGTGTTCTCCCAGAGGCTGGGATTTACGCTGTCAGGCGCTTTTTCATAATCGTCCAGGAACGCATAGGCTTCCTGACTCCAGAGGATCGTCCCATCCTCGTCCTTTAGTTCCAGTGTTTCCGGCGCGTCAATCAGTCCACGGATGGCGAATTCATATTCCTGCTTATCATCGAAGTCAAGTTCATCGTAGACGGCGGCATTTGCCTTTGCCGTAAAGTCTGTGGCGGGCTTGACCTCGGCGGTCAGACCCAGGTCTGCCTTTTCCGCACCCGGCTCTTTGCGCCCATCCTGCGCACAGCCGACGCAGGACAGCAATAGTACCGATGTAAGAAGCATTGCTACAATACGTTTCATAGCCATTCTTTTTCCATCTCCTTATTGTTCGCGGATAACAGGTGGCTGCCAGCTATCCAGTGCTGTCATATCCGGTACATAGATCCGCATGAACAGATGAAATTCCCCGTCGGAAACAGGCAGCCAGTTAGAGGTGTCTTCCGGTGCATCCTTGGACAGGATAATATCCAATGTGCCGTCCGCATTCAGCTTGAAGTCGGAGCGGTCGTTGATGCAGTAGCGGTCGATGGAATTGTCAATGAGGAAATCATCCTCTCCGTAGGCGGTCACGGACCAGAAGCCGCCCTCCAGCGTGGGAGGAAGGGTTTCAAAGTGGAGCGTATACTTCTTTTCTCCGGTCAGCGCTGCGCCGGTCTCATCCACCGCTGTCTTGGGATAGATCGCCACGTCCACGGTGTTGGCGCCAAGCCCCACCAGCGCTACCATCGCGCGGTAGGTATACTCCGTGCCGAAGTTGCCGATGGGCTTGCCGTAATAGATCCACTGACCGAGTTTCTGCGCATACTTCGCGCCGTCGGCGGCAAGCGTGGCGCGAAGCCCCTGAAGCATCTGCGTCCAGCGCTCGGCAGCTCCTTCGCCCAGGAGGGCGGCGTCGAAGGTCTTGCCCGCGCCCACGTTGATGGCGGAGAGTTTCTTCAGCAGTTCCTCATCCGCATCGGCGGGCGGGTTGACCTGCATCAGAGCGTTCGCCGTATTGAAAAACTCTGCTGGTGTCATGGAAAGCACCTTGCTCACGGGAACAAAGTCATTTTCCTCTTTATATGTTCCCTGCGGTGCGGCATACTCGCCTCCCTGTACATAAGCCGAAAGCGGCAGGAGCTGCATCTGTTCCTGAATGGCACAGACATTGGGCAGATCCTCGTTCCCGGACAGCACCGTGCGGGTGATCGACCACACCGTTGCGGTGGGCACGTCCACGCGCGTCACACCGCCGGGCAGCTCGCCCTCCCAGCCGGGAAGCGCGATGGCATAAGC
>CAMCNO010000082.1 GCA_945876285.1 uncultured Clostridia bacterium | reverse complement strand
GCTTCTCGGCGGCCTCTTTGGGGGACAGATTGTAGAGCCTCGCTGTGAAGTCGATCACATCGCCGGTGGCTCCGCAGCCAAAGCAGTAAAAATATTCCTCGTTCAGCTTCATGCTGGGATTTTTGTCATCGTGGAAGGGACAACAGGCCATGCCGCTCCGATTGACCTCGATTCCGTACATCTGCGCTGCTTCTCGGACGGTGATGGACTGCTTGACAGCCTCAAAGACACTTTCAGCCATGCTTACTCATTGCCTTTCTTGGGGGTGGGCGGCCTGTATCCGGCAGCCTTGGCCAGTTCACTGGCTGCCTTACGGCGCTCGGCGCTGTACGGTTCCCGGACGGACACACAGCGTTTGGGAACGAGAAAGGTCTGGCGATCCTTTTTCACAATCTGGTCCGGGTATTTCTCTGCCAGTCGCCGCAGCTTCTCCAGCAGCCGGGGGTCATGGGTATAGACCTCGGCGGTGGCTTCGGCCTGGTTGTAGAGGATGATGGTTTCCTGTTCATAGCGTGAGAGCTTCATCGTTTGCCACCTTTCTGCTGGTCAAACTCCAGCTTGAAGTTGGCGTACTGCCCATCATCCGCCAACACCACAGTGGCATCGTAGGTCTTGCCGGTTTTCTCGGAGTACAAGCCCCTCACATGAGCGCGGCCATCTTTGAGCAGTGCCGTTACGATGGCTTTGGTAGGTTGCTTGTGCTTCATCTCCCACCACTTGTTGTTTTTCCAAATTGCAAATTTGCAAGATTCTGTCTGACAGAAGAAGCCTTTTTGCATTTCTGCAACCTCTCCGCCACAGCGGGGACATTTGCCCACCACTTCGCGGGAAGGGCTGAACAAATACTCAGTTCCCTTGATAGCTTGATAGGTTCCCACAAGTTCTTTGAGCATGGCACTAATCCCAGCCATGAAATCCTCCGGGGCCAGCTCGCCACGCTCGATCTCACCCAGCCGGTACTCCCACTCAGCAGTCAGAAGGGGCGATTGCAGCTGCTCCGGCAACACGGTGATAAGGGATACCGCGTCATGGGACGGCAGGAGCTGCACGGTTTTCTTGCTCCTTTTGCGTTCCAGAAAGCCGGTGGACACCAGCTTTTCCAAGATACCGGCGCGGGTGGCCGGGGTCCCCAGGCCCTTGCGCTCGGCATCGTCCGGCATATCGTCCTTCCCGGCAGTTTCCATTGCAGAAAGCAGCGTATCCTCGGTGAAGTGCTTGGGCGGGTTGGTCTTGCCCTCCTTGACGGCAGCACCAGAAAGGGGCAGCGTCTGACCTTCAGACAGCTCCGGCAGAGCCTTGTCCTCGGTTTCCGGCTCCACATTTTTCAGCCCTGCGCGGTATGCAGCGTCCAGCGCCCGCCAGCCGTGATCTTTCACCGTGCGGCCTTTGGCGGTAAACTCCGCACCGGCGCACTCTACAACAACGGCGGTTTCCGCAAAGGTATAGGGCTGGGCCACGGCGCACAGCAGCCGCAGGGCCACCAGCTCCAGCACCGCCTTTTCGCCCACCGGCAGGCCGGTCAGGTCTGCGCCCTGGAGGTTGCGGGTGGGGATCACCGCATGGTGGTCGGTCACTTTCTTGTCGTTGATGACCTGTGCCGCATTGCAGGCAAGCTCCATACCAGCGGCAAAGGGCAGCGCCCCAGCGGTAAGCCGGACCAGCTCCGGCAGACTTGCTGCCATATCCGAAGTCAGGTAACGGCTGTCCGTCCGAGGATAGGTGCAGAGCTTCTTTTCATAGAGGTTCTGCAAATAGTCCAGGGTTTGCTGGGCTGTGAACCCCAGCAGCCGGTTGGCGTCCCGCTGGAGGGTGGTCAGGTCATAGAGGGCGGGCGGCTTCTCGGATTTGTCCTTGCGCTCCACCTTTTTCACCGTAGCAGCCGCACCCTGGCAGGCCGTTTTCAGCTGCTGGGCGGCGACCTTGTCCGCCATGCGTTCCCCTGAAACAGAGAAACCGGGCAGCTCCAGCGTCACCGTGTAAAACGGCACCGGCTTGAAGGTGTCGATCTCGGCCTCCCGCTGGACGATGAGGGCCAGCGTCGGGGACATGACGCGCCCGATGTTGAGGGTCCGGTGGTACAGCACGGAAAACAGCCGGGTGGCATTGATACCCACCAGCCAGTCCGCCTTGGCGCGGCAGAGGGCCGCATCCCGCAGGCCGTCATAGTCTGCACCGGGGCGCAGGTTCGCAAAGCCCTCCCGGATGGCGGAATCCTCCATCGAGGAAATCCAGAGCCGCTTCATGGGCTTCTGGCAGCCCGCCAGCTCGTAGACGCTGCGGAAGATCAGCTCCCCCTCGCGTCCGGCGTCGCAGGCGTTTACCACCTCGGTCACATCCGGGGCGTTCATCAGCTGTTTCAGCACATCAAACTGTTTCTTCTTGTCCTTGCTCACCACCATCTGCCAGGGTTCCGGCAGAATGGGCAGATCGTCATAGCGCCACTTGGCGTAGTCCGGGTTATAAGCGTCGGCGTCGGCCAGACCAGCCAGATGGCCCACACACCAGCTCACTCGCCAGCCGCTGCCCTCCAGATAGCCGTCCTTGCGGGCGGTGGCCCCGATCACGGCGGCCAGACTTTGGGCAACGGACGGTTTCTCAGCGATTACCAGCTTCATGGTTTTTCATCCTCCTTTCCCGCAGCCATGCGGTCAGCTGCCGGTGGCAGAATCCCACGCAGGGCTGACCGTCACGGTAATTCCCGCAGCCATAACAGGGGTGGCCGGGAGATAAAGAAGGAGGACGGGAAGTTTCCTTCCCGCCCTCCGGCCTGCGTGTCATCATGCGTTCATAGGGGCTGTCGGTGAAGCGGGTCAAACCGTCTTGTCCTCGCTTTCCTCGTCGCCGCCCCCGTCAGCGTCCAGCTCGTCAGATTCCTCGGTCTCCCAGGAGTCCTCGTCCTCCTGGTCGGTATCATCCTCGCCGTAGTCATAATCGTCCAAATTGTCGTTGCCCTTGGTCTTGGGTTTGTTTTTCACCAGCTTAAAGTAGGCAAAAGCACCGCCGCCACCCATCAGAGCCAGCACCGCTAAAAGAATGGCCGGATTCAGCCCAGCAGGTTTCTGCGCCGGTTCCTCCGGCTCCGGGGTTTCCTCCGGGGTCTCCGGCTCCGGCTCCTTACCCGTGCAGGCGCTCATATTGGTGGCACACACCGGGCAGGCCGTATTCACCGCACCGGCCACACATTTCTCCGTACAGGTAC
>CAMCNO010000081.1 GCA_945876285.1 uncultured Clostridia bacterium | reverse complement strand
GTTTCTCACGTTTCCATGAGAAGCCTCGGGTCTATTGACCCGGGGAGTATGTCACATATCCGGTGCCCCCTGCAACCAGCCCGGACTTGCAGGAGCGCAGCTGCTGGTTACGGAGGGGAGAGCGGTGGTGGCGGGAAGGGGAAAGAAGGTATTTTTTGTCGAATTATAGAGTTGACATAACGGTGTGGAAAACTCTGTGGAGAATGTGAAAAACTCTGGATTATGAACGGTTTATGAAGGTGACGGCACCGTTATGGGAAATGTTGCGCAACAACATTTCCTCGAAAAACCGGGGTGGGGAAAGGGAAAAGACCCTTTCCCGGCCAAACACTTGAACCTGTGGAATGGTTGTGATAAAATACTACATATTGAGATTCAGGCAGTTTCTGCCTTTTTGGAGGGACTATGGCAGCAAAGAAGCAAGATTACGGCAACGAGAGCATTTCGTCCCTGAAGGGCGCGGACCGGGTCCGCAAGCGGCCCGGCGTTATTTTTGGCTCCGACGGCCTGGACGGCTGCGAGCACGCGGTGTTTGAAATCCTCTCCAACTCCATCGACGAGGCCCGAGAGGGCCACGGCAAGACCATCACCGTCACCCGGTTTTTGGACCGCTCCATCCAGGTGGAGGACATGGGCCGGGGCTGCCCCGTGGACTGGAATGAGAAGGAGCAGCGGTACAACTGGGAGCTGGTGTACTGCGAGCTGTACGCCGGCGGCAAGTATGACAACGTCTCCGGCGATAATTACGAGTACTCCCTGGGCCTCAACGGCCTGGGCGCCTGCGCCACCCAGTACGCCTCCCGGTACATGGACGTCACCGTCTGGCGGGACGGACAGGAGTACACGCTCCACTTTGAGCGGGGCGAGATCGTGGGCGAGCTGAACAAGGCGCCCCTGCCCAAGAATCAGAGCCGCAAGACCGGCACCCGCACCCGCTGGCTGCCCGATCTGGACGTGTTCACGGACATTGCCATCCCGGCGGACTATTTCACGGACGTGATGAAACGCCAGGCGGTGGTCAACGAGGGCATTACCTTCAAATTCCGCAACGAGACGGAGCCGGGGAAGTTCGAGGAGACGGAATTCCTCTATGAAAACGGCATCACCGACTACGTGACGGAGCTGGCGGGGGAGGGCAGTCTGACCTCACCCGTGTTCTGGCAGGCGGAGAAGAAGGGCCGGGACCGGGAGGACAAGCCGGAGTACAAGGTGAAGCTCAGCGTGGCCTGCTGCTTCTCCAACAAGGTCCAGGTCATCGAGCACTACCACAACTCCTCTTGGCTGGAGCACGGCGGCAGCCCGGAAAAGGCCACGAAATCCGCCTTCGTCTCCGCGGTCGACAAGTACCTGCGGGACCAGAACAAGTATCAGAAGAACGAGAGCAAGATCACCTGGGCGGACATCGAGGACTGCCTGGTGCTGGTGAGCAACAACTTCTCCACCCAGACCAGCTACGAGAACCAGACCAAGAAGGCCATCACCAACAAGTTCGTCCAGGAGGCCATGACGGAGTTTCTCCGCACGAATCTGGAGATTTATTTCATTGAGAACCACTTCGACGCGGAGAAGATCGCGGAGCAGGTGCTCATTAACAAGCGCAGCCGGGAGAGCGCGGAGAAGCAGCGGCTGAACATCAAGAAGAAGCTCTCCGGCAGCATCGACATCGCCAACCGGGTGCAGAAGTTCGTGGACTGCCGCACCAAGGACGTGACGAAGCGGGAGATCTATATCGTGGAGGGCGACTCCGCTCTGGGCAGCGTGAAGCTGGCCCGGGACTCGGAGTACCAGGGCATCATGCCCGTCCGGGGTAAGATTTTGAACTGCCTGAAGGCGGATTACGCCCGCATTTTCAAGAGCGAGATCATCACGGACCTCATCAAGGTCCTGGGCTGCGGCGTGGAGGTCCAGAACAAGCACGTCAAGGACATGGCCTCCTTCGACCTGAACAACCTGCGGTGGAACAAGGTAGTCATCTGCACCGATGGCGATGTGGACGGCTTCCAGATCAGGACGCTGATTTTGACCATGCTGTACCGCCTGACCCCCACCCTGATCCGGGAGGGGTATGTCTATATCGCGGAGACGCCCCTGTTTGAGATCAACTGCGGCGACAAGACCTGGTTCGCCTACTCCGACAAGGAGAAGAACGACATCGTGAAAGACTTGGAGGGAAAGAAGTACAAGATCGACCGCTCCAAGGGCCTGGGCGAGAACGACCCGGACATGATGTGGCTGACCACCATGAACCCGGAGACCCGCCGCCTCATCCGGGTGATGCCGGAGGACGTGGAGCGGACGGCCCAGATGTTCGACCTGCTGCTGGGCGACAACCTCCAGGGCCGGAAGGATCATATTGCGGAGAACGGCTACAAGTATCTCGAAATGGCGGATATTTCGTAATATAAAAGAGCACCGAACGTTCCGGTGCTCTTTTTGCGTCTATATATAATAGATGTATCAGTCCGCGATGACCTCGGCCATCTCCCGGGCGGAGATGCGGTAGACCGCGCCGTCGATGCCGTGGGCTTGCAGGGCCTCCAGCACGGCGGAGCGCTCATAGCGGCAGCCCACCAGGGCGCCGCAGATGGTCCCAGGGTCCAGGGTGGAGAAGAAGTCGCCGTAGACAGATGCGCTTTTGATGACGCCCTTCTGGAAGCTGCCCACGATGACGGCGGGGCTGTTCTGCCAGAGGAGGAACACGTCATCGTCCTGAAAGGTCTGGAACACGAATTCCTCAAAGGCCTGGTTATAAAAGGGGTCGTGGGAGAGATTTTGTACCGTCAGCATATTCGTCCCATCTCCTTTCCACGACAGTAAATTTCTGGTTTATTACAGTTCTTTGTGAAAAGATTGTCAATAGAAAGACAGGCTTCGGTTGCCTTTTCAAGGAAAAAATGATATGATACCCTCATCAAATTATGTAATGAAAAAAGGGCGGCTGCGAAGCGTATCTCGGCCGCTGTTTTTGAGGTACGAATATGAAGAAAAACGACAAGACCCCATCCAAGAAACCCGGCGTGTCGCCCAACGTCCTGGGCCTCCACGCCGCGGTGGTGGAGCAGCCCATCACCGACACCCTGGAGACCAACTACATGCCCTACGCCATGAGCGTCATCGTCTCCCGGGCTATTCCGGAGATCGACGGCTTCAAGCCCTCCCACCGCAAGCTCCTGTACACCATGTACAAGATGGGCCTGATGACCGGCGCCCGGACGAAGTCCGCCAACATCGTGGGCCAGACCATGCGATTAAACCCCCACGGCGACGCCGCCATCTACGATACCATGGTGCGCCTTTCCAAGGGCTACGGCGCATTGCTGACGCCCTTCGTGGACTCCAAGGGCAACTTCGGCAAGAGCTACTCCCGGGA
>CAMCNO010000080.1 GCA_945876285.1 uncultured Clostridia bacterium | reverse complement strand
CAGCGCTGTGTGTCTTTACTTATTTCGTTTGTCTACTTGACAGTGGTCAGATCAAAAAGCAGTCCCATTTTTTACCAATACCAGTCCGGATGATACAGCATCCACCACGCCATGGCGTACAGGCACAGCGCCGCACACACCAGAATGAAGCACAGCACCATGCCCACCCAGTCGTACTTGACCTTTCCGCCGCCTTTTGCGGCCAGCAGCGTCTCCACGCCCAGCCCAATCAGGATAAGGGGCGAGCATTTCAGCGCCCACTCCCAGTCCAGCTGGGGCCAGAACATGGAGACCAGCATCAAAATGCCAGAAACCACCAGCACCACGCCCAGGGTAAAGGTCCCCACCCGGCGCTGCTTTTCGGGCGCAGTTCGTTCATTCGTCTCCATGGCCGTCCTCCTGATTCTCCGTTGGGGATTCCTCCGTTAAAGGTTCTGCCTGCCCGGCATCGCCGCCCGCAGGCTCCTCGGGTGGCGTGAACGTCGGAATATCCTCCATTTTCTCCTTCTTGGGTCCCCGGATGAACCACACGCCCAACGCGATGATACCCACGGTCACGACCATCCGCGGCATATCCCGCATGACAACATCGTACAGCCACCATTGCCCCATCCATTCGCACAGCAGCTGCATCAGGCGGCCGAAAAAGGTGTCGAACAGAACATAGACGCCCAGGATCACCATTCCCCAGCCTACCAGGCTGTGCCGCTTTTGCAGCAGGTTGCTCATCCGGCGGCTGTCCATATCGCTGAGACCGAACAGGTACGCGTCGGGGTTGGCCTCCGCCTGGGCGTCGGTCTGTCCCCGGAGGTTGTAGCTGTCGAAGAAGGAGAACAGCCACAGTGGGATCATCAGCACCGACAGCGCGCCGATCTCCAGAAAGACCGCCAGGGCAAAGACGGCGCAGAAAGCCGTCAAAATGGAGACGCCCCGCTTCATGTATCCCTGGTACATCTCACCGCAGCCGGGGATGCAGGATGCGATAAACAGCAAAAGTCCGTGTTTGCGTTTCATGGTTCAGTTACCTCCTTGGCCGGACGGAGCCTGTCGGCCCAGCCCGTCGAAAAATTCGTTTATCCCGGACATGGTGGTGTCCAGGGACTCGTTCCATTTCCGCAGCCCGTCGGAGACTGTGGGCCGATCCTCCGGCAGTTCCGGCAGGCGGAAGCCTTCATCTCCGCTGCCCCAGACCAGGGTCAGGGCCAGGACGATTCCGGCAGCCGCGGCGGCGTACCGATTGGTAAAAATGCGCACCGTCCGCACCTGGACGCGTCTCCACAGGCTCTCCCGGCAGGAATGCTCCGGCACCAGCAGGGGAGCATCTGCAAGTGCGTCCGTATATCGCTGGAGACACAGGTCGCAATAGGCCAGATGCTCCGCCATCTCCAACCGGGCCGTCTCGCCCAGAGGTTCCCCATGAACCAGCGCCGCCAGTGTCTCCTCCGTCAGGTGTCCGTCATGTCGAAAGATTTCCATGTGTCTCACTCCTCTCCAACCGCTCCCGCAGGAGCCGTTTCCCCCGTGATAGCTGGGTATGTATCGTTTTCACAGGCCTGCCCAGAGCCAGGGCTGCCTCCTCCGGGGATTTTTCTTCCAGCAGGCACAGCCTGCACACCGGTTGATACGGTTCCTTCAGCCCCTCGATAGCCGCCCGGATGGCGTCGGTTCCGGCCCGTTCCAGCACGATTTCCTCCGTAGGCGGAGCCAGCCCCGGCGGTATTCCCTCGTCACCCGGCAGCACCGTATGGCGGTTCCAGGTGCTTTGCAGGTAGTCCTTGGCCTTGTTGGCGGCGATGCGTGCCAGCCATTGCCGCTCGTAGCCCTCCGGCATGGATTCCCGGTGGAGGTAAGCCGATAGAAAGGTCTCCTGGGTCAGGTCCTCGGCGGCGGGGCCGTCCCGGACGAGCTGGAAGCAGACGGTGTACACCAGCCGTTCATATTGCCGGACCAGCTCCGAAAACTGGTCCCTTGTCATACCGGTCACCGCCTCACCTCCCTCTGTCAGCTAACAATTATGATACGATAGTACCACGTTTAATTCTTCAAAAGTTTGTAAAAATTTCAGAATGTGTGGTACAATGGCAAAAACGGCAAGGAGGCGGGGCTATGCGCGCATTGCTTCGACAGGTGGTACACACCTTGGAAAAAGGACAGGATGTGGAGCTGGTGACGGTACTGGCCTCCGGCGGCTCCACGCCCCGGGGCGCCGGGGCGGTGCTGGCGGTGTTCCCGGACGGGACCGGCAGCGGCACCGTGGGCGGCGGAAATGTGGAATATGAGGCCCAGAAACTGGCGTCAAAGCTGCTGGAGACGGGGGAGAACGCCCTCCGGGAGTTCCGCTTCGTCCAGGGGGACGCCGCCAGCCTGGGCATGGTCTGCGGCGGCGACGTGACCCTCCATTTCCACTATCTCGCCGCATCGGACACCCATACCGTCGCGGTGTTCCGCACCCTGCTGGACGCCACGGCGGGCAGTGCCGATACCTGGCTGGTCCGTAAGCTGGACGGTGCCGCCGTCACCGCCATGGGCCTGGCGGACCGCACCGGAGCGAGATATATCGAGGGCATTCCCACCGGGCTTCTGGAGAGCCGGGCGGTGTTCCGGGACGGCTGGTTCGCCCTGCCTGCCGTCCGGGGCGGAAAGGTGTATATTTTTGGCGGCGGTCATGTGTCTCAGGCACTGGTGCCTGCCATCGCAGCGGTGGGCTTCCGCCCGGTGGTCTACGATGACCGCCCGGAGTTTGCGGACCCGGTGCTGTTTCCTCAGGCGGAGGCGGCCCTGTGCGGCCCCTTCACCGCCCTGGCGGAGCATATCCGGGTAACGCCTGACGACTATGTGGTCATCATGACCCGGGGCCATCAGGCGGACTATGAGGTGCTGACCCAGACCCTCCGCAGCGGCGCGAAATATATCGGCTGCATAGGCTCGAAGAAGAAGCTGTCCATCTGCCGGGACCGCCTGCTGGCGGCAGGCTTCACGGCGGAGGAGTACGCAAAAGTCCACGCCCCCATCGGCCTTGCCATCGGCGCGGAGACGCCGGAGGAGATCGCGGTGTCCGTCACAGCGGAGATGATCGCGGTTCGGGCCGGGCACAAGGTTCCCTGAATGGGCGCCTCCCTGGGAAAACCATCCTCTTGCAGGCCCCTGCAAACCATGCTAAAATAACGCCATCAGAGATAAAATGGAGGGCTGCCTATGGACCGTATCAGTAAGGAAAATTACTATTTGGATATCGCCGAGACCGTTCTGGAGCGGGCGACCTGCCTGCGCCGGGTGTACGGCGCCATCATCGTGAAGAATGACGAGATCATCTCCACCGGATACAACGGCGCCCCCCGGGGGCGGGCCAACTGCGTGGATATGGGCTACTGCTCCCGGGAGGCCATGAAGGTCCCCAGAGGTGAGCGGTATGAGCTGTGCCGCAGTGTCCATGCCGAGGCCAACGCCATCATCTCCGCCTCCCGGCGGGACATGGTGGGCGGCACCA
>CAMCNO010000079.1 GCA_945876285.1 uncultured Clostridia bacterium | reverse complement strand
ACCCCGCCAACCTGTTCGTGGCCGGCTTCATTGGTGTGCCTCAGATGAACTTCTTCGACGCCGAACTGATAAAGAATGGCGAGGAGTACGCGGTTTCCGTGGGCGGCGTGGTAATGTCCCTTTCTGCTGAAAAGCAGGCGAATCTGAAGCGCAACAATGTTCAGCCCCAGGCTATCACCTTGGGTGTTCGTCCCGAGCATATCACACTGGAAGGCGATGCTTCCCGGATGTTGACCGGTAAGGTGGACGTGTCGGAAATGATGGGCAGTGCGGTTCACCTTCATGTGAACGTACTGGGCAAGGATGCCATTATCATCGTGCAGACGATGGAACTGAAGGATCAGAGTGCCCTGACTATGGGCAAGGATATCTCCTTCACATTCCCTGCAGAGATGGTGCACTTATTCGACAAGTCTACTACAATGAATTTGGAAGCCTGATACGGAGAGACTGATATGAAAAAGGAATACGACGTGCTGGTCATCGGGCCGGTGTCCCTGGACCACAACATCGACTATCAGGGCAACGAGCGCAAGGAGCTGGGCGGCGCCGTAGTGGCTTCCGGCTTCGCGGCGGCCAGGAGCGGCAATCGAACCGCCCTGTTCACCAAGCTGAACCCTGCCGACGCCGACGTGGAGGCGCGGTTCAAGGACTCCGGCGCGGATCTTTATTGGAAGGAGTCCAAGGCCACCTGCTCCATTCGCAACCAGTATTTCACCGCCGACAAGGAGAAGCGAGCCTGCACCTCCATGGGCGTGTGCGACCCCTTCCGGTTCGAGGAGCTGCCCGACATCGAGACGAAGATCTACCACTTCGCCGGACTGGTGTACGGCGACTTTGACGGCGCCCTGTTCGCTGAGGCCGCCAAACACGGCAAGGTGGCGGTGGATGTCCAGTGCCTCCTGCGGCACGTAGAGGCGGACAAGACCATGGCCTTCCACGACTGGGCGGAGAAGATGGAGTATCTGCCCTGTATCGATTACCTCAAGACCGACGCCGCGGAGGCGGAGATCCTGACCGGCCTCACGGACCGGGCGGAGGCCGCCAGGTTGCTTCACAGCTGGGGCGCGAAGGAGGTACTCATCACCCACAACACCGAGGTACTGGCCTACGACGGCAAGGACATCTACACCTGCCCCATCAAGGCCCGGAATCTGTCCGGCCGCACGGGCCGGGGCGACACCACTTTCGCGGGCTACATCACCGAGCGCCAGCGGGCGGGCATTGCTGAGGCCCTGCAGTACTGCACGGCGCTGGTGTCTTTGAAGATGGAGACGCCGGGCCCCTTCCAGGGCACCCGTCAGGATGTGCTGGATTACATCAAGGTATTCTACTAAAAAAGGTGCATTGCAAAATAGCGTAAAGAACAGGCTCGTTGCAAAATAACGAGACCTAAAATGAAGACGAGTAGTCATCCCGAAAGGGTTGGCTACTCGTCATTTTAGCGTTAGAATTGAATTGATGAAAAACAAACCAACGCAAGATCAGTTTAAAGTATGTGAGCGAAATGGTCAACTGGTACTTGCCATAAACAACGAAATTTTGTTGCATGAAAACGCACGCGTCCGACTGACAAGCGCCCAGCTTGGGGATCTGGATTATACAAAATTGTATCGCGCCTATTCTGCCAGAGGCAGGAAATCGAAGGTCGATCCGCGAGTGCTGTTTAAGGTGATGGTCTACGGATACCAGTGCGGGATCTACTCCAGCCGAAAGCTGGAGGAAGCCTGCCGGTACCGGGTGGACTTCATGTGGCTGCTGGAGGAATATCCTGCGCCGGACCATGCAACATTAGCGCGGTTCCGAACAGGGAGATGTGCGGAAGCCGTGGAAGACTTGTTTTACCAGTATGTAAGTTTGTTGGAGCATCAGGGTGAAACAGATTATGAAACGGTCTTCGTGGACGGAACGAAACTGGAAAGCTGTGCGGGGCGATATACATTCTGCTGGCGAGGGAGCGTAGAAAAACATCTGACCAAGGTCCAGGAAAAGGTACAGGAAGCTGCTGGGTTGAAAAGTCTGAAGGCCCTACAGGAATATCTGGAGCAAAGCAGAGAAGGGATTACTTTTGCGTACGGAAAAGGCATCCGGAAGCGCGACGAACAGCGGCAGTGGGAAGCCCTGGATGAACTGCGCCAGCGGTGGGAGCGGTATGAAAAAAATCTGAAAATTATGGGAGACACCCGGAACAGCTACGCAAAAACAGATCCGGATGCTACCTTTATGCGGATGAAGGACGACCATATGAGAAATGGCCAGTTGAAGCCGGCGTATAATGTCCAGATCGCGGTGAACAGCGAATATATAACTGGAGTAGATGTATTTTCCAACCGCACAGATTTCGGAACGCTGGTTCCTTTTTTGAAGAGGCTGCAAAGGCAGCACAACCGCAAATACGCAGAAGTGACAGCGGATGCCGGATATGAGAGTCTGGAGAACTATTTATATCTGGAAGCGAACGGCCAGCTCAGCTTCATAAAACCGTCCAATTATGAAGCGAAGAAAACAAGGCACTTCAAGGAAAAGATTGGCCGGATTGAAAACATGACCTATGATGCAGAGGAAGACTGTTTTACCTGTGCACAGGGCAGAAAACTTTCTCTTCGGAGAGAATGTACGAAACTGGAACACGGACAGTTTGTAACCACTGCATGGTACCGCTGCGAGGACTGCGGTCATTGCCCTAAGAGAAACACTTGCTGCCAAGCAAAAGATCCTGAAAAACCCAAAGAGGTTATGCTGAGAAAAACATTCTGGGAACTGAGAGCCAGATCTCAGGAGAATATTACAACCGAACGTGGTATCTATCTGAGGATGTGCCGTTCTATCCAGGTGGAAGGTGCTTTTGCGCTGCTCAAAACCGACTTTGGATTCCGGCGTTTTCTCACCAGGGGCAAGGCGAATGTCCGCACAGAACTGTTTTTTCTTGCCATGGCTTTCAACCTAAAAAAGCTGTGGATGAAGCGTGAAACCGGACGGCTGAAAACCCATCTTTCCGAAATTTCGGTGGCTTAGCCCCTGGAAAACAGAATATTCCACATTTCAGGTGCTGCTTCACCGGCAGGGCCAGCTTTGCTTTACCCTGAATGGATGAAAATCCCGAGGTTTTCCACAATTTTGATCCGAAATACGTTTCTCTGGGCGCAGAAGAACCCGCCGCAGAATTTTCATTCTGCGACGGGTCCTTTGTTCCATGTTAAGCGTTTCCGAATCATCAAAGTGTGTAAGTCGTGTGTAAGCTCACACTACCCGTCAACGAAAGCACTCCAAAAGTGCGGGAAATCAGCGGTTTTTCACAGGGAATCATCGGAAAATCAGGGGTCAGAGCGGTCTATCAATACATGCCGCCCATGTCAGGAGCAGCGGGAGCGGGCATGGGGGGCTCGGGCTTGTCGGCCACCAGGGACTCGGTGGTCAGGACCATGGAGGAGACGGAAGCGGCGTTCTCCAGAGCGGAGCGGGTCACCTTGGCGGGGTCGATGATACCGGCGGCGACCATGTCGCAGTACTCTTCCTTGTAGGCGTCGAAGCCGTAGCCGTTCTTGCCGGAGGAGCGGACCTTCTCCAGAATGACGGAGCCGTCCAGGCCGGCGTTGGCGGCGATCTGACGGATGGGGGCCTCCAGGGCCTTGGCAACGATCTGGACGCCGGTCTTCTCGTCGCCCTCGACAGAAGTCAGCAGGGCCTCCACAGCGGGGATGACATTGACGAAGATGGTGCCGCCGCCGGCGACCACGCCTTCCTCAACGGCGGCGCGGGTGGCGTTCAGGGCGTCCTCGATGCGGAGCTTCTTCTCCTTCATCTCGGTCTCGGTGGCAGCGCCGACCTTGATGACGGCCACGCCGCCGGCCAGCTTGGCCAG
>CAMCNO010000078.1 GCA_945876285.1 uncultured Clostridia bacterium | reverse complement strand
GAAAGGAGGTGCCAGATGGCTTATGTAACTGTCCCCAAGGACTTAACTCATGTGAAATCCAAGGTTGTGTTTGGCCTTACCAAACGGCAACTGATCTGTTTTGGCGGGGCGCTGCTGGTAGGCGTCCCGTTATACTTTCTCACCCGTGACTATCTCTCCACCAGTGCGGCGGCCCTGCTCATGGTGTTTATCATGCTGCCGGGCTTTTTGCTTGCCATGTATGAGCGTCACGGCCAGCCCCTTGAAGTGGTGGTAATGCAGATGATTCAGTGCTGCTTCCTCCGCCCCAAGGAGCGCCCCTACCAGACCAACAACGCCTACGCCGCCCTTATGCGGCAGCATCAAATGGAACAGGAGGTAAAGGCCATTGTCCAAAAAAGAAATCCCAAAAGAACCCGAAAAAACAAAGCTGACCCGCGCCCAGCGAAAAGAAATTGACGCGGTAATCCGCAAGTACAAGGGCGACGGCAAGCCCCATACGGCGCAGGCCACCATCCCCTATGAGGCCATGTACCCGGACGGCGTGTGCCGCCTGACGAAAAACACCTTTTCCAAGTGCATTGCCTTTGAGGACATCAGCTATCAGCTCGCCCAGCCGGACACCAAGACGGCCATCTTTGAACACCTGTGCGACCTCTACAACTATGTGGACGCCTCTATCCACGTCCAGTTTTCGTTCCTGAACCGCAGGGTTGACCCGGTGCAGTACGCCAAGAGCTTTGAGATCGCGCCGCAGGGGGACGACTTCGACGACATCCGGGCCGAGTACACCGGCATCCTGCAAAAGCAGCTTGCAAACGGCAACAACGGCATCGTCAAGACCAAGTACCTGACGTTCACCATTGAGGCCGATAGCCCGAAATCCGCAAGGGCCAGACTGAACCGCATCGGCCTTGACCTCTTAGGCTACTTCAAGACGATGGGCGCTGTGGCCCATGTGATGAACGGCAAAGAACGGCTTGCGGTGCTGCATGGTGTGTTCCACCCGGACGGGGAGCTGTTCAACTTTGACTGGAAGTGGATGACCCCCTCCGGCCTTTCCACCAAGGACTTTATCGCCCCGTCCTCCCTGTGCTTCGGCAATGCAAAGACCTTTGGCATGGGCGGCAAATACGGCGCGGTGAGCTTCCTGCAAATCCTTGCCCCGGAGCTGTCGGATGAAATGCTGGCCGATTTTCTCAATACGGACAGCAGTATTTTAGTGAACCTCCATGTGCAGGCCATCGACCAGACGGAGGCCATTAAGACCATCAAGCGCAAGATCACCGACCTTGACGCCATGAAGATACAGGAGCAGAAAAAGGCTGTCCGCAGCGGCTACGATATGGACATACTGCCCAGCGACCTTGCCACCTACGGGGAGGACGCAAAGAAACTTCTTACCAAGCTGCAAACCAGAAATGAGCGCCTTTTCATGCTGACGTTCCTTGTGCTGAACGTGGCCGATACCAAACAGAAGTTGAGCAACGATGTGTTTCAGGCCGCCGGTGTGGCGCAGAAATACAACTGTTCCCTTGTCCGTCTGGACTACCAGCAGGAACAGGGCCTTGTGAGCAGCCTGCCGCTGGGCGTCAACCAGATCAAAATCCAGCGGGGCCTTACCACTTCCAGCGTGGCCGTGTTCGTGCCGTTTGTGACGCAGGAGCTTTTTCAGGGCGGCGCAGCCATGTATTACGGCGTCAACGCCAAGTCCCACAACATGATTATGCTGGACAGAAAACAGGCCCGGTGTCCCAACGGTCTGAAATTAGGCACCCCCGGCAGCGGCAAATCCATGAGCTGTAAATCCGAGATCGTCAGTGTGTTCTTAACGACGCCTGACGATATTTTTATCTCCGACCCGGAGGCTGAATACTATCCGCTGGTGAAGCGGCTCCACGGTCAGGTGATTCGGCTGTCGCCCACCAGCCGGGACTATGTGAACCCGCTGGACATCAACCTGAACTATTCCGAGGACGATAACCCGCTGGCCCTGAAATCCGACTTTGTGCTGTCGTTCTGCGAGCTGGTCATGGGCGGCAAGAACGGGCTGGAACCCATTGAAAAGACAGTGATTGACCGGGCCGTGCGGGTGATCTACCGGCCCTATCTGGCAGACCCCCGCCCGGAAAATATGCCGATTCTGTCCGACCTCCACAAAGCCCTGTTAGATCAGCACGTCCCGGAGGCTGACCGTGTGGCGCAGGCCCTTGACCTGTATGTGTCCGGCTCCCTGAACGTCTTTAATCACCGTACCAACGTGGACATCGGCAACCGGCTTGTGGCCTTTGACATCAAGGAGCTGGGCAAGCAGCTCAAAAAGCTGGGGATGCTCATTGTCCAAGACCAGATTTGGGGCCGCGTCACCGCCAACCGCAGCCAGGGCAAGGCCACATGGTACTTTGCCGACGAGTTCCACTTGCTTCTGAAAGAGGAACAGACGGCGGCCTATTCCGCTGAAATCTGGAAGCGGTTCAGGAAATGGGGCGGCATCCCAACCGGCGCGACGCAGAACGTGAAAGACCTGCTTTCCTCCCCGGAGATCGAAAACATTCTGGAAAACAGCGATTTTATCACGCTGCTCAATCAGGCGTCCGGGGACAGAAAAATCCTTGCGGAACGGCTCAACCTGTCGGCAGACCAGCAGAAGTACATCGACAATTCCGAACCCGGCGAGGGCCTTTTGATCTTTGAAAATGTGGTGCTGCCCTTTACCAATCCGATCCCCCACAACACCCAGCTCTACAAGATTATGACGACCCGGTTAAGCGAGGTGGTAAGCCAATGACCCCAAACAGCAAAGGAGGTGACGGCCATTGAAAGAGCTGAAAGCAAAGCCCAAGGTGACACAGGCCATGACCCGCGACGGCCTGACGCTGGAAAATCAGGCCACCGGCGAGGTGGAGAACATTTCCAGCCGGGAGGCCGAACAGGACTATACCCCGGAGGCTGGCGGCACAGCGGAAAAGCTGCTGGAACGGGCCGACGATGCCCATGACCGGCATAAGGCCAAAAAGTCCGCAAAGCAGGCAGCGGCCACCGCTGCCGAGGGGGACGCCGCCCTGCACCGGCCATCCTCCCGGCTCCAACTGACCGAGGAAGAACGGGCCGACCCGGACTTGCAGCCCTATATCCGCAAAGCAGATCAGAAAGCTGACAAGCTGGATGCAGCCCGTGACGCCATCCCGAAAAAGCGTGTTGTCGTGAAAGAAACGGTCTATGACGAGGCCACCGGCAAGGCCAAGAGCGCCCTGCGTTTTGAACAGCAGGACAAAGGGCCTCCCAAGTTAAAGCCCAACCCGGCAGGCCGTCCCGTTTCGGAGGCGCTGCTATTCGCCCACGGCAAAATCCACGAAGTTGAGCATGAAAACGTGGGGGTGGAGGGCGGCCATAAGGGAGAAGAACTTGCCGAGCGTCAGGCTGGCCGGGCCATCCGCAGCAGCATCCGGCACCACAAGCTGAAACCCTACCGGGCCGCAGAAAAAGCCGAGCGTCAGGCCCTTGCCGCCAACGCGGAGTATTTTTACCAGAAATCCTTGCGGGATAACCCGGAGATCGCGCAGGCGGCCACCAATCCCGTTTCCCGGTTCTGGCAAAAGCAGCAGATCAAGCGCCAGTATGCCAAAGCCGCCCGGACAGCGGGCCAGACCGCAGGGACGGCGGCACAGGGCGCAGCTAAGACAGCCGCATCCTCCACCAAAGCGGCCAAGGCAGCCGCCGAGGAAAGCAAACGGGCCGCCTCTTTTGTGGCCCGTCACTGGAAAGGTTCACTGGCCGTTCTGGTGCTGGGGCTTTTGCTGCTGATGGTTATGACCGGCCTGCAATCCTGCACCGCCATGTTTGGCAGCGCCGGAAGCGGCATTGCGGCGTCCTCCTACTTTTCCGAGGACAGCGATATGCTGGCCGCCGAGGA
>CAMCNO010000077.1 GCA_945876285.1 uncultured Clostridia bacterium | reverse complement strand
AGGCGGTGGTGGTTGAGCCGAGAATCCCCCGGCTTTAGCCGTGGGGAGTGTCAATAAATTCTTCGACAAAGGAAGCGAGAAGTCATGAATAATCGCGTTATTTCCTGCCTGCTGGCTGTGGTGCTGGTGGCCAGCCTGCTAGCCGTACCGGCATCAGCCTCCGGATCCAGTCCCGATTCCACGGCGCGTGCGGACAAGCTGGCTGCCCTGCACCTGTTCCAGGGCACTTCCAGCGGCTACAAGCTGGACGACACCCCCACCCGTATGCAGGGTCTGGTCATGCTCATCCGCCTGCTGGGCAAGGAGGAAGAGGCACTGAGCCGCAAGGAGGTCTCTCCCTTTGCAGACCTGACCTGGGGCTTTGAACACGCAGGCTACGCATACGCCCACGGCCTGACGAAGGGCACCAGCGCAACGACCTTCTCCCCCAACGCCGCGCTGTCCGCCACGGGATATCTGACGTTCCTGCTGCGGGCGCTGGGCTACAGTGACACGGAAGGCGACTTCGCCTGGGGCCAGCAATTCACCCTGGCGAACAGCATCGGCATGATCGACCAGGCGGCGGTGAGCAAGCTGCCCAGCCTGACACTGAACCGGGGTGACATGGTGGATCTGTCCTACGCCGCTCTGACCTGCCGGATGAAGGGTGAGAGCCGTACTCTGGCGGAAAAGCTGCGCAATGACGGCGTATTCACCACTGAGGAGGGCAAAGCCGCCGGCGTGCTGGGCAGCGGCGCGGGCTGGACCTATTCCTATACGCCCTACAACAACTCCACCGTCAGCTACGCGAAGAAGACGGTCGCGACCTCCAAGGGGAATGTGACCGCCCATGTGCTGACGGTGAATACCGCCAGTCCCCGTGTCACCGTGAAATCCGCCATGGTGAATAACACCCTGGGCGCTACCGCCCCCTTCTCCCAGATCGTGAAGGATTCCGGCGGCGCCGTGGCGGTGATCAACGGCAACTTCTTCGAGGCGTACAAGACCTTCAAGGTGCCCATCGGCCATGTCATGGTAAATGGCGAGTTCCAGTATGGCTGCTCCGGTGAGTCCTCTCTGGGCATCACCAAAAACGGCGAGCTCCGCATTGGTCGTCCGGCTCTGTTCACCCGTATCAAGGAGACCAACGGCTCCAACATGTGGGCCGCGTACGAGATCAACACCGCCTACCAAGGTGCCAGCGTGTCTGTGATGTACACCCCCGCCTACGGCAAGAGCGTGGCTGTCACCGGCACCGGCAATATGCTGACCGTCAGCGGCGGCGTCATCACCGGGTTTGATCCCGTGGCGCCCGGCGCGGTGGTGAATATCCCCGCCAACGGCTATGTGGTATTCATGGGCACAGGTTTCATGTCCACGGACTATTTCCGCACACCCACAGTCGGCGCCCAGGTGGCTATGGAATACTACCTCTTTAAGGAAGACCCCGAGGGGTTCGTGCTGGATGATGTGGTCAGTATCATCTCCGGCGCGCCTCGGCTGGTGCAGGACGGCGTGATCGTGACCACGTTGGAGCCCGGCTTCACGGAAGCCCGCTTCACCACCAACTCCTCTCCCCGTACCGCGGTCGGCATCAACGGCGCCGGAGAGCTGGTGCTGGTATCTGTTCCCAGCGCGACCATCCAGCAGATGCGGGAGCTGATGCTGAGTCTCGGCTGCGTGGACGCCTTCAACGTGGACGGCGGTGCCTCCTGCGGCATGTACTACAACGGCTCCTATCTGGCGACGCCGGGCCGGGAGATCCCGGTGACATTGCAGGTGTTCGTGGATTGATGAGCTAAAAAATCTGCCGTGGGCGAATGCTCACGGCAGATTTTTTGCGTTTTTCCAAGGAACGAGGTAGAGGGGGATGGCATTGTCAAAAGGGATTTGGGAGGTCCAGTGGGAGGTCTGTAGAAGGCGCTTATCAGCACGAAGGCAAGGAGATAAAAGGGCAGCCACAGGGCGTATTTCAACTCCCCCAGAGGATGCGGATCAGGCGCAAAAAATCACCTTGTTTTGGTAATAATTGTACATAAAAACATTATACAGAGATTCATGTCAATCACGGCACCACATTGTTCCACGGTCTGCATATTTATTGCACACGATAATGCTGTTCAGCAGTGGC
Organism: uncultured Clostridia bacterium; assembly: GCA_945876285.1. Taxonomy (GTDB): domain Bacteria; phylum Bacillota; class Clostridia; order Oscillospirales; family Oscillospiraceae; genus Oscillibacter. The sequence continues at coordinate 1,919 of CAMCNO010000077.1, read as the reverse complement.
CCTGAAAACAAATTGGATCAGCTCGTCATGAAGCTCAAACTCCCTGAGCAGGTATCCGACAACCGGATGAAGGGACAGGATCAGTTCATTCTCGTTCATCCAACAACTTGTTTCGTTTCTCTCCATATCTTCTCTCCCAATAGCATATTCAAGGGGCTGTCTCAAAAGAGGCAGCCCCAAAATAATTCATCGGCCGGCACTATGAAAGTGTCGGCCGATGGCGTATTATTATAGTGTGAAATACAACAAAACGCAGGTAGATTATACAGCATACGGGACTGGATATCAAGTATGCCTGCCCATGGACACAGAAATAAATATCCCGAAGGACGATCCGGTGAGATTACTCAGCGCAATCATAGAAAGGATGAATTTGGAAGCGTTGTTTGCGACGTACTGCGAAAACGGTAGAATCGAGTATGATCCCCGACGTCTGCTGAAAATATGCATATACGGATACACCAGACACCTCATCAGCTGACGGAATCTTGAACAGGCGTGTCAGGAGAACACCAAGTTCATGTATCTGCTGGAAGGGGCCGCGGCACCTGATCACAACACGATTGCGCGGTTTCGGTCACGGCATCTTGCGGCGTGTCAGGAGCAGATACAGCAGGAGCTGGTACGGGTACTCATAGAGCTGGGCGAAATATCCTTTGAACAGTCGGCGGTGTTCATTGATGGAACCAAGATCGAATCCGTTGGAAACCGCTATCAGTTTGTGTGGAAAAAGAGCGTAGAAAAGAATTACCAGAAGCTCCAGGCAACGATGGCAGAGAAACTGCCCGGAATGCTGAAGTCGGTAGGGCTTCGTTTCTATGTGTCCAGAGAGATCAAGGTAAAACAGCTTAAGGGGAACCGAAAGCGGCTGTATGCCCGCATGAAGCAAGACGGTATCGAAAAGGTGAGCGGAAAGGCACACGGAAATCAAATGAGCAGAAGGTTCTCGAACAGATCGAGGAATGGATGCGCCGAATCACAGAGTATCTGCGTAAGATCCGTATTTGCGGAGACCGGAGCAGCTATTGCAAGACAGACACTGAGGCCACCTTTATGCGACTGAAGGAAGACCATATGTGCAACGGGCAGTTGAAGCCGGCCTACAATGTGAATGTTGCCACAGTGAGCGAGTATATTGTCGGCACCTACGTTTCTGCGGACCGGACGGATACAAAAACCACAATTCCGTTTATGGAGAAACTGCGCAGCGCATATCCGGTGCAACGGGTTGTCTATGATTCCGGCTACGAGAGCGAGGAAGCCTACCGTTACTTCGAGGAACATCCCCAGATAGATTTGTATGTCAAGCCAGCGAATTATGAGCAGAAAAAGCACAAGAAATACAAGACAGACATCAGCCGCAGAGAGAACATGGCCTATGACCCGGAAGCGGATGCCTATACCTGTTCTCAGGGCAAGCTACTCCACAAGACGGGCGTACGCAACATCCGAACCTCCACAGGGTATGTCAGTGAGAAAACGGTATATGAGTGCGCTGATTGTGCTGGCTGCCCCTGCAAGGAGAAGTGCATCCGCTCAAAAAGCAAGGTGTCTCTGGAAGAACGCAGCAAGCGCCTGGAAGTATCCAGATATTTTGCCGCTCAGCGCCAGGCGATGGAACAGAAGATTTCCGCTGAGGAAGGAAAAACGCTTCGTATGAACCGTTCCATCCAGGCGGAGGGTGTGTTCGCCTACACGAAAACCGACCTCCAGTTTCGCCGCTTCATGCTTTGTGGAACAGAAAAGGTCGGTGCGGAATGGTCCCTGCTGGCGATGGCGTATAACATCCTGCGCATGCACCATAAAGTGCAAAGCGAGCGGTTGGGAACCCACCTGTTTGCAATGAAGAAAACCTGAAAAGTTTCGCGCGTTGTAAAATGAAGTTGCGCATATAAACGAATAAAAAGGCCCATAGCGAG
>CAMCNO010000076.1 GCA_945876285.1 uncultured Clostridia bacterium | reverse complement strand
AGAAGAAAAAATGCAGCAACAGCCAATACGTATTTCCATCCCCCACGGGTGGCCCCATCTCTCCGGACAGTGTCCTCCATATGCTCCACCGGGTTCTGAAACGGGCAGGAATGCCGAAGATCCGTTTCCACGACCTGCGCCACACATTCGCAACATTAGCCCTCCAGAACGGCGTAGACATCAAGACGGTCTCCGGGATGCTAGGCCACTTCTCGGCGGGTTTTACTCTGGACACCTACGCCCACGTTACCACCGCTGCCCAGAAAGAAGCGGCAAATATCATGGGTAATCTGCTTTCAAACACCCGTTAACCTTAAATTGACTGCTATGTTAGATTATAATATAATGTACTTGTAAAATTAGATAAGCCAAGCAAAGGAGGTTAAAATGATGCCATATGATTTAAGCGAGCCTTTGGTAATTGGAATAAGCTCTCGGGCACTTTTCAATCTTGAACAAGAGAATAAGATTTTTGAAGAGCAAGGATTGACAGCATATGAGGAATATCAAGTAAAACACGAAAATGATATCTTACAAAAGGGTTCCGCATTTCAGTTGGTAAAGGCATTTTTGAACCTTAACAAGTTACAGGACAGGCGACTTGTCGAAGTGATTGTTATGTCCCGAAACAGCCCGAATACAAGTCTCCGAATTTTCAACTCCATTAAGGACTATGAGCTTGATATAACAAGAGCGGCCTTAACAGGGGGCGCAGAAATAGCTCCATATCTCAAAGCTTTCAAAACAGACTTGTTTCTTTCCGCACATTCTGCGGATGTAAAACAGGCAATTGATTGTGATGTTGCGGCAGGTATGATTTTACCGGGCAACCCGCACGCAGATCCGAGGTTGAAAATCAAGCAAATTCGCATTGCTTTTGATGGTGATGCTGTGCTGTTTGCTGCCGAGGCGGAACGAATTTATCAGCACAAAGGTATGCAAGCGTTTATGGACAATGAGGAAGCAAAAGCAAACATCCCTCTACAAAAAGGCCCATTTGCAAATTTTTTAATGACCATTGCCCATATTCAATCGTCGTTTCCAAATAAAGAAACTACTCCGATTAGGACTGCTTTGGTGACATCACGTAATGCGCCTGCGCATGAACGAGCCATAAAGACGCTTCGTAACTGGGATGTACACATAGATGAGGCCTTTTTCTTAGGTGGAGTAAGTAAAAGAGATGTCCTTTCGGCATTCGGCGCACATATTTTCTTTGATGACCAACGAGTGCATACAGATCCTGCATCAGAGGTTGTTGCCTCGGCCGTAGTTCCGTATCGTGAAGGTGATGACCCAAGGACAGAGTTGCCTGTATAGAGCAATGTGCTATCTGGTGCTGTTTCGAGTTAAAACCTCATATCCCCGTATGGGTCAGCGTCAGGGTCAGACCTCTGACCCAAATTTTGACCCAAACTATTTCGAGGCAAAAAGTGCAGAAAAACACCTGATTTCTCACGAAATCAGGTGTTTTATGGTTGCGGGGGCAGGACTTGAACCTACGACCTCCGGGTTATGAGCCCGACGAGCTACCAACTGCTCTACCCCGCGATATGGAATTTGTGGTGCCGGTGACCGGACTCGAACCGGTACAGTATCGCTACCGGGAGATTTTAAGTCTCCTGTGTCTACCATTCCACCACACCGGCAGCTTGTCTGCAATGATTAGGATACCACACCGCGCCGCATTCTGTCAAGCCCGTGCAGGAAAAAAGCGCAAAAAATCTCTCGACATCTTTCGCTCCGTGCCCAATTTCGTGCAACTTTTCCCGTCTCCGGGCATATACTGGATAGAAACACGCAAAGGAGGTCTCAGTCATGTTTATGAACACAGCACTCACCGGAGACGTGGATGACCTGATCTTTCAGGACTGCTGGAATGTCAGCGAACGGTAACCGGCGCCCGGCACCGCCCACTCAGCCGCGGATGGTTCCACCGCCCACCACGCACTCTCCGTCATACAGCACCACCGCCTGCCCGGGGGTAATGGCCCGCTGGGGCTCGTCAAACACCACACGGATGCAGCCGTCCGGCAAAGCCTCCACCGTGGCGGCGGCCTCCCGCTGGCTGTACCGGGTCTTGGCGGTGACCCGCATGGGAGCTGTCAGCTCCGGCACGGAGATGAGGTTCACCCGCTCCGCCGTCAGCTCTGTGGTCCACAGGGCGCTGTCCGGCCCCAGGCGGATGGTATTGGTCTGCGCATCCTTTTCCAACACGTACAGCGGCTCTTCCGTGGACAGGCCTAACCCCTTGTGCTGGCCCTTTGTGTAGCGGATGAGCCCTTTATGCTGCCCCAGCACCCGGCCCTCCCGGTCCAGGAACGGCCCGGCAGGGGAGGGGCTTCCTACGGTGCGCTCAATGAAATCTGCATATTTGCCGTCCGGCACAAAGCAGATGTCCTGGCTGTCGTGCTTGCGGGCATTGACAAGGCCATGGGCCTCAGCGATCTGCCGCACCTCGGTCTTCTGGAGGCCCCCCAGGGGAAACAGCGTATGGGCCAGCTGGTCCTGGGTCAGCATGTACAGGAAATAGGTCTGGTCCTTGGAACGGTCCACCGCCCGCTTCAGCAGCCAGCGGCCGCTGGCCGGGTCCTGTTCAATGCGGGCGTAGTGGCCGGTGGCCACGCAGTCGCTCCCCAGGGCCCGGACCCGCTGGAGCAGCGCCCCGAATTTCACATCCCGGTTGCACACCGCGCAGGGGTTGGGCGTGCGGCCCGCCTGATACTCGTCCACAAAATCCCGAATGACGGTATCCCGGAACACCTGGGAAAAGTCAAACACATAGAAAGGGAAGCCCATCCGGCGGGCCACCAGGGCGGCGTCTTCGGCGTCGGCCAGGGAACAGCAGGTCTTTTCCCGGCTCTCGCCCAGGTCCTCGTTGTGGAACATCCTAAGGTTCACGCCGGAGAGCTCATAGCCCTGCTGGCGCAGCAGGACTGCCGCTACGGAGCTGTCCACGCCGCCGCTCATCGCCACACACACCCGCATTTCTCTTCCCCCTTCTTATTTTATATGGTCTATTATACCCGGTGAACCATCAAAAGCAACCGAAAATTCAGGCCGCGAGGGAGTTCCTCGCGGCCTTTTGCGCGCTCAGTCCTGATTATTTCGCATAAACGCCCTGACGGGCAGCGCGTCCGCCAGGTTCATCAGCGTGCGGTTGAAGCCGCCGGTGTAATCGAAGGGAATGTCGGACACCCCGCCGCCCACCTGCTTGTCCGGCAGGGACAGGGTAAAGCGACTGCCTTCGCCCACCCGGGACTCCGCCATCAGCGTGCCGCCGTGACCCTCCGCCACGCGGCGGCACAGGGGCAGGCCCAGGCCCAACCCGTGGGACAGTGCGTCCGGCTGGCCGCCGTGGAGGTAGCGGTCAAACAGGGTAGGGAGCCGCTCCTCCGGTATGCCCTCTCCGGTATCGGCGACGGACAGCAGCACCAAACCGTTTTTCACCTGCAGCTCCACCGTGACGGTGCCGCCGGGGGGCGTGAATTTAAATGCATTGGACAAAAGCTGGTACACCGCCTGCTCCAGCGCGGTCGCCGCCACGGCGCAGACATGGCGCTCCATGGCGCAGACGAACCGCAGCTCCAGGCCCAGCAGGGGCGCCAAATCTCCAGCCTTCTCGCAGATCTCGCTGACCAGGGCGACGATGTCCCGGTCCTGGAGGGGTAGCGGGGCGCTGTCAGTGAGCCAGGCAGCGGAGGACAGGCTGTTCACCAGCCGGAGCAGCCTGTAATAGCTCTGGTCCAGGAGAGCGGCCTTTTGATCCAGCGCCGGGTCGTTTTCCCGGGCCTCGGCCGGCGCCAACTGGGCCGCCGCCAGATGCAGATTACTCAGGGCGACCCGGAGCTGGGTCGCTACATCGGGAAACAGGGATGCCAGGCGGTTTTCGTCCTGTTCCATGGGAAACTCCTTTCCGGCGCCGGGGGCGCTGTTTGTAGCATATACGGGCAGGCGCCGGGGAAATCCAGGAAAACCCTGCCTGAAACACCAACAGCATATCAAAAACCGGAAAGAAAGACAAGAATTTTGTCGAATTATGTCGAATCCTTTTCCCGACCGGCAATCCCGACGGGACTTTCAAAACATTTCCAAGCAAAAAGAAAACCGGGGGCCGCTGACGCGACCCCCGGGCGGGTATGTTCTTATTCTTCCTCGTCGGTCACGATCAGGCCGTAGCCGCCGTTCTTCCGCTGATAGACGATGCACAGGCTGTCATCCTCGCTGCTGCGGAACACGAAGAAGTCGTGGTCCAGCAGGTTCATCTGCAGGATGGCCTCCTCGGTGCTCATGGGCTTGACGGAGAAGCGCTTGGTGCGGACGATGTTAAATTCCTTCTCCTCGGCCACCTCGAAGTCATCGGCAGGCGCGGCAGGGGGGAAGCCCTCGCTGCGCAGACGCTTGGACAGGCGGGTCTTGTTCTTCAAGATCTGACGCTCGATATATCCCACAGCGGCGTCGATGGCGCCGCGCATATCCCCATCCGGCGCCTCAGTCTGGGCGCGGAGCAGCGTGCCGCCGCCCCGGATGGTGATCTCCACCGTGCACAGGTGGTCCTTCTCCACGGAAAAGGTCACAAATGCGGTGGTGTCCTCCCGGAAATAGCGATCCAGCTTGGAGATCTTCTTTTCGGCATACTCCTTGATGGAATCATTCAGAGAGACTTTCTTGCAGGCGTAGGTATACTTCATCGAGATCGCTCCTTTCGTGTGG
>CAMCNO010000075.1 GCA_945876285.1 uncultured Clostridia bacterium | reverse complement strand
AGGAAGCAGCCGCCCAGCCCTCTGCACTCATCCTCCATCTCATGCTCGGAGTCCAGAGAGATGACGCTCTTGCCGGCCTCCCGCACATTGCACAGCAGGAGCTTCAGAAGGAAGCTCTTGCCCTGGCCGGTGTTGCCGAGGATCAGGGCACTGGCGTTGGTCTTGTCCGGCGCGCGGCGGTCCAGGTCTACGATGATGTTGGAGCCGAAGCGGTCACGTCCGATAAAGAAGCCGCTGGGATCTGTTTTGCCGGAATAATTCATGGGATACAGATTTGCAACGCTTCTGGCGGGAAGCACCCGCTCGGCAAAGTTCGAGAGCTGGGCGCCGCCCGCGGGATTGGCGGAGAGGAAGCCGTCCTTCTGGCGCAGGGTCAGCGGGTCGGCGCCCATACGGGAGCGGATGAGCTGTGCTGAAATGGTATCCCGCGCCGTTCTCAATTTGTCTGTATCGGCGGCGGTAATATCCATGTAGACCGCGCAGTGGATGAGCGGCTCTTTCTCCTGGCGCTGCTTGGTCATCATCTCCGTCATGTCCCGCAGATTTGCCTCTGCGGTGACACTCTGCTTGACGTCGTTGGTATTGCTTCGCTCCATGCGGCTTTTATTGGCGGCGGCATGGAGGATGGCGTCCTCCTCAGCGGGTGTGACCTGCCGAGTCGTCAGGCGCAGATTGACGCCGCCCATGTCCCCAACGCAGCGCAGCAGCGCCAGCTCGTCGGTGACAGGCGGGTAGCTTTTCAGGGACAGCGCCGCATGATAACGCCCACCCAGAATGAAATGGTCCGTGTTGAACTTCGCCGCGGCAGGGGCGATCATGTCCAGAAAGTCCTTCGGACGCGGGGCCTGCTCCGGCGCTTTCTTTTTCTTCTTTGCTTTTTTCTTAGCCATGCACATACTCCTCTCCGTCGTGATCCGGGAAGAATTCCGTGGTCAGGTCCTGCTGGTAGTAGATTGCCAGAAGACGCTTGACGTCCTGCTCATTGGCAAGGCGCACCTGGATGCCATGGTCGCAGATGGACTTTTCCAGCTGCCGCAGAGCCCCTTCACCCGCATCCGCTTTCTCATGCAATGGGATCGCCAGCACGAATTCGCGGGAGGAGGCGGAGGAGAACTGGATGGCGTCCAGATGTGCCAGGTCCTTTTCCAGTAGTTCCCGTACTTCCGGTACCGTTTCTTCCTCAATGCGCCGTTGGTAATACTCCTTGTTGCGCTGGAAGGACTCACGGGAGTCCAGGGCAAGGATCTCCAGCGCGGGCTGGGTACTGAGCAGCACCGTCAGGGAGCGGATGCGGCTGCGGATCACCTCCGGCGAGAGGACAGAGAGGTTGTCCGGGCGAATCAGGTAAAAAACACGCTCCCCGGCTTCCGTCTGGATGCCGTGGGGCGTGATCTTCACAATGCCCATGAGCTGCCGGGTGGACTGGCGCTGGCGCAACTCTTTTTTCTTCTTGCGGTTCATCATGGGTCCAGCCTCCACTCGTAATACTGCTGGCAGAGAAAGAGAAAGCAGGCGGCCCGCCGCAGGAAATCCAGGATGCTCGAACCCTCCACCTGAATAGTGAGGAAGGCGTACAGCACCGTGATCACCAGCAGCCCCATGCCCAGCCCCTGGGCCAGCGCCAGTACAGAGAGCAGCGCGCCGATGCCGATGACGGCAATGTCCCGCAGCAGCCAGAGCCACAGCATGGGCTTTGCCTTTAAGTTGTCAGGGTAGATAAACATTGGTATCCTCCAAAACGAAACCGCCGTCGGGCAAATCCCGACAGCGGCTCATGGTGTATTTACTCGTTCGCGGCTGCTTCGGCGTCCTCTGCCAGTGCCCGCTGGATGCAGTCCAGGAAGAAGGCATTCTGCTTGATGCCGTGTTTGCTCAGGTATTCCTTGAAGCGCTCGAACAGTTCCTCCGGTACCTGGAACGCCACCGTTCTTGTGTTTTCCTTACTCATTTTGGGTTTGTCCTCCATTTCATAAAATGTAGTGATGAGCCATGTCATGTATTGGCTCAGGGTTTTGCCGGACTCATTCTGCCGCTGCCGCACCTTGCCGTGCAGTTCCTCCGGGATCTCAGCGCACAGATTACGTGTTTTTTCTGCCATGGCAGTTCCCCCGTTTCCTTGATGGTAAAGCAAACATACGCTAAAGCACGGGCAAAAGCTATTCACCAAAAGCAACTAAAGACGCCACTCCAAACCAAGCGCAATGACAAGAGCCACCCGCTCCATCAGGTATTCCACACAGGGGATGGCGACGCTGTTGCCCAGGGCCTTATACCGCGCCGAATCCGAAGCGCCGGGGGCATCCGTCCAGCCGTCCGGGTAACCCTGCAGCCGTTCGCACTCCAACGGAGTCAGCCGGCGGAGCAGGTGACAGGAGCCATCGCCCCATTCCGAGGTCGGCTGACAGACGATGTCCGTCGCGTCCTTGTACTGCCGTGCGCTTTCCGTGGAGGCAATGTCATCCTCCTTGAATTGATCCACCCTTTGCCGAGAAAAGACGCTGTGCCGGTCCGTGGCGGTGAGGGTGTAGGCGATATCCCGTTGCCAGCCAATGCCATTGCCACCGTTTTGCGGTTGGCGGTCGATGGCATTGCCGGTAATGCAGATTACTTCTTCCGCTTGCACCAGCGGGACGTTGTTGCCCCCGGTCCCATAGCGTGCCGACATGGTGGGCGCTACATCATGAGGGCCGGTGTATCTTCCGTCAATGCCGTGATTTTCATATACCATGGGATGCTTCGGACGCAGCACCAGCGGCTGGTGTCCATGCTCCTGGGCCCGCAGAGTGCCGGTAACATCCTCACTGCACTCCATGATCTTTCCGCCCTGGTCGTTGATGCAGAGGACGCTGGGCATACAGTTGCCGCTGGCGCTGCCCTTGAGTGTCGGCGAAACTTCTTCATTGTAGGCAATGGAGCCGGCGCTGGCTCCCGCCCCGGCAGAGAAGCTCGCCACAAAAGTCTGCTGCTTCATTCCCGGCTGCGCCTGCAGCGCACCGGCGACTCCACGCAGGTCCCGCACCTCGTCCCGCTGATTCACCGCAAACGCAACGGATTCTTCTGAGCCGCCGGGGGACGCACTCGGCGTCGTGACGAAGGTCTGCATCTGGAGATTTTGCGTCGCCAGCAGCGCACCGGCTACATCGCCAAGGTCGATGCCTTCATTCCTTTGATTGAAGTGGTAGGCTTTGAGTTCATCCGGAATTGGCCCAGGAGGGATCAATCCTCCCTGCATCGCAAGCGCTATTTCTAATAATTCCGGAAGCAACTTGCCACGGCAGTCCGCACGGCGCAGCATACCCCGGCACGCTTTCCGGGACAGCCAGTATCGGGATGGGACTGTATCCAGCAAAATCTGCCACAGCGAAGATTCTACGACGTCTTTGGGGCACTCCGAAGTGTTGAGCGTCCCAAGTGATCCAAGCCACACAGGATCGTACTCCCAGCACGGCCCCAGAATATTCCCAGCGTCCTGCCTCAGGTCTAACAACATGAAGGTGTGGTTCTTCAATTTGGATGAACGCTTCGAGGACTTTTTGAAAGTCTGCCCCAGGCCGTTTTTGACCCGTTGCAGGATCTCGCCCGCTGCTGAGCGCCCCGACGACGTTTTCCCAGATTCCGAATCGCGGGCGAACAAAGACTCCTGTCCTTCCAGATTTTCTATCCGCATCGCGCATCTCCTTTATCACTCTGATTTGTTCCATAAAAAGGCCGGAGCGCTCGCCGGCCAAACCAGCACGCGCTCCGGCCACAGACAGTCCTGGCATGGGCTGCCCCCACAGATGATATCCACAGGCGGCAGATCCGCCCCGTTGAGCTTTGTAATGTCTCCCATATGCGTCATCTGCGGAAAGCGAAGCTTTGTCACAAGTATGGGGAACGGCTCAATCTCGCTGGCCCATACCGGCTCAACGCCGCAGCGGACTGCCGCCAGAGGGAAGCCTCCGATTCCATCAAACAGGCTGGCCATGGTAATGCTTTTTTTCAATTCTTCCATTTGCGCTCCACCTCGTCTTTATCTGATTGCCGCGGCGATGGTCCTGGTGGTATTCACCGCTGCCTGTGCTGTATAGACGGCGCTCATGACGTTGGCTTTCGTTGTGGTATCCACGCCGAAATTTCCGGCAATGCGGGGAACCTCACCGGCAGAGAGCATGAGCCCCACCCCCATCAGCGCATGGTCCTTGAAGATCATGAGCCCAGCGATGAGGATGGTGGATTGCAAAAAAGCCGTCAGGCACAGACCGATGACCTGCTTCATCCATCCAACAAAGCCGTCCAGATAGCCCCTGGGGATGCTGAACATATACAGAGAGCCCACGGCGATCTGAATGAGCAAAATGCCGCCCCGTTTGAGGTTGGCAAAAAACACCTTCAGCACTGCGTAAGCCATAAGGATCACGCAGAACAGGATCATGATGGGGCTGGTAATGACATCCAGACCGAAATGGGTGCTGTTCACCGCGTCCGAGAGCGTCTGGATCTCGCTGAGTTCTGTGACAATGTCCTGGCCCACCTCGCCGATGCTTCGGCCATAGCCGGTGAGTCCCGCGGAAAAAGTCCCCTGCAGCGATACGGACAGTGCATACAGCCGGACGGGAACCACCGTGAAGAGGCTTACCGCCAGAAAGCCCTTGATGACATTGAGGGCGCTTTGCTGCAGATTGCCCCTGCCGGCGGAGTATTCAATGCCGCACTCAAAGGCGCAAACCACCACGCTCACGGCGAAGAGCGCCCAGCCCAGACGGGAGAAGAACAGCACGATGGCGTTTACCCAGTCCAGCTC
>CAMCNO010000074.1 GCA_945876285.1 uncultured Clostridia bacterium | reverse complement strand
GCGGGGCATCGTCCTTTGCTGAGGTTGGGTAAGTCCTTTGCCATACACAGAGGCTCCGACCGATGAAGCACAATTCCCGGTCTTTCGTCCTGAGGTTTCTCACGTTTCCATAAGAAGCCTCGGGGCTATTGACCCGGGGAGTATGTCACAACATAAAGGAGGCTTTTCCCATGGCAGACCATCTGAAAGAAGACCTGTCCCACTCGAAAAAGGAATGCTGCATGGAGGCAGAGGACTGCTGCCGTCACAAACACCGGGAGGCCAGCGAGATGGAGGCCCTGACCAAGCGGCTCAACCGCATTGAGGGACAGGTCCGGGGCATCCGGGGCATGGTGGAAAACGAGGCCTACTGCACCGATATCCTCACCCAGGTCTCCGCCGTTCAGTCGGCGCTGAACGCCTTTTCCCGGGAACTGCTGGCCAGCCACATCCGTACCTGCGTGGTGACGGACATCCAGAACGGGCAGTTGGAGGTCGTGGATGACCTCCTGGCTACGATACAAAAACTGATGAAATAAGGAGAATACCACTATGACGACCATTTCCGTACCTGATATGATGTGTGAAAACTGCGTGAAACGCATTACCAACGCCCTCACCGGAGCAGATTTGAAATTCTCCGTCAGTCTGGCGGACAAGACCGTCACCATTGACGGCTGTCAGAACTGCGTCAAGACCGCCGTGGGCGAGCTGGAGGATCTGGGCTTTACCCCAGAAGTCCAGAAATAAGTTCCTGATTTTTTTGTTTTTTATCAAAATCGCCCCTGTATTCGTTTTTTGAATACAGGGGTGGTTTTGTGCCATTTTTCGTTACCGCTTTGTTACTATTTGATCTTTTTCTGTTAATCGATTCCAGTTGCTTTCTGTCCATTTTTGTTCGAAGTGGGGAACATAACACCAGATTACAATCAAAATCTTGACAAAAGTGGGAGCGTGATGTATACTATGGCCAGTTTTTCAGTTGGTAACAAAAGTTACAAGTTGTTTCCGAACTTCGAAAACAGCTGCCCAACTCCGAAAAACCAATTCAGGAGGTATCGTTTTGAAACATCATGACCTGCAAGAAAAACTGCATGGGATATGGAACCGGAAACACCTCGCACTGCTGACTTTGATGGCTGTCATCTTGACCGCCGCTGCCGCCACCAACTACGCCGCGGCCCTGTATATCCTCACCGGCGCCGATGACACCGCCATCGTGCTGGACGGCAAGACCGCCGTACCCGACCTGTCCAGCCAGATGGTCTTTGTCACCACCGGCGGAAGAGACTACGACGTGACGCTGGCCGCCGACCAGACTGTTACCATCCGCCGGAACGGTGAGACGCAGACGGTCCAGTCCAGAAAAGAGAGTATTTCAAGCCTGTTGGAGCGCATGGATATCGTCCCCAGCCCGTTGGAGACAGTGGCTGTGAACCTGGCCGGTCCCGGCGTGGAGATCACCGTTGAAGAGGAGATCATCTACTACGACCGGGTGGTGGAGGAGGTGGCCTTCGACACCGTACGCATCGCCAACCCCGAAATGAAAAAGGGCACCGAAAAGGTGGTCCAGGAGGGTGCCGACGGCGTCCGGACCTCCATCTATGAGGTGGTGTTTTCCAACGGGCAGGAGCTGAGCCGTCAGTTCGTGGAGGAGGTCGACAGCACCGCCGTGGACCAGATCGTGGAGTACGGCACCGCTGTTGATGCCACGGTCAATAACAAGTCCGCGATCTCCAGCGTATCCAAGAACAGCGACGGCAGCGGCACGCTGACGCTGACTGACGGCGGCACTCTGAGCTTTTCCGCCGTCAAGTCTATGACCGCTACTGCCTACACCGCCGGTCACGGCGGCGTGGACAACTGCACCGCCACCGGAACCTCTGTCCGGGTGGGCACCGTGGCAGTGGATAAGCGGGTGATTCCCCTGGGCACCAAACTCTATATCGTTACCAACGACGGCATCGTCTACGGCACCGCCGTGGCCGAGGACACCGGCGTTAAGGGCAACAAGGTGGATCTGTATTTCGACACCTATCAGCAGTGCATCAACTTCGGCAGACGGGGCTGTACCGTCTATATCCTGAAATAAAGCAGTTCTCCCCCGGCACTTTCGTGCCGGGGGAGTTTTCGTTCAGAGGGTCTCCAGCAGGGCCGGGAGTTGGTCCAGGGCGGTGACGGTATAGTCCGGGAGAATATCCGGACGGAGGGAGCGGCCCAGGCGGTCAAGCCAGCAGGTGCGCAGGCCCGCGTCCCGGCCGCCCCGGATGTCGGAGGTCAGGCTGTCCCCTACCATCAGGGCGGAGGCGGGGTCAAAGCCGGGGATAGCGGCGAAGCAGGCGTGGAAAAAGGCGGGGCTGGGCTTGTGGTAGCCCACCTCTTCGGAGATGAAGATGTTTTGGAAATACGGGAGGATGTCCGCGTCCGCCAAGCGGCGGCGCTGGACCACGGAAGCGCCGTTGGTGGCTAAGTGCAGACTGTACCGGGAAGATAGGGCCTTCAGAAGCTCCAGGGCGCCGGGGACGAAACCGTGTTCCTCCGCCAGGAAGCTCTCGTACAAATCGCAGACCGCCTGGCTGTCGCAGGTGGCGCCCAGCTCCGCGAACAGGAGGTCAAAGCGGCGGGTCAGAACCTGCTCCTTGGTGAGCTTGCCCTCCTCCAGCAGCTCCCACTGGCTGAGGTTGATATCATGGTAGCGAGCCAGGACGGCGGGGGTGGGGTCTATGCCAAACTGCCGGAATGCCCGGGACAGGGCGTGGGCCTCTCCCCTGTCAAAGTCCAGCAGGGTATTGTCCAGGTCGAAAAAGATATGGGTCAGCATGGCAGGCTCCTTTGTGGGTGATGATGCTATCATACATCATCCTCCGGGGGTTTTCAAATCCTCTTTCTTCTGGTATACTATCTCCACTACACGAGAAAAGGCGGGATTTTATGAATCTCTGCGATTACGATTCCATCCGGGAGCTGCTGGGGCGGCACGGATTTCATTTTTCCAAATCCATGGGACAGAATTTCCTCATCGATTCCCAGGTGCCCTACGACATCGCGGCGGCATCCCAGGCGGACGCAGGCTGCGGCGTGCTGGAGATCGGGCCGGGCATCGGGCCGCTGACGGCGGAGCTGGCCCAACGGGCGGGCAAGGTCGTATCCGTGGAGCTGGACAAGTCTTTGCTTCCGGTGCTGGCGGAGACCATGGCCCCCTACCCCAACGTGGAAATCGTGCCGGGAGATGTGATGAAGCTGGACCTGGATGCGCTGGTCCAGGAAAAATTCCAGGGGCTGCGGCCCATCGTGTGCGCCAACCTGCCCTACAACATCACCACTCCAGTGCTGACGAAGCTTGTCGAGACGCCCTGCTTTGAGACCATCACGGTGCTCATTCAGAAAGAGGTCGCCCAGCGGCTGGCGGCGCCCCAGGGGTCCTCCGACGGCGGATCCTTCTCCATGTTCCTGCAATACTACATGGAGACGGAGTACCTCTTTGACGTGCCACGGGAGAAGTTCCTGCCCGCCCCCAAGGTGACCTCCGCCGTGCTGCGGTGCGTCCGGCGGGAGAAGCCGCCTGTCACCGTCCGGGACGAAGACTTTTTCTTCCGCTGCCTGCGGGGAGCCTTCCTGCTGCGGCGGAAGACCCTGGCAAACAGCCTGGCCGCCGCCCTGGGGCGGGACAAGGAGGTCATTCAGGAAGCCATCGCCGCCTGCGGCCTCCCCCCCACCATCCGGGGCGAGGCATTGACGCTGGAGGACCTGGCGCGGCTGTCGGATGCATTGAGGGAAATGTAATACTATTCTTCAATAAAAACATTTAAAAATGTTTTTATTACGGCGTTTCACGCCGTGCCGCCTGCGGCGGTGAAGATAGCATTGAACAAAATTTTCAGCGGCTTTGCCGCTTGCGCCGCATTCTGCGGCGCAATAAAACGATTTAATCGTTTTATTGAAAATTAGTATAACAGCGTACAATCGAACCAGGCTGTTGGAGATGTCTGACGGGCTTTCCGACAGTCCGGTTTTTTATGCTCCGTCGATTTGCACAAAATAGGTCAACCTTTTTCTGGGTCATCAGGAAAAGGATATGCCCGCGTTCAGAAAAATCGCCCTTGTTTCTTTCGTGCAGAAGTGCTAAACTGAAATCAGAAAACCTAGCAGGATTTTTAACACATTAAACAACTTCAGTTTGCAAGGAGGAAGCCTGATGAACGCGTATCTGGCCAGTGTGATTGAGAATGTGAAAACCAAGCACGCAAATGAGCCTGAATTCGTCCAGACTGTGGAGGAGGTCCTGACCTCTCTGGAGCCCGTCATCGACCAGCATCCCGAATATGAAAAAGTTGACCTGCTGAACCGGATGGTGGAGCCGGAGCGGATGTTCACCTTCCGCGTCTGCTGGATGGCCGACGACGGCACCTGGCACACCAACACCGGCTGGCGCTGCCAGTTCAACGGCGCCATCGGCCCCTACAAGGGCGGCCTGCGGTTCCAGCCCAACGTCTATCCCGGCATCATCAAGTTCCTGGGCTTTGAGCAGACCTTCAAGAACTCCCTCACCGGCCTGCCCATCGGCGGCGGAAAGGGCGGCTCTGACTTCGACCCCGCCGGCAAGTCTGATTCCGAGATCATGCGCTTCTGCCAGAGCTTCATGCAGGCCCTGTACCGCTACATCGGTCCCGACGTGGACGTTCCCGCCGGCGACATGGGCGTGGGCGCCCGGGAGATCGGCTACCTGTACGGCGAGTACCGCCGCCTGAAGGGCGCGTTCGAGAACGGCGTCCTCACCGGCAAGGGCTTTAGCTACGGCGGCTCCCTGATCCGTCCCGAGGCCACTGGCTACGGCGCGGTGTACTATCTGGAGAACGTCCTCAAGCACGAGGGCGAGAGCATTGAGGGTAAGACCATCGCCTGCGCGGGCTTCGGCAACGTGACCTGGGGCATCTGCAAGAAGGCAGCCCAGCTGGGCGCTAAGGTCGTCACCCTGTCCGGCCCCGACGGCTACATCTATGACCCCGACGGCGTCACCACCAAGGAGAAGATCGACTATCTGGTGGA
>CAMCNO010000073.1 GCA_945876285.1 uncultured Clostridia bacterium | reverse complement strand
AGAAACCTGACAAAATCGTTTTCAGGCCGCAGGGTCGTGGATGATCTGTCCTTCGATGTGCAAAAGGGCGAGGTCTTTGCCCTGCTGGGGCACAACGGAGCAGGCAAAAGCACCACCATCGATTTGATTCTGGGGTTGAAGGTGCCGGAGGTCGGCTCCGCGAAGATTCTGGGAATGGACGCCGCCAAAAACAGAAAGCAGGTATTTGAGGGGGTTGGCGTGCAGCTTCAGAATACCCAGTATCAGCCCAACATCACCGTGGAGGAAGCATGCATCGAGTATGCCTCTTTGTATGCCGCCCCGGCAGACTATCCGCAGCTTCTGGAGCAATTCGGACTTGGCACACTCAGAAAGAACTTCGTGTCCAAGCTCTCCGGCGGGGAGCGGCAGAAGCTTTCTGTTGTTCTGGCGTTGATTGGCAACCCGGAGATCGTGTTCCTGGACGAGCTGACCACAGGCCTGGATGTGGTGGCAAGGCGTGAGGTATGGCGAACCCTGAAGCAGTTGAAGGAGCAGGGGCTTACCATCTTTCTCACCACCCATTACATGGAAGAGGCGGAAGCCCTTTGCGACCGGGCGTGTATCATCAAGTCAGGAAAAAAGGTCGCGGAAGGCACCATCGATGAAGTCATCGCGGCTTCGGGTCAAAAGAATCTGGAGGACGCGTATCTGTTCTTTATGGGAGAGGAGGAACTGTTATGAAGCGGTTTTTGAGCATGTATCGGGTGGAGCAGAAGATTTTCTTCAGATCACCGGATGTGATCCTGTTTTGTCTGGCAATGCCGCTGGTGGTATTCGTTGTGATCACGATGATCACCGGAGGGAAAAATGCCGCGGATTCCGGTCTTACCTATCTGCAAAGCGCTTATGTGTCGCTGTCCACCGTGGGGATCTGCTGCAGCGCGTTTATGAGTATCCCCATCACCGTCGTGGAGCTGCGATCTCAGGGAATATTGCGGCGGATGTACTGCAGTCCCTGTTCCCCGGCCAGGCTTCTGGCCTGCGATACCATTTGCAGCGGTGTGATCGCGGCGCTTTCCACCCTGATCCTGACCGTCGCCGCGGTGGTGGTTTTCGGATACCGGATGCAGGGAAACGTGTTTGTATATCTTGCTGTATGGCTGCTGACCATGATCTCCATGTTCTCCATCGGCCTCATGGTGGCCAGCCTGTGCCGGACCACAAAATCCATGAATGTGGCGACAAGCCTGCTCTATTTCCCCATGCTGCTGCTCTCCGGGGCCACCATCCCGGCGGAGGTGTTTCCGGCCGGCCTCAGAGCCGTTTCCGGGTGGATGCCCCTTGGCGTTGGGATCGGTCTGTTGAAATCCGTGTCCATGGGGTGCTATGATAAAACGTTAATGTCGGTCATGACCCTGATTGCGATTGCTGTGATTTGCAGCACGATCGCAATCAAGACATTCAGATGGGAGTAACACTATGGAGATGAAGCAAGAACACAAGCCCTGCGAAGGAAAGACAAGCGATACACTCTATAAGATCGGCATGTTTGCGGCGATGAATCATTTGACGGTCAAGACCCTGCGCTTCTATGAGGAGCAGGGTCTGCTGATGCCGGCGCTGATTCATCCGGAGACCGGATACCGGTATTATACGCTTTCCCAGATGGCGGTGCTCCACCAGATCACCGCCTTAAAGCTGGCGGGATTCACCTTGGAGGAGATTGCCGGCATCAATTCCGGGGCGGATGAAGAAGCGGTACTGCTGAAGAAAAAGGCGGAGCTGCTTGCAAAAATCGCTGATCTCACAAGACAAATCGCCGTGGTGGACAGCTATTTGTCCAAAAAGAAAGCCGTCCTGTCTGCCCCCGTACTGATCAAGACCATTCCGGAAACCACCGTGGCCTTTATGCGGATCAAACTGGAGTCCTACGACGGCCTGTTTGACCGGATGCCGGAAATGGGCGCGCTGATGGAGAAAGCAGGATGTGCCTGCGCCCTTCCGGAATACTGCTTTATGGGCTATCTGGAGCCGGGATACAAGGACGGGGACATTCTGGTTGAGATTTGCGAGTCCGTTGTGGAGGCAAAGAAAGAAAACGGCGAGCTGCAGTTCAAGACCCTTCCCGAAATCCAGGCGGCCTGTGTTTTTCACAAGGGTTCCTATCGTACATTTCCGGAATCCTACGAAGCAGTGCTGCGGTATATCGAGGAAAACGGGTATGAGATCGCCGGTGAGATCCGGGAGAGCTATATTGACGGTGTCTGGAATCAGGATAATGAAAGTGACTGGCTGTCAGAAATACAGGTTCCGGTCAGGAGAAAGGCAGAATAGTTTCTCTTGACTCTCCCCTTATGGCAGATGCATCGATCCAGTCTGAAAGCAATGAACCCTTCGGACGCGCTGCAGTTTGTGCGGCGTGTCCGCTTCGTGTTCGGCAAGTCATGCCGAGAATGATGATCCCTGAAGATGTATGATAAAGAAGAAAGTGAGGCGGTTTTGTGATGAACCAGGATAAAATCGTGATCCGGGGGCTTCGGCAGAACAATCTGAAGAATGTCTCTCTGGATATCCCCAAGGGAAAAATCGTGGTTTTTACCGGGGTCTCCGGCTCCGGCAAATCCAGCATCGTCTTTGACACCATCGCCGCCGAGAGCCAGCGGCAGATGAACGAGACCTACACCGCGTTTATGCGGGGGCGGTTGCCCAAATACGAAAAGCCCAAGGTGGAGCGGATCGACAACCTCTCCGCCTCGGTGATTGTGGATCAGTCCCGTCTTGGTGGCAACGCCCGCTCCACCGTGGGCACCATCAGCGATATGTACGCCGCCCTGCGGCTGCTCTACTCCCGCATTGGGGAGCCTTATGTAGGCACGGCCTCCTACTTCTCTTTCAACGATCCCAACGGCATGTGTCCCGAGTGTTCCGGCATCGGCAAGGTCATGACTGTGGACATTGAAGGTCGCATCGATCCGGAAAAGACCTGGAACGAGGGCATGGCCGACCTGCCGGCCTTCCATGTGGGCAACTGGTATTGGAAGCAGTACGCCGAGGCAGGCATCTTCCCACTGGACAAAAAGTGGAAGGACTTCACAGAACAGGAGCGGAACCACCTGCTCTACGGCGCGGACACGCCGGACGGCAAGCGGCTTTCAAAAAAGGTGGACGGCGTGTCCCATTATCTGCACCGGATGCTCATTAACCGGGACACCTCACAATTAAAGGAAGCCTCTGTCAAACGGCTGATGTATCTGGTGGAGGAAAAGCCCTGTCCTGTCTGCCGCGGCCGGCGGCTCAACGCCAAAAGCCTTTCCTGCAAAGTGGCGGGTTACAGTATCGATGAGCTGTGTGCCATGGAGTTTACCCAGCTGGTGCAGGTGCTGAATACCATCGATGACCCCAGAGCGGCCACGATCGTGGACGCTCTGACCGCGTCGCTGAACCGCATGATCGACATCGGCCTGCCGTACCTCTCCATGGACCGGGAGTCCTCCACCCTCTCCGGCGGCGAGGCCCAGCGGTTAAAGCTGGTGCGGTACATGGGGAGCGCACTCACGGGCATGACCTACATTTTCGACGAGCCCAGCACCGGCATGCACCCCCGGGATGTGTACCGCATGACCCGGCTGTTGCAGTCCCTGCGGGACAAGGGCAATACAGTCCTGGTGGTGGAGCACGACAAGGATGTGATCTCCATCGCCGACGAGGTCATCGACGTCGGCCCGCTGGCAGGAAAGAACGGCGGCGAGATTTTGTTTCAGGGAAGCTATGAGGATCTGCTATGCTCCGGCACCCGTACCGGAAATGCCCTAAAGCAGATCACACCGCTGAAAGCCGCTCCCCGGATGCCGAAGGACTTTCTCCCGGTGCGGGACGCCAATGTCCACAACCTGAAGCATGTGTCGGTGGACATCCCGCTGAATGTGCTGACGGTGGTCACCGGCGTGGCAGGCTCCGGCAAAAGCTCCCTCATCCGGGATGTGTTCGCCAGGCAGTATGCCGACCGGGTGGTGCTGGTGGATCAGTCCCCGGTGACGGCCACGGGCCGGTCCACCCCCGCCACTTTCCTGGGCTTCTTTGATGAGATCCGGAAGGTCATGGCGGCGGAGAACAGTGTGGATGCTTCCCTGTTTTCCTTCAACAGCAAGGGAGCCTGTCCCATCTGCGGAGGACGGGGTCAGATTGTCACGGAGCTGGTGTTCATGGACCCGGTCACCACCGTCTGCGAAGCCTGCGAGGGCAAGCGGTACAGTGACGAGGCCCTGTCCTACCGGTACCAAGGCAAAAACATCGTAGAGATTCTGGACATGTCCGCCGGGGAAGCCTGCGAGTTTTTCAAAGAGAACAAGAAACTCCGCAAAGCGCTGGGAGCTATGCTGGAGGTAGGCCTGCCCTATCTTTCTCTGGGGCAGCCTCTGTCCACTCTCTCCGGCGGCGAACGCCAGCGGGTGAAGCTGGCAAAATATCTGGACAAGAAGGGCAACACCTATGTGCTGGACGAGCCCACTACCGGACTCCACGCTTCTGATGTTCAGAAGGTCATGGAGCTGCTGGACAGCCTGGTGGACCGGGGCAATACCGTCATCGTCATCGAGCACAATCTGGATGTGATGAAGCAGGCGGACTACTTGATCGATGTTGGGCCGGACGGCGGCACCGCCGGCGGGCAGATTGTCTTTACCGGTACCGCAAAGGAAATGGCAGAACACGGCAATACAATCACAGCGGAATATCTCAGAAACTCCCTGTAAAGGATATGGCAGAAGCGAACGAAGAAAATCTCGCTCTTGAAACTCAGTTGAAGTAGTTTTTTCGCCATTTCAAGGTCGACTCTCAATAATTAAAAAACTGTGCCTTTCAAATTGTGATCTCCTTTACCGTTCTTATCGAAAAATCCGGATAATATGAAATAACTTCTTATGACCTCGCGGAAAAAGCGAAACAATTGCGAATGAACTGTTGAGCCGCTTGGGTAGCCGCTTAAACAGAATAACAATTTGACCACATACTGAAATAATCTGCCGCACGACGGCAAAAGAAAAAAAGCCGTCGTACAGCAGACACATTTTCATGCGCCTATAAAAACACGCCCCGCTATGGACAAGCCTAAGGCTCTAAACCGGGATTTTGTCCCCAAGGAAGCGGGTAGCATCTGGAAAGCACACCACGACCAACAGGAAGCCCAGCGCGGTCCCAAGGAGCGCGGGAGCGTCCAGTATGCCACCGATCAAGTGGAAACGACCGGCAGGCGGAGTGCGTTCGTTGCTGCCGATGGAGGACGCAGAGCCATCCGGCAGATTAAAAAGAGCCATGACCGGGCTGAGCCGGTCGGACAAGAAAAAACGGCGACCAAGCCGAAAAAGAACAATCCTTCAGCAGAAGGAGCGTACCAAAGCAGCCCTTATGA
>CAMCNO010000072.1 GCA_945876285.1 uncultured Clostridia bacterium | reverse complement strand
ACCAACATGGCCGGCCGTGGTACGGATATCATGCTGGGCGGCAACGCCGAGTATCTGGCGAAGGCCGACCTGGTGAAGGCCGGGTATTCCGAGGAGATCATCGTGGACGCCACCGGCTACGCCGACACCGACAACGAGGAGATCCTCTCCGCCCGGAAGCTGTTCGCCGAGCGTCTGGCCGCTCACAAGGCCGTCATCGCCCAGGAGGCGGAGAAGGTCCGTGATGCCGGCGGCCTGTTCATCATCGGCACCGAGCGCCATGAGTCCCGCCGTATCGACAATCAGCTCCGCGGCCGTGCCGGCCGTCAGGGCGACCCCGGCGAGACCCGGTTCTATATCTCTCTGGAAGACGACCTGATGCGCCTGTTCGGCGGCGACCGCATCAACAACATGATGGAGCGGTTCGACCTGGACGAGGACACTCCCATCGAGAACAAGATGCTGACAAAGGCCATCGAGAACGCCCAGACCACCGTGGAGAGCCGGAACTTCCAGTCCCGTAAATCCGTGCTGGAATACGACGACGTCATGAACAAGCAGCGGGAGATCATCTATGCCCAGCGCCGCCAGGTGCTGGACGGCATGGACATCAAGGACACCGTGCTCAACATGATGCACACCTCCATCGCCAACCATGTGGCCCTGGCCTTCGGTGAGAACCAGCACCTGGACGCCGCCGCTTACCGTGACATGATGCGGGGCCTGGAGGGCGTCTACTTCCTGCCCTCCGCCGTTACCGTCCCCGCCAGCGAGGTGCCCTCCAAAACCCAGGAGGAGCTGACCGACCTGTGCATCCAGGCCGCCGAGGCGACTTACGAGACCAAGGAGCAGGAGATCACCACCCCCATCATGCGGGAGCTGGAGCGGGTCATCATGCTCCGGGTCGTGGACGAATACTGGATGGACCATATCGACGCCATGGACGACCTGAAGCAGGGCATCCGGCTCCAGGCTTACGGCAACAACAACCCCGTGGACGTCTACAAGCGGGAGTCTCTGACCATGTTTGAGGAGATGGTCTCCGCCATCCAGGACGAAACCGTTCGCCGCCTGTACTCCGTGCGGCTGAAGAAGGACGAGGAGGTCAAGCGGGAGCGGGTGGCCAAGGGCATGGTGGAAAACGTGGGCGGCGACGGCACCGCGCCGAAGAAACAGCCCGTAAAGAAAACCGTCAAAATTGGCCGCAACGACCCCTGCCCCTGCGGCAGCGGGTTGAAATGGAAGAAGTGCACCTGCAAGGAGTACCACGACCAGTAAGTACGGCGTTGCGGCCGATGCGAGCGCGAGCGAGCCGCGCCTTTGGCGCGTCCAAGCATTTTGACGCAAAGCGTCAAAATGCTTGCCGCAGGCAGGCTCCGCCTGCTGAGGATGTTCAATCGGAAGGGTTCCCATGCGGCCCTTGCCGCATGGGATTCGCAACGCCCCCTGCCCCTGCGGCAGTGGGTTGAAATGGAAGAAGTGCACCTGCAAGGAATATCACGACTGACGTCTTCTCCCCCACCACCAGTGACATCGGTCACTGGTGTGTGCGCCCCAAGGACGCACGGGTCAAGGTATTTTTGTCAGGCAAAGAAGGTGAATTGCCGCACAGCGGCAAGAGAAGCCCCTCTGGAGGGTGTCCTGACAAAAATAATTAAAATGACTTCATCGCCGCTGGCGAATGAACTGGGGAAACCAACAGTTTCCTCTAGCCCTTTTCCTTATCCAATCACGCCCCCTGTTCTCCTGCCGGAGGGCGGGGGCGCTTTGCTACCAGAAAGGAGTTGCCCATGAAAGACAATGACGGCGTTCTCGCCCTGCTTCAGGACATCAAGGACATCCTCTACGGCATCGTCCTGCTGCTGACGGGCAGCCTGATGTGCGTGGCAGGCATCCTTCTGGGTGGGTTTGCCATTTTGTTGTCCGCCATCGGCTTTTTCGTCCTATTGGCCGGTCTGAACAATGCCTACCAGGGCTATCACCATCATACAGTAGAAGAAAAACAGGACTGAACGGAGGTTCCCATGCCTTTTGAAACACGCGAACAAAGCGGTCTCGTCTTTTTGACCTCGCCCCTGCTCTCCGGCGTCCGCCACGCCTTTTCCACCCGGAAGGGCGGCGTGTCCGCCCCGCCCTGGGACAGTCTGAACCTGGGGCCCAGCCGGGGCGACGATCCCGCCGCCGTGGCGGAAAACTACCGTCGCTTCTGCGGCGTCGTAGGTCTGGACGAAAAAAAAGTGGTGCTCAGTAAGCAGGTCCACGAGACGACTGTCCGGGTCTGCACCGCCGATGACGCAGGCAAGGGACTGTGGCGGGAGCGGGGCTACACCGCCGATGCCCTCATCACCAACGAGCCAAACCTGCCGCTGGCAGTGTTCTCCGCCGACTGCGGCATCCTGCTCCTCCACGACCCGGTGACCGGGGCCGTGGGCGGTGTCCACGCCGGATGGCGGGGCTGTGCCGGAGGCATTGTGGAAAAAGCGGTGGCGGCGATGGCCGCTGAATACGGTGCAAGACCGGAAAACATTCTGGCCGCCATCGGCCCCTGTATCGGCCCGTGCTGCTTTGAGACGGACAGCGATGTGGCCGACGCCATGCGGGAGGCCCTCGGCACCGACGCGGAGCCGTACCTTACCTGGCAGGCTCCCAAATACCATGTGGACCTGGCGGGACTGAACCGCCAATGGCTGCTGCGCGCGGGCGTTCTCCCGGAGCACATCGACGCCTGCGGCCTCTGCACCGCCTGCCGCCCTGACCTGTTCTGGTCCCATCGGAAGATGGGTAACGCCCGGGGCGTTCAGGCCGCCATCATCGTCCATCCCTGAAAAGGAGCTTACCAGCCATGAAAAAACGCCTGGTTTTACTATTATGCGCTCTGTTGTGCGTCGGTCTGCTCACCGGCTGCTGGCAGGCGGAGCCACCGGAGGAGGAAAGTCCGGAACTGCTCCAGCCCAGTGACGTCCCAGAGGAGAACTCCGGGCAGTCTCTCCTGCCGGAACAGTTGGCTCTGCCCTATGCGCCGGACCGCTCCCTGGACCCAGTGACCTGCCCCGACGGGATGCAGCAGGTCGTTGCCTCTCTCCTGTGCGAGGGGCTGTTCTGCCTGGGACCGGATTTTGAGCCCCAGCCCTGGCTGTGCGCCAGCTATACCGCCAACGAGGACTTTACCTCTTATGCCTTCAGCCTTCGGGAGGATGTCACCTTTTCCGACGGTTCCCCTCTCACCGCCGCCGACGTCCGGGCTACGCTGGACCGGGCCAGGTCCTCCGAGCGCTACCGTGCCCGGCTGTCCGGCATCACCGCAGTCTCCGCTGGGGAAGGTGCCGTCACTGTGACACTCAGCTCTCCTAACAGCGGCCTGCCCGCGCTGCTGGACATCCCCATTCTGAAAGCCGGCTCGGAGTCCGCGCCTGTGGGCACCGGCCCCTATCTCCTGTCCCAGACGGAGTCCGGCGACTGGTTAGTCGCAAATCAGGCCTGGTGGCGGGGCACCCGCCAACCCACTGACCGCATCGCCCTGGTGGAAGCCGCTGACCAGGACACCATGCTTTACCGCTTCACCTCCCGGGATGTGCAGTTCATCACCGCCGACCTTACGGGGACGTCCCCCATCAGTGTCACCGGAAATGTCAGCTATCAGGACACAGACACCACGGTCTTTCAATATATTGGCTGCAACACGGCCCGTCAGCCCCTGGATGACCCTGCCTTCCGCCGGGCCCTGAGCATCGCCGTCAACCGCAGCCGCATCGTCAGCGCCTTTCTCTCCGGACACGGGGACGCGGCCCAATTCCCCCTCTCGCCCGCCTCGCCGCTCTATCCCACGGAACTGGAGCGCTCCTACTCCCGGGATGACCTTACCGCCGCGCTGGGCCAGAGCAGCTACTCGGATGGCCGGACGCTGACCCTGCTGGTCAACAGCGAAAACAGCTTCAAGACCTCCGTTGCCAACTACCTGGCGGAGTCCTTCACCTCCGCAGGCATCACCGTATCCGTCAAGGTCCTGCCCTGGGAGGAATACACCGCGGCTCTGGCCGCCGGGAACTTTGACCTGTACTACGGGGAGGTCCGTCTCTCCGCCGACTGGGACCTGTCCGCCCTGCTGTTCTCCGGCGGTACTCTGAACTACGGCGGCTGGTCCAGCGAGACGACAGACCGTCTTCTGGCTGCCTTCGCAAGTACCGGAGACCGTGCCGCAGCCATGAGCACCCTGTGCCGCCATCTGCAGGAGCAGGCCCCCATTATCCCCGTGTGCTTCAAGTCCACCTCCGTTCTTACCCAGACCGGCGTTCTGGAAAACCTCGTATCCACCGCCGCCGAACCGTTTTACGGCCTGACGGACTGTACCGTACACCTGCGGAAAAAGTGAGCAAATGCCTCCGGCAGAAACTGCCGGAGGCATTTTCCTGTTATTTACCGCTTGGCCTTGCCCGTGATCTCCTCCACGGAGATTTTCCAAATTCCTGTCCGGGCCAGGCTGGCGTTCACGGCCCGCTCGAAATCCGCCATGTTATCCGGCGTGTGCCGCAGGCACAGCAGCCGCAGGGCTTCGACCTTTTCCCCATCCTCTGTCACCTCGGCGGCGACGCCGAAGGCCACAGCGGACTCATACAGCGTGGTGAAGCGGTCCTGCTGGATCGCGGTATCGCCCACGCAGGTCAGGCACACCTGGGGATGCTGCCGCAGGCACTCCACCTTCCGGCCCTCCAGGGCGCTGTGGAAGTAAATGTTCCGTCCCTCCCGGACAATGGTCACCGGCAGGCCGTAGGGCGTACCGTCCTCCGCCGTCATGGCCAGGAAGGCGTACTCACATTTGTCCACCACCGTCCAGGCTTCTTCCTCCGTGATCTGCCTCTCTTTTCTCCGCATCTCCCGCATCTTATATCCATCCTTTCCTTCGATCAGTTTCAGCTTTTGGGGCCGGGTCAGACGCTTGATGGCCGCCTCCCGCCGCAGAGCCGCCGGTTTGTCCGGCACTTCCTCCTGATACACCAGCGAGACCGGCAGGCGGCTGCGGGTGTACTTGGCGCCCTTGCCGCTTTGGTGGGCCGCCAGCCGCCGGGATACACGATCGGTACAACCGGTGTACAGGGAGCCGTCTCCGCACCGGAGCATGTAGACATACCAAGCCATTTCGCCGCGCTCCTCTCTGTTTTGGAACAGTATAGCACACTCTTTCCCGGAACGCAAAGCGCTGCATAGGGACTTCCCGTTTCCGCATAAGCTGGCGAGAGGAGGGATCTTATGCTGTCTGCCGCATTGCTGCTGTTCGCCAATTCACTGCTATTTTCCCTGCGCCTGTCCGGCGGCGGGTCATTCCCCAAGCCCCTGTCCGCCGCCGAGGAGCGGATGTGGCTGGAGCGTTATGCCCAGGGCGATTCGGAGGCCCGAAATGTGCTCATTGAGCGCAATCTTCGGCTTGTTTCCCATATCATCAAAAAATACTACGTGCAGAGCGCCGACCAGGAGGACCTGATTTCCATTGGGACCATCGGGCTCATCAAGGGCATCTCCAGCTTTGACCCCTCCAAGGGGGCCAAACTGGCTACTTACGCCGCCCGGTGCATTGAAAATGAGATCCTGATGTACTTTCGGGGGCAAAAAAAGCTGCAGGGGGAGGTCTCCCTGTCCGATTCCATCGACGTAGATAAAGAAGGAAACGCCCTGCAGCTAATGGACGTGGTGGGCGTGGACGACACCATGCTGGAGGATCTCCATGACCGGGACAGTGCTGAGAAAGTCCGAAGGTTGGTGCAGGAGCGGCTGACTGCCAGGGAATCGGAGATCATCCGCCTGCGTTATGGCTTAGGCGGAACGGTCCCGCTCACCCAGCGGGAAGTCGCCGCTACGTTTGGTATCTCACGGAGCTATGTATCCCG
>CAMCNO010000071.1 GCA_945876285.1 uncultured Clostridia bacterium | reverse complement strand
AAGGGCAGGATGCCCCAGTTGATGCAGTTGGAGCGGTAGCGCTTCGTGGCGAATTCGTAGCAGATGTTGGCAAAGCCGCCCAGCACCTTCTGACAGGAGGCCGCCTGCTCTCTTGCGGAGCCGTCGCCGGGCTTGTTGGCGAACACGCAGGAGCCGAACTGGGTGGAGCCCATCAGCGCGTCGGCGCCGCCCACCTTGCTCAGCAGGGCCTTCAGCTTCTCCGGGGACTTACCCGCGAGACGCTCCGCCTCGTCCTCCGCCACAGCCTTGGCCCGGCCCACGTAGGCGGGCTCCCGGCGGGAGAGGGTGAACTCCGCCAGCCGCAGGGGGTTGGAGCGGTAGGAGGAGGTCTCACCGGAGGGAATCAGCTCGTCGGTGGTGGTCACGGGGTCGTGGAGCACCGCCGCCAGCTCCACCAGCAGATTTTCCGCCAGGGGATTCATTTTGGGCCAGTCAGTGATGTTGGGGCCCATCCGCAGCTCCACAGTGGGGTCCGCCTTGCCGAAGCCGTAGTAGACCCGCTTGTCGTAGACGCTCTTGTCGAAGTGGTATTCCCGGTGGACGGGGGTGTAGTCGATGTCCGTGGCGGCAGTGATCTTGCCGCCGTTTGCGGCGGTGGCGGCGATGGAGCGGGCGTCCATCAGGCACACGCCGGCGAACTGGCCCTCGGCGGGCTTGGAGCCCTCCCGGTTGGGGAAGTTCCGGGTGGTGTGCCGCAGGGAGAGGCCGTTGTTGGAGGGCACGTCGCCCGCGCCGAAGCAGGGGCCGCAGAAGCTGGGCTTGATGACCGCGCCGCTTTGCAGCAATTCGGCGGTGGCCCCGGTCTTCATCAGCTCCAGGCTGACGGGCACGCTGGTGGGGTACACATCCAGGGTGAAATAGCCGCTGCCACAGCTGCCGCCCCGGAGGATGTCCGCCGCCTCCTGGATGTTGTCGAACAGGCCGCCTGCGCAGCCCGCGATGACGCCCTGGTCAGCCCAGACGCCGCCGTCACGTACCTTATCGGTCAGCTTCACATGGGCCTTGGGATACCGGGCCTGGGCGTCGGCCTCCACCTTCGCCAGAATTTCGCTGGCGTTCTCCTGGAACTCGTGAATGGTCCAGGCGTTGGAGGGGTGGAAGGGCAGGGCGATCATGGACTCGGCCTTGGCCAGGTCGATCTCAATGTACTTGTCGTACCAGGCGTACTTGCCGGGATGCAGCTCCCTGAAGTCGCCGGGCCGCTGGTGGGTCTCGAAGAAGCCCTTCGTCACCTCATCGGTCTCCCAGATGGAGGAGAGGCAGGTGGTCTCGGTGGTCATCACATCGATGCCGTTGCGGAAGTCGATGGGCAATCCCGCGATGCCGGGGCCGGCGAACTCCAGCACGCAGTTGTTGACAAAACCGCTGGCAAACACCGCCTTCACCAGTGCGATGGCGATGTCGTGGGGGCCGATACCCTTGGGGGGTGTATTTTTCAGGTACACCAGTACCGTCTTGGGATACTTGATATCCCAGGTGTTTTTCAAAAGCTGCTTGGCCAGCTCCGGGCCGCCCTCGCCCACGGCCATGGTGCCGAGAGCCCCGTACCGGGTGTGGGAGTCGGAGCCTAAGATCATGGCGCCGCACTTCGCCATCTCCTCCCGGCCGTAGGAGTGAATGACGCTCTGGTTGGCGGGAACGTAGATGCCGCCGTACTTCCTGGCGGCGGACAGGCCGAACACGTGGTCGTCCTCGTTGATGGTGCCGCCCACGGCGCACAGGCTGTTGTGGCAGTTGGTCAGGGCGTAGGGGATGGGGAACTCCTTCATGCCGGAGGCCCGGGCCTGCTGGATGATGCCCACGTAGGTGATATCGTGGGACAGCATGGCGTCGAATTTGATTTTCAGGTTTTCCGGGTCATCGCCGGTGTTGTGGGCCTGTAAAATATTCCAGGCCATGGTTTGCCGGCGGCCCTCCGCCGGGGAGATGGGAGCGTCCGCGCAGGGAACGCCGTTTACAAGAAATACGCCGTGGTCATGCAAGGTTATCATGGAGAAGACCTCCCGTCCAGAATCTTGCCCCTTAATATACCATATCGTAAAACGTTTGCAAAGACGCTTTGCAGGAAAAAGTGGCCCGACTTGCAGATTCGGCGGACTGAACAAGAAAAAGGCCGGGAAAACGCAGGATTTTGCCGTCATGATGCCATATCAACGGAGCGTTGCTTGCAAAGTCCCGTGAATTCGGGTATCCTGTGGGAGAGGTGAGAAATATGGAAGGTAGAGAGATGGGTGTTCTGCTGCGGCATCTGCGGCAGGAAGCGAACATGACCCAGCGGGAGCTGGCGGAGACACTGCACGTCAGCGCCCAGGCGGTCAGCAAATGGGAGACCGGCGCAGGCTGCCCGGACGTGAGCCTGCTGGCGGCGCTGGCGGAGCGGTTCGGCGTCAGCGTGGAGCGGCTTTTGGCCGGAGACCTGGAACCCAACGAGTTGGACGGAGGAAATATGAAGAGACTGAAATTTTATGTATGCCCGGACTGCGGCAATATTCTGACCGCCACCGGCGGCGGGGAAGTGCACTGCTGCGGCCGGAAGCTGGAGCCTTTGACGGCCCGGCCTGCGGACGGGGAACACGCCGTCACAGTCCAGGAGGTGGAGGAGGACTGGTACATCACCTTCTCCCATCCCATGAAAAAGGACCATTATTTCCGTTTTGCCGCGTATGTGGCCACGGAGCGGGTGCTGCTGGTGCGGCTGTACCCGGAGCAGGGCGGCGAGTTCCGCATCCCCCAGCTGCGGGGCGGCGGGAAGCTGTACCTGTGCTGCAGCCGGGACGGGCTGTTTGAAGTAAAGATATAAGGGAAACGCCCCTCCAAACACCACGTTTGGAGGGGCGTTAGTCATGCTTTGCGTTGTCCTGGGGAATATCGCTGCCGGGGAATAGCCGCAGGGTGGGGCCGTCATCCTGAAGGTATAGCTCCTCGCAGACACGCTGGGCCTCCGTCAGCGTGCGGATGGCTTTTTCCGTCTCCCGCATCAGGGTCAGATACATTTCTTTATAGTCTGGCATTGCAATCACCTCTCTGATATTTTAGGACATATTGTCCAATAATACAATAGGACAATATGGACTAAAATATACTGAGCTCGGGTGATGTTATGAAGCTGCGTATCCGGGATTTACGGGAGGACAGGGATTTGAAACAGCAGCAGGTGGCGAAAGACATGCTGTGCGACCAAAGCCTGTACTCCAAATATGAGCGGGGAGAGCGGCCACTTCCGCTGGAATTGGCGGACAGGCTGGCGGACTATTTTGAAACCAGCGTGGATTATCTTCTGGGCCGGACTGATGAAAAAGAACCCTACCCGAAAAGCAAACGGAAATAAAAACGACCGCTTTCGCGGTCGTTTTTTCATGTCCGTTAGAACAATCAGGCCTTTTTCCGGCGGGCCATCAGAGCCAGGAACGCCAGCGTCACAGCGCAGACGCCGATCTGCCAGCCCCGGGTGGGCAGGCCCTGGACCAGAATGACCAGGATGAGGATGGGCAGCACCACGGCGAAGTAGACGTGGAGCAGCGTCCTGAGGGTGCCGCTCTCCGGCAGCTTCGCTCCGGTGCCGGTGTTGGCCTCCGCCAGGAACTTGTCAAAGCCCCAGCCCCATTTGGTGACGCAGAACAGAAGGTACACCAGAGAGCCGATGGGCAGCAGCAGGTTGCTGACGATGAAGTCCTCGCTGTCCAGCACGTCCTTGCCCAGGAAGGGGTGGAAGCCGCTCCACAGGTTATAGCCCAGGACGCAGGGCATGCTGGCGACGAGGATGAAAGCGCCGTTGATGAGGACCGCCTTCTTCCGGGACCAGCCGAAGTTGTCGATGCAGGAGGATAGCAGGTTCTCGAACACGGCGATGACCGTGGAGAAGCTGGCAAAGGTCATGAACAGGAAGAACAGGGCGCCCCACAGGCGGCCGCCAGCCATGTTCACGAACACCTTGGGCAGCGTCATAAAGATCAGAGCGGGACCGGCATTTGGTTCCACGCCGAAGGAGAAGCAGGCGGGGAAGATGATGAGGCCGCTCATCAGAGCCACGAAGGTGTCCAGGCAGCAGATGCGGATGGATTCGCCGGTGAGGGTGTGGTCGCGGGTCATGTAGCTGCCGAAGATCTCCATGGCGGCGATGCCGAGGCTCAGGGTGAAGAACGCCTGGTTCATGGCGGCGGTGATGACGGAGCCCAGGCCCGCCTCCTTTGCCCGCTGGAAGTCGGGCAGCAGGTAGAACTTCACGCCCTCGGCGGCGCCGGGCAGCAGGAAGCTGTGGACCGCCAGCACCACGATCAGGCACAGCAGACCCAGCATCATCACCTTGGTGATGCGCTCCAGACCCTTTTGCAGCCCGAAGGAGCAGACGAAGAAGCCCGCCAGCACCGTCAGCACCATCCAGACGGCCATCTCCGCGGGATCGGCCAGCATGGCGCCGAATACGCCGTCGATGGCGTCGCCCTGGAGGCCGGTAAAGGTGCCGCCGGCGAACTTGAAGAAGTAGCCCAGCATCCAGCCGGAGACGGTGGTGTAGTACATCATCAGCAGGTAGCAGCCGAGGACACAGAACCAGCCGTGGATGTGCCATTTGCTGCCGGGCTGCTCCAGAGCCTTGTAGCCCAGCACGGCGCTTTTGCGGCTGGCACGGCCCACTGCCAGCTCCATGGACAAAATGGGCACGCCCATCAGGGCCAGGGACAGCAGGTAGAACAGCACGAACACGCCGCCGCCGTTGGCTCCGGTGACGTAGGGGAATTTCCAGACGTTGCCGATGCCGATGGCGCAGCCCGCGCTCACCAGCAGAAAGCCCAGCCGGGATTGGAAGTTTTCTCGTTTCATGGGGGGTATCTCCTTACTCATTTTCAAACCACCCGAAGGGGGTGGCTTTTATGGTAAAGGACTACTATTGGAAAGTCAATGGGTTTCCTGGGGAAAAGTCCGGGTATATCCAGTAAAATCCGATATTAAAATAAGAAAAAGTTATGGTATAGAGAGCGGATGCCTGTCAGGGAAAACAAGAGGGCCGGTCCCCGGGGACCGGCCCTTGATGGTCATACGTAGCTTTGGCTGTTTACATCGAACACGCCGCGGGTGGTGATGCGCAGGGAGGGGATGACCGGCAGGGCCATGAAGCTCAGGGTCATGAAGGGGTCGATGCCCCGGCTGACGCCCAGGGCGTAGGCCTTTTCCTTGGCGTCTTCCAGCTTTTCGTTGACGGTCACCAGCGGCTCGTCGCTCATGATGCCCGCGATGGCCAGGGGGACTTCCGCCTTGGGAGCGCCGCCGTCCCAGACCACGATGCCGCCGTTCAGCTCCACCACCCGGTTGACAGCGGCGGCCATGTCGGCCTCGTTGGTGCCCACCACGATGATGTTGTGGGAGTCGTGGGAAATGGAGGTCGCCACGGCGCCGGACTTCAGTCCGTAGCCCTGGAGGAAGCCGATGCCGATGTGGTGGGTGTTCTTGTGGCGCTCCACCACGGCGATCTTCAGCACGTCATACTCCACGTCGATGCGGTCGGAGTATCCGGCGTCGGTGGTGGTGATCTCGCCGTTCACCATGCCGATGATGCCCCGGGGACGGTGCTCCGAGAAGTTCTCTGCCGTCAGGGTGCCCACATGGAAGGTGCTGTGGGCCCGGTCCGTCAGGTACTGCTCGATCTCCGGCGCGGGGAAGTCCTTCACCACGCCGTTTTCCACCATCAGCTCGCCCTTTTTGTAGACCTTTTGGATGTTGAAGTCCTGGAAGTTGTCAATGATGACGAAGTCACCCAGATAGCCGGGGGCGATGGCGCCCCGGTTGTTCAGCAGGAAGTAACGGGCGGCGTTGTGGCAGGCCACCTTCACCGCAGTGATGGGGTCCGCTCCCAGGCCGATGGCCTTCTTCACGATGTAGTCGATGTGGCCCTTTTCCAGCAGGTCGTTGGGGTGCTT
>CAMCNO010000070.1 GCA_945876285.1 uncultured Clostridia bacterium | reverse complement strand
ACAGAGGCTTCGACCGATGAAGCGCAATTCCCGGCCTTTCGTCCTGAGGTTTCTCTCGTTTCCATGAGAAGCCTCGGGTCTATTGACCCGGGGAGTATGTCACTAACTTGTTTTTCAGGTTGTAGCTACTCGAACATGGGTAGCGGCCATGATTGATTTGATATCATACAAATGAAAAAACATTCCCCGCTGTCCTCCTTGGGCAGCGGGGGATCTGCATTTTTGACCATAACCATAGATGACCAGATGAATTGGCAACAATTGAAATTGAGCTTGCGGATATATGTCGAAAGCGCTATACTATCAAAAAAGGCATGTGTACTATCATTTTATCTTGATGGATATCGAAATGCCGGCGATGGATGGATTCGAGGCAACGATGCAGATACGAAAACTTCCGAATCGGATCCGGGCCAACATTCCAATTATTGCCCTGACTGCGAATGCGATTCCTGAAAATCGGGAGAGGGCAGCCGCTGTGGGAATGGATGGGTTCCTCGTAAAACCGATCAATACTGCCCGCCTGCTGGGAAGCCTGGCAAAATTCTTGTGACAACATGGTGAACCGCCAACGCGAATCTGATGGGCGTGAAGCTCCTGCTGGCGGAGGATAACGACCTGAATGCGGAGATTGCAATGGTGCAGTTGGAGGAACTGGGCATCCATGTGACCAGAGCTGCCAACGGCAAAGAGGCGATAAAAATTTTCGCAGACAATCCGCCGGACACCTTTAACATGATCTTTATGGATATCATGATGCCGGAGATGAACGGCTATGAGGCCACGGCGGCCATCCGCGCCATGCAAAACCGCCTGGATGCCCACAGGATCCCCATCATCGCCATGACCGCCAACGCCTTCGCTGAGGACGTTCAGGCATCGTTGGATGCGGGTATGAACGGGCATTTGTCAAAACCCATCGTCATGGAAGAGGTTGTAAAGACCATTGCAAGAAATCTGGACAGTTGATTTTGCGATATACGACAAAGGGGGGCTGCAGTGAATCTGCAGCCCCCTCACATTCATTGATATGCACAAAGTCCCCGCGGCACCGGCTTTGCCGGTGCGTTTTTTACAGCCCCATGGAGGCCCGCGCAGATGACGGCGTTACCAGAGCTCTGCCTCCAAAATGCTTACGAATTCCTCCAGCCCGGCCTGGTCCGCTTCCGTGAAGCGGCCGATGCTGGGACTGTCGATGTCCAGGACGCCGACAATTTGGCCGCCTGCGTGGATGGGAACGACAATTTCGGAATTGGAGGCGCTGTCACAGGCGATATGGCCGGGGAACCGGTGAACGTTGTATACAAGCTGTGTCCGGTCCTCTGCTGCCGCCGTTCCGCACACGCCCCGGCCCACCTGAATTTCGATGCAGGCCGGCTTGCCCTGAAACGGACCCAGCACCAGCAGGCCGTCTTCCATCAGGTAAAAGCCGGCCCAGTTGAGGTCCGGCAGGGTGTGGTACAGCAGCGCCACGGCATTGGAGAGGTTTGCAATTTGATGGGGCACCCCGTGGATGAGGGCGGATAGCTGTTGGTTCAAAGCTGTGTAATCTGTCATGTTGATATTCCTTCCTGCGAGTGTGATCAGGCCGCGCATCACCGCACCCGGCAAAGGAGCGGCAGAAGATTCGGGCTCAGTCAACGTTTGCTCTCTGCGAATTCCCAGGCCTCCCGCAGCCAGCCCAGCAGCTCACCATCGATCTGTGCTTCGTCTGAGAGCAGGATGTGATGGGTCCAGCGGCCCGGATACGGCTCCGTAGCCACGGCCACACGGGGGGAGTCAAGCCGGTGGGAAAGACCGATGGTCACCACGATGCAGCGCTCCGGCCAGGACTTTTTTCTGCGCATCGGCAGGGACGCGGCGCCGAACAGGTGCCTGCCGTAAAAGCTGATCTGGCTTTTCTGCACCCGGACGGAGGCTGCGGGAAATTCTGTGTCGAGCCGACGGAACAGTGCCTCGTACAGCGACAGCTCCAACGGCTTGCCGTCGAAGAAAAACAGGATGTCGGACGCATAATGCGCTGGTGTGTCCATGGCATTCACCCCTTTTGCATGTATCATATCATATTATCCAAGCGCTCTCAATACGGACCGCTGCGGAGCAGTGAAAATAAAGAACCGGGTATTATGCGAAAAGGCCCGTGGGAAAGCACCCATCGACCGTTTGGACGTTTTCTGCCGGAATATACGGTTGGAATCTCGTTTCTTCCACAATGCTGTTCCTTGTTGTTTTTGACGGCTGCCCATGGAGGGCGGCACGCATACAACCGGGGATTATACGGTATGACAGGATACAAACCAATGGAACTGAAAGGCTTCCGGCATTTTTTAAAATAAAAACTCCGATATTCTTGGAAATACCGGAGTTTTTGCTATTATTTCTTAACTTTTATAAATTCTGCCAGCGTGTCGGTCAGGCACCGGTGGTCATCCAGATGGGGCAGGCCGGAGACAATGACAGCGCCCCGGAATTTGCCGTCCACCACCAGGGGGAAGCCGCCGCCGCAGAAGGCGAACTGCTCCTCGTCGGACTGCCAGGGCTCCCGGATGCCGTCCAGCTCCCGCTCCACGGCGGCCCGCAGGGAGGAATGGCGGCTGTGGCAGACGGTGGCGTACTTCCGATCCATCCACTGGGAGTTGGAAAGTCCCGTGCCGGGGAGGAAGGACTGATACACGGCCAGGTCGTCCAGCACGACGCGGACGGCAATGGGCTCCGGCTCTTTCTTGCCGGCCTCCCGGAGCATGGTGCCCAGGGTATAGGCGTCCTCCAGATCAAAGGAGGCAAAACGCAGGTTCTGCTCCTGCTGCTTCAGTTTCTCTAAAAACTCCTGTGTGTACATCGCTATCAGACTCCTTTCGTGGTTCCATCATAGCACAGAATGCCTCCCGGTACAATGGGAAAATGGGCTATATTAAATTTGGTGTGGATGGAGGGTCAAAAGCACATCCCAACTGCTGTAAGATTTGGTGTGGATGAATAGTCTCCCCTATAGGCAGATATATGTGTTTGGCCCTGGGCTTCTTCGGCAGTGGATGCATTTCTAAATCAAGCATCTCAGAGCGTTGGGCGTTTCCGTACTGTCCGACTGGTTGGTTCCTTGTAGTGCCCATGAGCCTATCATGACCCATCATGAATTACATCTGTCAACACTATTTTCTTTATGAGGCTTCTTAAATTTTTCTCCAAAAACAACACCAGATTTAAAACACCCGGGAAAATGGCGGATATTGACAACAAACGCGCCGGGGGCTACAATGAAAGCGCGGGATTGCCCGTGGAAGGAGAACCGATATGGAACCAAAAGCAATCGTTTATACATCCAATACGGGATTTACCGCCCAATACGCGGCGCTGCTGGCAAAAAAGACCGGGCTCCACGCCTACGCACTGAACGAAGCGCTGGAGAAGGTGCCGGAGGGCTCGGCGGTCATCTACATGGGCTGGATCATGGCCGGAAAAATTCAGGGCTTTATCACCGCGGCGAAGCACTACCAGGTGGCGGCGGTCTGCGGCGTGGGTATGAACCCCACCGGATCCCAGCTTACCACAGTACGCCAGGTCAACAGCTTGGGCGCGGATATGCCGGTGTTTACGCTTCAGGGCGGATTAAACATGGACAAGCTCCACGGCTTCAAGAAGCTCATCCTCAAGAGCATTGGCGGGACTATGGGACGTCAGCTCATGGCCAAGCAGGACCGCACTCCGGAGGAGGACGCCATCCTGGATATGTTCCGGAACGGCGGCGACCGGGTCAGTATGCAGAACCTGAAGGACGTTATAGCGTGGTATGAGCAGGAGACCGGCAAAAAGCTGTGAATTGGCAGATAAAAAAGCAGGTGGGACGTGGTTCCACCTGCTTTTTGTATCACTGGGGCGGCTGATAATCTTCGGAGGGGTCAAAAGTATAACCGTCGGTTTCACGGGCTCCGGTGCCGGAGAGGTCCCGGTAGAAGGCGGCCTGGGCTACCTCTTCGTAGGGCCGCAGCCAGAGCGTGCCGATGCCCAATGTCAGAGCGGCCAGAATTGCCCAGCCGATGAAGCTGAAGCCCAGGCAGAACAGCCGCCAGCGGTTGCCCCGCATCATCTCCTTGGAAGCGGTAATGGCCTCCCGGGCGGTCATGTTCGGGTTTTCCGCCAGAATATAGGGCGCCATGGCGTAGCTGTATGCTGCCAGGATACCGGGGATGACGAACAGCAGCGACCACAGACCAACAAACAGGCCCATCAGGAATTTCAGGCAGAAGGCGGGCCAGATGCGGTGGAACTCGGAGAACAGGTCATCGAACCGGGGCGGCTG
The DNA here is from genome assembly GCA_945876285.1 of uncultured Clostridia bacterium. Taxonomy (GTDB): domain Bacteria; phylum Bacillota; class Clostridia; order Oscillospirales; family Oscillospiraceae; genus Oscillibacter. The sequence goes on along the minus strand of CAMCNO010000070.1, from coordinate 1,685 downwards.
GCCGTCCACCAGATTCAGGTTGAATTTGGCGTAGCCCAGGGACACGGCGCCGCCCAGCACCAGCATCACCAGGGACCAGACCGTCAGAATGGCGCCGATGATAAAGATGAGGGGCAGCAGGAGGCGGAAGGTGTCGCTGTAAAAAATGCTCTCCAGCTCACCCGAGGAGATACGCTGCTGCACACCGGCGGAATTGGCATTCACGCTGGCCCCGCCGGAGCCGATGGTTCCGCCCAGCAGGGCCGCCACCAGGCCGGTGCCCAGAGCGATTCCCCATTTGCCTTGCAGGGATTCTCTTGCGATACGCCGGAAATCAGCTGCGCACATCATACGGACGTCTCCTTTTTAATCGTTGAATTTGTCGATGGCAACGCTGTCGCAATACTGGGCCTTCAGCTCCTGGAGCCGGGCAAAGATCTCCGTTTCGCAGTGGGCCTTCTGCAGAGCGGGGTCTGTCCAGGTCTCCACCAGCAGCAGGTCATCAGGAGCCTCGGCGGCGAAGAAGTAGTCGTACTTCACGTTGCCCGCCTCGGTCAGGGAGTTGGCGCGGATGCCCAGGGCGCAGAGGGCGTTGTAAAATTCGTCCCGCTGGCCGGGTTTGCAGTGATAGGTGACGTTCCAAGTCAACATAAAATCTATCTCCTTTTTTGGAATTACGGTTCAGAAATCAGCCGGGCCATGTCCTCCGGCAGAGGCGCGGTGAGACGGAGGACCTCTCCGGTGACCGGGTGGGTCAATGTCAGGGCATAGGAGTGGAGCGCGGGACGGGCAATCAAATTTGGGGCCTCAGTGCCGTAGAGCCAGTCGCCTGCCAGGGGATATCCAATGGATGCCATGTGGACCCGAAGCTGGTGGGTGCGCCCCGTCTCCGGCAGCAGCTTCACCAGGGACAAGCCGTTTTGAGAGGAAAGCACCTCGTAATGGGAGACGGCGCTCTGCCCGTCGGGGCGAACCATCCGTGCGATGGTGGAGGTCTCGTCCCGGCCGATGGGGGCGTCAATGGTGCCTTGGCTTGGCTCCGGGCAGCCGATGCAGACGGCCCGGTACTCCCGGAGAAAGCGGTCAGTGTGAAGGCTGCGGCGTAGCAAATCGTGGACATACCCGCTTTTTGCCACCACCATGAGGCCGGTGGTGCCCTTGTCCAGCCGGTTTACCGAGTGGAACACGAAGTCCGTGCCACGGCTCCAGGCCAGGGCTCCCGCCACGGTGGGGGTGTCCGGCAGGAAGTTGGAGGCGTGGGCCGTCATCCCGGCGGGCTTGTTCACCACCAGCAGGTGGCCGTCCTCCCACACGATGGGCAGGGGCCAGTCGCCGGGGGTGACCTCTACCTTGGGCGGGCGGTGGTCGCCTGTTTCCACCTGCAAAATGTCCCCCGAGTGGAGGATACAGGTGGTGCGGGCGTGCTGGCCGTTCACCAGAATGCCGTTCTCTGCCCGGGTGAGCCGGGAGATGGCGTGAGAGGAAAAATGGAGCTTTGCCTTTAAGATGTGGCGGACGGTGGAGCCGTCCTCCTCCGCTGGGATGGTTCTTGTGATGGTCTCCAGAGGCCCGGCCCCCTTTCTACTTCCAGAATAGCACAAAAATCGGGTTTTGCATAGCCAAAACGGAAAGGCTGTGGTAAAATACCTGCGTTATAAAAGTGAGCGGGAAAACCTCGGGTTTGGAACCCGGGGATGAAAGCGAAC
>CAMCNO010000069.1 GCA_945876285.1 uncultured Clostridia bacterium | reverse complement strand
CACGCCCCTTTGTGTATTCCTATGTGTTTACTTTTCTGTGTGTGGTATGCTAAAATAAACCATTCAAAAGAGACCGTCGTCTCACAAGGAGGAAGCATATGAACGCCATCGTCACCGTCATCGGTAAGGACAAAGTGGGCATCATCGCCGCCGTCTGCGCTTTGCTGGCTGAAAACAACGTCAATATTCTGGACATTTCCCAGACCATCCTGCAGGGCTCCTTCACCATGGTCATGGCCGTGGATGTGGAGAAGGCCAAGCTGCCCGTGGGCGACCTGCGGGTGCTGCTGGAGGAGCTGGGGAAGAAGATGGAAATTTCCATCCGCATCCAGAGAGAAGAGATTTTCGACGCTATGCATAGGATTTAAGGGGGAGAGGGACCATGCTCAATCAAAAGGACATCCTCTCCACCATCGAGATGATTGACCAGCAGCATCTGGACATCCGCACCATCACCATGGGTATCTCCCTCCTGAGCTGCTGCGACCCGGACCCGAAGCGGGCCTGCGAGAAGATTTATGAGAAGATCACCCGCTACGCCGAAAACCTGGTAAAGACCGGCGAGGACATCGAGCGGGAGTTCGGCATTCCCATCGTCAACAAGCGTATTTCTGTTACTCCTATGGCACTTGTGGCGGGTGCCAGCGAGACGGAGGACTATGTGCCCTTCGCCATGGCCCTGGACCGGGCTGCCCATACCTGCGGCGTCAACTTCATCGGCGGCTATTCCGCCCTGGTGCAGAAGGGCATGACGAAGGCTGACGAGCGGCTCATCCGCTCCATCCCCGAGGCCCTGGCCCGGACGGAGCTGGTGTGCTCCTCCGTCAACGTGGGCTCCACCAAGGCGGGCATCAATATGGACGCGGTGGCCCTCATGGGCCGCATCATCAAGGATACCGCCAAGGCCACCGAGGCCCAGGACGGCCTGGGCTGCGCCAAGCTGGTGGTGTTCTGCAATGCCGTGGAGGACAACCCCTTCATGGCTGGAGCCTTCCACGGCGTGGGCGAGGCGGAGAAGGTCATCAATGTGGGCGTCTCCGGCCCCGGCGTGGTCCACCACGCTCTGCAGGCCGTGAAGGGCCAGCCCTTCGATGTGGTGGCGGAGACGGTGAAAAAGACCGCCTTCCGGGTGACCCGTATGGGCCAGCTGGTGGCCCAGGAGGCCAGCCGCCGACTGGACACGCCCTTTGGTATCGTGGATCTCTCCCTGGCTCCCACCCCCGCCGTGGGAGACTCCGTTGCCCGTATTCTGGAGGAGATGGGCCTGGAGACCTGCGGCACCCACGGCACCACGGCGGCCCTGGCCCTGCTGAATGACGCGGTGAAGAAGGGCGGCGTCATGGCATCTTCCAGCGTGGGCGGTTTGTCCGGCGCTTTCATCCCTGTCAGTGAGGACGAGGGCATGATCGCCGCCGCCCGGCAGGGCACGCTGTGCCTGGATAAACTGGAGGCCATGACCTGCGTCTGCTCCGTGGGCCTGGACATGATTGCCGTCCCCGGTGACACCCCGGCGGAGACCATTTCCGCCATCATCGCCGATGAAGCGGCTATCGGCATGGTGAACTGCAAGACCACCGCTGTCCGCCTGCTGCCTGCTCCCGGCAAGACCGTGGGTGATACCATCGAGATGGGCGGTCTGCTGGGCAGCGCTCCGGTGATGCCGGTGCACCCGGAATCCAGCGCCGACTTCATCGCAAGAGGCGGCCGCATTCCCGCCCCCATGCACAGCCTGAAGAACTGAAAAACCATGGAAAAATCCGTCCGAAAGGAATTGCCTTTCGGACGGATTTCTTATTTTGCAGATTCCGCAAATTTCACCTTGTCCCGGTCAATCTGCTTCTGGTAGCGGTCCTGCTCGGAGAACACGCAGCCGCAGTATTTCTGCATATAGAACCCCAGCTCCCGGGCTTTTTGGTTCCCGGCCCGGAAATTGGGACGGAAATCCCGGTACAGAAACTCTACGCCGTACTGCTTCGCGTATTTCTCCGCTGCCCGGACGATGCCCTCATGGTCCTGATAGAGGCTGGACAGCAGGGTGGAGGTGAACGCCTTGAAGCCGTGCTCCGCGGCGTATTTGGCCGTGCCCTCGATGCGGTGCTCGTAGCAGTAGACGCAGCGGTGCTCAATGTCATCCGCCACATGGCGGACAAAATCCTTCAGGCCATAGTCCTCCTGCACCCGGACTTCCATGCCGATGGTGGGCGCATACTCCAGCAGGCAGTCCCGCCGGGCCTGATACTCCTTCCAGGGGTGGATGTTGGGGTTGTACCAAAATGCCACCGGCTCGATGCCCTCGGAGCGGAGGGGGTCGATGCAGGAGAGGGAACAGGGGGCGCAGCAGGTGTGCAGCAAAACGGTATCCATAGGAAAAGACCTCGTTCCATTCTAAACTGGGACAAGTATAGCATATTCTTTTGTGGAAGAAAAGGCTAAAGATTTTTAACAGATTCTTTACAGGTTTCGGTGGGTTTTCCGATTGCACATTTTGTCGGAAAAGAGTAAGATACCAACTAATATGGTATCATGTGATTGTTATAGGCTTCAGCATGGCAATCGTTTTCCTGCAAGGAGGCAAGTGCGTTGAAAGTAGGACTTGACGTGGGGTCCACCACCATCAAATGCGTGGTGCTGGACAGCGCGGACAACATTGTTTACAGTACATATGAGCGGCATTTCAGCCACATTCTGGAAAAGTCAGAGGAGCTGCTGCGCCGGGTGGCGGAGCAGTATATTCCCGGCGGCAAGGCTGACCTGGCCATCTCCGGCTCCGCGGGCATGGGCATGGCGGACAGCGTGAATGTCCCCTTCGTCCAGGAGGTGTTCGCCACCCGTGTGGCGGCCAACCGACTGGTGCCCGGCACCGATGTCATCATCGAGCTGGGCGGCGAGGACGCCAAGATTTTGTTCCTGACCGGCGGCACCGAGGTGCGCATGAACGGCTCCTGCGCCGGCGGCACCGGCGCCTTCATCGACCAGATGGCGACCCTTCTGAAAATGACCGCCGACGAGATGGACGACGCCGCCCAGAAGGCGGAGAAGACCTATACCATCGCCTCCCGCTGCGGCGTGTTCGCCAAGAGCGACGTGCAGCCCCTCATCAACCAGGGCGCCCGGGCGGAGGACATCGCCGCCAGCATCTATCAGGCGGTGGTGAACCAGACCATCGCGGGCCTGGCCCAGGGACGGCCCATCAAGGGCAACATCCTGTATCTGGGCGGGCCGCTGACCTTCTCCCGCTGCCTGCGCAGCAGCTTTGACAAGACCTTGGGCATCAAGGGCATCTGCCCGGAGAACAGTTTGCTGTTCGTGGCTCTGGGCGCGGCCTATTACTCCGACCAGGAATTTGACCTGAAAGAGGTGGCGGACCGCCTCCAGGCCCACGGCGCTTCCGAGACCTACCGCTCCCAGCCCCCGCTGTTTGCAAATGAGGCGGAGTACGAGGCGTTCAAAGCCCGCCATGCCAAGGCCGCCGTGCCCCGGGTGCCCTTCGGCCCGGACTACGCCGCCCCGGTGCATATCGGCATCGACTCCGGCTCCACCACCGTGAAGATGACGGTCATTGACCAGGATGCCCGCATCCTGTTTACGGACTACCGCCCCAACCTGGGCAATCCCGTGCCCCTCATCCGGGAGGTCTTGCAGCAGCTCTACGACGAGCACCCCGCCCTCCATGTGGCCTCTGTCACCACCACCGGCTACGGCGAGGACCTGGCGAAAAACGCCTTCCACGCCGACTACGGCGTGGTGGAGACCGTGGCCCACTTCACCGCCGCCCGACACTTTCTGCCCAATGTGGATTTCATCATCGACATCGGCGGCCAGGATATGAAGTGCTTCAAAATCGAGGACGGCGCCATTAGCAACATCTTCCTGAACGAGGCCTGCTCCTCCGGCTGCGGCAGTTTTTTGCAGACCTTCGCCCAGGCCCTGGGCTATGACGTGAAAGAGTTTGCCAAGCTGGGCCTGTTTGCGGACAGGCCCGTGGACCTGGGCAGCCGCTGCACCGTCTTCATGAACTCCAGTGTGAAGCAGGCCCAGAAGGACGGCGCCACCGTCGAAAATATCTCCGCCGGCCTCTCCATCTCCGTGGTGAAAAACGCCATTTACAAGGTCATCCGGGCCGCCTCTCCCGAGGAGCTGGGCCGGAACATCGTGGTCCAGGGCGGCACGTTCTACAACGAGGCCGTCCTCCGGGCCTTTGAGAAGGAGATGGGGGTGGAGGTCATCCGCCCCGACATCGCGGGCCTCATGGGCGCCTTCGGCGCGGCGCTGTATGGCCGGGGCAAGGCTGCCAGCGGCCAGACCAGCCGACTTCTGGATCGGGAGGCCTTGGCGAACTTCCATCAGGAGACCCGCAGCGAGGTCTGCGGCCGCTGCGGCAACAACTGCCAGCTCACCATTAACACCTTCGCTGACGGCGGCACCTTCATCAGCGGTAACCGCTGCGACCGGCCCGTCACCGGCAAGGCAGATACCGGAGAGCGAAACCTCTACGAATACAAGCGGAAGCTGATTCTGGGCTACAAGCCCGTCCCCGGCAAGCGGGGCAAGCTCGGTATTCCCCTGTGCCTGAACATGTGGGAGCTGCTGCCCTTCTGGCATACCTTCTTCACGAAGCTGGGCTTTGCGGTGTACCACAGCCCCCTCTCCAGCCGGGACCTGTACCTGAAAGGGCAGGGGACCATTCCCAGCGATACCGCCTGCTTCCCGGCGAAGCTGGCTCACGGCCATATCCAGTTCCTCTCCAAGCTGGGCCTGGACGCCATCTTCTACCCCTGCATGACCTACAACATCGACGAGGGCCTGGGCCAGAACCACTACAACTGCCCCGTGGTGGCCTACTACCCCGAGGTCATCGCCGGAAACTGCCCAGAGGTCAAGGTGACCAAGTTCATCTACGACTATGTGGGTCTCCACCGGCCCAAGGATTTTACTAAGAAAAGCTACGACACCCTGCGCCGCGCCTTCCCGGACATCACGAAAAACGAGGTGAAGGAGGCCGCCGACGCGGCCTACGCCGAGTACGCCCACCACATGTCCCTGATTCGCAAAGAAGGGGAGCGCATTATGGACCAGGCCCGGGCAGAGGGCCGCCGCATCATCGTGCTGGCGGGCCGGCCCTACCATGTGGACCCGGAGGTCAACCACGGCATCGACACCCTCATCACCCGCTTCGGCGCGGCGGTGGTGACGGAGGACTCCATCTCCAACCGGGTGGAGAAGTTCCCCACCACGGTGCTGAACCAGTGGACGTACCACTCTCGCCTGTACGCCGCCGCCAAATACTGCTGCTCCCAGCCTGACATGGATTTGGTGCAGCTGGTGTCCTTCGGCTGCGGCGTAGACGCCATCACCTCCGACGAGACGAGGGAAATTTTGCAGGCAGGCGGCAAGCTGTACACCCAGCTGAAGATCGACGAGATCACCAACCTGGGAGCGGTGCGCATCCGCCTGCGGAGCCTGTTCGCCGCCCTGGACGAGCAGGACGAAAAACGCGCAAAGGAGGCGTAACGGCATGGAGATGCATTACCCCGTTTTTACAGAGGATATGAAAAAGACCCACACCATCCTCATCCCCAACATGGCCCCCGTGCAGTTCCGCATCCTGGCAGCGGCTATGGAATTCAAGGGCTATAAGGTGGAGCTGCTGGGCAACTGCGGCAGCCAGGTCAGTGAGCTGGGCCTCAAGTACGTCCATAACGACACCTGCTATCCCGCCCTGCTGGTTATCGGCCAGTTCCTGGATGCCCTGAACTCCGGGAAGTACGACCTGGAGCACACCGCCCTTATCATCACCCAGACCGGCGGCGGCTGCCGGGCCTCCAACTATATCTTCCTGCTGCGCAAGGCACTGGAAAAGGCGGGCTACGGCAACATCCCCGTGCTGAGTCTGAACTTCTCCGGTCTGGAGAAGGGCAACAGCCTGCCCATGGACCTGATCTTCATCCGCATGGCCCTGGCCGCCATCTACTACGGCGACCTGCTGGTGGCTCTGAAAGCCCAGACCGCCCCCTACGAGACGCATGCCGGTGACGCGGCGGCGCTGCAGGAAAAATGGCTGGATACCATCTGCCAGTGGGTTCATGCGGGCAAGGGCTTCTCCCAGCGTGAGATGAAAGCTGCCATGCCGAAAATCGCGGCGGAGTTCGCTGCCATCCCCGTCCACCGGGTGCCCAAGGTCAAAGTTGGCGTGGTGGGCGAAATCTATGTGAAATACTCGCCTCTCGGCAACAACGACCTGGAGAATTTCCTGGCCTCCCAGGACTGCGAGGTGAACCTGCCGGGGCTGATGGGCTTCGTGCAGTACTGCGCCTA
>CAMCNO010000068.1 GCA_945876285.1 uncultured Clostridia bacterium | reverse complement strand
GCAATTCCCGGCCTTTCGTCCTGAGGTTTCTCACGTTTCCATGAGAAGCCTCGGGGCTATTGACCCGGGGAGTATGTCACCATATATTTGGAATAGAAGATCGCAGAACAGAAAGGAGGACTTATGGGCAAACGCCCATCACAGAGCGCCATGTGCCTGTAATGCTAATGCGCTTTACAGGATAACGAGGAGAAGGGGTTATCGAAAATTCGGCGGATGCCCTTCCGTGGACGCGGCCATGTGACACAGTCGACAAATACGCGGGCGACCGCGGAACAGAACGGCTGTGACCGCGATGAAAGCGACAAATATCTGCGAGTTTGTCCTTTTGGTAACATCTATTATCAGGAGGATTCTTAATTTTATGTGCGGAATTATTGGTTTCGCGGGCCGCGAACAGGCGGCCCCTATTTTGCTGGACGGATTGGCGCGGATGGAGTATCGGGGTTACGATTCCGCCGGTATCGCCGTCCGCTCTGAGACAAAGGGCCTGCAGGTGAAAAAGGCCAAGGGCCGGCTCCAGGTGCTCAGCGACCTGACCCACGGCGGTGCCGACCTGGAGGGGACACTGGGCATCGGCCATACCCGCTGGGCCACCCACGGTGAGCCCAACGATATCAACGCCCACCCGCATGTCAGCGAAAACGGTCAGATCGCCCTGGTCCACAACGGCATCATCGAGAACTATCTGGAGATCAAGGAACAGCTCCAGCGCCACGGCGTAAAATTCACCTCGGATACTGACTCCGAGGTGGTGGCTCAGCTTTTGGAGTTCCACTACAACGAGTGCCATAATATGCTGGAGGCTGTGGGCCGCGTCCTGCGGCGCATCGAGGGCTCCTATGCCTTTGGCATCATCTGCTCCGATTATCCCAACGCCCTCATCGCCGCCCGGAAGGACAGCCCGCTGATCCTGGGCTATGGCGAAAACGGCAACTATATTGCCTCTGATGTGACGGCTGTCATCAAGTACACCCGGGACGTGGTGTATATGGAGGACGGCGAGATCGCCGTTGTAACGCCGGAGAGCATCGATGTGTTCGACAGCGAGATGAACCCCCTGGAAAAGAAGCACAGCCAGGTGGACTGGGATGTCTCCGCCGCGGAAAAGGGCGGCTACGCCCACTTCATGTTCAAGGAGATCATGGAGCAGCCGGAGGCTATCCGCAAGACCGTGTCTCCCCGCATTCGGGACGGCCGGGTGGTGCTGGACGATGTCTCCATGACGGTGGACTATGTGAAAAACATCTCCCGCATCTTTATTATCGCCTGCGGCTCTTCCTACCATGTGGGTATGGTCAGCAAGTACAACTGGGAGCGGCTGCTGCGCCGTCCTGTCCAGGTGGATCTGGCTTCCGAGTTCCGATACAGCGACCCGTTGGTGGACGAAAATACCCTGGTTATCGTCATCAGTCAGTCTGGTGAGACGCTGGACACCATGGCCGCCATGCGGGAAGCCAAGCGCCGGGGAGCCCGGACTCTGGCTATCGTCAACGTGGTGGGCAGCTCCATCGCCCGGGAGGCTGACGATGTGCTCTATACCTGGGCCGGCCCGGAGATCGCCGTGGCGACAACGAAAGCCTATTCCACCCAGTTGGTGCTGATGGACCTCATTGGCCTGTATCTGGCGGACCTGCTGGGCACGGTGGAAAAGAGTGAGTACGATGCCATCCTGACGGAAATGCAGCTTTTGCCGGAGAAAATGAGCCATTTCCTGGAGCATTTTGAGGATGTCCAGTATTTCGCTTCCCGGTATTTCAACCACAACTCTATCTTCTTCATCGGCAGGAACCTGGACTACGCCATGGGCCTGGAGGGCTCTTTGAAGCTGAAGGAAATCAGCTATATCCATTCTGAGGCTTACGCTTCCGGTGAGCTGAAGCACGGCACCATCTCCCTGATCGAGCCGGGGACGCTGGTGGTTGCCCTGGGGACTTATGCCGCCCTGTTCGATAAGGCCATGAGCAACGTGGTGGAGGTCAAGGCCCGGGGCGCCGAAGTCCTGGCCGTCACCACGGAGAGCTTCAAGGAGAAGATGGAAAAGACCGCCGACTCCACCATCGTGGTGCCGGACACCCATCCGATTCTCCAGCCCTCTCTGGGCGTGGTGCCGCTGCAGCTCTTCGCCTATTATGTGGCGCTGCAGCGGGGCTGCGACATCGACAAGCCCCGGAATCTGGCGAAATCCGTTACCGTGGAATAAAGTCCGACCTCCCGTGCTGAAAAGCACGGGAGGTTTTTAATTCCTCATTGACTTTCCCATAGTGGCAGGGCGTATGTTGTACCTGAACTAAAAAATCACATCGATGTGGAGGAGACAAGGAACAAATGTGATGGAAGAAGCGTCTTAATAACAAAAGAAACAGGAAAGGCTTCTTGTCAGAAAGGTGACATAATCTTCCTGGAAAAATCCAGAGGAATATCTTGACCCTTCCAATTTCTTTTTGTATAATGGCTTCAGGCGCTGTTACATAGGTGACATAACACCGCAGCCCATTTGGGTTGCGGCGCTTTTTTTGAGATACCATCCGACAAATACCGACAGAAAGGGACTATCATGCATCATATCCGATTTTTCAAATGGCTGACCGCCGCCGCACTGGGGATCGCTTTGGCGTCTGTCCCCTCCATGGCGTTTACAGATACAGAGGGTCACTGGGCAGAGGAGAGCATCCAGAAATGGAGCGAGGAGTACAACATTATTCTCGGCCATGTGGACGGAACATTCAGACCGGATACGTCCATCACACGCGGAGCTTTTGCAGGTATCCTGGACCGCTTCTTTCATTTCCGGGAGATTTCGCCTGCGGATACCTTTTCGGATGTCAAGGGAAACTATTGGGAAGAACCTATTTTAAAGTTGAACGCTGCCGGGGTATATTTGGGAAGCGGCGGCAAAGCGCTGGCCGAAGACAATATCACCCGTCAGCAGGCGGTGACGATGCTTGTTCGGGCTTTCCGCATCGACGCGGAGACGACGGACCTGCCTTACGCCGACGCAGACAGGGTCGCCGAATACGCCCGCTCCTCTGTGGCGGAGATGACGGCCCGGGGGTATGTGAATGACGCGTGGGATGGAAATTTCCGTCCCAACGATCCCATCACCCGTGCAGAGACGATCAATATCCTAAATAATATGATCGACACGCTGGTTCAGACCACGGATCCGGTGAGCGGAGATGTGGCGGGCACGTTGATGATTAACAGCGCCGACGGCGCAACCTTGACGGATATGACCATCCACGGTGACCTGATCGTGGCGCCGGGGGTGACGGGGGATATCAGTATCTCCAATGTGGCGGTCTTGGGCCATATAAGTAACTTCGGCACCGCGTCCTTTGCGGAGATCCAGAAACCGGAGACTGTCCCCACGGTGCCGGAGGAGCCTGATACTCCGGCCATCCAGCCCGGAGACGTGTACACGCCGGGAACGACCACAGGAAAGACAATTCTGTACAGCGGGAAAGAGATCCCTATTTACGAGGGCCGGGAGCCGCTTCGGCTGTATGAGGGAGATTTCTATTGGAATAATGGCCGCCTGACCTATATTGGCGGCGATTTCGATACCCGCTTCGGCATTGATGTTTCCGCCTACCAGAATCGGGCCAGCGGAGAGAGCAAAACCATCGACTGGGACGCTGTCCGGGATGACGGCGTGGAGTTCGTCATGGTTCGGGTGGGCTACCGAGGCACCGGCCAGGCCGGGACCCTGAATCAGGACGAGTTTTACGCCCGGAATATCGACGGCGCCATGGCCGCGGGATTGGAGACGGGCGTCTACTTTTTCGCCCAGGCCATCACGGTGGAGGAGGCCATCGAGGAAGCGGATTTCGTCATTGAGCTGTTGAAGGACCACGAGATCAACGGCCCTGTGGCTTACGACTGGGAGATGCACGATTCCAGCTACCGTGTCTACGGCACACCGCCTGAAATGGCTACTGCCTGCGCCATCGCATTCTGTGAGCGCATCAAGGAGGCGGGCTATACGCCTATGATCTACGCGGGACAGTATGTCAGCTACATCAAATACGACCAGGGAGCCATCGCGCCGTATCTCTCCTGGTATCCCGAGTATAAGAGCGAGAGCTCGGAAAAGCTGTATCCCACGCTCTACTATCAGATGGACTACTGGCAGTTCTCCAGCAACTGCTATGTGAATGGCATCGGTGGCCGGGTGGACGGCAACCTGCAATTTATCCCCAGATAAAGCAAGTCCCGCAGAGAAAAACTCTGCGGGACTTGTTCATTCGGTTTTGGCGGCTTTTTTCGGCTCCCACTGGGAAGCGACTACACCTATGGTGATGAGTACCGCACCCAACAGCGCAAGAGCAGAAATAGGCTCGTCCAAAAAAAGCCGGGCGGTTACGATGGTGACAAAGGGAGTCAGGTAGATGAAGTTGTTGGTGGCGACCACCCCCAGCAGCCGGAATGCCTTGTTCCAAAGAACATAGCACAGCCCGCTTCCCACCAGGCCCAGAAAGAGGAAATTCCCGGCGATCACCGGCGTCAGCAGGGGAGCGGTGGGGTAGGGCTTCCCCTCCAGCAGAACCATGGGCAGGGCGGTGAGGATGCCCCAGAACAGCGTCCGCCGGGTCACCAGGATAGGGTCCACGCCCTGCCCCAGCTTCCGTACCAGCACGGAGTAGACTGCCCAGCTGGCGGCGGCACCCAGCGCCAGCAGGTCGCCTCTGGGGTTCAGCTTCAGGACAAAGGTGCCGTTGCAGACCACCAGCACCACGCCGGTGAAGGCCACCAGGAAGCCCCAGAGCGTATTGCGGCGGAATCGCTCCTCTCCGGCAAAGTGAGCCAGGATAGCGGTAAAAATCGGCGCGGCGGCCACGATGATGCTGACGTTGGAAGCCAATGTGTAGGTCAGAGCGGTGTTCTCTGTATAAAAGTATAGGGAACAGCCGAACAGGCCCAGCAGGAGGAAGCCCAGCTCATGACGCCGGGACAGCTTCAGCTTCCGGGGCCGCAGCAGCCACAGGGCGCAGTAGGCCAGGAAGAAGCGGGTCAGCATGATCTGGGCGGGGGAGTACAGGCCCAGCAGCTTTTTGCTGGAGATAAAGGTAGACCCCCAAACCGTGATGGTAAAAGCGGCAAACAACCACCCGGTCAGTTTTTCGCGGTTTTGCATTTCATCAGTCCAATCTTGACAGAATGTGTACCGCTGGCTATGATACCACAGAAAGAAAGCACGGCGCAAGGGCATCTTTGGACTCGCAATATGTAAAAGGACGCGGCGGGCATTTGCCTCGCCGCGTGTTTGAGGTATGGGGAGCCGCCTTACTTGCGGTTCTCCTTCTGGTTGCGCTCGTTCTGATTCTGCTGGTTGTTGCGCTCGTTCTGATTGTTGCGCTCGTTCTGGTTACGGTTGTTCTGGTTGTTCTCACGATTGTTGTTCTGCATGAGATGACCTCCTTTCGACCCATCGGGTACAGGCGTATTCTGGACGGTAATGCAGGAAAATATGCATTCTCCATAAAAATGAAAAAAGCTGTTGACAAACATCTTTGGCGCTGGTATACTAAATCAGCAAAACAAAGAAGGCTGATTGCATCCGCCTCACCTCCAGCCAATGGGCAAAGAGGTCAACAACGTTGTTACCAGACCGCCGCAGAGGTGGTTTGTTGTTGCGCGGATGCCATCTTGTGGTATCCGCGTTTTGTGATTTTTGGATGGAGGTGCTTCGACCATAGCTAAGTTAGTGCATGAACTGAATGAGGACATCAACGACAAGGAGATCCGGCTGATCGGTTCCGAGGGTGAGCAGCTCGGCATCATGTCTCCCGCGGAGGCAATGAAGATCGCCGACGAGCAGGGCCTGGACCTGGTCAAGATCTCTCCCCAGGCGGTTCCGCCTGTGTGCAAGCTGATGAATTACGGCAAATTCCGTTTCGAGCAGAGCAAGAAGGAAAAGGAAGCCCGGAAGAATCAGCATGTGGTGGAGATCAAGGAGATCCGGATGTCTCCCGGCATTGATGTCGGTGACTTCAACACGAAGCTCAAAAACGCCCAGAAGTTCATCGCCGACGGCAACCGCGTCAAGGTCTCCGTCCGCTTCCGCGGCCGTGAGATGGCCCATACCGACATCGGCAAGGACCTGCTGGACCGGTTTGCCGAGCAGTGTGCCGAGACCGCCAACCTGGATAAACCCGCCAAGCTGGAGGGACGGATGATGTCCATTTTCCTGTCCCCGAAGTCCGGCAAGTAAATAAGTGATTCAATTACACGGAAGGAGCTAACTACGATGCCTAAGCTGAAAACCCATAGCGGTGCCAAGAAGAGATTCAACCTCACCAAGACCGGCAAGGTCAAGCGCGCCAAGGCTTTCAAGAGCCACATCCTGACCAAGAAGGACACCAAGCGTACTCGTCGTCTGCGTGCCGGCGGCTATGCGGATGTCACCAACATGGATGCCGTCCGCAAGATGATCCCCTACAAGTAAGACACGATACGTTTAGAATAGGAGGCTTTTTACAATGGCTAGAGTCAAAGGCGCGATGATGACGCGCAAGAGAAGAAATAAGACCC
>CAMCNO010000067.1 GCA_945876285.1 uncultured Clostridia bacterium | reverse complement strand
AAAAATCACTATGGATTTTTTACTCAAGTGTCCAACTTGATTTTACAATCAACCAAAAATTTTTATCATTTTTCAAAAAGTTTGCAAAAAAAAGAGGAATTTTAAAAAGGACGGGGTATATTTTATTACTGTGAGCTTTGTTATGCGCGCATATCCCGGCTAAACCGAGCGAAAGGAGGGACAGGCCGTGGCATTTCCACAAAATTTCATGGATGAGCTCGTCGCCCGGAATGATATTGTGGACGTGGTAAACAGCTTTGTTCCTCTCATCAGCAAGGGCGGAAGCTACTGGGGGTGCTGTCCTTTCCACAGTGAAAAGACCCCCTCCTTTCACGTCCTGCCGGACAAGCAGATCTACTACTGCTTTGGCTGCAAAAAGGGCGGCGGCGTGGTGAATTTCATCATGGATATTGAGAACCTCCCCTTTCCCGACGCGGTGCGCTTCCTGGCGAAGCGGGCCGGGATGGAGGTGCCGGAGGAGGAAGGTGACCGGGAGGCCGGACGCCGCAGGCAGCGGCTGCTGGACCTGAACCGGGACGCCGCCCGCTTTTACTACCAACTCCTCCAACAGCCGGAGGGCCGGGCAGTTCAGGAATATCTGGACCGGCGGCAGATCAAAAAGTCCACCGCCGTCAAATTCGGCATGGGCGCGTCCCTGGACGCCTGGGACGTGCTTTTGAACGCCATGACGAAAAAGGGCTACACCAAAGCCGAGCTGCTGGAAGCGGGACTGGTGGTCCAGAACAAGAACGGCGGGCTGTATGACAAGTTCCGCAACCGCCTCATGCTCCCCGTGGTGGATACCCGGGGCGATGTGGTGGCCTTCGGCAGCCGGGTGCTGGACAAGTCGGAGCCCAAGTATATGAACTCCTCGGAGACGCCGGTGTATTCCAAGCGGCGGGTGCTGTACGGGCTGAATCTGGCGAAGAAGACGAAGCGGCCCAACATCATCCTTTGCGAGGGCAACCTGGACATCGTGACGCTACACCAGGCGGGCTTCGACAACGCGGTGGCCTCCATGGGCACGGCGCTGACCATGGAACAGACCCGGCTTCTCTCCCGGTTCACGAAAGAACTGGTGCTGTGCTACGACAACGACAACGCAGGCAAGATCGCCACGGAGCGGGCGTTACAGATTTTAAACGGCTCGGAGTTTTCCGTGAAGGTCCTCCAGCTCCCCCGCCGCAGGACGGAGGACGGCGAGCTGGTGAAGCAGGACGCCGACGATTTTATCAAGTTCCAGGGGCCGGACGCCTTTGAGCGGCTGCTCAGCGGCAGCGAGAACGGCGTGGAGTTCCGCATGGCCCAGGTGGCCGGAAAATATGATTTTACCAGCGACGAAGCCCGGGTGGCCTACTGTGAGGAGATCAGCGACCTGCTGGCCTCCCTGCCGGGAGCGGTGGAGCGGGAGGTCTACACCGTCCGGGCCGCCGAAACAGCCAAGATCACCCCGGAGGCCATGCGGCTGGAGGTCCAGCGGGCCTTCAAGCGCCGGACAGCCAAGGAAAAACGGGCAGAGCTGCGGAAGGACCTGAATCCCGTCGCCCAGCTTCAGCCCAAGGAGCGGTCACTGCGCTACGAGAACATCCGCTCCGCCCGGGCGGAGGAAGGTGTTCTGCGGCTTTTGTACCGGGATCCGGAGTTATTCCCCGACGAGCCGCCCCTGCGGGAGGAACAGTTCTCCTCCCCCCTGCTGGGCAGGGCTTACGCCCGGATGTGGCAGGTGAAGTCCGAGGGACGAATGATGTCCCCGGCAGCGCTGTTCAGCGAGCTGGAGACGGAGGCGGCAAGCCACCTCTCCGCCATTCTCCAGCAGCCGGAGTCCACACAGAACGCGGCGCAGGCACTGGCAGACTACATACGCATCATCCAAACAGAAGCGGACAAGCGCGCCGGCGGGGCGGATATCGACCCTCTGCTGGCCGCGACTGAAAAATATAAAGACAAAAAGGGTACTGGAGGAAAGCAGCATGGCTAAAAAGAAGGAATTGACCCCCGAGGAGCTGGAGCAGCAGGCAGACGCGCTCCTGGCCGCCGCCGACGCGGCGGAGGAGGCCGGAAAGCAGGCGGAGCCCAAGAAGAAGTCCGCCAAGCACGGCGCCGCGCCCTCCGAGGAGGAACCCCCCCATATCATGACCGACGAGGAGGCAAAAAAGGCCGGTATCGTCCGCCTGGACGACAAACAGGTGGCTGCCCTTCCCGCCGCAGGCTGGCTCATCAACCAGGAAAAACTGCGGGAGCTGTTGGCCAAGGGCAAAAAAAAGGGCAAGCTGGAGTCCGCTGAGCTGATGGAGGCCGTGGACGACTTGAACCTGGAGAGCGAGCAGATGGACCAGCTCTACGATTCCCTGGAAGCCCTGAACATCGACATCAGCGCCGATGAAGACCTGCTGCCGGAGCTGCCGGACGACGAGCCCGCCGCCGAGGAGATCGCTGACGTGGAGGAAGAG
Organism: uncultured Clostridia bacterium; assembly: GCA_945876285.1. GTDB lineage: Bacteria > Bacillota > Clostridia > Oscillospirales > Oscillospiraceae > Oscillibacter. The sequence continues at coordinate 4,272 of CAMCNO010000067.1, read as the reverse complement.
GAGCTGGTAGACCCCAACACCCTGGTCAACAGCTTCAACATCGACGACCCCGTCCGGATGTACCTGAAGGAGATCGGCAAGGTGCCCCTGCTGTCCCCCGACGAGGAGATCAACCTGGCTCAAGCCATGTCCGCCGGCAACGAGGCCGACCGCCATCTGGCGGAGGTGAAGCGCCAGCAGGAGGAGGGCGAGCCCGTCACCGCCACTGTTGAGGAGATCGCCGTCTGGGAGAAAGACTACAAGGCCGGTGAAAAGGCCAAGCAGAAGCTGGCGGAGGCCAACCTCCGTCTGGTGGTCTCCATCGCCAAGCGCTACGTGGGCCGCGGTATGCTGTTCCTGGACTTGATCCAGGAGGGCAATCTGGGCCTCATCAAGGCTGTGGAGAAGTTCGATTACACCAAGGGCTATAAATTCTCCACCTACGCCACCTGGTGGATCCGGCAGGCCATCACCCGGGCCATCGCCGACCAGGCCCGCACCATCCGCATCCCCGTCCACATGGTGGAGACCATCAACAAGGTCATCCGGGTCAGCCGTCAGCTCCTCCAGGAGCTGGGCCACGACCCCTCTCCCAACGAGATCGCCGCCGAGATGAACATGCCTGTGGAGAAGGTCCGGGAGATTTTGAAGATTGCTCAGGAGCCCGTCTCCCTGGAGACTCCCATCGGCGAGGAGGAGGACAGCCACCTGGGTGACTTCATCCCCGACGAGGGCGCCAGCGAGCCCAGCGAGGCCGCTAGCTTCACTTTGTTGAAAGAGCAGCTGATGGACGTTCTGTCCACTCTGACGCCCCGTGAGGAAAAGGTGCTGAAGCTGCGCTTCGGCATCGAGGACGGCCGCACCCGCACCCTGGAGGAAGTGGGCAAGGAGTTCAACGTCACCCGGGAGCGTATCCGCCAGATCGAGGCCAAGGCTCTGAGAAAGCTGCGGCATCCCAGCCGGAGCAAGAAGCTGAAAGATTTCCTGAACTAATAGAGAATGGATGTTTGGCCGTTAACCGATATTTAAAATTTTTGACTTTTTTTACTTTCGGATAATCAAAAATGAGAGCATGGTCAGCCACACAATTCTGTGGTTTGGCCATGCTCTTTTATTATGGATTTATGGGATCAAGTTATGGCTTGGCTTACGCAGTTTCTTGCAACGTGGACATTTGCTCCCTTTACTTCGGGAAGAAATAGTCGCTTCCCATTCATGTCCCTGCTTACATTGCCACCACGCCTTATAACTACTCATTGGCAAAAACTCAGAGGGTCGTCTCTCTTTGTTTTTAGTCGGATGCCATTCAGAAGCAAGCTCCGGATCGACTGTCTCCAAGTCATTTTCCCCGGGGATAGCCACGATTCCTGCGCAACATGGGCAACCGCTTCCCATGGAACGAGCAAAAATTACCGCTTCCCATTCATGTCCTTTTTCACACTTCCACCACACTTTTTCGTTGCTCATTGGAAGACAGTGATTAGGACTGAATCCTTTATTCTTTGTAGGATGCCACTCAGCCGCAAGCTTCGGATTGATCGTCTCCAAGTCATTTTCCCCTGGAATAGCAAGACGATGGGAACAATAAGGGCAGTCCTCCTCGTAGCTCCGGTTTGACACAGTCGCCTTCCAGCTATGCCCTTTCTCGCAAATCCACCAGTACTTATTATTACAAAACTCTGTAACATCTCGCGGCGTTACTGGCGCATTTTTTTCTAGGTCCCACTGCTTTGCCAACCGCGGATTTCGAACAGCAAGGCTTGTCTCATTAGGAATCAAACGTTTCTGATTGCAATAAGGGCAACCAGTTCCATTTACTCTGTTGTTTATTGTTGCCTGCCATTCATGCCCGCATATGCCAATCCACCATACGTATTGATTACTATGGGCAGTCACTTGTTCAGGTTTTAGCCCGCCATTCTTATTTAAATCCCACTCCATAGCAATCCCCGGTGCCATTGATGCCAGATCATTAAATCCAGCCAAAACAACACGGCCATTACAAACCGGGCACCCTCGCCCATTCGCTCTGGTCGCAATGGTTGCCTGCCACTCATGCCCTTTCGAGCAAATCCACCAAACGCGTTGATGCGATTGTCCAGTATTCCTGTGTTGTCATCGGCTCAACAGCCTTAACCTTGCCAGTCTGCACTGAGACCGTCTCCAGTTTCTTTCCGCGGAAACTCTCGCCACGCAGCTTAAATACGGTGGCATCGTCAAAGATGCGGTCCAGCGCACAGAGCAGCGTAGTATCTTCGTCGAAATCCTCACGCCAGAGCGCCGGATTCTTGTTGCTGGTGAATACCATGTTGAAGTTGCCTTCTTTGTTGTAGCGCCGGTCAATCAGGTCAAAGAAGATGAATGTGGACAAGAGCAAAGTGGTCAGTGTGTACAGCATCCGAAATTTTAAGTTTCTGGGCTTTGCGCTGGGAAGGGGCAAGAATGGAGTATACATTCGAGCCCACGCAAAGTCCCTGAAGAAAGTCAAGGCCAAACTGAAAGAACTGACTTCCCGCAGTCAGGGCAGAAACGTCCGACAGGTGATGGAGAACGTAAAAGTCTACATCTGCGGTTGGCTGGGCTACTTCGGAATTGCGGACATGAAGAACACGATGCAAAGATGGGATGAGTGGCTGAGACAAAGATTTCGGGTATACATCTGGAAGCAATGGAAGGTGCCTTCAGCGAGAATACGCAACCTCATAAAGCTGGGCATACCGAAACACTACGCCTACAAATGGGGTTACGCGAAAGCTTACTGGAATGTAGCCGGAAGCCCGATACTAACCCGCTCTATTACAAACGAGAGACTCGCACGAGCCGGATATTACAGTCTATCCGGCAGGTACGAGTCCCTGCACTTATGCGATTGAACCGCCGAGCGCCGAACGGCACACTCGGTGGTGTGAGAGGACGGGGCTAATCGCCCCTCCTACTCGATTGGGGCTGCTTCTTTTGAGACAGCCCCCTTTTCGTTTGTCCGGTGGATTTGGTTACGCCAGGTCGCGGTAGAGGAAGGTGACGATCTGGCCGCGGGTGCAGGTGGCGTCGGGGGAGAAGGTGACATCGGAGGTGCCGGTGGTGACGCCCTGATTCAGTGCCCACTGAACGGCGCTGCCCGTGGCGTCGGCGGAAACGTCCGTGAACTTGCCGCCGTAGCTGACGGCGGGGCTGCCGGCGTTGCGGTACATATAGGTCACGGCGGCGGCGCGGGTGCAGGGGGCGGAGGCGGAGAAGGTGGCGTCGATGATGCCCTTGGCGACGGCCCAGTTCACGGCGTCATAATAGTAGTCGGTGGGAGCGGCGCCCAGGCCGGAGGGATCGAAGCCCGCGGGGGAGCCGTTGGCCCGCCACAGGAAGGTGATGATCTGGGCCTGGGTGCAGGTGGCGCTGGGGGAGAAGGTGGTGGCGGAGGTGCCGTTGGTGATGGCCTTGTCCACAGCCCAGTTCACGCTGTCATAGAAGTAGTCCGCGGCGGTGACATCGGCGAAGGAGGGCGCGGCGGGGGCGGCTGCGCCGGGAAGGTCGGTGCCCTCAGTGATCACCAGATACTGGGTGCCGTCAGTGCCATCCAGGCCAATGGCCTTGATGGGCATGGAAAAGGCCATTGTCCAGTCAAAGTCGAACCAGCCGTCGATGATCTCGCCGTACAGAGCTATGCCGTCGGAGGGAGAGATGACATCGTTCATCACATAATAGGCTTGTCCGTCTGGGAGTTGGCCAGGATAAGAAGGAGTTGCCGCCACGAAGCTGCCAGGCTGAACGGTGACCACGGTAAACTCCTCTTGCGTAACGACGAAATCCTCTTTCACATCATCGTACTTCTGAACGGGGAGGCTTTTTTTCTCCGTCTGGGCTTGCTCGAAGGTAAAGGACTGGCCGTACATATCGTTGATGGTAAGGGGACCATAATCGGCGGCCAGGGCGGGGACGGTCAGGCCCATGCACAAAGCCAGGACCAGAAGCAGACTTGCGAATTTTTTCATGTAGCTGTACTTCCTTTCTGAATGTGAGGCCCCTGCTGGAACCTGTTTCCAATTTTACCCCATACCGTAGGGAAAAGCAAGGGATCATGGCTGTTTTTGGAAAAGAAAGGGGAACTGCCCCACGCGAAAAGGGGCTGTCTCAAAATGCCACGTGCAGATTGAGGCAGCCCCTATTCAGAAAGGCCTTGCAGCCCTTCAAAATTGTTGCGCTATTTGTCTGTTTTTGTGGGAAATCCGTGGAAAACTTTTCAGGTCGCAAATTGCAATAACAAGTTGAGCATTTTGCGTGTTAGAGGGTCATCAATCT
>CAMCNO010000066.1 GCA_945876285.1 uncultured Clostridia bacterium | reverse complement strand
CGTAGGTCAGGAAGATGCCCACCTGGGCGGCAGCGCCCAGCAGCAGGCTCTTGGGATTGGCGATCAGGGGGCCGAAGTCGGTCATGGCACCCACGCCCATGAAGATGAGGCAGGGATAGATGCCCAGCTTCACGCCCAAGTAGAGGATGTCGATGAGGCCGGTGGAAACGGTGACATTGGACAGCTCCACGCCGTAATAAGCGGCGGTCTGCTCCGCCTGGACCAGCGCCTGGAGCTGTACCTCAAGAGTGCTCAGCGCGCCGCCGGCGGAAGCTGAGATCTCCGCCATCGCACTCTCAATGGCTTCCGGAGAGAAGACAGCCTGGGCCGCGGCCATTACCTGCTCCACATACGGAGCAAGGACATTCTGCGACACGCCCAGCTGCTGCATCTCCGCAAGGAACTCCGCGGTAATGGGAGAGCCGCCGATGAGATCCCAGTGGATGTGGCCGCCGGCGAAGAAAATCTCGTGGAACATGCCGGCACCGGGCAGATTGGTCATCAGCATACCGAAGGCGATGGTGACCATCAGCAGGGGCTCAAACTTCTTGCCAATACCCAGGTACAGCAGGAAGCAGGCAATACAGAGCATCACCAAATTCTTCCAGCCGCCGTTCTGGAAGAACAGAACGAAGCCGGTATCGTTGATAAAATTCAGGATAGCTTCCATTGTTTGTCCTCCAGTCCGTTACTGGATGACGCACAGCAGCGTGCCGGACTCCACGGAAGCTCCCTTGGAGGTATTGACGGAGGCGATCTTGCCGTCGCAGGGGCACATGATCTCGTTTTCCATCTTCATGGCTTCCAGGACCATCAGCACCTGGCCGCGCTTGACGGTATCGCCGGCGGCAACGTTGATGGAGAGAATGGTGCCGGGCATGGGAGAGGTCACCTGCTCACCGCCGGCAGGTGCCGCGGCAGCGGGGGCAGGAGCGGCAGCAGGTGCGGCAACGGGAGCTGCGGCGGGCGCGGGAGCGGCCCCGGTCAGTTCCTCCAGTTCGATCTCATAGGCGGTGCCGTTGACGGTCACTCTGTACTTTTTCATAAGCGTTTTCTCCTTATCCGTTATACTTTACTAATCACTTACAGCTTCTTCACCGATAAGATGCGGATGCCGGTGATGTCGGTGCCCAGATCCTCCGCGATGGCGGCGGAGATGGCGGCGATCAGCTCCTGCTGGTTGACCGCGGGCGCGGCTGCCGGGGCGGAAATGGCCGCCGTCGTAACTGCCTGCTGCTTCCGGCCGCAGATACGGCCCAGCAGTGTCGTCAGCACGATCAGGCAGACCAGACCGAAAAACACCGTTCCCATTCCCATCAGACAGACAAATATGATGGAATAGTCCATAGGCTCCCTCCTGTACTCGAAATTAGGGATATTATAACAAATTTTTGGCGGAAAGACAATTCGGCTTTGGCTGGATTTCTCCTGCCCTTTTTGGTGATGTTGACGAAGCGGAAAGTTTAAGCAGTAAAAAAGTCTATAAACAAGGACGACAGATTATGCTATAATTATATATAATAGCTATGTCTTTGCCGGAGTCATATTCCGGTGCAAGCGGGAGGATGTGCGGATTTGAAGTATCAGACAGTGATTCCGGGCCGGTTTCTGGCCCGCCCGAACCGATTTATCGCCAAGGTGGAAACGGAGGATGGCGTTCAGACCGTCCACGTGAAAAACACAGGCCGCTGCCGGGAACTGCTGGTTCCGGGGGCGACCGTCTATCTGGAGCAGGCCGTCAATCCGGCCCGAAAGACGCCCTACGATCTCATTGCCGTGGAGAAGGGGGACCGACTCATCAATATGGATGCCCAGGCACCTAACAGGGTCTTTGCAGAGTGGGCGGCGGCAGGAGGGTTTCTCCCGGATTTGACCGCTATTCACAGCGAATACGTTTACGGAGATTCCCGGCTGGATTTCTGCCTGGAGACGGAAAAAGGGCTGCATTTGGTGGAAGTCAAAGGTGTGACGCTGGAGGAAAACGGCCGCGCCCGCTTTCCGGACGCGCCTACGGAACGCGGCATCAAACACATTCAGGAATTGCAGAAAGCGGTGGAAAAAGGGCTTGACGCCACACTATTCTTTGTGGTACAAATAAAGGACATTGTCAGCGTTTCTCCAAATGATACCACTCATCCCGCTTTCGGTGCGGCCCTGCGGGAAGCGGTGTATCATGGCGTAAGCGTTTGCGCTTATGACTGTGAAGTGACGCCGGACAGCCTGTCCATCCGCCGGCCTGTGCCGGTTATTCTGTGAAACCGTTAGGAGCTGTACCATGAGTTTTCTGGAATTGTTTTTGATTGGCGTGGGCCTATCCATGGACGCCTTTGCCGTGGCTATCTGCCAGGGTCTGTGCATGAAAAAGCTGAACTGGCGTTATGCCGCCATCATCGCCTTGTTTTTTGGCGGTTTCCAGGCGCTGATGCCCTTTATCGGCTGGCTGTTAGGCTCCCAGTTCGCGGAGTACATCCAGAACTTCGACCACTGGGTCGCCTTTGTGCTGCTGGCGCTGATCGGCGGCAACATGGTGCGGGAGGCACTGTCCCCGGAAGAGGAGGAGACAGCCTGCGCCGTGGACCAGAAGCTGGACTACAAGCAGCTCCTGCTGATGGCAATCGCCACCAGTATCGACGCCCTGGCGGTGGGTGTGACCTTTGCTTTCCTGGAGGTATCCATTCTCCCGGCCATCTCCATCATCGGCTGCACAACTTTTGTGCTTTCCATCGTGGGCGTGGCTGTGGGGAACTTCTTCGGCGCTCGCTATAAGAAACGGGCGGAGCTTTCCGGTGGCATCATTTTGATTTTGCTGGGTGTGAAGATTTTGCTGGAGCATCTGGGTATTTTTTGACAGATACGTGACCGGTGCCGGATGGCACCGGTTTTTCTTGCCTTTTTTTGGCATGTGAGGTAGAATATCCCGGAAAAGGGGGCGCTCAGATGGATAAAAAGAAAGCCGCGGCGGCTGCGGCTGTGACGGTGGCGGCGGCAGCCGGTATGGTCACCGGCACGGTGTTCGACAGCCCCGCGGATCTCATGGGAGAGCCTGCGGCCATTGTTTCCGTGCAGACGGATGAGGATGACGGCGGTACGGCGACAGAGGAGCGGCAGAAAGGCCCCGCGGCCCGTATCCGGGAGTGGGTACTGGGCCTGCCGGCGGCAGTTCGGATGCTGGTGGGGGTCCCGCTGTGGGTGCTGGGCTGGGTCCTTCTGACCGGTTTTTCTACCTTATGGGCCAACGCATTGACGCCGCTGCTGAGCAGGGTTTTGGGCTGGCTCTGTCTGGGGCTGATCCTGACGGCGGTATTTGCCTGCTCTGTGAAGGCGGCCTTCCCTGATGCGCCGCTGCGTAAGATTTTGCGCCCCAGGAATGTACTGCTTCTGCTGGGCATGACGGCTGTTCTGGCGGTGGCCGATTTGGCCCTGCCCACGGTCTGGCAGGGATATGATGTCTATTCCCAGACAGTCTGGCGGGTGGGCGCCACCTGCCTGCTGGCGTTTGCCTGCTGTGGGGCGCTGAAGTCCCAGGGAAAGCGGGCCGCAGCAGTCAAAAGGGAAGTCCCTGCCCATAGCGGGAGAACTGCCGTGGAGGAGGAAGCCCGCCGCCTGGCGGATACGGTCTGCGGAAAACGGTAAAAAAGTGGGCCTGACAAAAGTCAGGCCCATTTTCATACGATTTTCTGCAAAAACGGCTTTTCAGAGACGTTTTTTCCCTCCGCAAAGTAACGGATGATGTCTTTTCGGGTGACGATGCCGATGAAGCTGCCGGTGTCGTCCACCACGGGGATGAAATTTTGGTTCATGGCGCTGGAGAGCAGCTCCTCCATGCTGACGGTGATACGGACGGGAAGGTACTGGGTCTCCCGGAGAATGTCCCGGACACGGAGCTGTTCCAGGTCCTTCATGGAACAAGCCCACTGGCTGTCTTGCTCATCAGAGAGAAGGCGCCACAGAAAGTCTCCCTCGCTGACGGTGCCCACATACTTGCCGTCCCGGCTGATGACAGGGATGGCGGTGTAGCCGTGGTGCCGCATTTTCTCCAGTCCCTGGCGGAAGGTATAGTCGTCGTAGAGGTATGCGACGCGGTTTTTGGGAAGCAGAAAGTACGCAATATTCACAAAAACTGCCCCTTTTCTCGAAGACGGAAAGCCCGCCTGTATTTGGCTCTTCGGCCTCTATCCATAATATACAATATCTGCCGCCCGCAATGGTGAACAATTTATGAAATCTGCTGGCAAAAGTGCTTTACTTTTCCAGGGGAAGCTGTTATGATATCTTTGTGATATATGCAACACAGAAGGAGGCGGCGTTATGCTGTCGCAGCAGGAGCTGGAAAAAAGTCCTCTATTTCAGGATATCAGTTACGAAGAATACCGCAGCTTGCTCACCTGCTTTCAGGCTGTCCAGAAATCCTTTCGGTCAGATGACCTCATCTACGATTTTTCCTCCCCGAAGAATGACGCTGTGGGGATCGTGGAACGGGGCTGCGCCGCGCTGATCCGCATCGATGAGGAGGGAGTGGCCACTGTGATGGAGGAGCTGGGCCCCGGCGGCGTTTTTGGCCGTACGCTGGCTTTCGCAGGCTCCAGCGGAGACAGCCTGCAGGTGGTGTGCCGTACCCCCTGCGACGTGCTGTTCATCGATTATCCCCATATCCTCAAGCGGTGTGAGCACGCCTGTAACCGCCACAGCGTTTTAGTGCAGAATATGCTGCGGCTGATGAGTGATAAGGCCCAGGCCCTCAGCCAGCGGGTGGACGTGCTGTCCCGCCGGTCTATCAGGGAAAAGCTCCTCTGTTACTTCCGCCAGCTTTCGGAGCGGGCGGGGAGCAATACCTTTACATTGCCGTTTTCGCTCAGTACCTTGGCGGATTACATCGCAACAGATCGCAGCGCCATGATGCGGGAGCTGAAGCGTCTGCGGGAGGAGGGAGTCGTCCGCTCTGACGGGCGTCAGTTTACGCTCCTTTGAGCATATTTTGTGTGCAAACGGATAATTTGTGAAAAAATTGTCATTTATGGATTGACGAAGTCCGGTTCTTATATTATTATATCAGTAATGCGTATATGGCAGGATACAGATCGTTTTAATTTCATCATTTGGGAAAGAAGGAATAGTATGTATCGCATCGTCAGAAAAGAGGCCCTCCGTCCCACAGTCACGCTGTACGAGATCGAGGCGCCCCTGATCGCCAAGAAGGCCCAGCCGGGCCAGTTCATCATCCTCCGCGTGGATGAGAACGGTGAGCGCATCCCCATCACCATCAATAACTACGATCCCGAGAAGGGCACCGTTACCATCATCGTCCAAACCGTGGGCGCCACCACCGAAAAGCTGACCCACCTGAACGAGGGCGACTATCTACAGGACTTCGTGGGCCCCCTGGGCAAGGCCACCGAGACCGAGGGCAAGAAGAAGGTCTGCGTGGTCGGCGGCGGCGTGGGCTGCGCCATCGCCTATCCCGTGCTGAAGAAGTTCCACGATGACGGCGCCGAGGTCCATGCGGTGGTCGGCTTCAAGAACAAGGACCTGGTCATCCTGGAGGATGACTTCCGCAAGTCCTCCGATGTGCTGAAGATCTGCACCGACGACGGTTCTTACGGTCAGAAGGGCCTGGTCACCGACGCCCTGAAGGAGCTGATCGAGGCCGGCAACCAGTATGACGAGGTGTTTGCCATCGGCCCCATGATCATGATGAAGTTCGTCTCCCTGACTACCAAGCCTTACGGAATCCCCACCACCGTTTCCATGAGCCCCATCATGGTGGACGGCACCGGTATGTGCGGCGGCTGCCGCCTGAGCGTTGGCGGCGAGATGAAGTTCGCCTGCGTGGACGGTCCCGACTTTGACGGCCACAAGGTGGACTGGGACATCGCTGTCAAGCGCAACCAGATGTACCGTGATTTCGAGATGCACAAGCACGAGGAGACCTGCAACCTGTTCAAAAAGGAGGCCGAATAATCATGGCCAATATGTCTTTGACGAAGAATCCCATGCCCTCTCAGGAGCCCAATGTTCGGAACAAGAACTTTGAGGAAGTGGCTCTTGGCTACACCGAGGCCCAGGCCCTGGACGAGGCCCAGCGCTGCCTGAACTGCAAGGCCAAGCCCTGCATGACCGGCTGCCCCGTTATGGTACATATCCCCGAGTTCATCGCCGAAGTCGCCAAGGGCAACTTCGAGGAGGCCTATCAGATCATCTCCCATACCTCCGCTCTGCCCGCCGTCTGCGGCCGCGTCTGCCCCCAGGAGAACCAGTGCGAGAAGTACTGCGTCCGGGGCAAGAAGGGCGAGCCCGTGGGTATCGGCCGTCTGGAGCGTTTCGTGGCCGACTGGCACAACGCCAACTGCCACACCCTGCCTGAGAAGCCCGCCTCCAACGGCCACCGCGTGGCCATCGTGGGCTCCGGCCCCGCAGGCCTGACCTGCGCCGGCGACCTGGCCCGCAAGGGTTACGAGGTCACCGTCTTTGAGGCCCTGCACCTGGCCGGCGGCGTGCTGGTTTACGGCATCCCCGAGTTCCGTCTGCCCAAGTCCATCGTCCAGAAGGAAGTGGACGGCCTGAAGGCTCTGGGCGTTACTATTGCCACCGATACCGTGGTCGGCCGCACCATCACCGTTGACGAGCTGATGGAGGAGCAGGGCTTCGAGGCCGTGTTCATCGGCTCCGGCGCCGGTCTGCCCATGTTCATGAACATTCCCGGCGTCAACTACAAGGGTGTGTTCTCCGCCAATGAGTTCCTGACCCGTATCAACCTGATGAAGGCCTA
>CAMCNO010000065.1 GCA_945876285.1 uncultured Clostridia bacterium | reverse complement strand
TGTGGCTTATATCCCCATGCCTAAAGGCAGGGGCTTTACGCCACGCTTGGTAAATGCAAGAAAACAGCCGCTGAAGCGGCTGTTTTCTTTATGCGTTTACTCAAATACCCAGGCCTATTTCATTTTACAACTACATTTTCAGCGCCCAGCGTTTCTTTTGCCTCCTCCACCAGCGCCTTGTGGAGCAGCACCTGGGTGGCGTAGACCTTCCGGGTATCCGCCATGACCATTTTCACTTGGGTGGTGCCGGGGAACATATGGAACACCAGCTTCATATGCCGCACCGCCGGGTCTTCGATACTTGGGAATTTCAGATACAGCGTACTCCCCTGTACCAGCTTCTCCCCTTTTGGCTGAGGCTGAGACGGCAGGCCGCCCTCCGCCGTGGACAGTGGGTAGGCGGAATCGCACATGATCTGGGGCGCTTTTTCGTCCCGGACGGACAGCTTCCCCTTCACCACGACGGCCTGATTCTCCTTCAAATAGGCACCGCAGGTATCCAGCACCTTGGAAAAACATAGCATCTCCATGGCGGCGGTATCGTCTTCCACTGTGACATAGGCCATCAGGCTGTTGTTTTTCGTGGTCTTGGTCTTGCTGGAGGTCACCACACCGGCGATGGTAATGCGCTGATTATCCGCAAACCGGGTAGGGCCGCCCTCCTGGGCAAAATCCTCCAGAATGGAGCCGATGGACGGCGCGTTCAGCTTCCGCACGATGTCCCGGTAGGCATCCATAGGATGACCGGAGAGGTAGAGCCCCGTGGTCGCCTTCTCCATGGTCATCAGCTCCTGGGCGGTGTACTCCGGAATATCCGGCAAGGGAATTTCCTTCACATTGCTTGCGGAAGCAGCTCCGGCAGCCATGGAGAAGAAGTCCATCTGGCCCTCCAGATTCTGCCGCTGCTGGGCGGCAACAGAATCCATCACCGTCTCATAGACCTTGATGAGCTGAGACCGTCGGGCCCCGGTGGAGTCAAAGGCGCCCGCCCGGATCAGGTTTTCCACCGCCCGCTTATTCATATCGCTGCCTACCATGCGGCTGCAAAAATCGTTGAGCGATGTAAACGCCCCGTTCTCCCGCTCCCGCATCACCGCCTGAATGAAGCCCCGGCCAATATTCTTGATGGCCACCAATCCGAAGCGGATACCGCCCTCCTCTACCGTAAAACGGTCAGAGGAGCGGTTGATATCCGGCGGCAGCAGGGCGATGCCGCAGTCCTTGCACTCGTTGATATACCCCGCCACCTTGTCGGAGTTATCCAGCACGCTGGTCAGCAGCGCCGCCATGTACTCCTTCGTGTAGTGGCACTTGAAGTACGCCGTCTGATAGGCCACCACCGCATAGGAAACGGCGTGGGCCTTGTTGAAGGCGTAGTTGGCGAAATCGTAGATTTCCTGGTAGATGGCCTCAGCGGTCGCCTCCAGGATGCCGTTGGCCACGCAGCCTGTAATGCCCCGCTCCTTGTCACCGTGGATAAATGCGTCCTTTTCCTTTTGGATCTGGGCGGCTTTCTTTTTAGAAATGGCCCGGCGCACCATATCCGCCTGGCCCAGGGAATAGCCGCCCAGCTGCTGGAAGATCTGGATGACCTGCTCCTGGTAGACGATACAACCATAGGTGATGGACAAAATCGGCTTCAGAGACGGGTGCTTGTAGGTGATGAGCTTGGGATTCTGCTTGCAGGCGATAAACCGTGGGATGGAGTCCATGGGGCCGGGGCGGTACAGCGCGATGATGGCGGTGATATCCTCAATATTCTGAGGCTTCAGGCCCACGCACACGCCGGTCATACCGGAGGATTCCATCTGGAACACGCCGGAGGTCTGGCCCCGGGAGATCATCTCGAAGGTCTCTTTATCGTCCTCGGGGATGTCCTCCAGCCGGAAGTCCGGCTGATGCTCCTGGAGCATCTTCACCGCGTCATCCAGTACTGTCAGGTTCCGCAGCCCCAGGAAGTCCATTTTCAGCAGACCCAGCTCCTCCAGGGTGGTCATGACGTACTGGCACACCACGGATTCGTCGTTCTTTGCCAGGGGGACATACTCGTACACCGGCCGCTTCGTGATGACCACGCCGGCAGCATGGGTAGATGCGTGGCGTGGCATTCCCTCCAGTGCCCGGGCGGTGTCAATGAGGTTTTTTACCTGTTCATTTGTATCGTACAGGTCGGAAAGGGGCTTGGAAAGCCGCAGGGCGTCATCCAAGGTAATGTGCAAAGTGTTGGGCACCTGCTTGGCGATCTGATCCACCTCGGCGTAGGGGATGTTCATGACACGGCCGACGTCCCGGATGACGCCCCGGGCGGCCATAGTGCCAAAGGTGACGATCTGGGCCACATGGTCATCGCCGTACTTCCGGCGGACATAGTCCACCACCTCGCCCCGGCGGGTGTCGCCGAAGTCCATATCGATATCGGGCATGCTGACCCGCTCCGGGTTCAGGAACCGCTCGAAGTACAGGCTGTACTGCATAGGGTCGATGTCCGTGATATGCAGACAATAGCTGACCATAGACCCGGCGGCGGAGCCGCGTCCCGGACCCACCGGGATGCCCACGCTCTTGGCGTAGCGTACAAAGTCAGACACGATGAGGAAATAGTCCGTAAAGCCCATCTTCTCGATCATGTCCTGCTCATATTTCAGCTGGCCCCGGTACTGGTCGTCCTCACCGTACCGCTCCTTGTATCCCTCGTCGCAGAGCTTTTTCAGGTAGGAAAAACTGTCGTAGCCCGGAGGAAGCTGGAATTCCGGAAGGTGATACTTGCCGAATGTAAATTCCAGGTTGCACATCTCCGCGATTTTTTCGGTGTTTGCGATGGCGCCCTCATAGTCCTCAAACAGGTCCGCCATCTCCGCCTCGCTGCGGAGGTAGAAGTTTCGGGGCTCATAGCGCATCCGGTTCTCGTCGTCGATGGTCTTGCCGGTCTGGATGCACAGCAGCACGTCGTGGGCCTCCGCGTCCTCTTTTCGCAGGTAGTGTGCGTCATTGGTGCACACCATGGGGATGCCCGTCTCCTGGTGGAGCCGCAGGATGCTCTGGTTGACGATAGCCTGATCCCGGATGCCGTGATCCTGGAGCTCCAGATAGAAGTGGTCCGGACCGAAAATATCCTGCATCTGCAGTGCATAGCTTTTGGCGTTGTCGTACTCCCCATTCCGCAGCATCCGGGGAATTTCTCCAGCCAGACACGCAGACAAGGCCACCAGGCCCTTGCTGTGCTCTTTCAGCAGGGCCAGATCAATGCGTGGTTTGATATAAAAGCCCTCCGTCCAGGCCATGGACACCATGTAGGAGAGGTTGCGGTAGCCCTCCTCATTCTCGCACAGCAGCACCAGATGGCGGCTCTCAGCGTCAAACTCGTGAATTTTTTCAAACCGGGAGCGCCCCTTGGGAGACACATAGACCTCGCAGCCGATAATGGGCTTGATGCCCTCGGCCTTGCAGGAGCGGTAGAAGTCGATGACGCCGTACATGACGCCGTGGTCCGTGATGGCGCAGGCCGTCTGTCCCAGCTCCTTCACGACCTTGGGAAGGTCCCGGATGCGGCAGGCGCCGTCCAGCAGGCTGTATTCCGTATGAACGTGTAAATGGACGAAGGACATGGCTCTCTCCTCTTTCGCTTGTATGCCTGATGGGCTTTGTTACGCCCGCTCCGCCAGCAGCTCCTCTACGATCTCCACGGCAGTGACGATCATGATATCACAGTGGCCTGTCAGGCCCAACGCCTTAGCAGCCGGCGTGGTATCATCCGGTGTAAACTTGTTTTTCAGCAAGTCCTGGCACCGCAGGGCACCGAATTTTTCAGAGAACCGCTTCTGCAGCTCCTTGCTCAAAGCCACAGAACGTTTTTTGCTGCCCGCTGGGTCAGCGGGGTCCGCAGGCGTCAGCAGTCCCAGCGTCATCACCGCGCCGCTGATAGCGCCGCACAGCTCTCCCGTGCCCGCGCCGCCGCCAAAGCCGCCGCCAATATCAAAGCTGGCCTGCTCGGAAAGGCCCGTCAGGTCGGAAAAGGCCGCCAGCACGCTCTGGCAGCAGTTAAAACCCCTTTTGTGGTAGTCATTGGCTTTTTCAAAGCGATCCATGTGCTATCCCCTCTGTTTTCTATTATGTAATGGCAAATTACTTCACAGCTCTCGCCAACTCCAACAGCTTCCGCAGACGGTGGTTCAGGCAGGATTTGCTCACCGGCGGGTCAAATGCCTCCGCCAGTTCACTAAGGGTCAGTTCCGGGTTCTCCAGCCGGAGCGCCGCTGTCATCTGAAGCTTGTCCGGAAGCTGGTCCAGCAGCCCCGCCGTCTGAAGGGTGCGGATGGCCTCCATCTGCTCCTGGGCGGCCAGGACGGCTTTGTCCAGATTGGCGCTGTCGCAGTTCAGCCGCCGGTTCACGCTGTTTCGCAGGTCCTTTTCCATCTTGGCGCCCATGACATTCATGGCCGCCACCGGGGCGCCGATGAGGGTGAGAAAATCCTCGATTTGGTCGCTCTGCTTGAAATACGTCACAAAGCTGCCGTTTCTGGACACGCTCTTAGGCGGATAACCGCATTCCCGCAGCAGCACATCCAGCTCCCGGCTGGCCTGGGCGTGGGAGGTCGTCAGTTCCAGGTGATAGCGCTTCAGCGGGTCGGTGACGCTGCCTCCTGCAAAGAAAATGCCCCGCAGGAAGGACGCCCGGCAGCACTCCTCCTCCAGCATGGCGAAGTTGATATGCAGCACCAGGTTCTGCCGGGGGTCGTATCCCAGCAGGTTCGTGATGTGATCCAGCTTCTTCCGTTCCGTGATCTGGAACACCATCTTCCCCGGCTGGTCCGGCTCCGGCTGGCGGTCGAACCGCAGGCCAAAGGCGCGGTGGAACAGCTTAGGCAGCCGCGCGGCAAAGTTGGGATTCTCCGTGATGATACGGACCTCCGTGGAGCTGAAGGTATTGCAGTAGAGCAAAATCCCGTACGCCTCTGCCCGGGCACAGCACAGCTTCTGCACCGGCAGCCTGCATAATTCATTTTTTGTATCGAATGAAAAAGACATAGTTCCCTTTCTTTACGCTTTCCGCTCGATGCGGTAGCTGTCCTTGCCCTCTCCAGCGATGCGGACGCTCCGCTCGGCGTGGAGCTGGATCAGCTCCCTGGCAAGGTTTTCCGATTGGTGGCGGACATAGCCGTTTTCGACCGTCGCAATGGGCCGGCTCACCAGCTCCACTCCCAGGGCGGCGCAGCGTCCGGCGTCGTACCGCAGCGGCTCCGCTCCCTCCTGTGCATAGCGGGCGGCCACATCCGGCGGGACAGGAGAAGAATTCGTCAGGCAAAGGTCGAACAGTCCCGGCGCGGAGTGCTGGAAAATAGCCGCAATGTGGTCCGAGGCTGTATAACCCTCTGTCTCCCCCTCCTGGGTCATGACGTTAGCGACATAGACCTTGAGGGCGTCCGACTGCAGGATGGCCTCCACGATGCCGTCCACCAGCAGGTTGGGGATAATACTGGTGTACAGGCTTCCCGGCCCCAGGATGATCATATCCGCCTCCCGGATGGCCTCCACCGCCTCGGGCAGCGCTCTCGAGTGCTCAGGAATGAGCCGCACCTTGGTGATACGGCAATCCTCTTTCTTCTTGCAATAAAAAATCTTGGATTCTCCGATCACCGACGCGCCGTTTTCAAATTCCGCTTCCAGCTGCACATCGGCCGTGGTCACAGGCAGCACCCGGCCCGTAATGGCCAGGACCTGGCTCATGCGGCTCACCGCCGCATCAAAGGATGGAGAAATGCCATTGAGGGCCGCCAGGAACAGATTGCCGAAGCTCTGCCCTGCCAGCGACCCCTCCGTAAAGCGGTAGTGCATCAGCTCGCTCATCAGCGGTTCCGTGTTGGCCAGGGCTTCCAGACAGTTGCGGATGTCCCCCGGCGGGGGCATCCCCAGGTCCTGACGCAGCATCCCGCTGCCGCCGCCGTCATCCGCCACCGTGACGATGGCGGAGATATTTTCCGTATATCGTTTCAGTCCCCGCAGCATATTGGAAAGGCCGTGACCGCCGCCGATGACGGCAACTCTCGGCCCCCGGGTCCTTCTTTTTTCCATCACTCAGCCTCCCCGGTTCATATCCCGGTGGTTCTCCGATACCTGATAGCCCTGACCGCCGATAAACTCCGCCAGGGCATGGGTCACCGCCACGGAGCGATGGTGTCCTCCCGTGCAGCCCACGGCGATGACCAGCGAGGTCTTTCCCTCCTCCGCATACAGCGGCAGGGAAAATGCCAGCAGGTCCTCCAGCCGCTTCAGATAGCCCTGGGTCTGCTGGAACGAAAATACGTAGTCCTTGACCGCCTGGTCCAGGCCGGTCTGTGGCCGCAGCTCCTCAATGTAAAAAGGATTGGGCATAAAGCGCACATCAAAAACCAGGTCCGCATCCAAAGGCAGGCCGTATTTGAAGCCGAAGGATGTGACACTGACAGTCATGCCGCCCTTCTCCTCCGGGTCACCGAACAGCCGCAGCAATTCGCCCCGAAGCTGGGCGGTGGAGGTTCGGGAGGTGTCGATGATATAGTCCGCCCGCTCCCGCACCGGCTGCATCAGCTCCCGCTCCCGGCGGACGGCGTCCTCCAGGCAATCCGTCTGGTCCGCCAGGGGATGGCGGCGCCGGGTCTCCTTATACCGCTTGATGATGACCTCAGGCTCCGCCTCCAGAAACAGCATCCGGCAGGCGCCCTCCATGGCCCGCAGCTTATCCAGCACGTCAAACAGCTCCGCAAAGGAGCTGGCCGTCCGCACATCGTAGACCAGGGCCACCCGGTCATACCGTCCGCTACCCCCGGCGCAGAATTCCGCAAATTTCAGAATCATGGCGGCGGGCATATTGTCCACGATATAAAAGCCCATGTCCTCCAGATAGGAGGC
>CAMCNO010000064.1 GCA_945876285.1 uncultured Clostridia bacterium | reverse complement strand
GAAGCGGCTGGGGCGTTTTTGCAAGCTGGACATCGTGGAGCTGGCCGAGGAACGGCTGCCGGAGGACCCCTCCCCCGCCCAAATCGGGGCGGCGCTGGCAAAGGAAGCCGACGCCATCCGGAGCAAATTGCCTCCCTCCGCCTATGTCATCGCCATGTGCGTGGAGGGAAAGACCCGTTCCAGCGAGGAGCTGGCCCGGCTGATGGCCGACAGCGCCAGCCGGGGAGACAGCCATCTGGTATTTCTTATCGGCGGGTCCTTCGGGCTGCATCCGTCTGTCAAGGAGCTGGCGGCGGTGAAGCTGTCCATGTCCCCCATGACCTTCCCCCACCATCTGGCCCGGGTGATGCTCCTGGAGCAGATTTACCGGGCGTACCAGATCAACGCGGGGAGCAAATATCATAAATAATACTATTCTTCAATAAAAACATTTAAAAATGTTTTTATCACGGCGTTTCACGCCGTGCCGCCTGCGGCGTGAAAGATAGTATTGAACAACATTTTCAGCGGCTTTGCCGCTTGCGCCGCATTCTGCGGCGCAATAAAACGATGAAATCGTTTTATTGAAAATTTGTATAAGGAGTGGTTCCCATGGAGCAGGCAAAAGATTTTTGGGCCATGGCCGATAAGAGCTTAGCGGAACGGTGGCCCAAGGACGATAACGGCCAGCCGGAAAAGGCGGAGAAGCTGACCTTGCAGTCGGAGCTGGACGGCATGGCGGACATCACCCTCTCCATGCTGGAGGGCTTTGGTATCCCGGCTTTTAAAGTGGGCACGCAGGGCAAGGTGGTACTGGGCTTCGCCGGGCTGGGCGTGGAGATCTATGTACCCGCTTCCCGGCTGGAGGAGGCCAAGGCGCTGCTGGAAGCGCCGGAGGACTTGGAAGAGTAAGTTTGCATAATGTTGAAAAGGAGGAGCCATGTCCGACTTTTTTCCTGGATCCATGCCCAATCAAAACCTCTCTCCAGAGGAAAAGCGTCAAATTGCCCGCCGCTTCCGCCGGAAAGCGAATCTCACGGATTTCTTCTGTCTTTTAAGCGTTGCCCTGTTCCTTCTCGGCACCGCCCTTCGAGAAAACTCCTCAATTGCAAATGTTCTGTTTGCTTTCTGCCCTTTGCCCATGGTTGCTTTCATTGTCGGCTGTGCGCTAACTTATCACCGCTGTCCCGTTTGCGGAAACCGCATCGTTCGTGGGGAGTACGGAAGATACCTGGGCCCTTTTATTTGGCGTGCCTACGAGTGCCCCGTGTGTTATTTTTCACCGGATTGAAGCAAATGACCTCTGTATAGTCAAGTGTGATGATCTGTACGATTCAGTTTACATAAAATTTAGAGGAGGAACGAGAAAATGGATTTCATGAAGGAATACGAAAAGTGGCTGAACAGTCCCGCCCTGTCTGCCGGGGAAAAGGCCGAATTGGAGGCCATTAAAGATGATCCCAAGGAGATCGAGTCCCGGTTCTACGGCCCCCTGGAGTTCGGCACCGCAGGCCTTCGCGGCACCATGTATGTCGGTTTGCATAATATGAATGTCCATGTCATCCGCTGGGCTACCCAGGGCTTTGCCGACGTCATCGCCGCCGAGGGTGAGGAGGGCAAGCGCCGGGGCGTGGCCATCTGCATGGACTGCCGCAACCACTCCCAGGAGTTCGCCGTGGAGGCCGCCAAGGTCTGCGCCGCCAACGGCATCCATGTCCGCATTTTCGAGTCCCTGCGGCCCACTCCCGAGCTGAGCTTCGCGGTCCGGGAGTACCACTGCCAGGCGGGCATCAACGTCACCGCCAGCCACAACCCCAAGGAGTACAACGGCTACAAGGTCTACTGGGAGGACGGCGCCCAGCTGCCTCCCCACCACGCCGACGCCATTGCCAAGCGGCTGGGTGAGATCGACATTTTCAACGACATCAAGACCATGGACTATGACGAGGCCGTCAAGGCGGGCCTCATTGAGGTCCTGGGCGCCGAGACCGACGAGAAGTTCCTCTCCAACGTCATGGCCCAGGTCAACGACGCCGAGACCGTCGCCAAGGTGGCCGACAGCTTCAAGCTGGTCTACACCCCCTTCCACGGCACCGGCCACAAGCTGATTCCTGAGGCGCTGTACCGCCTGGGCATCAAGCACCTTATCTGCGTGCCGGAACAGATGGTCATTGACGGCAACTTCCCCACCGTCGTCTCCCCCAACCCCGAGAACCCCGAGGGCTTCTATCTGGCGGTGGAGATCGCCAAGCGCGAGGGCGCCGACTTTATCCTGGGCTCCGACCCCGACGCCGACCGCGTGGGCATCATGGTGCGCACCAAGGACGGCGAGTTCAAGGTCATCTCCGGCAACCAGACCGGCGTTCTGCTGCTGGACTATCTGATCGGCGCCATGAAGCGCTCCGGCAAGCTGCCCGAGAAGCCCGTGGCCCTCAAGACCATCGTCACCACCGAGATGGCCCGCAAAGTGGCCGAGGTCAACGGCCTCCAGAGCTTCGATACCTTCACCGGCTTCAAGTTCCTGGCGGAGAAGAAGGACAAGCTGGAGAATTCCGGCGAGGGCAAGGTCATCTTCGCCTACGAGGAGAGCTACGGCTACATGGTGGGCGACTACGTCCGGGACAAGGACGCCGTCACCGCCTCCCTGCTGCTGACCGAGATGGCCGCCTGGTATGCCGCCCAGGGCATGACGCTGGCCGACGCGCTGGACGCCCTTTACGAGAAGTACGGCTACTTTGCCGAGCACACCTACAACCTGGTGATGCCCGGCCTGGACGGCCTGCGGGACATGGCGAACCTGATGAAGGGCCTCCGGGAAAATCCCCCCGCTGAGATTTCCGGCGTGAAGGTCTCCCAGTTCAAGGACTACAAGGACGGCTCTGTCACGGACACCGCCACCGGCGCACAGAGCCGCATGGAGCTGTCCGGCTCCAACGTGCTGCGGTTCGAGATGGCCGACGGCACCTCCGTCATCGTCCGGCCCTCCGGCACCGAGCCCAAGATCAAGGTCTACATCCTGGCCCAGGGCAAGGACGCCGCCGACGCTGCCGCCAATGTGGAGAAGTACGGCAAGTGGGTGGACAGCCTGAAAAAGTAAACGCTCTTACAGCGGCGCCCGCCGTCCGAAAGGATGGCGGGCGCTTTTCTGATACTTTTTGGGCGGGGCGCATATACTAGGAGCAGAGTCTTTCTGAGGAGGAACGATGATGGGACCTCATTACCCCTTTTCCCTGCCGCCTCTGCCCTATGGGGAGGGCGACCTGCTGCCGGAAATCGACGAAAAGACGCTCCATTTCCACCACGACAAACATTTCGCCGCTTACGTAGACAATCTGAACAAGCTGCTGGCCACCTGCCCCGCCTGTCAGGACTGGACGCTGGAGCAGCTCTGCATGGATTGGTGCCGCCTGCCGGAGGACATCCGCCAGGGCGTCCGCAACAACGCCGGGGGCGTATACAACCACACGCTGTACTTCCAGGGCATGACCCCAAATCCCGGCGAAGGGCGTGACGCGGCCCTGACTGCCGCCGTGGAGCGGGATCTGGGCGGGATGGCCGCTTTGAAATCCGCCATGAAAACCGCCGCCCTGGGGGTGTTCGGCTCCGGGTGGGCCTGGCTGGTCTGCGACAGGGACGGTACGCTGTCCGTCCGAAAGACCGCCAACCAGGATACGCCCCTGCCCCTGTGTCCCCTGCTGACCTGCGACGTGTGGGAGCACGCCTACTACCTGCAGTATCAGAACCGCCGGGCCGACTACTTCGAGGCCTGGTGGCGGCGCATCAACTGGCCCATGGTCTCACGGCTGTACGGGCAGTGCCAGGATACCCGCCCCCGGTATCCCCAGGACTGAAGGGACGAACCCTCCAAAAGCGGGCCTGTTTCCGGCCCGCTTTTTGTATGCCCCCGGTAGGAAAATGCCGTTGACATCCCCTGCCGTTTCCGATAAAATAATAAGTCGAATAGTGCGTATGAAACGAAGAAAGGAGATGCCCCATGAGTCTGCTGCTGACCGGCGGAACCGTTTTTTTGAATGGTGGATTTCAGAATATGGACCTCGCCATTGACCAGGGCCGTATTGTTTCTTCCTCCCTTCCCATGGAAGGCTTTTCCGTCATTGAATTGCATAATCATTTGATCGTTCCAGGTTTCGTCGATGTTCATGTTCATCTTCGGGAGCCTGGTTTTTCTTATAAGGAAACGATTTTCTCCGGCACAGCGGCAGCTGCCGCCGGCGGCTACACCGCCGTCTGCTCCATGCCCAACCTAAAGCCTGTCCCCGACGACGCGGCAAATCTGCAGGTGCAGCTGGACCTCATCCGGAAAAACGCCAAGGTCCATGTTTATCCCTACGGTGCCATCACCCGGGGCGAAAAGGGCGAGGAACTGGCGGAGCTGGCAGCCATGGCTCCCCAGGTAGCAGGCTTCTCCGACGACGGGCGGGGCGTCCAGTCCCGGGAGATGATGCGGCAGGCCATGCTGCTTTCTAAATCGCTGGACAAGCCCATCGTGGCTCACAGCGAGGATGAATCCCTGCTGACAAAGGGCTGGGCCATCCACGACGGGGAATTTGCCCGCCGGAACGGCTTCCCCGGCAACGACCCCGCCAGCGAGTGGAAGCAGGTGGAGCGGGACATTCAATTGGTGCGGGAGACGGGCTGCCGCTACCATGTGTGCCACATCTCCACCAAGGAGACTGTGGCCCTCATCCGCTCCGCCAAGGCCGAGGGCCTGCCCGTGACCTGCGAGACCGGGCCCCACTATCTGGTGCTCACCGACGAGGATCTGCTGGACGAGGGGCGGTTCAAAATGAATCCCCCCATCCGCTCGGCGGAGGACCGGGACGCCCTGGTGGCCGGACTGCTGGATGGCACTGTGGACTGCATCGCCACCGATCACGCTCCCCACAGCGCCGAGGAGAAATCCAAGGGCCTGCGGGGCAGTCTCAACGGCATCGTGGGGCTGGAGACCGCCTTCCCCATTCTGTACACGAATCTGGTGGAGACCGGCATCGTGCCGTTGGAAACGATTTTGAACGCTCTGTGCGTCAATCCCCGGAAAATTTTCGGCCTGCCCGGCGGCTCCCTGGAAGAAGGGCAGCCTGCCGACCTGACGGTGCTGGACCTGAACCGCCCCCATGTCATCGACAGCCAGACGTTCCGCTCCCTGGGCCGGGCCACCCCCTTTGACGGTTGGGGCGTGTCCGCCGCCGTCGCCATGACCGTCTGCGGCGGGGAGATCGTCTACCATGACCTGAACACCCAGGAGGACGTTTTATGAAAAAGTCTCTCTTTACCATGGAACACGCCCGGCAGCTGACGGAGGACACCTATGAGCTGGTGCTCTCCGGCGACACCTCCGCCATTACCGCGCCGGGCCAATTCGTGAATATCGAGCTGCCCGGCAAGTTCCTGCGGCGACCCATCTCCATCTGCAACTGGACGGAGGACGCCCTGATGCTGCTGGTGAAAGTCGTGGGCGACGGCACCAAGGAGCTGGTGCGCTGTGTGCCCGGCACCGAGCTGGACGTGCTCAGCGGTCTGGGCAACGGCTTTGACATGAGTCTCGCCGGGGAACACCCTGTTCTGGCGGGCGGCGGCATCGGCATCGCGCCGCTGTACGGCCTGGCCCGGCGGATGCTGGAGCGGGGTCAGAACCCCACCATCGCTCTGGGCTTCCGCACCGGAAAGGACGCCTTCTATCTGGAGGAGTTCGCCGCCCTGGGCTGCCGTCTGCTGATCGCCACCGAGGATGGTTCTTTAGGCGTGAAGGGCTTCGTCACTGACTGCATCAAAGCAGTGCCGGAGTGCGGCTACGTGCTCTCCTGCGGCCCCCTGCCCATGCTGAAGGCCGTCCACTCCCTGCCCCAGCTCAAGGACGGACAGTTCAGCTTCGAGGCCCGGATGGGCTGCGGCTTCGGCGCCTGCATGGGCTGCACCGTGCCCACCAGGGACGGGTACAAGCGGGTCTGCAAGGACGGCCCCATCCTGTACAAGGAGGAGATCGTATGGTAAACCTGACCGTAAATCTGGCGGGCGTGGAGCTGAAAAATCCCATCATCCCCGCCTCCGGCACCTTCGGCTACGGCCGTGAGTACGCCGAATTATACGACCTGAACATCCTGGGCAGCTTCTCCTGGAAGGGCACCACCGGGGAGGCCCGTCTGGGCAATCCCCAGCCCCGCATCGCGGAGATGACTGGCGGGATGCTGAACGCCGTGGGGCTCCAGAATCCCGGCATCGACGCTGTCATCGAAAAGGAAGTGCCCAACATCGCGCAGATTTTCCAGGGGCCCGTTATCGCCAATGTGGGCGGGTTCTCTCTGGAGGAATATGCGGAAAACTGCCGCAAGCTGAACGATGTGGAGCAGGTGAACATTCTGGAAGTGAACATCTCCTGCCCCAACGTCCACGCCGGGGGCAAGAACTTCGGCTGCGACCCCAAGGCCGCCGCGGAAGTCACCCGTGCGGTGAAGGCCGTCACGGACAAGCCCGTCTTTATGAAGCTGACCCCCAATGTCACCGACATTGCGGAGATCGCAAAGGCCTGCGAGGACGCGGGTGCTGACGGCCTGTGCCTCATCAACACCCTGCTGGGCATGCGCATCGATTTGAAGTCCCGCAAGCCCATCATCGCCAACCGCACCGGCGGCGTCTCCGGCCCCGCTGTGTTCCCCATTGCCCTGCGGATGGTGTGGGACGTGTACGAGGCCGTCAAAATCCCCGTCATTGGCTGCGGCGGCGTGTCCTCTGCTGAGGACGCCGTGGAAATGATGCTGGCTGGCGCCACCGCTGTGGAGGTGGGCGCCGCCAACCTGAAGGACCCCTACGCCTGCAAGACCATTGTGGAAAACCTGCCTGCCGTCTGTGAACGGTTGGGCGTGACTGATATTTCTGAACTGACAGGAGGAGCACATCATGGCTAAAGACGTTATCATCGCCCTGGATTTCCCCACCCGTGAGGACACCCTGGCATTTCTGGACCAGTTCCCCGCCGGGGAGAAGCCCTTTGTGAAGATCGGTATGGAGCTGTTCTACGCCGAGGGCCCCCAGATCGTCCGGGACATCAAGGCCCGGGGTCACAAGATTTTCCTGGACCTGAAGCTCCACGACATCCCCAACACGGTGAAGCGGGCCATGAACGTCCTCTCCCGGCTGGATGTGGACATGGTGAATCTCCACGCCGCAGGCGCTTCCGAAATGATGAAGGGCGCTCTGGAGGGCCTGACCCGGCCCGACGGCACCCGTCCCATCCTGATCGCCGTGACCCAGCTGACCAGCACCGACGCCGCCGCTCTGAAAAACGAGCTGCTGATCGACGTGCCTATGGCGGAGACCGTCATGTCCTACGCCAAGAACGCCGCCGACTCCGGCCTGGACGGCGTGGTGTGCTCTCCCCTGGAGGCCGCTCTCGTCAAGGAGAAGTGCGGTGAGAGCTTCGTCACCGTCACCCCCGGCATCCGCTTCGCCGACAGCGCCGTGGGAGACCAGAAGCGCATCATGACCCCCGAGAAGGCGGGCAAGTCCGGCTGCGACTACATCGTGGTGGGCCG
>CAMCNO010000063.1 GCA_945876285.1 uncultured Clostridia bacterium | reverse complement strand
CCGGGGCCTACTCCTGGTGGAGCTACCGCTTCAACGCCCGGAAGAACAACGCGGGGTGGCGCATCGACTACTTTATCGTCTCTGAGCGGCTGAAAGAGAAGATCAAAAGCGCCGACATCTGGAGCGAGGTGCTGGGCAGCGACCACTGCCCTGTGGTGCTGGAGCTGGATATATAAGCAGAACAGTGCCTATTTTCAGTAAAAATGCCAGATGAAAATTCGTCTGAGCGTTGTATAATGTGGTATGATATTGCACGTTGTATGACAACCATAAAACGCCGGGCATTGGATGACAGTGCCCGGACCTTTGTGAAAGGAAGCGTCTATCATGCCTGAAGCAATGAAATACGGCCAGCAGGAATTTGAAGTAAAGCTGCCCCCGGAGCTGATTGCGGCGGAGCTGGAGCCCAACCATGTAGACCTGCCCCAGCGGACCGTACCGGAGCACATCCGCTACGCCCTGGAGCACCCTATTGACTCCAAGCCCTTGAAGGAGCTTGTGAAACCCGGTGAAACGGTGTGCATCATTATCTCCGATGTGACCCGCCGCTGGCAGTCTCCGGAGACCTACATCCCCATTTTGATCGAAGAACTGGAGAGTGCCGGAATCCGGGACGAGGATATGCTCATCATCTCCGCCACCGGCACCCACCGCCAGCAGACGAGGGAGGAACACATTGGCCTGGTGACCCAGGCGGTGTATGACCGCATCCGACTGGTGGACCACCAGTGCACCGACGAGGAGAACCTCCAGTACGTGGGCACCACCTCCCGGGATACGCCCGTGTGGCTGGACAAGCGGGCGCTGGACTGCGACCACATCATCCTCACCGGCGGTGTGGTGTACCACTTCATGGCGGGCTTCGGCGGCGGCCGTAAGAGCATTCTCCCCGGTATTGCCGGCCGGGAGACCATCATGAAGAACCATAACCTGGCCCTGAATCCCGGCCTGGGCGCCGGGTCCAACCCGGAGGTCCGCAGCGCCAACCTGTCTGACAGCAACCCTGTCCATGCCGACATGATAGAGGCCTGCGCCATGGTGAAGCCCTCCTTCCTCATCAACGTGGTGGTGGACGACAACCAGAAGATCATCAGCGCCTTCGCCGGCAACTGGATCACCGCCCACAAGGCCGCCTGCAATCTGGTGGACCAGATGTACGGCGTGGCCGCTAAGGAAAAGACCCCCATGGTCATCGCCAGCGCCGGTGGCTATCCCAAGGACCTGAACTTCTACCAGACCATCAAGACGCTGTGCAACGCCCTGGAGGTGGTGGAGGACGGCGGCACCATCATCCTGGTGACCAAGTCCGACGAGGGCTTCGGCAACGATGATACGGAGCGCCAGATCGCAGGCTATGCCACCATGCTGGACCGGGAGAAGGCTCTGCGGGAGAACTTCTCCATCGGCGCCTTCATCGGCTACCTGTTTGCCGAGAGCGCCGAGAAATACCACCTGATCGCCGTTACCGGCATCCCCCAGGAGCAGTTCGGCACCGCCAAGATCCACACTGTCAGCACCCTGGACGAGGCGCTGGAGCTGTCCCGGCAGCTGAATGGCGGCAAGGACCTGCGGGCCACCCTGCTGCCCCACGGCGCCAACACCCTGCCGAAACTGAGCTGACGAGCAGCCGTCCCCGGGCCAATGGCCCGGGGACGGTTTTTAGCTGAGCAGGGCGTTGATCTCCTCGATCTCCAGGTCCTGCAGGGCCCAGTTGATGCCGTAGCCTACCACCTTGGCAAGGTCCCGGACCTGCGCGTCGATGTCCCGGGGGGTCACCATCAGGTTCTGCTGGCTGCCCCGGAGCTTCTCCTCGTCGATGTTCGTAATGCCGGACTCCTCCAGCAGGTCCGCCGCCAGGGTGGCGGCGTCCACCACCGTAGGGATGCCGATGGAGAACACCGGGACCCCCAGGGTCTCCCGGTTCAGGGCTGCCCGGTGATTCCCCACCCCGGAGCCGGGGATGATGCCCGTATCGCTGAGCTGCACGGTGGTGCAGACCCGCCCCACCCGCCGGGAGGCCAGGGCGTCGATGGCGATGACCAGGGAGGGCTGTACCTCCGCCACCAGCCCCCGTACCGCCTCCGCGGACTCCACTCCGGTGGTGCCCAGGACGCCGGTGCAGAACACCGCCACGGGCCGGAAGCCGGAAAAGTGCTTTGGCATGGCGGCGATGAGATGCCGGGTCACCAGCACGCTGTCCGCCGCCAGAGGGCCGATGGCGTCCGGCGTCATGGCGCCGTTGCCCAGGCCGATGACCAGCACTGGCCCCTCCCCCGGCAGCAGCTCCTTGAGCTGGCCGCCCACCGCCCGCACCGCCCGCTCGAAAAAGTCGGACTTGCGCTGCCAGAAGGTGGTGAGGTCGATGGTGCGGTAGGTGCCCCGGGGCTTGCCCAGGGCCTGCTCGCCCTGCTCGTCCAGGATGTCCACCCGGGTCACCGGATAGCCCTCCGTCCGCTGCCTGGCGGCTTTCACGCCGTTCAGGCGGGTGGTCTTTTCCGCTGATTCCTGCCATAATTCCCTGGCCTCCAGAGCCAAATCGGTGCGTTTTGCGAACATACTGCCTGCCTCCCGACACAAAATCTTGTGGTCTTTTTCCTAGGTTTTGCGGTAAAAGATACAATATACAAAAAATGCGCACAAATTGTAAAAAAACTCTTGCTTTTTCGGAACTTCCCTGCTAAAATATCATTCTGCACGGTGGAAAATCCCACTGAATTTGCCTAAGGAGGTGTTTGGTTTGCCGAATATTAAGTCTGCCAAGAAGCGCGTTCTGATCGGAGAGGTGAGAAACGCCCGCAACAAGGCCGCGAAGTCCGAGCTGAAGACCGCCATCAAGAAGTTCGAGGCTGCTGCCGCAGAAGGCAATCGCACCGAGGCCGATGGCGCTTACAAGGTTGCTGTGAAGAAAGTCGATCAGGCTGTCGCCAAGGGCGTTCTGCACAAGAACACGGCCGCTCACCGCAAGAGCGCTATGACCCTGAAGCTGAACAAGATCGGCTGATTTGTGTCGAGCCAAAAGGACATCCGGTGGGATGTCCTTTTTTGCTGCCCGTTTGGGCGGATAAAATTGTTGCGGTTTGGTCATAGCTCTTTTCAAAAAGTGTGATAGAATAGAATGGAAAACGAGGAGGTGCCCCATGCCCATTTTTGATACCCATGCCCATTACGATTCCGGCGGCTTCAACGCCGACAGGGACGCGGTGCTGTCCGCCCTCCCCGCCGCCGGGGTGGGACTGGTGGTAGACCCCGGCTGTGACGTGCCCTCCTCCCGGGCGGCGGTGGCCCTGGCGGAGCAGTATCCCCATGTCTACGCCGCTGTTGGCATCCACCCGGAGGACTGCGGCGGGTGTACCGACGCTGACTTCGACGCCATCCGGGCCCTGTGCGGCCATGAAAAGGTGGTTGCCATCGGGGAGATCGGCCTGGACTACTACTGGGCAGAGAATCCGCCGAAGGAGTTCCAGCAGCAGGTGTTCCGCCGCCAACTGGAGCTGGCCCGGGAATTAGGTTTGCCCGTCATCATCCACGACCGGGAAGCCCACGGGGATTCTCTCGCCATCGTTTTGGAATATCCTGAAGTCCGGGGTGTGTTCCACTGCTTCTCCGGCAGCCCGGAGATGGCCGCCGAGCTGTTGAAGCGGGGCTGGTATCTGGGCTTTGACGGCCCCATCACTTATAAAAACGCGAAGCGTGCGCCGGAGGTGGCGGCCATCACCCCCCTGGACCGCATCGTGGTGGAGACGGACTCCCCCTACCTGACGCCTGTCCCCTACCGGGGTAAGCGAAACGACAGCCGGTATCTGCCCTATGTGATTGAGAAGCTGGCGGAGTGGAAGGGCGTCACGGCGGAGGAAATGACGGACATTACCTGGGAAAACGGGAAACGCTTATTTGGATTGGAGTGAACCATCATGGAAAAAGGCTTTACCATCACCTATGAATACGGGGACAATCTGTATGTGAACCCCACCAACCGCTGCAACTTCAACTGCGAGTTCTGCCTGCGGCACAACCAGGGCTCCGGCGGCAGCATCTATACCCACAACCTCTGGCTGAAGCGGGAGCCGACAAAGGAGGAAATTCTGGCCTCCATTGAGAGTCACGACTTGTCCAAATACAAGCAGCTGGTGTTCGTGGGCTTCGGCGAGCCCAGCTACCGCATCGAGGACATCTGCTGGGTCATCGACCAGATGAAGGCCAAAGACGAGAAGATTTACACCCGGATGGACACCAACGGCACCGGCAGCCTCATCCACGGCCGGGACATTGCCCCGGAGTTCGCGGGACGGTTCGATATGGTGTCCATCTCCCTGAATACGGACACGGCGGAAAAGTACAACGCCCTGTGCCACCCCCAGCAGGAGGGGGCCTACGAGGCTATGAAGGCTTTCGCCAAGGAAATTCAGAAGTATGTGCCCAAGGTGATGATGACCGTGGTGGATACGATCCCCCAGGAGGAGATCGAGAACTGCCGCAAGATCTGCGAGGACGAGATCGGCGCCATCTACCGGGTACGGGAATACATCGAAGATTAAAGATAACAAGAAATTTACGAAAAACAGCGCATCCACAGGCAATTTCCGTTGCCGATGGATGCGCTGTTTTGTTTGCCGGATGTCAGGCGCTCAGCAGGCGGATTGGTGGTTGGCCTCCCGCAGGACGTGGTTCGCCAGCAGGGGCAGGATGACGGAGCGTATCCTGCAGCCCGAGATGCCCTTGGCGCCGGCAGTTGCTTCAGGCATTTTTCTTTCTCGCGGAGGTCTTGCCTTCCGGGCGAATTTCTCCGGCGGCCAGCAGCGCCCACTTGGTCAGCGTGGGACCCACCAGCTCATAGACCAGGACGGAGAACAGGACGATGTTCCGCACCATGCTTCCGTCCCCGGGCAGAGACTGGGCCGTCAGGGCCATGCCCAGCGCCACACCGGCCTGGGGCAGCAGCGTGATGCCCAGATACTTCCGGGTCTGCGGGTCGCAGCGGCAGAGGGCGGTGGAGCTGAAGGCACCCAGATACTTGCCGGCGGAGCGGGAGACGATATAGGCCACGCCCAGCAGCAGGACCGCCGGATTCTTCAGGATCGTCAGGTCCAGCTCCGCGCCGCTGAGGACGAAAAACAGCACGAACAGCGGCGTGGTCCAGCCGTCCACACGGCCCATCAGCTCTTCGGAAAAGTCGCAGATGTTGCAGAAGACTGTGCTCATCATCATGCATACCAGCAGCAGAGAAAAGCCGCAGTGAACGCCGCCCACGGTGAATTCCGTGGAAGAGATCGCCACCGTCAGGGCTACGCAGCCTACGGAGACGGAGAGCCGCTTGCTGCGGGAGTGGAAATGCCGCTCCAGCCGGTTCAGCAGCAGCCCCATCAGAACGCCCAGACCCAGAGAGAGGACGATTTCCACCAGGGGCTCCACCAGCACAGATACCACGCTGACGGCTCCGCTGGTGAGGGCGGAGGCCACGCCGAAGGAGACGGCGAACAGCACCAGGCCCACCGCGTCGTCAATGGCCACCACCAACAGCAGCAGCCGGGTCAGGGGGCCGTCGGCCTTGTACTGCCGCACCACCATCAGCGTGGCGGCGGGGGCCGTGGCTGCCGCGATGGCGCCCAGAGTCAGGGCGGCGGCAGCGGAGATCAGCTCGGGCTTCCAGAAGTGGATGCCCAGCAGCACTACATCCACCAGGGCCGTGGTCAGAACTGCCTGGAGGATACCGATGACGATAGCCGCCCGGCCCATCTGCCGCAGCTGATGCAGACGGAACTCATTGCCGATGGCAAAGGCGATGAAGCCCAGGGCGGTCTGGGAAATCACGTTGTAAGCGGATACCTGCTCCAGGGAAGTGAACCCCAGACCTTCCACACCCAGGGAACCGATGCAGAAGGGCCCCAGCAGCAATCCGGCGACCAGATAAGCAGTGACGGCGGGCAGTCCCAGCTTTTTGGCAAGGCGGGACATCAGCAGGCCTGACAGCAGGCAGATGGACAGGGTAAACAGCGCGGACATGGCGAACCCTCCAGAACATACACAAATTTTGAGCGAACAAATGCGAGAATACCATATTTTTCCCGGTCCGGCAAGCATCACATTTCGCGAAAAAGGAATACGTTTGCGCAAGTGATTTGTGCACTTTTTTTGACTTTTATCAAACAGGAGGCTGACCGGGCATCCGGTCAGCCTCATGCCTGACTTTACAGCATATGCAAAAGCTCGATCTGCTCGCCGGAGGGGCCGGTGAAGAACCAGTTCTCCAGTCCGCCGAACAGGTCCGGCAGCACCTTTTTCTCCGGGGTCATGAAGGTATCCACCCCAGCGGCCCTTACGGCAGCGGCGGCTGCGTCCAGGTCGTCCACATACACCGCGAAATGGGGAACATTGCCCTCGGTCAGCGGCATAGGCGTGGGGGACTGGATCAGCTCCAGAGTGAAGCCGCCGAAGGACACCAACGCCAGCAGCTTGTCGCCGTCCGGCGTGGGGATGGACGCTTTCTGCCGGAGGGCGCCGCCGATCTTCTCATAGAAAGCGATACTCCCGTCCATGTCCTTTGTGTAAATGGCAATGTGGCCCAGGCCCTGATAATGCTCTTTCATCAATATTTCCTCCTCAAATCAAGTGTGAAGCAGCAGGGATTTGACAATGATGCTGACGCCGCCCAGGATGAACAGTACGATGGCGGCCTTCTGGAGCTTTTTTTCGTCCAGCCGGGGACCCAGGCGGACTGCCAGCAGCATGGCAAGGGCCGCTGCCGGTACGGAGACGGCACCGAAGATCCATACATCCCGCGTCAGCAGGCCGTTCACGGCGTAAGTACACAGGCGGAACAGGTTCTCCCCCAGGAAGAGGAAGCACATGCTGCCCTTGAACTCGCTGTAATCCCTGGCGGTGCGCTGGAGAAAAGCCACGATGAACATATTGATGCCGAAGAGGCCGGAGCAGACGCCGGAGAAGAAGGCGACCACCAGCCGCAGCCAGGGCCGGTCCTTCCCTACCCGGGCGGGACGCAGGTTCCGGGTCGCCATTTCCAGGCCCAGAATGACCACCACGATGCCCAGCACGGTTTTGATGACCCAGGGCAGGGAGAACCGGAGCAGCAGCGCGCCGGGGATGACGCCGCAGAGATTCGCCAGCAGCAGGGGCAGAATTTTCCGCCACTGGAAGCTGTGGCGGTTCTTCCAGGTGATGTAGCCGTTCACCGGGCAGTCCAGCAGCAGCGTGCCGGGAGTGATGACCACGTTGTCCAGCCGCATGGACAAAATGGGCGCCGAGATCAGGGGGTTGCCGAAGCCAATGAGCCCCTTGACGGTATAGGCCAGAAATTGGGCGCAGAAGATAAACAGCGCGATGCCGGGTGTGAAATTCATGCTGGAGAGGCCTCCTTCTTGTGTCGCTGGGTCAGATATACCACATTCTGTTGGGAAATGGAATAGTTTTTTTGAAAAAGAAAAGTTTGTGTTGACTTTTTTCGAGATTCTTATATAATAATAGGGCCCGCGATTTGCGGGCATATCCTTGCTCTCATCTTTGAATGAGGGCCATCTGTCCAAAAGGAGGTGCAAAC
>CAMCNO010000062.1 GCA_945876285.1 uncultured Clostridia bacterium | reverse complement strand
GTTCGCTTTCATCCCCGGGTTCCAAACCCGAGGTTTTCCCGCTCACTTTTATAAACACTCCGCCTATGGGAGTTTTATCCGGGAATCATTCCACCGGAAACAGGGAAACCTGTCTCAATGGAGGAAAACGCCTATGATGACCGCCTTTGCACGCACGATCATACTTTATTTTCTCATCATGGTGGGCCTGCGGCTGATGGGCAAGCGCCAGATCGGCGAGCTGGAGCCCAGTGAACTGGTACTGACCATGATGATCTCAGACCTGGCCACAGTCCCGATGCAGGACTTCGGCATCCCGCTGCTGGCGGGGGTCATCCCCATCCTGACACTGCTGTCTATCTCCATGCTGCTCAGTCAGATCTCCCTGCGCCACCTGCGCTTCCGGGCCATGGTCTGCGGTACGCCCTCCGTACTCATCCGCAACGGAGAATTGCAGCAGGACGCCATGCGCCGCAATCGCTATACCCTTGACGAACTTTTGGAAGAGCTGCGGGGCCAGGGCATCTCCGATATCTCGGAGGTCAAGTACGCCGTGCTGGAAAACTCCGGCCAGTTATCCGTCTTGCCCTGGGCGGCGCAAAAGCCGCCTACCGCGTCCCAACTGGGACTGGAAGTGGAG
Organism: uncultured Clostridia bacterium; assembly: GCA_945876285.1. GTDB lineage: Bacteria > Bacillota > Clostridia > Oscillospirales > Oscillospiraceae > Oscillibacter. The sequence goes on along the minus strand of CAMCNO010000062.1, from coordinate 7,254 downwards.
GACGATGTGACGCTGCCGGTCATCCTCATCAACGACGGCCGGGTGCTGACGAACAATCTGGCCCTGTGCGGCAAAGATAATGCCTGGCTGAACAAGACCCTGCGGAAAGAAAAGCTCTCCTCTCCACGGGAGGTCTTTTTATTGACATTGGACGAACAAGGGCAGGTGCTCTGCGTCAAAAAGGAGGGACAGCGGTGAAACGGGACATGCTGCCGCCGCTGGCTGTGCTGGCGGTCATTCTGGCCTTCGCGCTGTGGAATAGCGCCGCCATCACCGGCTACACCCAGCGGTGGCGGGACCAGCTCCAACAGGCGGAGGAATTGGCCGCGTCTGAAAACTGGCAGGCCGCCGCTGATGCCCTTTCCGAAAGCTACGCGGACTGGAGCGGCAGTCAGGTCTACCTCCACATCGTCTCCGAGCATGACGCCGTGGACGACGCGGAGGCCATGTACCGCCGCGCCATGGCGTTTGCTTTGGAGCAGGAATCCAGCGAGTTCCGCGCCGAACTGGCAGACCTTAAGGACCAACTCCGCCTTCTGGCGGAAATGGAGCGGTTCTCCCTCAAAAACATTTTGTAAAGGCTTTTTCCTTGTTACTTCTCAGCCAGCAGCTTGTTCAGCTCCGCCATGAAGGTATCGATGTCCTTGAACTGGCGGTACACGGAGGCAAAGCGGACATAGGCCACCTGGTCCACCGCCCGCAGGCGCTCCATCACCCGCTCGCCGATGGTCTCGGTGCTGATCTCCCGCTCCATGGAGTTCTGGAGGTCCTGCTCGATCTCGCTGGCGATCCGCTCCAGCTCCGCCAGGGGAACAGGCCGCTTCTCACAGGCGCGGATCATACCGCCCAGCACCTTTCGCCGGTCAAAACTCTGACGGCTGCCGTCCTTTTTCACCACCACCATGGGCAGGCTCTCCACCGTCTCATAGGTGGTAAACCGCTTGGAACAGGACAGACACTCTCTCCTGCGGCGGATGCTGCTGCCCTCGTCGGCAGGGCGGGAATCAATGACCTTGCTCTCACTGTAACCGCAAAACGGGCATCTCATAGTAAACCTCCTGTCTGACCGCCGCTTCACGGCGGCAAGTCTCCTGCATCAGTATTCGTGGATATGCTCACAGATACTTGTGGCGATTATATCATATCGCCGCAAAATATGGTATCTATTATTTTGAAATTTTTTAAGATTTCCGATCCGTTCTTTTCATGCTCAGCGAAACACCGGCCATTCCTTCCCGTCAAAGGCATAGACCATATACCGTTTCCCGCCGATATTCCTCGGCTGGGCCAGACAGAACAGCGGCGTCAGCGGAAAGGGCTTCTTTTCGTCATAAGGCAGCGCCAGAAATCTCCTCTCCCCCGCCGTCCGGGTCAACGCCCCCCGAACGCCCCGGAGCTGCCGCCGCAGCCAGGGTGTGCGAAACAGGCGGTCCGGCTCCGGCACCGCCGTCCAGCTCTCTTCCGCCCGGTCTCCGGCGGGGCGCAACTCACCGCGCAGCAGTTTGCCCAAAGGCGCCGTCATCTGGCGGGAAAACCGCCGGCGGATGCCATTTTGCGGTTCCACGACTCCAAGCCGCAGTTCTCCCCTGTCTCCCACGGCCCAGGCGCACCAGATGCTCTCTCCCGGCAGCCGGCAGCGGACAGTGAACCAGGTGTACAGCGTCTCCTGCTCCGCCGATAGTTCCCCGATGGCTTTTCCCTCCCACAGCAGCGGAAACTTGTCCATTCCCCATGCCCCCTCTCAAAAAACATCCCGCTTGTGCAACTGTATGCACAAGCGGGATATTTGATACATCAGGCAATGGTATAGTCTCCCCGGACCAGCAGCTTGGTGGTGGCGGCGGTAGCCTTGACGCCCCGGCCCTCAATGGTCATCATGTACAGGTGGTTCTGGACCAGAGCGCCGCCGTTGTTCAGCGTGCCTGCCGAGGTCTCGTCAATGAGACCGGGACTGGAGGGCGACACGCAGGAGGCAGTGCCCACCCGCAGCATGACCTCGCAGCCGATACCTCCCGTGAGGGTCTGGCCCTTTGTCAGCGTGACCACGGTAAAGGACGCCGCCGTACCAGAGGCAGTGCCGCCCGTCTGTCCGCCCAACTGTTGGGCGATCTGGCTGTTCCGGGCCGCGATCTTCTGGTCCACCTTCTGGAGGATATTGTCCATGAATGTCTCGTTGAGATAACTCAGCGTCACCAGGGGATCCTTGTCGGTTCCCGGCTCCGCCGCGAGGGAGACCGTCATGCTCAGCACGGCGGTGATAGACAGCAGCGCCAACGCCCGCAGAAACCATCTGTCTTTCTTCATATGTACCTCCTCTCCCGCTTTACCGAATCAGAAAAGCGGGCACTCCTATGTTTGTTTCCCTGCTTGTCCTTCCCGCAGGTCTGACACGCTCCCCCGGAAAGGCCCCTTTCCGGGGGAGCATCCAATCACACCAACTGGTCATGGGGCAGACCAAAGCTCACCGCGATGGCCGTGTCCACCTTGTTCATCACGTGTTCCTCCACGTGGCCCATACGCTCCCGCAAGCGCTTTTTGTCCAGCGTTCGCACCTGCTCCAGCAGTACCACGGAATCCCGGCTTAGGCCGCAGTTTTCGTCCACGGGAAGGTCGATATGTGTGGGCAGGCGGGCTTTGCCTGTCTGAGATGTGATGGCCGCCGCGATCACTGTGGGACTGTACCTGTTTCCGGTATCATTCTGGATGATGAGGACCGGACGGACGCCTCCCTGCTCGCTGCCCACCACCGGGGAGAGGTCGGCATAGTAAATATCGCCGCGCTTGACAGTTGTATCCACAAAGTTCACACTCCGCCGAAAGAAGTACCCATCACCGAACGGGGGCTTTCCCCTCGGTGAGGCCACTTTCATTCTCCCACGCCGTTTCGGAATTTATACGCCCTGCTCTTCCGGCAGGCAAAATTCCGGCGTCCGCGCCCCGCACTATCCTATGCGCGGGACGGGCGGGAGTGTGCGTTTCTCACAGCATCCGCAGGCTCCGCTCCACCACTTCTCCGTTTTCCATGTACAACCTCGGCACCCGCTTGCTGACGGCGCAGGTCAATTCGTAGGGGATGGTCCCAAGCACCGCCGCCAGGTCGTCCACCCGCTGGCGCTGGCCGAACAGCTCCACCGCATCGCCCACATGGACGTCCGGCAGATCGCTGAGATCCACCATGATCATATCCATGCAGATACGTCCCCGGATAGGCGCCGGGCCGTGGTCGGTCATCACCGCCGCCCGGTTGGAAAGGCCCCGGAAGAAACCGTCCGCATATCCGATGGGCAGTACGCCCACCCGGGTTTTGCCCGTGGTATGGAACGTCCGGCCATAGCTGATATCCGTATCTGGGTCAAAGACCTTGATGGTAGAAATGCAGGACTTCAGGGACATAACGGGGCGCAGGCCCAGCCGGGGCGCATCAGCTCCCACGCCGTAGAGGGCGATGCCGGGCCGCACCATATCCAGGTACATCTCCGGGTAGCGGGCCAGGGCGCCGCTGTTGGCACAGTGGCGGATGGCAAAGGTCTTTCCTTTCGCCGTCAGGGCGTCGATGACCCGGGTGAACACGCCGAACTGCTCCCGGGTATAGGCCTCACTGGGCTCGTCGTCCTCGTCGGCGGCGGCGAAGTGGGTAAAGATACCCTCCGCTTCCAGATGGGGCAGGTCACTGGACCGGGCAATTGCCTCAACGCCGCCGTCAAAGTGGCTGCCCCGGACCAGAAAGCCCAGGCGGCTCATGCCGGTATCCACCTTGATGTGGACCTTCAGACGTCCACCGCAGAGCGCGGCGGCAGCATTGTATTCCTCCGCCTTGGCCTGAGCCGAGACGGTCTGTGTGATGTGGTAGCGGATCAGCTCCGGCACCATTTCCGGCGGCGTGTGCCCTAAAATCAAAATGGGCGCCTGGATGTTTTCGTGGCGCAGCTCCCGGGCCTCGTCCAGGCTGGACACCGCCAGATAGTCGGTCCCCAGTGCCTCCAGCTTTCGGGCGACCTGCACCGCACCGTGGCCATAGGCGTCGGCCTTCACCACACCCAGGTATTTCACGCCGGGTCCGGTGAGCTTCCGGGCCTGCCGGTAATTATGGGTCAGGGCGTCCAGGTCGATCTCCGCCCAGGTCCGCCGCAGGATCGTATCTTCCATACATGGGTCACCTTCTCGTATTTGAGGCTCAAGCCCCCTGGTCATCTATTGTATCACAAAAGGAAAAGGCCGTAAACTCCACCGTCAAAATTATTTCCCCGTCCACGGCGATCTCGCCCCGAAGAGGCGTGCCGTCATCCTGCCGCAGCCAGACGGTGGAGATGATCTTCCCGTTCTGGGGGCCGCTCTGATCCACGGTGATCCGCAGGCAGGGCACTTCGTTCCAGGTCTCCTCGTTTTCCTCCAGCAGCCAGCCGTCCCGCAGGGCCTTCATCAGCCGGGGCAGGCAGGCCGCCGGACTGATCTCCTCCCGGCTGAGAGTACCTGCGTCCAGGCTCTTTCCATCGTATTCCAGATACCAGTCCGTGTCCCGCAGGACGGCTTTCACCCCCGCGATGGTCTCCGGGGACAGCACCTCTACCGTGCTCTCTCCACCGGGGACATAGTCACATTTGAGCTCCGCCGTCCACTCCGCTCCGTTCTGGTCGCAGGTCACCGCAGCCTCCATGGAGCAGCCGGTCATGTCGTGATATCGGTCCCGCAGGTCCGCCGCGTCCTGTTTCTCTCCCGCGCCGCCGCAGGCCGTCAGCAGCAGGCACAGGGCTATCATTGGTACGCACGTCCATTTGCGCACCTGAGATTCCCTCCTATTTTTCAGAAGTCACTTCCAAAAACGCCCGGGGCAAATGGGCCGCCACATCCTCCGGCGTCATGCCGTAAGCTGTCAGCTCCTCCGCCGCCAGGTCGCCTGCCCGGCCATGGAGCCACACGCCGGCGGCTGCCGCCCGGATGGGCGTGGCTCCCTGGGCCAGCAGGGACGCGATAACGCCCGTCAGCACATCGCCGCTGCCGCCCTTGGCAAGGCCGGAATTGCCCGTGGTGTTCACCAGGACGTTTCCCTCCGGGCCGACAGTCACGGTGCGGTGGCCCTTCAGCACCAGTGTGCAGCCGTGGGCCGCCGCAAAGTCCCTGGCCGCTTTGATTCGGTCTCCTCCGGACAGGTCACCGCCAATGCGGGCAAATTCCCCGTCGTGGGGCGTCAGGATGGTAATACGGCCCCGTCGGGCATCCAACACATCTATATGTCCCTCCAAGGCGTTTATGCCGTCGGCGTCCAGCACCACCGGTTTTTCCGTCTGACGCAGCAATTCGCAGACCAACCGGGTCACCCGGTCGCTCCGGCCCAGACCGGGGCCCAGAGCAAGTACATCGCAGGTATTCAGCCTATCCAGGATTTGCTGTAAGGCTTTATCACTTAACAATCCGTTCTTCTCAGAAAGAGGAAATGGCATGGCGGAGACGCACTTTCCCGCCTCCACTGCCCAGATGCTCTCCGGCACACCCAGGTACACCAGCCCGCAGCCAGAACGCACAGCGGCAGAAGCCGTCAGATACGGCGCCCCTGTATAGCCCACTGCGCCGCCGATGACCAGCAGCTTGCCGAAATCCCCCTTGTGACCATCCGGCTTCCGGGGCGGCAGAGCATCCCGAATAAAGCTGCTCTCCACCGTTTGAGCCCGACTGGTAATATACAGGTCTTTTGGAATACCGATGTCCCAAACCGTCACGTCCCCGGACAGCAGAGCACCGTCTCCCACGACCTGCCCAATTTTCTTATATGTAAAGGTAATTGTCTTGTTAGCTTTGACAGCGCAGCCCAACACCCGCCCGGTGTCTGCTTCCACGCCGCTGGCGATGTCCGCCGCCACTACCGCGCCGGGACACTCGTTCATCAGGCAGATAGCCTTTCCGAAACGGCTCTCCGCCGTGATTTCCCGGGACAGTCCTACGCCGAAAACGGCGTCCACAAGCACCTGACTTCCTCTGGCCCAGGCGCTTTGGTCCAGATTCTCCGGGTCGTAAGTCTCCAGCTCCACGCCGCACTCAGATAAGCGCCGGGTCTCCTCCAGAGCGTCCGGGGTCAGCTTTTCGTAATCCCCCACCAGGAATGTCCGCACCCGCACGCCCGCCAGAAACAGCAGCCGCGCGGCGGCGATGCCGTCTCCGCCGTTATTCCCCGCGCCGCAGAACACGCTCACCCGGCAGTGCTTTCCCGGACGACCCGGCAGCAGCCCCAGCACCGCCTGGGCCACGCCCTCCGCCGCCCGGTCCATCAGGTCGATGGAGGGAATGTGCCGCTCCTCGGTGGCCCGTCTGTCCAGTTCCTTCATTTCAGCCGCTGTCGCCAGCTTCATCCCGGTATCCTCCCGTTTGTTTTTTACCATTATAAAAAGAGCCGGGCGGTTTTTCAATCACTTCCTTCATTTTCGCTTCCCATCCCATCAAAACCCTGATAAAATAAGGGATGCAACCGAAACTTGACGAGAAAATCTTCAAACGCAACATCAAATCGCTGGTGTTGACATGCCTGCTCCGGTATCATCAGGCCATCAAACACAGGAGGTTTTTCCCTATGGCATTCTCTGATAACCTGCAATTTATCCGCGCCCAGGCGGGCGTCACCCAGGAGCAGTTAGCGGAACAATTAGACGTTTCCCGCCAGTCCGTCAGCAAGTGGGAAAGCGGCGCCAGCTTTCCCGAAATGGACACCCTGCTGCGCATATGCGACCTGTACAATGTGAATCTGGATACTCTGCTCCGGGGCAGCGTGGAGGAAAGTCGGGTCAGCGATACCGCCCGGTATGACGACCACATGAACCGCTTCTCCCTGCAGATCGGCCTGCCCGTCTTTGCCATCATCGCCGGAGTGGCCCTGATGATCCTGCTGAACACCCTGGGCCTGTCCGAGATGCTGGCTGTAGCGCTGTTCATGCTGATCCTTACCATTTCCGTGGTGGTCATGGTAGCCGGCGGCATCCAGCACGACAACTTCCGCAAAAAGCATCCCGTCATCCAGGATTTTTACACTGAGGAGGAAAAGGACGCTTTCCACCAGAAGTTCGTGTGGTACATCGCAGGCGGCGTGGGCGCCATTCTGTTCGGTGTGGTGCTGCTGATCGGCGTATTCGCCTTCCTGCCGGAAAAAGAGCCGTATGAGTCCATTGCCGCCGCGGTCTTTATGCTGCTGATTGCCGGAGCGGTGTTCTCCTTTATCTACGGCGGGATGCAGGAGGACAAGTACAAGATTTGGAAGTACAACCGGGACAA
>CAMCNO010000061.1 GCA_945876285.1 uncultured Clostridia bacterium | reverse complement strand
CAGGGGTATCCACCTGGGATTTTGCGCTGGGCCGGGGCTCCGGCAAAATGGGTTTTAGGGTGTCCCTGAATCAGAATCTGTTTTATAGATAGGGATGTGAGAAATGCACTGTCAAAGGTTGATGCCGATTCCAAGGATCACGAATAGGATCGCCAGACAGATGCAGCTTAACATTTATCTGGAGATGGCCCAAGGATAAAATAGAAGCAGTATGAAAGCCGCTCACCGTGCAGGTTTCCAGCATGGTAAGCGGCTTTTTACTACAAGTATGAGGAATCAAAGAAGTCTTTTCAGGTGATTCCCAAGCCCAGACAGATTCTTTCGATGGTTTCTAGAAAAGAATGGTCAAATTGGAGGAAAGGTCAATCCTGATGGGAACAGTCTTTATTCTCCTTGTCTATGCCATCGTCTATATCGGGAAGATACTGATAGAACACCTTTTTCTCAAGGACCCACCGGGCAAACAGCGCATATCCGGCAGGTGCCAGAAGGATCAGCGGCGGGCAGAATGCTGTCAGCAGGCCGAACGCAGCCAGCACCACCAAAAGCAGCAGACTTTTGTCAAAATGGAGCAATGCCATGGCACCGGACTGCAACACCGTCTTTTTGACCGGGTCGTCGAATCTTGCCGCATAGGCTGCGTTGTAGATCATCCAGGCCAGCCCACAGGTACTCAGCACCGTAAAAATGATCCAGAGATTACCCGTCGCTGCCTGTTGCCCCTTGAGGTAATGGGTCATAAAGCAGTCAGCCAGCAGAATGCTCTCCGGCACTGCCAGAGCAAGAAAGCTCAAAGTTGCCTGTCGGAAGCTCCGGCGGTAGGCCCGGAAAAATTCCTCGCTGACCGTTCCCCGGTCCTCAATCAGGGACTTGTTCACTGCATAATAGAGGGCTGTGCTGGAAATGCCCAAGGTAAACAGCGGCAGGCTTCCGATTAGCCACAGCAGGCTGAGAATCACCAGATCCGCAACCCGGGTTAAGAAACGGAACAGAGGGGCATCCAGGTCGAAAAAGTCATTCATAGGGTATCACCTGGTTTACTTCTGGAGCACAAAGGCCTCATAGGGGCGCAGGGTCACAGCGCCGGTGAGAGCGGTGTCAGGATAATTGCCGATCAGGCGCCGGGCCCCCGCAAAATCAGCGGGAATTGTGAAGGCCGCGTCCTTGTCTGAGAAGTTGCAAGCGATCAGGTAGTTCTCGCCGGTCTCGGCCAGGGTACGCCGGTAGGCAAAGACCTGGGGGTCCTCCTCGGCCAGAAGCTGGAAGGAGCCGTAAATCAGCCCCAAATGGCTCTTGCGCAGGGTGATCATCTGCTTGTAGTAGTTGAGCACCGAGTCCGGGTCTTTTTCCTCGGCGGCGGCGTTGATGGCGGTATAGTTGGGGTTGACCTCAATCCAGGGGGTGCCGGTGGTAAAACCGGCGTTCGGGGAGTCGTCCCACTGGACCGGGGTGCGGGCGTTGTCCCGGCTGCGGAGGGCCAGGCACTCCATCATTTCGTCTGCAGAAATCAAGCCTGCGCCGGTCAGCTCCTTGAAGGCGTTGAGACTTTCGATATCCCGGTACTGGCTGAGATCTTTGAAATAGGCGTTGGTCATCCCCAGTTCATCGCCCTCATAGATGTAGGGAGTACCCTGCAGGCTCAGCAGGCAGGTGGCCAGCATCTTGGCGGAGAGGGGCGAGTCATCGCCCCAGCGGGATGCAGCCCGGGGCTGATCGTGGTTGTCCCAGAACAGGCTATTCCAGGCTTTGCCGTCCAGGCCGGTCTGCCAGTGACTGAGAATTTTCTTGAGCTGCATAAAATCGTAGCGCTGGGTGGTCCACTTGCCCAGGGGTCCGTCCCCAATGCTGACGTGCTCAAATTGGAAGACCATGTTCAGCTCCTTGCCGTCCAGCCCCGCATACTGGGGGGCGTTTTCCACCGTGGCACCGGGGGTCTCGCCCACCGTCATAATGTCGTATTTCGAGAGGACCCGCCGGTTCATCTCCTGCAAAAATTCATGGATGCGGGGCCCATTGACATAGTAGGGACCGCCATTGCCATACAGTCCGTGTTTCTCGCCATCCGGAAAGCGCTGGTCCTTGGAAATCATACTGATGACGTCCATCCGGAACCCGTCGATGCCCTTGTCAAACCACCAGGTCATCATGTTGAACACTTCGTCCCGGACTTTGGGGTTCTCCCAGTTCAGGTCGGGCTGCTTGGGGGAGAACAGGTGCAGGTAATACATATCGGTCTGGGGGTCGTATTTCCAGGCCGAGCCGCCGAAGCTGGCGCCCCAGTTGTTGGGCTCGTGGCCGTCTTTGCCCGGCTTCCAGATATAGTAGTCTCGGTAGGGGTTATCCACCGACTTGCTGCTCTCGATGAACCAGGGGTGCTCGTCCGAGGTGTGGTTGACCACCAGGTCCATCACAATGCGGATGCCCCGCTGATGGGCCTCGGCCAGCAGGGCGTCGAAGTCCTCCATGGTGCCAAACCGGGGGTTGATGGCCCGGTAGTTGGAGATGTCGTAGCCGTTGTCATCCATGGGGGAGTCCATGATGGGGCACAGCCACAGCACATTGACCCCCAGATCCTTCAGGTAATCCAGCCGGGAACGGATGCCGTTCAGGTCCCCGATGCCGTCCCCGTCCGAGTCCTGGAAGCTGCTGGGGTAGATTTGGTATACGATGCTTTCTTTCCACCATTTGCGGTCCATGGCAATGCCTCCTTATTCTTCTGCGGGGATGGTGACCCCGTCGTCGTCGTAGCGGTCATAGCTGGCTCCGGGCCAGCCGATCATCCGGATGGTGGCGGGGTCGATGTCGGCCACCGTCTGGGCGGGGTCCGCCACCGGGATGCAGGCGCCTTTGCGGATGAACAGGGGTACCTCGTTGAGGGCCACCTTCACAAAGTGGGTGCCGGCGGGGAGGACTTCCTGTGTGATGCGGCCATCGGGGCCGAACTTGACAAACAGCATCTCCTCGGGCAGATACACCATCCGTCCGGTGGCGTTCTGGGTGTAGACCGGGGCAATCATCACTTCATTGCCCAGCATCAGCTGGTCCTCGGTCTGAAGGGCGATCTCGTCTTCGGGGTAGACGAAGGCCAGGGGCTTGAACAGCATATCGCCGTTCAGCGCTGCCTTCATGTATTCGCTGTAGAGGTAGGGGATCAGCCGGTAGCGGGTCTCGATGACACTGCGGAAGTCCTCGGGGCCCTCAAACTGGTAGAACTCCTGCCGGCGGGTGTCGCAGCCCGAGTGGTTGCGCATCAGGGGGGTGAACACCCCCAGCGCCAGCCACCGCAGCAGCAGATCCCGGCTGGTGTCGGCGTTGAAGCCACCCAGGTCGGCTCCCACATACAGGAAACCGCACATATTGAGAGAGGGCAGCATCTTGAGGTTCAGCAGCAGGTGGCTCCACCAGGAGTGGTTGTCGCCGGTCCAGACGCCGCCGTACCGGTGCATCCCGATGCAGGAAGACCGGGAGAACAGCAGAAACCGTTTGCCCGGGGCAATGCTGGCCAGCCCCTCCGAGGCGGCCCGGGTCATGTTGTAGCCGTAAAGGTTGTGGACCTGGTCGTGGCGGACCATTTTGCCGTCCACCTTGTGATAAAAGCGGGCGTAGTCTTCCGGCGCATTGGACAGATTGAGCCAGCCGATGGCCTGGCCAAAGTGATCGATGGTGCCGTCTTCATGGGGAACCGGCGGATGATCCAGCCGCTCGGCCAGCCCCTCCCGGGAGTAGAAGATGGCGGGCTCGTTCATGTCGTTCCAGAAGCCCTCGATGCCGCAGTCGGTCAGAGCCTTGTACTGGCTGCCGAACCAGGCCCGGGCCTCGGGGTTCAGCACGTCGGGGAAGTGGCTCCACCCCGGCCAGACGGTTCCCTCAAAATCGGTTCCGTCGGCCCGCTTGCAGAAGTAGCCCTTTTCCTTGCCCTCGTCGCAGACCGAATAGCCTGCTTCCTCCTTGACGCCGGCGTCGATGATGGGCACCAGCCGGACGCCCTGCTCTTTCATCTTGGATACAAAGCCGGAAAAATCGGGAAAAGCCTCCGGGTTGACGGTGAAGTCCTTGTAGTGGTCCATGTAGTCGATGTCCATGTACACCATATCCAGGGGAATGTGGGCCTGGCGGTGTTTGGCCACCACCTCTTCAAAGTCGGCCTGGGTCTTGTAGCCGTAGCGGCTCTGGCCAAAGCCAAAGGCAAATTTGGGCGGGATGTAGCTGCGGCCGATGATGGCCCGGAGCTGCTTGACCACATCGCAGGCGCTGTCGCCGGTGATGACGTAAAGGGCCAGGTCGGCCCGCTCACAGGTGACTTCCAGCCAATCCCTGCGGGTGAAGCCGATGTCAAACCGAATCCGGGCGGGATAGTCGAAGAACAGCCCCAGATTCTGCTGGCCAGAGATCACGATGAAGTTGTGGGCGGCGTACATTCGCTGCTTGTTTTCGGTGTGGAGGCCGTCGTCCACATTGTCGCTGACGTAGACAAAGCCCCGCTTGTTGATGCCGCGGTTGGCTTCGCCCAGGCCGTAGACCCGGTCGCCCTCCGCCAGGGGGCAGGCAAAGCAGAAGCCGGACTCGCTGGTTTTGACCGTTCCCACAGGGGGTTCGCCTTGACTTGCAGGGATTGGTGCGACCACCGATTCGGTGTCAAAGGGGACACCATAGAGATACTTTTGAATCATACCGTTCTCCCAAATAAAAGTGACTGAGTGGTTGTTTTGTCAGACAGAGCGCCCCGTCTCCGGAGCGCTCTGAAAGAATATAAATTAGCCCTATATAAATTAGCCCTTAACCGAGCCCACCACAATGCCGGAAACGAAGTACCGCTGCAGCAGGGGATAGATCAGCAGCAGCGGGATAACCGCAACAACGATCTTGGCTGCATTGAGGTTGGTGTTGCCCAGGGAGGCAGAATCCACCACGGCAGACAGATTGCCCTGCTTGATCAGATCTTCCACGTTGATCTGCAGACTCTGGATATAGGTCATCAGGGGATAATAGGTGGCTTTGGACATGTAGATCAGGCCGCTGTAGAAGTCGTTCCAGCTGCCCACAATGCTGAACAGGGATACGGTGGCCAGAACCGGCTTGGAAATGGGGATGAAGATCTTGGTCAGAACCTGGAGCGGGTTGGCGCCGTCAATGAAGGCGGCTTCCTCAAGCTCTTTGGGAACGGCAGCAAAGAAGTTCATCACCAGGATGACATTGAAGATGGGCACGGCTCCCGGCAAAACCAGGGCCCAGACGGTATTGAGCAGGCCGTAGGATTTGACAAGCAGGAAGGTGGGGATCATGCCGCCGTTGAAAAGCATGGCAAAAATCATCAGGTTTGCATAGATGTTGCGGCCCCGGAACTGTGCGTTGGTTTTGGAGAGGGGATAAGCCATCAGTACGATCAGCACAAAGTTGATGATCAGGGTCAGCACAACCCGCTCCACCGAGATCAGGAAGGAGTGCCAGAACTGAGAGTCCTCCAGGATCTTCTCATAGGCTGCGGTGCTGAATCCCACCGGGATCAGCCCTACCATGTTGCCTTCCACTGCTGCAGAGGAGGAGAAGGAGATGGCGACAATGTTCAGCAGCGGCAGCAGACAGACTAGGCCCAGCAGAATAATAATGATGTAGATGATGACAGTGCGGAATTTATCAGCTTTCATTGCCGGACGGACCTCCTTAGAAAATTTTGCTGTCGGTGTACTTCTGAGCCAGCTTGTTGGCGCCGATCATCAGAACAAAGGCGATCACGGACTTCAAAAGGCCCACGGCGGTACCGAAGCTGTACTGCAGGCCCTGCAGGCCGACGCGGTACACATAGGTGTCCAGAATATCACCGGTGGCATAGACCGATGCGCTGTACAGGTTATAGACCTGATCGAAACCGGCGTTCAGGATGTTGCCCAGATTCATGACGGCCATCAGGACGATGGTGGTGCGGATGCCGGGCAGGGTGACATGCCAGACCTTTTTCCACCAGGTGGCGCCATCGATGGAAGCAGCCTCGTAAAGGGTCGAGTCGATGGAAGTGATGGCTGCCAGATAGACGATGGAGCCATAACCGAACTCTTTCCAGGTGTCGGTCAGGATCAGCAGGGGCTGGAACAGGGAGTTGCTGCCCAGCCAGTTCAGCGAGGTGCCCAGCATTGCGTTGATGGAGCCGTCCACGCTGAACAGATTCTTGACGACCAGAGCCAGCACAACCCAGGACAGGAAGTGAGGCAGGTAAACCACCGTCTGAACCGACTTTTTCAGGGTCCGGTTCTTGACCTCATTGAGCAGAATCGCAAAGGCGATGGACATGATGGTGGTAAAGACGATTTTGCCCAGGGCGATGATCAGGGTGTTGCGGAACAGCTCAAAGCTGTCTGGCATTTCGAACAGGTATTTGAAATGTTTGAGGCCCACAAAGTCAGAACCGAAAAACCCTTTGGCGGGTCTGTAGTCCTGAAAGGCCATGATGACGCCGAACATCGGAACAAAGTTGAACAGAATCAGGAAGATGAAACCAGGGAGCATCATGCCGTGGTAATACAGTTGATAGGCCTGGTTTGCGTGGCTCTTTTTGACCTGATTTTTCATCCGTTTCCACCCCCTTTGTTACTGTGCAAAGTATTCCTGGACTTCCTGGGCGATTGCGTCGCCGCCCAGACGCTTCCATTCGCTGACAAAGGTATCGAAATAATCGATGGGCTGTGCGCCGGTCACGATTGCCACATAGGCCTCCAGCTCGGTCTTGTCCAGGGTTGCCTTTTTCTGCTCGCTGGTGGGGGTGGTGGGGGGATACTTGGGGGTGATCCATTCGGCGTTGCCGTTCTTTTCCAGCGCATCGATGGATGCGCCCAGGCCGATGATGCGGGACTCATAGAAGTGCCAACCGCCCAGGGTCTTCTCGGTGACGTTCTGGGGATCCTTCAGGTAGTCCAGAATGGCCTGGGAAGAGCCTCTGTTCTCGGCAATGGTGGTTTCCTCAGGGGTCATCTCGCCGTTGATGACGGCCATATGCTCGGTGTAGTAAATGGAGGGATTGTTGGAGGGCAGGACTTCCATGTAATAGGGACGGCCCTCGTTGTGTCCGCCGGCGTTGATGTAGGCGATGACCTCCGGCGCGGTTTCCGCGGTGGCGCGGGCCAGATCGTCATAGAGGATGTTCAGCATTTCCACTGCCACCTGGGGATACTTGCAGTCCTTGCTGACCACCAGGAACCGGTCGGCGGCGTTTTCGTGGTAGGTGTGGACGATGCCGTTGTCATCGGCCACCGTATAGGCGATGTACTCGGCCTCCGGCACCAGGGCCTTGACGCTGCTCAGACGCCAGTCGGGGATATGCCATGCGCCAAAGACGATGCCCAGCTCGTTGTTGATCATCATGGCGTTGATGTCATCGGTGGTGCGGGTGCCGAACTGGGGATCCAGGATGCCCTCCTCGTACCACTCGTTCATCTTGGCCCAGGCAGCTTTGACTTCGGGCGCCAGGGTGGACCAGCTCATGGTGCCGTCGGGGTTTTCGATCCATCGGTCGATGTAGCCGCCCATGGCGTTGGCGATGCACATGGCATCGCCGATATCATTGCCGGAAAAAGCCATGCCCACGGTGCTGTTGCCGCCGCTTACATTGGCGTCCACAAAGGCCCTGGCCACAGCGGCGATGTCATCCAGCGTGATGCACAGGTCGCCGTCGGGGTCGGGGTTGATGCCCAGCTTGTCCAGCCAGTCCTTGCGCATCCAGCACAGGACAGGGACGCTGTTGTCGGGGTTCGTGCCGGGAATACCCATCAGCCGGCCGTCAAAGGTTGCCATGCCCAGGCAGCGGCCGTCGTAGGAATCGTAGAGGCTCTTGACGTAGTCAGAGGCGTACTCCTCGTACACATCGGTCAGGTCATAGGTCAGGCCGTTGTTCACCATCTGGACAAAGGTGTCGTAGCTGTTGACGGTCAGGATGTCGGGCAGTTCGCCCGAAGCGACGCAGGTGGCCAGCTGGTTGGTGTAAGCGTCGCCGCCTGCTTCAAAACTGTCCACCAGATCCACGTTGAGCTTGGATTCAATGTAACGGGTGTAGGCGTTGTCTTCAAAAGTCTGGCCTTCCGGGAACAGGGCAGCGGCAGAAGGTTCCGCAAAACGGCCCAGGGTGATGGTCAGGGTGTCCACATAGGCTCCGTTTTCGTCCTTGGCCACAGAAACGGCGGCAGATTCATCGCCGCCTCCGCAGGCGGTCAGTGCGGTGAGTGCGCAGGCAACGGTGGCAGCCTTCAAAAACGATCTGCGCGAAATCTTTCTCATGATAAAATCCTCCACGATGTTCAGTCAGATTTTCCGGAATTCGTTTTTTGTCTGCTCCATCCAGGATACAAAAAACAAATCCTCTTCCAGTTTGTATATGTCTCATTCTGACAGGCTGCGCAGCGTGTCTTTTTGACGAGCTCATTGTACAATACCGAAGAGGATTTGAAAAGGGTTTTGCG
>CAMCNO010000060.1 GCA_945876285.1 uncultured Clostridia bacterium | reverse complement strand
CTGAGGAGATCGACGAAGAAGAGCGCTTCCCCATGGAGACCGTCCAGAAGATGGCCAAGCTGGGGATGATGGGCATTTACTTCCCCAAGGAGTACGGCGGCGCCGGCGGCGACGTCCTGTCCTACGCCATGTGTGTGGAAGAACTGGCCAAGGTCTGCGGCACCACTGCAGTTATCGTGTCCGCCCACACCTCTCTGTGCTGCGCTCCCATCTTTGAGAACGGTACCGAGGAGCAGAAGAAGAAGTATCTGCCTGACCTGTGCTCCGGCCGCAAGATCGGCGCCTTCGGTCTGACCGAGCCCAACGCTGGTACTGACGCTTCCGGCCAGCAGACTACTGCCGTCCTGGAGGGCGACCATTACGTCCTGAACGGCTCCAAGTGCTTCATCACCAACGGCACTGTGGCCGATACCTTCGTGGTTTTCGCCATGACCGACAAGTCCAAGGGCAACCACGGCATCTCCGCCTTTATCGTTGAGAAGAGCTTCCCCGGCTTCTCCACCGGCAAGCACGAGAAGAAGATGGGTATCCGCGGCTCCTCCACCTGCGACCTGATCTTTGAGGACTGCATCGTTCCCAAGGAGAACCTGCTGGGCAAGGAAGGCAAGGGCTTCAAGATCGCCATGCAGACCCTGGACGGCGGCCGTATCGGTATCGCCGCGCAGGCTCTGGGCCTGGGCGAGGGCGCTGTCAATGAGGCTATCAAGTACACCCAGGAGCGTGTCCAGTTCGGCCGCCGCCTCAGCCAGTTCCAGAACACCCAGTTCCAGCTGGCCGATATGCACACCCGTATGCAGGCTGCTCAGTACCTGGTTTACGCCGCTGCCTGCAAGAAGCAGCTCCATGAGGACTACTCCATGGACGCTTCCATGGCCAAGCTGTTCGCCGCTGAGGCTGCTTCCGATGTGACCCGCCGCGCCGTCCAGCTGTTTGGCGGTTACGGCTACACTCGTGAGTATCCCGTGGAGCGCATGATGCGTGATGCCAAGATCACCGAGATCTATGAGGGTACATCCGAGGTCCAGCGCATGGTCATTTCCAGCCGCCTGGGCGTGAAGTAAGATAGGAGGTAACGATTCACATGAAGATCATTGTTTCTATTAAGCAGGTTCCCGATACCTCCGGCAAGGTCGCCGTCAATCCCGATGGTACCCTGAACCGCGCTTCCATGCAGACCATCACCAACCCCGATGACATGAACGCCCTGGAGGCCGCCCTGAAGATCAAGGACGCAACCGACTGCAAGGTCGTCGTTGTCACCATGGGTCCTCCTCCCGCGGCCGGTATGCTGCGTGAAGCCCTGGCCATGGGCGCTGACGAGGCTGTTCTGGTCTCTGCCCGTGAGTTCGGCGGCAGCGATACTTACGCCACCTCTCAGGTCATTGCTGCTGCCATCAGCACCATCGGCATCGAGGAGGATGACATCGTTCTCTGCGGCCGTCAGGCTATCGACGGTGATACCGCTCAGGTCGGTCCCCAGATCGCTGAGAAGCTGGGCCTGCCCCAGATCACCTATGCCGCCGACATCGCTGTCGATGGCAAGAACGTGACCGTCAAGCGTATGCTGGAGGATGGCTACATGACCATCAAGACCCAGACTCCCTGCCTGGTCACCTGCATCAAGGAGCTGAACGAGCCCCGTTACATGAGCGTTGGCGGAGTCTTCGAGGCTTACAGCAAGCCCCTGTCTACCTTCAACTATGATACCCTGAAGGATCATCCCCTGATCGATGCCACCACCATCGGCCTGAAGGGCTCTCCCACCAACATCTTCAAGAGCTTCACGCCTCCCCAGAAGGGTGCCGGCATGATGCTGGAGGGTGCTGACAAGGCCACCTGCGAGAAGCTGGCCGGTATCCTGGCCGCCAAGCACATCATCTGAGAAAGGGGATAAACGATTATGTCTAACTTCAATAGTGCTGATATCGCTGCTTTCAAGGATGTATGGGTGTTCTGTGAGCAGCGCGAGGGCAAGCTGATGCCCACCGATTTCGAGCTGATCTCCAAGGGCCGCGACCTGGCCAACGAGCTGGGCGTGAACCTGTGCGGCCTGCTGCTGGGCGGCGAGGGCATTGAGTCCGCCGCCAAGGAGCTGGGCGGCTACGGCGCGGACAAGGTCTATGTCTGCGAGAGCCCCCTGCTGAGCGTCTACAACACTGACGCCTATGCCAAGGTCATCTGCGACGTGATCGAGGACCTGAAGCCCGAGGCATTCCTGATCGGCGCCACCAACATCGGCCGTGACCTGGGACCCCGCTGCGCGGCCCGTCTGCACACCGGCCTGTGCGCTGACTGCACCCACCTGGACGTGGATGTGGCCAACTACATCCAGTTCCTGCGTGAGGCCTCCACTCTGGACGTGGACAGCCAGAAGTGGGATATGGAGGACCGCAACCTGAAGATGACCCGTCCCGCTTTTGGCGGTCACCTGATGGCTACCATCATCTGCCCCCGCTTCCGTCCCTGCATGGCCACCGTCCGTCCCGGCGTTATGAAGAAGAACGCCTATGACGAGGCCAAGGCCGCTGCCTGCGAGATCGTGAAGCCCGCCTTCACCCTGACCGAGGCCGATCTGAAGACCGAGGTCGTGGAGGTCGTCAAGGCTGCCAAGAAGCTGGTGGACCTGATCGGCGCTGACTATATCGTTTCCGTCGGCCGTGGTATCTCCAAGGACGTCGAGGGCGGCATCAAGCTGGCCGAGGAGCTGGCTGAGGTCCTGGGCGGCGTCGTGGGCGGCTCCCGTGCCACCATCGACTCCGGCTGGCTGTCCGCCGACCATCAGGTCGGTCAGACCGGCAAGACCGTGCATCCCAAGGTCTATGTCGCTCTGGGCATTTCCGGCGCTATCCAGCACAAGGCCGGTATGCAGGATTCCGAGTGCATCATCGCGGTGAACAAGAACGACACCGCTCCCATCTTCGAGATCGCCGACTACGGCATCTGCGGCGACCTGTTCAAGGTCACCCCGCTGCTGATCGAGGCTATCAAGGCTGCCAAGGCCGCGAAGTAATAGCACTTTACAAGATCTGAAAAGAGGGCTGTCCAAACGGACAGCCCTCTTTTTAAAATACCGGCGGACCAAAGCGGTCCGCCGGTTGCTTATTCTTCAATGACCTTCGCGTCGACCGCGTTCTTCTTGACGGATTCGATGCCGTTCATGCAGCTCGCCATGGCCTTGTAGCCTTCGCTGACGGCGATGATCTGTCCGTTGAGCGCCTTCAAACGGAACCGGAATTCACCGGCCTTGTCCGTATAGACTTCAAATTTCGGGTGTTTTTCCGCAGCGAAACCTTCCACAGTCTGATTTTCGACAGCGGCAATGGGGGCGTTCTTCTGAACACTGGCGATGCCTTTCTTGCAGGCGTCAGGGGAGGAGTAGACCTCGGAAGTGGCGATAACTTCGCCATTGGAGGCCTTCAGGTCGAATTTGATGCCGGTATTGGTCTTGCGGATCACGAATTTGCCCATGAGTTGCTACCTCCTATTATGAATGTAGCTTCAGTATATTAAAAAATCTCCCAAAATACAAGGAAAAAGTGGGAATTTGATAAGTAACTGACAGAAAACGACTGAATCAAGAGAAAAAACACGGGCTTTTCAAGCCCGTGTCAGGGTATGCTTCAAGTTTTCCAACGATTTCGTAGTTTTTTTCGCCTTGGATCAGCAGGTCAATAAAGCCATAAAGGACCCAGAATCCGGTGCCTGCCCAAAGGGGATCTGAAAGGGGAAGAAACAGAGAGAGCAGGCCGCAGGACAGGACACAGATGGCCCATACAATGGCATAATCAACGGCAGTGAGCAGTATGGTTCGCATCACGAGATTCCTCCTTTTGATGATGGTCATTCCATCCTATTCAGTGCCGGTGTTTCCACAGTGCCGGTGGGCTTCCTTTTAGCGCCGTCCATATGCGGGATGGCAGAAAATTTCGGTGGAGGAAGAGCTGTACCAAACGTTAGGATGGTATCAGATTCCATCGCTGTCTGTTTACAGCACGAATCGATAGAGAAGCGTAAGAATCTTTAAGATGGTTATAGCATTCACCTAGGGGAACGTGTTATTATAATAACAGAAACGATAAAAAGGAGGCCGCATCATGGAAAAGGAGAAGCTACTGAATGTGATCATAGACGGGGAGAAATATACATATCCCCTTGGGACTCCGTATAAGAAGATCGCTGCTGATTTTCAGGGGAAGTATCCCTATGAGATTTTGCTGGTCAACCGGGATGGAAAGCTCTGCGAGCTGCACAAGACCCTGGACCGGGATTGTTCGCTGAAAATGGTCACGGCAGAGGAAAAGCCGGGGATGCAGACGTATGAGCGCAGTGTGGCTTTTTTGATGCTGAAGGCCTTCCATGACGTGGCCGGCACGGAGAATGTGGAGCGGCTCTCTGTTGAATACTCCATTAGCCACGCCTTATTTATCCGGGCGAAGGGCAACTTTGCTCTGGATGCGGCGCTTCTGGAGCGTGTGGAGGCCCGTATGCGGGAGATGACAGCGCAGGCACTGACAATCCAGAAACGCTCTGTCAGCACCGATGATGCCGTAGAGATGTTTCAGCGGACACGGATGCTGGATAAGGCCCGCCTGCTCAGCTACCGCATTAATTCCCATGTCAACATCTATACGCTGGGTGGTTTTACCGACTATTTCTATGGCTACATGGTTCCGGACACCAGTTACCTCAAGTGCTTTGGCCTGGAATTGTTCGAGGATGGCTTTATCCTGCGGCTGCCGGACCAGAAAACTCCGAACCAGCTGGGAGATTTCCGGCCTTCCATGAAGGTGTTCCGGGAGCTCCACGACGCCACTCTTCGCTCTGAAGGACTGTGCATCTCCAATGTGGGGGAGATGAACGATGTCATTTCTGAGGGTAAGGCAACCCAGATGATCCTGGCCCAGGAGGCCATGATGGAGAAGAAGATTGGAGATATTGCGGAGGAGATCGCCAGACGCAAGGGCGTCCGCTTCGTCATGATCGCTGGGCCATCCTCCTCCGGAAAAACGACCTTCTCCCACCGGCTGTCCACGCAACTGGTGGCCTGCGGAATGCGGCCCCATGCCATTGCCACGGACAACTACTTCAAAAACCGTTCTGAGACGCCCCGGGACAAGAACGGTCAGTATGATTTTGAATGCCTGGGCGCCATGGACATTGAGCAATTTAACTCCGACATGGTCCGCCTGTTGAACGGCGAGACGGTGGAGATCCCCCAGTTTAACTTTAAAAAGGGCGTGCGGGAGTATAACGGCGACTATCTGACGCTGGGAGAGCAGGATGTTCTGGTCATCGAGGGTATCCACTGCCTGAACGACCAGTTCTCCCATTCTTTACCCAAAGAGAGCAAGTACAAAATTTACATCAGCTGCCTGACGACGCTGAATATCGACGACCATAACCGCATCCCCACCACGGACGCCCGGCTGCTGCGACGGATCGAGCGGGATGCCAGAACCCGTGGATACAGTGCCCAGGCCACCATTCGGATGTGGCCCTCCGTCAGAAAAGGAGAGGAGAATAATATTTTCCCCTACCAGGACAGCGCGGATATGATTTTCAATTCCGCATTGCTCTATGAGACGGCCCTCCTGAAGCCCTATGTGGAGCCGCTGCTTTTCGGCGTTCCCAAGGACTGCGAGGAGTACATCGAGGCAAAGCGTCTGCTGAAGTTCCTGAACTACTTCCTGCCGCTCCCTGCGGATGATGTGCCCAAGACCTCCCTGATGCGGGAGTTTGTTGGCGGAGGCTGCTACAAGACATAAGGGTATTTCAGGCCGAGAAGCTTGCACAAAAAGAGATTTTGCGCACAGAGAAGGAATCAGTGTCGCCTTGAGCAATTCACCGCTTCATCCGCAGCTGCATAGATATGGAATAGCAGCTGCGGAAAGGAGCGGATATCATGGACTATCATGGTCCTATGGAATGTGACTGTGAGACCGATCACGGTCCGCACCCATTTGCTGCGAATATCATGAGCGCAGCACGGAGAAATAATAATTTTCGCACAGCCTATTGGAGCGGATGCCATTTGCAGATGACGCTCATGTGCATTCCTGCCTGTGGTGATATCGGTGTGGAAATGCATCCCGACACAGACCAGTTCATTCGTGTGGAAGCGGGGCGGGCAACTGTATGCATGGGTACCTGCCGAGATAAGCTGGATATCCACCACAGGCTCGGCGTGGGAGATGCTGTTTTTGTCCCGAAGGGTACATGGCATAATATTTTGAATGCTGGGAACTGCCCACTGAAGCTCTCGTCTGTCTATGCGCCCCCTCATCATCCCAGGGGAACAATCCACGCTACGAAGGAAGAGGCTGAAAAGAAAGAATGCTGACGGGCGGCCTGGCGTATCTTCACGCTTAAAATGAGTATCATCGCCGGCAGGTTGCCGGCACCATCGACGGTGTTGGAGATACCATGGAGCGTTTGTGCTCTGCCCTAAGACAATAAAAGCGGTATGTGGGAGACCCACATGCCGCTTTTTGCGTCTGGCTTATATGCAAAAATCCTCCAAAATCATTGATTTTGGAGGATTTTTGGTCCGAGTAGCGGGATTTGAACCCACGGCCTCTTGGTCCCGAACCAAGCGCGCTACCAACTGCGCTATACCCGGATACGGCTTGATTATTATACGGAATTTTTCCTTCGCTGTCAAGGTCATATTCTCAGAAAACAACGCATAGAGTGCAAAAGAAAGCGAGCGGGGAGGGAGATGTCATGACTTCACGGCAGGCGGGAAAGAGGCTAGGCAGTGTTGCGGCGGAACAAAAACGGCGGAGCGGACGGTGGGCTGGGGCGGCAAAGCGAAGTGAACCTCTGTCACCGCGGGAGCGGGGGCAGATGATCCGCCTGGTAGCTTGTGGTACGGTGTTTGTCCTGCTGGTGGCGGCAAAGCTGGCGCTGCCTGCCCGGATGGAGCGGTTCAACGCAAAGCTTGCGGAAGTGTTGTCCTGCAATATGGATGTGCAGGCGGTGTTCTCTGCGGTGGGACGGGGATTCGCGGGAGGCGGCAGCGGCGCTGCGGAAGAGGTGTATCAGGCGGTATTTCACCCGGAGGCGTCCGGTGAAACAGCGACAGAGACCGCGCTTACAATGCCTGATGAGCTCCCGGCCATGGATATGCTGCGGGAATACCAGGATACGCTTCCACAAACGGAACAGGAGACATCTGCTGAGCTGCAGACACCTGCGGAGCAAGACCCTCCTGTGCAGACGGAGGTCTCCACCCTGGCCTATGTGCTGTATTCCGACAAGAACCTGCCGGAGGATGTGAGCCTGGAGCAGGTCATTCTGGACTTCGATTACTGTACACCGGTATGCGGGACGATATCCTCCCCCTTTGGCTACCGGGAGCATCCCGTGGAAGGGGAGGAGCGCTTCCACTATGGTTTGGACCTGGCAGCGGATACTGGAACGGCGGTATCCTGCTTTGCGGACGGCACGGTGACTGCCGTGGGGGAGAGCAGCAGCTATGGAAAATACTGCATCGTGACCCACTCCGGCGGCTATACGACGCTGTACGCCCACTGCAGCCGCATCACTGCTTCCTCAGGTGCGGAGGTCTCGCGGGGAGAGAAAATCGCGGAGGTGGGGGAGACAGGCATGGCAACCGGGCCGCACCTTCATTTTGAATTGCATCAAAATGACGCCTATTTGAATCCCATCTACTATGTTTCTCCGGTATGAGAGGCGGCTACAGGTATCCGGTGGTTTCTGGCTGGTGACGGCCTGGTTCGGCCTGGCCAACGGATGGCGTCTGCTGTGGATCATATTGGGAGCGGCTGCTATCCATGAACTGGGCCACTTTCTGACGCTCCGGCGTCTGGGGGCTGCTTCCGCCCGTTTGCGCCTGGGAGTGCTTGGCGCAGTATTGGAAACCGACAGGCGGCAGCTCTCTTACGGCGGAGAGCTTCTATGCGTTCTGGCGGGACCGGGGGCCAATTTGATGTGTGCCTTGCTGCTGTCGGCGGCAGGCCGGGGACGTTGGGCCACGGAAGCGGGAGCCAATCTGGTGCTGTGCGTGTTCAACCTGCTGCCGCTGCGGCCGTTGGATGGCGGCAGGGCACTGCATCTGACGGCCTCCTGGCTGGCGGGACCGGCGGCGGGGGAGTGCGCCGCCCGCTGGGTGGGAGCCTCGACAGGCATCCTGCTGGGGACGGCGGCAGTGTGGGTCATGGGCCGGACCGGCGGAAGTTTATGGCTTCTGCCGACGGCGGTGGCCGCGTATTCTCTGGCAGTGGGAGAAGTGTTCGGAAAACAGGAATTTTTGTAAAAAAGTGCTTGCAATCATGGAGAAACTATGGTATCCTATTTGGGCTACAAAGGGCGGTCCTCTGCCGCGCACGCGCCAACAGAGCGCCGATGTGCATGAAAAGCGGCATGAACACCTATAAAATAGGAGGAAAATATCCATGGATCTCATCAAGGAACTGAACAAGGAAACCCTGGCCAACGAAGTTGCTCCCGTCCAGATCGGTGACACCATCCGTGTCCACGTGAAGGTCAAGGAGGGCTCCCGCGAGCGTATCCAGGTCTTCGAGGGCACCGTCATCGCCAAGAAGCACGGCGGCATCGAGGAGACCATCACCGTCCGCCGCATTTCTTACGGC
>CAMCNO010000059.1 GCA_945876285.1 uncultured Clostridia bacterium | reverse complement strand
AGGACGGAAGGACGACCCGGCTGTGACGGCGCTGAAGCAGATCTGGGACGGCGCCAAGGCCGCCATGAAGAAGCTGGCCGGCCTGCTGGATGTCAGCGGGGAGGAGGCCATGGAGGACCTGCGGGCAGTGTCCCCGGCTATGGTGGCCCTGCTGGACCTGACGGCGGACTTCGGCGAGGCCTATCGGCTGGAGAAGCTGCGGCTGAACGCTGCCGACTTCTCCGATCAGGAGCATCTGGCCCTGCGGCTGCTGGTGGCGGAGGACGGTTCCCCCACGGAGCTGGGTACCCAGGTTGCGGCCCGGTATCAGGAAATCTTGGTGGACGAGTACCAGGATACCAACGAGGTGCAGAACGCCATTTTCCGGGCGGTGAGCAAGGGCGGGCGGAACATTTTTACCGTAGGCGACGTGAAGCAGAGTATTTACCGATTCCGGCTGGCGGACCCTACGATTTTCCTGGGAAAATACAACCGTTTCAAGTCTTATGAGGAGGCGGAGGACGGCGAGGAGCGGAAAATTCTCCTCTCCAGGAACTTCCGCTCCCGGAAGGAGATTCTGGACGCCGCCAACTTTGTTTTTGAGAATATCCTGTCCGTGGAAATGGGGGAGATGGCCTATGGTGACGACGAGGCCCTTCATTTCGGCGCGGAGTATTACCCGGAGCGCCATGACTGTGACACGGAATTCCATCTGATCTCTGCTCAGCGAAAAACGGCGGACAATGACCACCCGGTGAAAAAGCTGACGGCGGAGGCCCGGTTCGTGGCCCAGCGTATCCGGCAGCTTTTGGATGAGGGGTATCCTGTTACCGACGGAGACGGCACCCTGCGTCCCTGTCGGCCGGAGGACATCGTGATCCTGATGCGGTCCCCCGGCAGCCGGACGGCGGCATTTTCTGAGGCTTTGGCAGAGCGGGACATTCCCTGCTCCTTCGAGGAGAGCGGAGATTTCTTCCACACCATGGAGATCTCTGTTATGCTGGCATTGCTGGAGCTGGTGGATAATCCCCGGCAGGATGTGCCGCTGATTTCCGTGCTGCGTTCCCCGGTGTTCGGCTTTACGCCGGATAGGCTGGCGGAGATGCGGGGTAAGACACCGAACGGTGATTTCTATGATGCAGTGGAGGCCGATGGCGGGGAGGACTGCCGCCGTTTTCTGGACATACTGTCGGAGCTGCGGCTGGCGGCACGGGATATGAGCGTCCACCGTTTGGTGTGGCATATCTACAACAAGCTGAATCTCCTGGGCATTTTCGGCGCTATGGACAGCGGCGGGGAGCGGAAGGAGAATCTCATCACCCTCAGCAGTTACGCGGAGAAATTCGAGAGCAACGGCTACAAGGGCCTGTTCGCCTTTGTGACCCAGCTCCGGCGGCTGCTGGACGCGGGGCAGGAGCCTGCCATCAAGGGCGGCGCGGCGGTGAATGGCGTGCGGCTCATGAGTATCCACAAGTCCAAGGGTCTGGAATTTCCCATCGTCATCCTGGCGGACCTGGACCACGCCTTCTCCCGGCAGGATTTTGACACGGCGGTGCTGGTGCATCCCGGGATGGGCCTGGGACCCCGGCGGGTGGATCTGAAGCGGAAAATCAGATACCCCACCCTGGCGCGGCTGGCGATTGAAGAAAAGCTCCGCCGGGAAAACCTGGCGGAGGAACAGCGCATCCTGTATGTGGCCATGACCCGGCCCAAGGAGAAGCTGATTTTGGTGGACTCCATGTACAGCGCGGCGGGACGGCTGCAAAAGCTGGCCGCCATGGCGTCCTGCCCGGTGCTGCCGGAGACAGTAGCCGGGTGCAGGACCTTCGGCGACTGGCTGCTGCTGCCGCTGCTGTGCCGTCCAGAGGCGTCGCCCCTGCGGGCCTATGGAGAGGCGGAAGTTGAGAGGCTGTATGACGGAGATACCAGTCCATGGCAAGTATTTCTACATGACAGTGAAGTTTACCGGGAACGGCCCCGCAGAGTCGTATCAACAGAGGAGACGGCGGAGAAGGAGCAGCCTTTTGACCCGGCATTGCTGGAGTTTGTGTATCCGTACCAGCGGGAAACGGGCCTGCCCGCCAAGGTGACGGCCACCCAGCTCAAGGGCCGGGCACTGGACGAGGAGATCGCGGAACAGGCGGCCCATACGCCTTACATCCGCCCTCTGTCCCAGCCGAAATTCCGGCAGGAGCGCCACGGACTGACCCCGGCGGAGCGGGGCACCGCCACCCATTTGGTGCTGCAATATCTGGACTTTGCCGACCGGGATGTGGCAGGGCAGGTGGAGCGGCTGTGCCTTGATGACAAGCTGACGGCGCAGCAGGCGGCCGCCGTGGATGTCCGGGCATTGGAACGGTTCCTGGCCTCGCCGCTGGCGGAGCAGATCCGCCGGGGCGAAAACGTCCGCCGGGAGTACCGTTTCACCCTGCTGATGGACGCCCGGGCGTATGACCCGGCGGCCAGCGGAGAGGATTCGATCTTGCTGCAGGGCGTGGTGGACTGCTGCTTCGAAACGGAGGCAGGCATCACCGTGGTGGATTTCAAGACAGACCATGTCCGCACCCCGGAAGAGGTGACGGAGCGGGCGGAACGCTACCGTCCCCAGCTGGAGGCGTACAGTCTGGCGTTGGAGCAGGTACTGGAGAAAAAAGTCATCCGCCGGACGCTGTATTTCCTGAACGCTGGCGAGGCCGTGGATATATGAGCGAAAGAAAAAGCCCCTGTGCCGTGATGGCACAGGGGCTTTCGATCATTTGGGGTTTTGCTCCGAGAAGAAGCGGATCAATTGTTTTTCCGGCATGGGCCTGGCGTAGTAAAAGCCCTGGATCATGTCGGCGCCGCAGCGTTTCATGTATTCGGCCTGCGCTTGCGTTTCCACGCCCTCCATAATGAGCCGTTTGTCCAGACTGTGGAACAGGGAGGCCAGGGTACTGAGCATCAAGTTGGCCCGCTGGTCCTCCGGTGCGTGCTGCACCAAACTGCGGTCGACTTTAATGAAATTGAAGGGATAGTCCAGCACACTGGAAAGATTGGAGTATCCGGTACCGAAGTCGTCCATGTACAGTTCGATGCCGATGGCCGACAGCGCGGCGAACTGCTGCTGGGCGTGAGCAGCGTTGTGAAGCAGGAACCGCTCGGTGATCTCTACTTTGATGCGGGAGGGATCGACCTGATAGGCCGTCAGATACTTTTGGAAACAGGCCGGCAGGTTGGGGTCCAGGAACTGCTGCAGGGAGAGGTTGATGGAAATGCTCTCCAGTTCCGGAACCTGGCCTGAGGAGAGGAGCTTGCAGGCATCCTCCATCACCAGCCATGTCAGATCGTCAATGAGCCCGGAGCCCTCCGCGAGAGGGATAAAAACCTCGGGGGAAATGGGGACGCCGTTATAGTCGTTTAAGCGGAGCAACGCCTCGGCGGAACAGAAGATGTCGCGGTGGCAGCAGTAAATCGGCTGATACCAGACAGAGAAGCGGTGCTCTTTGATAGACCGCTGCATGATCTCGATCAGGTCCTTCTGTTGCCAGAGCTTGCGGCCCAGCTCCTGGTTGTACCGGACGACAGAATGTGTTTCCTTGGCTTGCACCAGGGCAAATTCCAGTCGTTCCACCAGACTTCCCACCGTGTCGCTTTCTGCGGCCTCACAGTGCATATCCACCATACAGAAAGAGAGGCAGCAGCTTTTATCGCCCAGGACCCAGGGCTGTTCCATGCGTTTCCGGACGGTTTCCAGCTGCATATCTGCCTGCTCCTGGGAAACCCACGGAAGTGTCAGCACAAAGTTCATGTTGCTGGTGCGGAAAGCACGGCCGTCGGGATAGAGCCGATCGAGATAACGGGCCAGCTCATACAGCACAGCGTTGCCGAAATCATGGCCGTACCGGAGATTGACATCTGCGAAGGACATCAGAGAGACAAGAATGATATGGGTCTGCTGGTGTCCCGCGATCCGCAGGCCCATCTCCGTCATAAAGTTGTCCCGGTTTCGGATGCCGGTCAGGTTGTCCCGGTCATTGGAATGAGTCAGGAAGCTGATATACAAAATTAGGCTGACGATGGAGCTCAGGGCACCGTTGAGGAGGAAATCCGGGAAAAGGATCTGTGCCACGCAAAGCAGAAGTATGATGGGAGGCAGGAACCGCATGACAAAAACCATGGAATCGGAAACGCTGCTCCTGTTTTTGCGGTAACATAGGAACAGGAGTACCATTTCGGCCAGGGGGAAGGCGTATACCAAACGGTTCAGGGGACCGCGCTGATATACCTGCGCATCGTCAAAGTAGAACAGGAGGCCGGTAAAGAGGTTGATGAAAACGATGAGAACGGAAAGGACGGAAATACCGCCCAAGGCTGCCTTGGCCCGACTCATACAGTGCTTGTCATAAACATGCTCCAGCGTCAGGCTGAAAAAGAACCATGCGAACAGGGAGCAGGTGATCAGGGTGAAGAGAAAGTAGCTGCTGTTAAAGAAAACAGCGAGCCACAGAGGAATGCAGCCGGGGATGGAAATCGTAAATACAGTGATGATGTTCAGTATGATGGACCCCATGGCTGACACAAGACAGCAGAGGAAGAGCTTTCGCCTGCCGGTAAAAGCGGTATTCCACTCATAGCCAAAGTAATGCGTACAGATAATAATTAAAAGAAGCAGGGAAAAATACTCGGACAGCAGAGACCAGCGGATTGGGAGCATTTGAAATCCCTCTTTCTTTAGAAGATATTTCTATTATATAACCGGGCATTTTCAAAGACAATAAAAAAAGAGAAAAATTGAAAAAGCATTGAAAAGTGTTCTTTGGAAAGAAGAGAAAAAAATTGCGGATCAGCGAGAAAAATACTTGCATTTCAAAATAGACTGTGTTAAACTAAATACCGCCTTTGTGAGGTGAAAGCTTTTCAGGGGTAGTCTGGATCAGAAAGAGGTGAACGAGAGCAATGAAGGAAGGAATCCATCCCAATTATCAGCAGACTACTATTACTTGCGCCTGCGGTAATGTGATTGAGACAGGTTCTACCAAGAAGGATATCAAGGTGGAAGTCTGCTCTAAGTGTCACCCCTTCTTCACGGGCAAGCAGAAGCTGGTGGATACCGGCGGACGCGTGGCCAAGTTCAACAAGAAGTTCGGTCTGGACAAGTAAGAGCGCATCAAACAGGAGGGTCTGCTATCCGCAGGCCCTCTTTTTTATTTACTTTTTCCCGGAGAACGCATATACTGATACTATGCTGAGAAGGGAGCGATATGCCATGAACTTGCATCCTGTGGATTTCAGGACCCTGACCCCGGAGATTTTTCAGGTATTTGGGACGCAAAACGCCCTGCTGACCGCCGGAGACCGGAACGGCTGCAACACCATGACCATCGGCTGGTGCCAGTTGGGACGGCTGTGGAGCATCCCGGTGTGTACCGTCTACGTGCGCCCGGAGCGCTATACCTATCAATTCATGGAATCCCACGACTATTTCACGATATCCGTGATGCCCCTGAGCCATAAGCAGACCACCATGCAGGTCTGCGGGACCCAAAGCGGCCGGGACATCAACAAAATCAAGGAATGTGGACTGACGCTGCGCTACGGCGCCGGAGACGCGCCCTTCTTCGATGAGGCGGAGTGGGTGCTGGTGTGCAAAAAGCTCTACGCCCAGGATTTGAATGAAAACTGCGTTTTGCAGGGAGAAAACATCCTGCGCCACTACGGCGCAAAGGGCGGCTGGCACCGGGTCTATACCGGCGAGGTTGTGGAGGCCTATACGAAATAAGGAGAACCAAAATCATTTATGCGGGAAACGGAAGAAATTCGTGATAAAGTGGTGCTGGTAGGACTGAATTCCCCGGTACTGAAAAAGGAAGAAAATGCCGACGAGGCTACCATGGAGGAGCTTTCCGCCCTGGTGGAGACCGCCGGGGGAGAGACGGTGGGCATCGTGCTGCAAAACCGGGCCACGCCGGACCCCCGGACCTTTATCGGCGAGGGCAAGGTGGCGGAGGTGCAGGCCTACTGCGAGAGCAGCGGGGCCACCATGGTCATCTTCGACAACGACCTGTCGCCCTCCCAGCAGCGGGTGCTGACGGACCTGTTGGGCATCCAGGTGCTGGACCGCTGCGGCCTCATTCTGGACATTTTCGCCCAGCGGGCCAAAACGAAAGAAGGCCGACTCCAGGTGGAGCTGGCCCAATACAAGTACCTGCTGCCCCGCCTGACGGGTATGTGGACTCATCTGGAGCGTCAGGGCGGCAGCGGCCAGGGAGCCATCGGCTCCAAGGGCCCCGGCGAGACCCAGCTGGAGACAGACCGCCGCCTCATCCACAAGAAGATCGACAAGCTGCGTGCCGATTTGGAGGACGTGCGCCGTGTCCGGGGCACCCAGCGTCAGCAGCGCCGGAAAAATGAAATTCCGGTGGTGGCCATTGTGGGTTACACCAACGCGGGCAAATCCACCCTGCTGAACCAGCTCACCGGAGCGGGCATTCCCGCCAACAACCGTCTGTTCGACACGCTGGACACCACCAGCCGTCTTCTGACGGTCAGCGATACGCTGGATGTGGTGATCTCCGATACCGTCGGCTTTATCCGCAAGCTGCCCCACCAGTTGGTGGAGGCCTTCAAGGCCACCCTGGAGGAGCTGGAATACGCCGACCTGCTGCTTCACGTCATCGACGTGTCCAACCCGGAGTGGCAGGAGCAGGCCCAGGTGGTGGAGAACCTGATTTTGGAGCTGGGCGCCGGAGAGCTGCCCCGCATCGACGTGTTTAACAAGAGCGACTGCGTCCCGGCGGGGGAGATCATGCCCCACGGCGAGGATATCTGCGCCATCTCCGCCAAAACCGGCGAGGGCGTGGACAAGCTGCTGGAGATGATCGACAAGCGCCTGGACAAGGGTACCCGGCGGGTAGTCCTGCACCTGCCCTACGACAAGGGCGGCTTGCTGGACATGCTGTACCGGGAGGCCAAGGTGGAGAGCGTGGAATACGGCGAGACCATCGACGTGACGGCGGTCTGCGGCCCCCGGACGCTGGGTCAGGTGGAAATGTTTATCGCGGAGTGACTGCGGACAGGCCCGCCTGCGCACAAGACCGGCAGAGCTATTTTTACTGACTGACGAAGGAGAATTGGCGTGAGCGAGTATCTGGTGCCCTTTGAAGATTCCGAGAGCGAATTTGTGGAAAAACGCTCCCGGTTTATCAGCCACCTCTGGCGGGTGGAGACCGAGGCGGAGGCCCGGGCCCGCATTGAGGAGACGAAGAAGAAATACTATGACGCCCGCCACAACTGCTGGTGTTACATATTAAAGGAGGGGAACGTCGTCCGTTACTCCGACGACGGCGAACCCCAGGGCACCGCAGGCCAGCCTATGCTGAACGTCTTCCAACGGGAGGATGTGCGGAACGTCTGCTGTGTGGTGACCCGGTACTTCGGCGGCATCCTGCTGGGGGCGGGCGGCCTGACCCGGGCCTATACGAAGGGTGCCAAGGACGCCCTGGACGCGGCGGGTATCGCACGGATGAGCCTGTGGACGCTGTGGGACGTGCCCTGCACCTATCCGCTGCTGGAGCGGGTGAAGCTGGACATCGCCGCTGCCGGCGGCGTCATCCGGGATACGGCCTACGGCGCGGACATCACCCTGCGGGCGGCGTTCCCGGCAGGCGGCGCGGAGCGTTTTTCCGCCCGGCTGACGGAGCTTTCTGCCGGAGGGCTGGAGATGACGGCGGCAGGGGAGGAGTTCCTGCCCGGGCCCAGAGAGGCGGCAAAATGAAAAGCGGCGCATTCGCGCCGCTTTTTTCGTTCAGTTTTCGCCTTTCACGGAACGCTCCAGCCGGGCGGCCAGCTCGTTCAGCTCCGTGCCGGACTGGTCCATGGCCCGGGGAAGCTGAGTGAGATTGACTTCCACCTTCCGCAGCTCACTGTTGACATGGCTTGCGGTAGTCTCGAAGGTGCTCATCAGGACCTGGTACTGAGCACGGAACAGGTCCACTGTCTGCTGAAGCTGCTCCACGGTGGCCGCTTCCAGGTCGGCGGCCCGCTTCCGGGCCTCGCACTCAATGGCGCCGATGCGTTCCCGGAACTGGGCGTAGGCTTCAGCATCGGGGCGGAGGGCATCCGTTTCCTGTTTCAGGCGGCTGACCTCAGCCTCCAAGGGCTTCAGCTTTTCCAGCTCCAGCCGTGCGGTACTCTCCTGGGATAACTCGTCCTGGAGCTGAGCCTGCTGTGCGGCAGCCTCCTCCAACTTGGCCCGCAGGGAGGCGGCCTCCTGCCGCAGCGCATCGGCCTCGGTACGGAGAGAATCGTTTTCCTCCTGCAGCGCCTTTTGCGCGGCAGACACCTGCTCAATATACCGGATGACGTCCTGCTTATCAAAGCCGCCAAAGGTCACGCTTTTAATGGGATAGTTGTCCATAAACCCACCGCTTTCTACTCTGTTATCATGTCATACTTTATCATAGGCCGGCCATGTTTACAAGGGTCAGAAAAAAATTGAAATAATTTTGAAAAAACACTTGCATTTTGAAAAGTGTCGTGCTATTATAACTAAGCTGTCTGTGAGGCATGCGCCGTTAGCTCAGCTGGATAGAGCGTCTGGCTACGGACCAGAAGGCCGGGGGTTCGAATCCCTCACGGCGTACCAAAAGAGTTCTGAGATCACTTGATTTCAGAACTCTTTTGCTTTACTTACCGCCAATTTGACATTCCCTTTTCTGTTTATTGTTGCTGTAGGCTCTAAATCGAAATCATTCGTCGAAATGATGAAAACGGACTCCACCTTTCTCGAATGGAGTCCGTTTAACAGAATGACAGTCGAGTAGACTAAGGACTCGCGCCCTTAGCCCCTCACAGATCCGGACGTGC
>CAMCNO010000058.1 GCA_945876285.1 uncultured Clostridia bacterium | reverse complement strand
ACTCCGCGCCGGACAAAGGCTGCCCCGTGGCGCTGTCCCGCTTCTGGATGATCAGCTTTCCCTTGGGCTGATTGGCAAAAGTTCGGGATACTGTGCGCCCTTCCTTGATCTGGACCGCCTGAGACTGGGTATCGATGAGGAAACCATCAGGCGCCTTCGTTTCTGTGACAATCACGCTCTTTCCGGGCTTCAGGCCATCAATGCGGATCTCACCGTTGACATCCGTCTTGAAAATGCCATTGGCATCACCGATCAGGGTGCCATCCGCGTAAGTCACTTTGAATTCCGCATTGGCCAGCGTTACGCTGGGATTGACGGAGCAGACCTTACGGATCAGCAGAATGCCATCGGGGGCATTTTCAAAGCGCACGGTGACTACACTCTGTTCACCGCTGTCCGCCAGATAGACAGTTTCGGAGGACTGGATGATGCTGTATCCATCTGCAGGGTCCACTTCCTCCAGAATGTAGGTACCCGCAGTCAGGCCTGTCCAGATGGCGGTACCATTTTTGCCGGTGATCTTCTGCCCGATGACGGTGCCGCCGGTACCGGAAGTGCCGCCCAGGAATCTCAGCTGGAACGTGGCCCCAGGCAAAGCTTCATGGGAAACGCTATCGTATTTCTCGACGATGATGGCATTGAGGGGCGTGTTCTGGAACGTCAGGGTCTTGCTCTCGCTGCCGTGCAGGATGACCTTCTGCGTGGAGGGCTCTTTCATCTGGAAGCCGGGAGCGGGTTCCACTTCGGTCACGGTGTACTCGCCGGGGTACAGGCGCTTACCGGACTCATGAAGTTTGATCTCGCCACGGGAATCCGTGAGGAAATAGCCATAGTCGATGGTTGCGGGCGCCTCGGCGGATTCGCCGTTGCTGGTATAGGTGATGTGGAACTTGGCACCCTCCACATCCGCTCCTGCGACGCTGTCCTCCTTGTAGATGGTCAGCAGAGGCATTTTGCGGTTTTTGAACGTGATGCTCTTATCATCACCGGCGTTCAGACTGACGATCTGGACCCGGTCCGCGTCCTTATCCGGCAGATAGTAGGGAGCGGGAACCGATTTCTCCGTGATCCGATAGGTGCCGGGAGCAACGCGATTGGCGATAGTCCCATCTTCGCCGGTGGTCCAGTCACTGCGGTAATCGCTGTCAATGCCTTCTACGGCAAAAACAGTTCCGGCGACGGGGCTGGAATCGTCCGCATCGATTTTGGAGATGGTAAGCTGAGGCTGCTTCAGGTTCTCGAAGACGAGCTGCTGATCATCACCGGGGCCCAAATAAATCGTCTGGGTGTTGGTTTCATCCAGGACATAGGGATCGGGGACGGACTTCTCCGTGACCTCATAGCTGTCTACGGGAATAGCAGTCAGAACGGCCTTGCCGGAAGCGTCTGTCGTGACGTCCTGATGGTAGCCGTAGTGGATGCCCTTGATCTCAAACACAGTTCCGGCAACAGGCAGCTTGTTCTGCTTGTCCAGCTTCTTGATGGTCAAATTGGGGAGCTTCTGGTCTTTGGCCGTCACGGTGACTGTGCCGCCGCCATTGACAACGGCCTGATCCACGTGGGCGCAGACAGGAGATGTCAACTTTGCATAGGGCGCGGGGGCGGACACTTCAACGAAGGTATACATACCCTCCGTGACATTGGTGACCGTGATCTTGCCGGAGGCATCTGTGGCTTCCGTGCCGACCAACTGGCCGTCCTTGAGAATGTTGAACACCGCGCCGGAGAGCGGCCTGTCGGAATCATCCAGTTTGATGAGCTGGACTTTTACCTTGGCATCGTTCTCAAAAACAAGGGACACATTCGTCTTTCCATCCCAGTAAAACTCCTGCCGCACCTTGCTGGCATCTTTGCTGAGGGAATAGCCGTCGGGAGGCGTCACTTCCGTTGCCACATAGCTTCCCACGGGCATGGTATCCCAAGGTACATCCGTCAACGCGCCGCTGCTGACCGTCGTATATGTGCCGGTGAAGTTATTATCGACGCCGGTAATTTTGATGACCGCGCCGGCAAGGCCATGGCTGGGGTTATCTGCATCGACTTTGCGGATATTACCCGTTGCCGTAATGCTGGGCGTATCGGTAAAAGTGACGGTCACGCTATTGCTGGTGCCATTGGGGAGGACGACATATTCAGGACCGGCGTTATCGATAGCATAGCCGTCGGGGGCAGCCGTCTCTGTGATGGCGTAGGTACCGGCATCCAGAGGGGACAGGGTATAGGTCCCATCCGCGCCAGTAGTAATGTCCTTGGAGAAGGAACCGTTTTGGGCCTCAATATGGAATTTCGCACCAGCCAGTCCCTTGGTGGGGTTGGTGGCGTCTACCTTCTTGACCGTGAGCTTGTACTGTTCCTCGGTGATGTCCATGCTGAGCTCACCGACTACAACAGCCTGCACGGTATTCGCGGGATGGGAACTGGAGCCGGAGCCGGTGAACGAATACTCGTACACATCGCACTCACCCCACACACCGCGGTTGCCGAGGTCGAAGATATACTGCGTTCTGTCCCGGAACGTGGTGCCGTCGCAAGCCTGATCGATGCTGGTGTAATTCGCGTTTTTGAGAGAGTTCCAGACATACATCAGTTCCTCGGCACAGGCAGTCACGGGATCGCCGAGGGAGCCTGCCTTGTAGCGCCAGACGATGGCCTGCACCCAGGCATTCATATACCAGGTATACTCAGGTCCCCATACGTCATCCACGCCGAGGGCATGGGCTTCGTCGGTGAAGGTGCCGGTGGAGTGGGAATAGTAGTAGGCCATCATCATCTTGACGGTGGAATTGGAGATGGCCTGGGGATCTCCCCATGTCTGTCCGATCAGGGACTTTCCCATGCCGCCGCCCTTGGTTCCGCAGAAACCAACGGTGGTCTTGCCGCCGTAGTCGTAGTACATCTGATGCAGCGTACAGGTACCGAGACTTGCCGACTTATAAGAAACGCCGGACATGCCGAAGCTCTCCAGCTTGATCGAATCGGTACCGGCCGCGAAGGCGGTTGCCGGGAAAAGTCCGAGCACACAAACCAGCGCAAGCAGCAGTGCCGTTACACGGGTTTTCAAAGAATGCCGCAATCTTTTCATGGAGCAGATACTTCCTTTCTTTTCGTAATTTGGCAACAAAAAAAGAGCCTTTCAGCAGTAGCTGAAAGGCCCGGGCAGGAGGAGAACATTAAGCGTAGGGATTATTGGCTGTGGGGTTGCCTACGAACATATAGCAGTAGGTCCTGCCGCCATTCACGGTGATGCCGACGCCGATGCTGTCACAATCCGGGTCAAGCATCGTCCGCAAGTGTCCGGGAGAATTTTTCCAGTTGGAGACCGCTCTCTGCGCGATGCCAGAAGCGGAACCGGCAGTGAACACCGTCAGGTTGGAGCCGAAGCCATAAGGGTATCCGCTCTCCAGCACCGCCTCGCACTCTTCCCGGTTATGGTGCGCGGTGAAGCCCTGAGCAGAGCAGTTCTGTGCGGCTTCCATGAGCCGTTCATCCACAGAGAGTTCCGGCAGCCCGTGTTCCCGGCGCAGAGCATTGGTCAGGTCTACGATCTCCTGCCGGGATTCCGATAGGTCCTGGGTCATGCTGCTTGTCGGGACTTCCTGCTTTGGTGCTTCGCCGGTGTAGGGAGCGTCGCTGTCCACCTGAACGCCGTCGGACCAATAGACATTGAACCCTACTTTTTCGCCGATGTCCCGGAGCTTCACATAGTTATGACCCGCAATGTTGTAGGCCGTCATCTGGACCTGCCGGCCATCCACGAAGATGGGCTGCCAGGTCGGCTCCGCCACGACACCTGCCGCGGCCGCGAAGGACCCACCGGTCAGCACGGCGCCGATGGCCACGCCTGTGAGCATGATGCTCATGTTCTTTCCTGCGTTTCTGATTCTGTTCATAGTCTACCCTCCGTGTCTTTTCATGTACTTTGTGGAAAGCTCTTCGCAGCATCAACATAGCACAAGGTCTGGGCAGAAGTCGAACAGAACCGATCCGGCAAAAGGGAGAAAATCAAACCCCCACTGCTGTAACGCACCAGCGGGCATCCCGCTGGTTGCGGACGCAGGTGTAGAGCGTGAGCATATTTTCGCTGGAAACGGCAAGACCACTGCGGTCCGTTTCGCTGACCTTGCTGACATTGGTCACCTTGTAGGTGCGAGTCCCCAGCTTGGTGGTCAGCGTGATCTTGTCCCCAATCTCCAGCGTGTGGATCTGTCCGAAGTAGTTGTTCACGCCTCTGTTATGCGCCGCCAGCGCCACATTGCCATTCCAGATGCTGGTTTCCTCGAAGTGGCCGACGCCCTTTGCCAGCGTCTTGCTGTCCGTGCCCTGGTAGACCTTCACGCTCAAATCCAGTGTGGGGATCTTCAGCGTACCCAGATATCCCGCCGAGTAGTAGAGGTCGGAGGTGACTTCAGTGTAGCCGGTGGAGATTACGGTACTGGAGGGGGATGTGACCACCGCACTGCCGGGTTCCATGACAGCCGCGGAGTTGCCGCCGATGACTGCGCCGGTGGCGGGAATACCGCCGGGAGCCAGATTCGGCGTGAGATAGGTTCCGGTATTCATAGCGTCCATACTGGGCGTTCCGAAGCCGGGAGGGATAAGGGCGGCATTCTTGCTGACGTCCTCGTTTTTCATTGCCCCGCCGTCTGCCGTATGAACGACCTCCATAGAAGTGGGCGTTCCAAATTCCGGCCCGTCAGGGGCGTCAATGGTATATTCCAATGCACAGGCGGGAGCGGCCAGAGCAGCCGTCAGGCAAAGGCTCAGGCAAAGACTCATCATGTTCTTCATTCTTCCGCGTCCTCCTCATCAGCGTTTTCTTTTCTGTGCTTCAACAGCAGCGCTCCGCCGATGCCCGCGCCTGCCACAGCGACAACACCCAGGGGAATCAGCACATAGGACCAATGGAAGGCCGGGGTGACCGCATCGGTTTCCACTGGCAGAGTGGGCTGGATGGGTGTACCTTCGAAAATGGCAACATAGCGCACGCGGTTCAGGGCAATGCGGCTTACTGTGCCGGTGTATTCTGCCGTGACCGTGTAGCCGGTGACATAGCTGCTGGTGGCGCTGCCGGTGTAGGTGGCGATGGCGGTATAGCGGTCGCCCAGGGCGTATCCGTCCGTGGTGGCGGTGTTGTCCGTCTGCCACTGGATCTCCTGCAACGTCAGGGTGCGTCCGTTTTCCTCAATGGTCTTGGGGATGTACTGGGTATCCTGCCCCATCAGGTTGGGATAGCTGCGCGTGGCGGAGACCTCCTTGGTGGAGCTGCCATAGCCCACGGGCTCCACCTGCACGGTATCAAGTCGGAGCGTCAGGTTCCCGATGAGTCCATCGTCGGTGATGAATTCCTTTTCCTGGGGCAGCAGGGCCAGAACGGATTCCATATCCTTCTTCTTGCTCTGGAGGGTGACGGTCTCCATATGCTGGCGGCTCTCATTTTCCGGCAGTTCCTGTTTGAGCAGGTCCGTCAGGGTATACTGGAAGCCATCCTTCTGGAAATCCGAGCGGGGGATTCCGGCAGGGTCATCCTCGGGTCCCAGATCATAGATCTTTTTCAGTTCCGCTCCATCGTCGCTGCGAACGATGGAGGTTGGGTAGCAGACCTTGGCGTTGGGCGGGGCAGTCTCAAAGTCGGCTGCCAGAGCGGTGGGGGTCAGCGCCATGGTCAGGCACAGCGCCGCGGCGCAAAGGGAAAGCATTCGTTTCATTTCATGTTCCTCCTATTTTTATCTTCATAATGTTTTTTCGTGTGATTCAGCATCAGCTGGTACTCCCAGGGTTCCGGTTCCAGCGACAGATACGCCCCCTCCTCGGTCATGGCGTCAACCTTATAGCACAGGACCAGCGGGAGCGGTCCCTGTTTCTTCACATCCTGGGGCGAGACCCAGCCAACGCCGTAGACATACATGGAGCGGATAGCAGAATCATATTTTCCGCCATATCCACGCCAGAGCAGCTTGTCCCGCAGCTCCTCCCGCAGTTTTTTCCCTGCGGGGATAGGGACCATTCGCTCAGGCTCCAGCATATAGCGGGGGCGCAGTTCATCGACGCAGGTATCCAGCGCTTTCTTCAGCTCGGGCAGTTCCCGCGTCAGGCCACAGGAGCGGTAATCCGCTGCCAGCACATCCTCACCCTGCGCTTCACCGGGGAACAGGCGGACACAGCGGATCAGTTCCCAAGCATGCCCTTCATCCGCCATGCCGAGAATGCGGGTTCCCTCAGCGGGAAGCGTCCGATAATGGGCGATAGCGTCCTTCATCGTCTGAAACCGCCGGATATTCCAGCCGGTACAGCGTCCCGGGCGGAGATCGTCCACGGTATAAAATGTCACGCACATTCGTATTTCCTCCTTCATTTCATCGTCATGCCGCCCATGGCAGGGGCATCTGCCTGTTCCTGCCCGCGCAGCGCGTCCAGCTTTTCCAGCGCCCAGTCCGGCAGGAATTCCTCCTTCAGAACACCTACAAAATCCGAGCGGTTCCAGCGCGTCATCTCTCCGTCACCCAGGCAGGTGCAACGGACAGAACGCCCTCTGGCGTGGGGGCTGCAGCCGAAGCCGTCATGGGCGTACCAGAGCTGATCCTCCTGGCGCCAGCAGGACTCCTTCAGCGTATCAGGGCTAAGTACCAGCACCTTACCCGTAAAGTCCTGTTCGCTCCGGTCACCTGTGCAGTGCTCAGGGCCAAACAGGCCCAAATCCTGATATGCTTTCCGATACAGATCCACGAAACCGTCCAGCACGGCGGGATGGCTGCGAACCGTGAAATCGCTGTTGTGGTCGGGATCTGCGGGGATGTAGAAGCGATTCGCCCAGAGCTTATTGGACTGGCTGAAGCGCCCGTCCGACTTGAGTTCGTGCAGCGTATTGGCAAGGACCCAAGCCGTGCGCTTGTAGCCGTACTCCTCCAGCACAGGCTCCAGGCAGCCAGAAGAGAGGTGCATTCCGTCAAAGTTCTGCCGGATGGTGTCTTCAATGGCCTGCCTGCAAGCCACATTGGCCCGGTAGCTCTCACGCCAGAGCGCGATCTCGTTCCGGTTCCTGGCATCCTTGGGTCCCCACGGGTAGAGGTAGGTATCATTCATGACAATACCCCTCATGCTCCAGCAGGCGGCGCACTCCCGCCAGCAGGACGCCGGAATCGGTCAGCATGGAGCGCAGATCTTCATCCAGCTCATCCAAGAGCTGGTCCGCGTCGGGCTTTTCCATGGGCTGAACGATGACCCTGCCCTCCTGCACGCAGGTGGCCAGCTCAGATTCGGGATCGATCCCCGCTTCTTCCAGCTGGCAGGGCGGGATGCAGATGCCGAAACAGGAAGTCCGGTGACCACAGCTCAGGCACTCACAGTCCGCCTCCTCCATAGTGCGGCGGCTGGCTGCCGCCAGATCAGAGATGAGCTGGGTGTTGATGTCGACCAGCATTTGGATGGTCTTCACCGCTTCACCCGCGGAGGGGCGCTCCGGCAGAAGCAGGACGCAGCCGTCATCCGCATAGAGCGCCAGATCGCTCGCTCCGGCAAGGCCGGAAAGTTGAAGCGCCGCACGGGGGATAGCAAGGGCTTTATTCGCGGGATCGTGATTCACTTTGAATTTCATAATCGGTTTTCCTCCAAATTCGGTTTATTTTTCAGGCGTATGTATCAGCTCATATGGGATATCCTCGCCGTCGTGTGCCCCGCATACCATGCGGAACATATTCAGTTGTGCGGCACACTGTTCCGGATCATAATTTGTAATGATCACTTCCTCGTATTCGCTGTCTGCTTTCTGAGACATACTGTTGGGTCGTTTTGTGCGGTAGATATAGAACTCCTTGTAAAGCTCACAGATATAGGAGCAGTAGTTGTAGGAGACCATCACCCTGCCCTGGCAGGTCAGAAGCACGTCATGAAGCCGCTGATGATCTTCCTTTGGAAACTCGACCTGGTAGCAGTCCTCCGCTTCATAGTAGGGCGGATCACAGTAGATCCATGCGTTCTTTCGGTCGTACTGGCGGATCAGGTCTTCGAAATCCTTGTTTTCAACCACAACACTGGCAAATCTGCGGGCGCATTTCCAAATCAGGTGAAAGAAGCAGCGAATATCACATGGCTTTCCTGCAAAGGACTTTCCGCCTCCGCTGAAGCTATAGCGTATCAGCTTGAAGTAGTCTGCCGCTCTGCGAACATCTCCGCGAGGTGCCCGCTCCAGCATTAACTTCTTGATGGCTTCCGCCTCCGGTGGAGGCAGAAAAACCTCTGTAAGCTCCAGCTCTTCTTTCATGTAATCGTCATCAAATTCGTCTTTACTGAAGAATTTGAAAAGGACGTTGAAATCATCTCTGGAGTTCAGAGGCAGAAACCCGAGTTCCTTCAGAAGCGCCATCGTGCGGTTCTTGACACAGCAGAAAAGATTTGTGAGATTGCTGTTGTAGTCGTTATAGATTTCAATGCAGCCATGCTGAAGCGGATGATTGAGGGTTACTGTTCCGCCGCCTCCGAACACGTCAATGAATCTCTCATAGCTGCTCGGCGCAAGTTTATGGATCAGCCACAGCAATTTGCCTTTCCCGCCGACCCAGGGAATCAGGCTGTTCATCCGTCTTCGCCTCCGATGGGGAGGCAGATCTGCCCGGTACCCGTGAGATGCCCCAGCGCACGACTCCGCCTACACGCCGTACAGGTTATTTCACCGACGCTGCTACGCAGGTGAATGGCGCAGGGCTGGAGATCAGGTCCACGAATGCGCAGAATGATCTTCATTTCACGGTTGGGGAAGGTATTGTCTCCGACAGAGTGAAAGGCTTTCAGGTACTCAGCAAAAGGGGTGTCCAGTGGCATAAATACTCCTTTCCGGAGCCTGATTTCCCGAAAAGGACGCAAAAAAAGAAGGGGCCGTTTCCCCTTTCGGAAAACGGCCCCTAAGTCTGACTTTCTGATCCGCAATGGCGGATGACGGTACGCTATTTCATCTTCATGCTCATGGTCTGTGTCTGGGATGGGTATTGCACATAGTCATTGCCTACAAAAACGCCGGGATGCTCGTCTTCGTAACGGCAGCCCAGCGCGTCCAGATTCATGTATTCATACAGTTCCTCCGGCACGGAGGTCTCATGGGCAAGGTAATATCTGCCCAATGACTCGTAGCAGTTCACGCCTTTCAGGATCGTGTAGTCGGACACATGGTCCAACAGTTCCATTGCCTGCTCCGCAGATTCCGGATCGTAGCGCAGAACGATCGCGGTAAGTATGGTTTCCTCGTCGGCAGTCAGCGTCCCGACTCTGCGGCGAACGGCATCGAGTTCCTGGCAATTTGCACGGGGTGGACTGTTCCGCTCCACCGCTTTTGCAGGCAGCGGGCCTTTGGCAGTCCAAGTGACCATCTGAGCCTCGTATTTTTGGCAGAGGCGAGGGAAAATCCGCGGC
>CAMCNO010000057.1 GCA_945876285.1 uncultured Clostridia bacterium | reverse complement strand
CGCCGGGGTTCTTGATGAGGCTGCCCACCACCATGTCGGCGCCCATGTCGGAGGGTTCGATGCGCTCTACGAACTCGCCGTAGCAGTTGTCAACCATGACCTTCACATCCGGCTTCACAGATTTGCAGAAGGAGATCAGCTCACCGATCTGCTCCACGGAGAAGGAGGGCCGGGTAGCGTAGCCCTTGGACCGCTGGATGGTGATGAGCTTGGTCCGGTCATTGATCTTTTCCCGGATGGCGTCGTAGTCAAAGGAGCCGTCGGGCTTCAGGTCGGCCTGGGCATAGGTGACGCCGTACTCCTTCAAGGAGCATTTGCTTTCCCGGATGCCGATGACCTCCTCCAGGGTGTCGTAGGGGGCGCCTACGGGGGAGAGCAGCTCGTCACCGGGCAGCAGGTTGGCGGACAGGGCCACCGTCAGGGCGTGAGTGCCGCAGGTGATCTGGGGGCGGACCAGGGCGGCCTCGGTGTGGAACACATCGGCGTAGACCCGCTCCAGGTTGTCCCGGCCCTCGTCGTCATAGCCGTAGCCGGTGGTGGCGGCGAAGTGGGTGGCGTTGACCCGGTTTTTCTGCATGGCGGCCAGGACCTTGCCCTGGTTATACTCTGCCGTCTGGTCAATGGCTTCAAACCGGGAGCGGAGGCTTTCCAGCACCTCTTCGCCGTATTCATACACTGCCCGGCTTACGCCAAGCTGCTCATACATCTTCTCGATTTCCATGCTTTCCATCCTTTTTCATGTATTTTTCGCACAAGTGCTGATTATAGCAGGGAGAGGAAGAAATAGCAAGCAGAACCGCCCGGAAATCTTGCAAGAAAACTTGCAATTGCAGAAAAAAGGCTGTAAAAAAGCGGCACGCATTGCGTGCCGCTTTCTGATGTACTTCTCAGACGTGGATGCCGCCCACAAAGTAAGTGTTGTAGTATCCGCTGGTCAGGTCGCTGATGATGACGCCTCTGCTCCGGGAAGAGGAGGCATGGATAAACTGGCCGCCTCCGACGTAGATACCGGCGTGAGAGCAGGCCTTGCCCGCGTTGCGGCTGGGGTCGTTGAAGAACACCAGGTCGCCGGGTTGCAGGGAGCCGATGCTGTACACACGGGTGCCGAGGCCGCTCTGCCACTGACCGCTGGCCGAGTGGGGCAGGGAGCAACCATACTGCTTGTAAACATACATAGTGAAGCCGGAGCAGTCAAAGCCGCCGGGAGCAGCGCCGCCGTAAACATAGCGGGTTCCCAGATACTGCTTGGCGGTAGCAACGATCCCGCTGCCGGAAGAAGTAGCGGACGAGGTGGTCAGGTCCAGGAAATCGCTGCGGATATAGCCCTCGGTGCCATACTTGCAGGTAACATCATACCAACCGTCCACGAAACCATTCACCGTGACAACGGTGTCAGTGTCGATAGAGGCCAGGATCTGGCTGTCGGTATTGGCGCCGGCCCGAACATTCACGCCGTCTGCGTTGACGCGGCCATAGGACTCAAACACATTATCCTGGTCGATGACCATGTAGTCGGCGGAGACAAAGCCGGTGTTGCCGTTAAAAGCGATCTTGTACCAACCATCCAGCGTGTCATCCAGAACGGCAACGGCCACGCCCTTGTCTAGGGTGGTGATGATATTGGAGGAAGTGGAGGCCTCGGCTCTCAG
This sequence comes from uncultured Clostridia bacterium, assembly GCA_945876285.1. Lineage (GTDB taxonomy): Bacteria > Bacillota > Clostridia > Oscillospirales > Oscillospiraceae > Oscillibacter. The sequence goes on along the minus strand of CAMCNO010000057.1, from coordinate 7,854 downwards.
GCGGAGGGAGGAGCCGGTAGTGGCGCCCACGGCAACGGCCATATTTTCCTCAGCGGCCATGGCGAAGCCCGCCAACAGCATGGTTGCGGCGGCGGAGAGAACCAGGACCTTGACCGCTTTGCTCACAAAGTGTGTCATGGGTGTACGCTTCCTTTCGTCGTATCTTCTGTGTGGAACGGGAATTACTTCTCCTTACCGGCAAGCGCCCGCTCCAGCCAGATAGCGGCGATGTCCATAGCCGCGTACAGGCTGTCTTTTTCGCTCTTTTTCACCACGCGATCCCGGGATTTCAAATCGGGATCGGTGAGCTGGAGCTGGATGGAAACCTTGGTGGCAACGTCCAGGTCCTGCTCCTTTTTGGTGTCCAGCACCTGCATCATAATGATATATTTTTCAGCCATCGTTCCGTAGTAGATCAGATTGTCTACCCGGCGGAGAGGATGGCCTTTGTAAATCAGGCCTTCTGCTTTTGCGGTCTTGGATTCTGCCATGGAAACACTCCTTTAAAAATTGTAACCGAATTGTAACATATTTTTTCCGATTTGTCAACATTGGGACTGGAAAGAAAGGAAGGTAAATCTATCCAGTGGAATAAAATGGCGCATTTTTTGAGAAAAACGTTGAAGTATCAGCGTTTTTGAGGTATACTACCCCCTGCTGAACGAAGAGAGGAGCCTGTATATGAAAGGAAAGAAGCAGTATGCGGTCATAGGCGCGGTGGTATTCTGTGCCCTGGCGGTGTTACTTTTTGCCATTTGGAATCAGAACCGCCCCGCGGCGGTGGAGGGAGATAAGTCCGTGACAGTGGAAGTCGTCCACGGAGACGGTACGGAAAAGACCTTCCAATACCAGACGGACGAGGAATATCTGGGGCCGCTGCTGGAGGCGGAGGGCCTCATTTCCGGTACGGAGAGCCAGTACGGTCTGTTTGTGGATACGGTGGACGGCGAGACCGCCAGCTATGAGACAAACGGCAGCTGGTGGAGGCTCTCCTGCGACGGAGAGGACGCCCAGACCAGCGCTGATGGCGTGGTGCTGACGGACGGCGGCGTCTATACCTGGACCTACACGGTTGGCTGAGATGAAGCGGGGGGCCATCCGGGAGGTGGCCCTGTTTGCCATGCTGGGGGCCATGACCTTCGCGGCAAAGATGGCGATGGCCCAGTTTCCCAACATTGAGCCGGTATCGCTGTTGGTGATGCTGCTGGCGGTGTGCTTTGGCTGGAAGGGCCTGTATGCTGTCTATCTCTATGTTCTGCTGGAGTTTGCAATGTGGGGCATTGGACTGTGGTCGGTGTGTTACCTATATGTATGGCTTATTCTGTTTGTCTTGGCCCGGCTGTTTCGGCGGATGGAATCCCCTCTGGGCTGGGCAGCGCTTTCCGGCTGTTTCGGATTACTGTTTGGCGCACTCTGCGCATTGGTTTACTGGGTCACCGGCGGCTGGGCGGCAGCGGTCAGCTGGTGGGTCTCTGGAATTCCCATGGACCTGGTCCACGGTGTGGGCAATTTCGCCATCGCGCTGGTGCTGTTCAACCCCCTGCGCCGCTGGCTGAACATGCTGAAAACAAAATATGAAAAACGGTGGGTGCCTTAAATGCGGCACCCACCGTTTTTATTGAATTTTTTGAATGATGCGGGAGACTAGGGCTACCCGGCGGAAGGGCGTCATGATGTAAAGACCGTCGGTGTAAGGAGCGATCTCCCGGGCCACGCGGGCGGAAATAGCGGCAGCCAGGGCCTCGGCTTCCTCCCGCTCCTTATCCTTATATAGCTGGATGATCTCATCGCACACCCGCATTCCCGCGATCTCATTGTTCAGAAAACAGGCGTTGCGGTAGCTGACGATGGGGAAGATACCACCCAGAATCTTACCATTCAGAGTCTCTCTGGCCCGCTTCAGGTTGTCCAAAGCCTCTTGGGACAGCACCGGCTGGGTCAGGAAACCGGCCACGCCGTTTTCCTCTTTTTCCAAGGCCATCTTCAACTGCATGTCAAAGTTTTTGGCGTTGACATTTAGTGCACCGAAAATTTGGAAAGGCGTGGTCAACTGTTCGTTCAAGCTGCTGACATACCGGGCCAGCTTCCGGGAATTGAAATTGAACACGCTCTTGACCTCGTCACGGTCCTCTGTGGGGATAGGGTCGCCGGTGACCAGCAGGACGTTGTGGACGCCCTCCATGGAAAGACCCAGCAGCAGGGCCTTGGTGGCGTTCAGGTTCCGGTCCCGGCAGGTCATGTGGGGCAGAGGCTCCACGCCCAGCTCCCGGCGGAGCTTGCAGGCCAGCAGGCTGCTGTCCGCCCGGGGACGGCCGATGGGACAGTCCGCGATGGTGATGGCGTCGGCTCCGGCATCCCGCAGGACACGGACGCCCTCCAGGAAGGGCGTGATGTTGTCGTCCACCGGCGGGTCCAGCTCCACGGCAATGACTCGTTTTCCGCTGTTCAGCTTCTCCGCCAGCGTATTGACAGAGGGAGGACGGTGTTCCTCCGTTTTGACAGACACGGAGGGAACGGCTTGGGAAGCCGGATTTTCCAGGGCCTTTGCCGCCTGGGCTATATGGGCCGGGGTCGTGCCGCAGCAGCCGCCCACGATAGAGGCGCCTGTCTGAACGATTTGGGCCAGCTTCTGGCCGAAGTATTCTGGTGCGCCATGGTAGACCGTCCGGCGTCCCAGCACCGTGGGATACCCAGCATTGGGCATGACAGAGAGGGGCTTTTCCAGGGGAGAGAGTGTTTGGATGTATTCCAGCAGGTGATGAGGGCCGGAGACGCAGTTGAATCCCACGGCGTCTACCTCCGGCAGCGCGGCGGTTCGGTGGTACAGCTCATCGCCGGAGATGCCGTACCGGGTGACGCCGCCGGGTGCCACGGCAAAGGAAACGATGAGATATGCTTCTGGGCACCGGGCCTTCAAATGGCGGGCCAGCTCCGGAATGCCGTCATCGGAGGGCAGAGTCTCCACCAGAAAATGGCGGACGCCGCAGTCCAGGAACCAGTCCGCCTGACGGCAGTAGTTGTCGGCGGGGGAGAGGGTGGAATCCTCGGGCGCGGGGCCCAGATCCGCGAATACATAGGCTTCAAAGACCGTCGCTTCCTCCCGGGCCAGACGGCAGGCGGCGCTGATGATGTCCTTTGCCAAAGGTTCGTCGCCCTGGGCCAGGTCGGCGCTCACGGAAAAGGTGTTGGTCTTCACGGCCCGGCACCCGGCCTCCAGATAGGCCCGGTGGATGGCCCGGACCTCCTCCGGGTGGTCCAGACAGGCGCGCTCACACCGCTCCTCGGCACGGCCGGGCAGAGCGGCGAAATAGGTGCCCATGGCGCCGTCGAACAGCAGGGGGCGGCCCTGCTTCAAATCGCTTCTGATATCCATTATCCCAAAACCTTTCTGGCGATCTCCACCGACTGGCGGGCGTCCTTGGCGTAGTAGTCCGCGCCCATCTGACTGGCATACTCCGGCGTCACCACCGCACCGCCGACGAAGGTCACGGGCGGCTGGGGAAGCGCCCGGAGCTGGCGGATGGTCTCCTCCATGGCGGGGAGAGTGGTGGTCATCAGGGCGGACAGGCCCACCAGATGGATGTCATGCTCTGCGACTGTTTTGACAATGACCTCCGGGGGCACGTCCCGGCCCAGATCCAGAACCTCGTAGCCGTAGTTTTCCAGCACGGTGCGGACAATGTTCTTGCCGATGTCGTGAATGTCCCCGTGGACGGTGGCGATGACAAGACGGCCTTTTTTCACCGGGGTGCCGCCCTTTTGGGCGATGGAGGTGCGGATGACCTCAAACACGGCTTGGGCCGCCTGAGCCGCGCCCAGGAGCTGAGGCAGGAAGGCCTTGCCCTTTTCGTACCGCTCGCCCACCAGGTCCAAAGCAGGAATGAGCCGGTTTTCCACCAGGGAAAGCTCCTCCTCCGTCTCCAGAGCGGCCTTTGCCAGGGCGGCGGCGTCTGCCTGGAGGCCCCGGACGATGGCGTCCTCCAAGGTCATGCTCCCGCTGGCGGCGGGGGCGGCGGCAGGTGCCGATTCCTCGGCGAAGCGGTCAATGTAGGCCTGGCACTGGGCGTCCTCACCGGAGAGCACCCGGAAAGCGGCTATTGCGTCCATCATGGCCTTCTGGTTGGGATTGATGATGGGAAGAGTCAGGCCCGCGTACATGGCCTGGGTCAGGAAGCTCTGGGTGATCAGCGGACGGTTGGGCAGGCCGAAGGAGATATTGGACACGCCCAGCACCGTCTGTAACCCCAGCTCATGGCGGACAGCGTGGACGGCTTTCAGCGTCTCCGCCGCCTGCTCCTGCTGGGCGGAGACCGTCAGCGTCAGGCAGTCGATCCACACGTCCTCCCTGGGAATACCGTAAGACAAGGCCGCGTCCAGAATACGGCGGGCGATGGCCACCCGCTGCTCCGCCGACTGGGGGATGCCGCCCTTGTCCAGAGTCAGGCCCACCACGGCGGCGCCGTATTTTTTCACGATGGGCAGGATGCGGTCCAGCACCTCCGCCTCGCCGTTGACGGAGTTTACCGCTGCCTTGCCGTTGTAGACCCGCAGGCCCGCTTCCAGCGCGGCGGGGTTGGAGGAATCCAGCTGCAGGGGAAGGGAAAGGGCGCTTTGCAGGTGCTTCACCACCCGGGGCAGCATGGCTACCTCGTCCACGCCGGGGAAACCCACGTTTACGTCCAGAATGTCGGCCCCGGCGTCCTCCTGCTGAATGGCAACGTCCAGAATGTAGTCCAGGTCATTTTCCAGCAGCGCCTGCTGGAACCGCTTTTTGCCGGTAGGGTTCACCCGCTCACCGATGACCCGCACGCCGTCCAGGCGGCAGGTGGTCACAGGAGTACAGACGCAGCAGGTATCATCGTAAGTACGGGGTGCGGGCGTCTTGCCCGCCAGCGCCGCTTTCAGGCGGCGGATGTATTCCGGGGAGGTACCGCAGCAGCCGCCCACGACGGTGACGCCGGCTTCCACACAGGGCAGCAGCGCGGCGGCAAAGGCCTCCGGCCCCATGTCGTAGTGGCCGTCCACCGGGTCGGGCAGGCCCGCGTTGGGCTTTGCCACCACCGGCAGCCGGGTGTTGCGGCACAGCTCCGCCAGCAGCGGCGCCAGCTTGTCCGGGCCAAGGGAGCAGTTCAGGCCGATGGCGTCGGCCCCCAGGCCCTCCAGCGTCCGGGCCATGGCGGAGACGGTGCAGCCTGTAAAGGTGCGGCCCCGCTCCTCAAAGGACATGGTGACCAGAACGGGGAGGGAGGTATTCTCCTTGACTGCCAACAGGGCGGCCTTGGTCTCGTACAGGTCGGTCATGGTTTCGATTGCCACCAGGTCGGCTCCGGCTTTTTCTCCGGCCATTGCCATTTCCCGGAACAGCTCATAGGCCCGCTCAAAGGGCAGGGTGCCCATGGGCTCCAGCAGCTCACCCAGGGGGCCCATGTCCAGGGCCACCCGGACGCCAGTCCCGGCGGCAGACTCCTTGGTAATGGAAATGGCGGCGGTGACGATCTCCTCCACGCTGTGTCCCGTCCGGGCCAGCTTCAGCCCGTTGGCGCCAAAGGTGTTGGCGTAGATGACCTGGCTGCCCGCCTGGATATATTCTTCATAGACGCTCCGCAGCAGGGCGGGGTCAGTGAGATTCAGCAGCTCCGGCTGTCCGCCGGGGGGAAGGCCCCGCTGCTGCAAAACGGTGCCCATGGCGCCGTCCAAAATCAAAAATTCCCGGGTGGGGTCAAAAAAATCAAAGGCCACAGGATTTTCCTCCCTTGCGAAGTGTACAGGTGTCCCGCATGGCACACCAGGCGCAGCCGCGGATGCGGGCCATCTGGGGCTTGTCCGAAAGGCCGATAACGGCGGTGACGGATTTACTGGGGTTCATCAAAAAGCTGGAGGTCACATGGATGCCCAACCGGCGTTCCGCGTCCAGCACGGCGCAGATGGCGGGTTGGAGGGATAGGGGCAGGTCGCCGTAGCCGGGGGAGAAGCGATCGGTAAGATAGAGGCCGGGGAACCGGGCGGCAATGTCCCGCTCCGCCTCATCGCAGCCCTGCTCTACCAGGGCGCTGCCGCAGGCGTCCAGGATGACGGCCCGGGCCATGTCTCTGGCCTGGGCGGACCGCACCATGGTGTCGAACTTCGTCCCCAGGGTACAGGCCAGCAGAACGGCCTGGCCGCATTGGGACAGCATCCGCTGTGCGGTTTGCCCCGAGAGTAGGAGCTCCGTCCCGTCAAGGCGAAAACCGTCCGCCTCCCGTACCAGGGGGAACAGCTTGTACGTATAGCGGGGCTGGACCTGAGCGGCCAGTTCCTCCGCCACGGCGGCGGCCTGCTGCCGCAGTTCCTCCGGGGGATGAGAGCCGCCGCCAAGGTAGCGCAGGGCTTCGTCAATATCAGGCAGCATGGCGCGGCCTCCCTTTCTCAAAATTACTACATATTATATAGGAATTGACAACGTTTGACAACAAAAAATCCCGCGAGCATTTCGCTCGCGGGATTTGTGTCAGGATTACTGCCCCAGATACCGCCGTACCAGCACCTGCAGCAGCTCATCCCGGTCGATCTTGCGGATGAGGGTGCGGGCGCCCATGTGGTTGGTGATATAGGTGGGGTCTTCGGACAGAATATAGCCCACGATCTGGTTGATGGGGTTATAGCCCTTTTCCTCCAATGCCTGATAGACGGTGGACAGGATGTGGTGGATCTCCGCGTCCTTATCCATCGCAATACTGAATTTCCGGGTAAAATCGTCCATACAGACACCACCTTTCTTTCTCTGACAGGCATATCAAATATAAAGCTAGTATACTCGCTTTTTGAAAAACTGTAAAGCGTTTCCGACGGAAATTTACGAAAGATTTTTACTCGACCCTTTTGAGCAATTGAAACTTACCGCAGAACGGCGTCCAGTTCGGACTTCAACAGGTCCAGGATACTCTTCACATCCGCATCCGCTTCTTCGGCAGTGAGGTTACGGTCATCGGCACGGAGGGTCAGGCTGAAGGCCACGCTCTTCTTGCCCGCGGGGATGCCCACGCCAGTGTAAATGTCGAACAGGGCCACATCCTTCAACAGACCCTTGGCACCCCGGCGGATGCAGTCCTCCAGCGCGCCCACGGTGACAGCCTTGTCGCAGACGACAGCGATGTCACGGGTGACGGCGGGGAACTTGGGCAGGGGCTGGTAGATGGGCTCGGCGCCGATGCTTTCATACAGCGCGTCGAACCGCAGCTCGGCGGCGTACAGCTCGCAGTCCACGCCGTAGTTAGCGGCCACATGGGGATGGATCTGGCCCAGGACGCCCAACAGCTTGTCGCCGCACCAGACCTTGGCGCAGCGGCCGGGGTGGTAGGAGGGATTCTCCCGCTCCGCCTCGTAGCGGACACCGGTGATGCGCAGACCCTCCAGTACCGTCTCCACGGCGCCCTTGAGGGTGAAGAAGTCCATGTCCTCGCCGTAAGCGCCCAGGGACAGGACCTTGGGTTCGTCGGCCATGCCGGAACCGTCGTTCTTGGCGAAGTAGGTGCGGCCCAGCTCATAGAGCTTGGCAGACTTGTTGCGGAAGTTGTAGTTTCGGGTCAGGATCTCCAGCATGGAGGGCAGGGTGGTGGTGCGCATGATGGAGGTGTCCTCGCCCAGAGGATTCAAAATTTTCATGGAGTTCCGCAGGGGAGAATCGGCAGGCAGGTCGATCTTGTCGTAATAGGTGGGGCTGATGAAGGAGTAGGTGATGATCTCATTATAGCCCACGCTGCGGCACAGGGCTCCCAGCATGTTCTCCGCCTTCTGGACGGGGGAGAAGCCACGCCGCTCGTTCATGCCGGCGTTCAGGGTGTCGGGGATGTTGTTGTAGCCGTAGAACCGGGCCAC
>CAMCNO010000056.1 GCA_945876285.1 uncultured Clostridia bacterium | reverse complement strand
GCGCCGCCGCCCGCTTGTCCCGCCTCCATACCCCCGTCGAAACCGGTACACCCCCCTATCGTCGGAGCAAACTGCACTACACTCGCTTCCGCCTTGCGGCGAAAGCTCGCACCGTTACGTTGCTCCTCCTCTTCCTCGCGAATCCGCTTCGCTGGGTTTCGCTCGGACTTTAAGAGTGCGTTTGGATTTGGGATTTACAATGGAGATTGTAACATACTTCTACGGCGAAGTATGTTACAATTCCATGAAATATTTATCAGGTTTTTGCCAGCTTGACCATCAGCTTCACCGGGGTCACTTTGGCGAGAACGCGGTAGAACTTATAGAACAGCCGGGGCGTGTAGATGGTCCGGCCTGCCCGGGCGGCCCGGAGGGCGCCGCCCGCTACCCGCACCTGGTCACAGTAGGGCAGCGTGGAGAAGGTCTTGGAATTGCCGCTGATGCCGCCGATATCCAAAAACTCCGTCTGCATGGGACCGGGGCATACCGCCGTGGCGGTGAGGCCCTTGGGCCGCAGCTCCTCTGCCAGACCCACGGTGAACGAAGACACATACGCCTTGGTGGCGGAATACACCGTCATCCGGGGATTGGGGCAGAAGGATGCAATGGAAGACACATTCAGCACACAGCCCCCGGGAGCCATGAAGGGCACCGTCATATTCGTGATGGCGGTCAGGGCCCGCAGGTTCAGGTCGACCATCCGGGTCTGGGTGGAGGTCTCCATCTCTCCGATGTTGCCTAAGTAGCCGCAGCCGGCGTTGTTCACCAGCAGGACCACTTCCGGCTCGTCTTGCCGCAGCTTCTCCTGATACGCCATGAAGCTCATGGCATCGCACAGGTCCAGGGCCAGGCACTCCACGGTCTTATCCGGCAGGGTGGCCGCCAGCTCCTCCAGCCGGTCCGCCCGGCGGGCAATGAGCCAATAGCACTCCACCTCAGGGAACACGTCCGAAATCTGGCGGACAAATTCCCGGCCCAGGCCGGAGGACGCGCCGGTGACGATTGCGGTTTTCATGGGACCGCCTCCTTTTTGTATTTAGTGGGTCTCGGGCTCGGGATAGTCCACGCCCTGGGTGTCCACCCGGATGGACGCAATGACCACATCCTTCTTAGGCTTGTCGTTCATCATGTTCCGGGGCACCCGGGAGATGTCGATGGCGATGTCAGCGCCATCGGTCACCTGGCCGAAGGCGGCATACTGGCCGTCCAGATGGGGGGCGGGGGCCACCATGATGAAGAACTGGCTGCCGGCGGAGTTGGGAGCCATGGTACGGGCCATGGACAGCACACCGGTGGTGTGGACCAGGTCGTTCTGGCGGAAGCCGTTGGCGGCGAACTCGCCGTTGATCTCATAGCCGGGACCGCCCATACCGTTGCCGTTGGGGCAGCCGCCCTGGATCATGAAGCCGGGGATGACCCGGTGGAAGATCAGGCCGTCATAAAAACCCTTGTTCGCCAGGGAGATGAAGTTGTTGACGGTGTTGGGGGCCTTCTCGGGGTACAGCTCGGCGGTCATGACGCGGCCGTCGGCCATAGTGATGGTTGCAATGGGATTGGACATGATTATCGGTTCCTCTCTTTCATGGTTCTGTCGATCTCACGGGCAGCGTCCCGCTTGGCGGTGGCCTCCCGCTTGTCGTAGTTCTTCTTGCCCTTACACAGGCCGATCTCCACCTTGACCCGGGCGTCCTTAAAGTAGACGGACAGGGGCACCAGGGTGTATCCGTCCTGCTTGATGAGGGCGTGGAGCTTGCGGATCTCCCGCTTATGCATCAGGAGCCGCCGGGTGCGGACCGGGTCCCGGTTGAAAATATTGCCCTTTTCATAGGGCGAGATATGCATACTGTGGACGAACAGCTCGCCGTCCTTGACGGTGCAGTAGGAGTCCTTCAGATTCAGCGTGCCGGCCCGGATGGACTTGACCTCCGTGCCGAACAGCTCGATGCCGGCCTCATACTTGTCCTCCACGAAGTAGTCGTGGAAGGCCTTGCGGTTCTGCGCCGCGATCTTGACGCCCTTTTTCTCCGTGGGGCTCACCTCTTTCGCTGGGAAGTTATCATAGTATAGCATAACCGGCCAAATTCTTCAAGTACAAGAACAGCCTTTCCATTCCGGGAGAAATGTGTTATACTGATTCAAATATATCCTGTCTTTCGCGAATTAAAACAAGTAAGAGGTGTACCCTGCATGATGGATGCAAAAGCGCTTGAGGAAAAGATGCTCAGCCGTGAGGACAAATACCACGGCATTTTGATGGATATTCATGTGGACACGGTGCTGCTGCCCAACGGCAAGACCGCCGTCCGGGAAGTTGCCGACCATGTGGACGGCGTGGCCGTGCTGGCGCTGGACGAGGGGAACCGGGTGCTGACCGTCACCCAGTACCGCTATGTGTTCGGCAAGACCCTTCTGGAGCTGCCCGCCGGCAAGCTGGACCCCGGCGAGGACCCTGTCACCGGCGCCCTGCGGGAGCTGAAGGAGGAGACCGGCGCGGTGCCGGACGTCTTCCTGCCCCTGGGCCGCATCCTTCCCGCCCCCGGCTGCTACGGCGAAGTGCTGCATTTGTTTTTGGCGAAGGGCCTGCACATGGAGGAGCAGCATCTGGACCCCGACGAGTTTTTGAACGTGGAGCGCATCCCCTTTGACGAGATGGTCCACCGCTGCCTCAACGGCGAGATCGAGGACGCCAAGACCGTGGCCGCCGTGCTGAAGGCGAAGGTACAGCTGGGCCTGTGACCCCATTTTGAATTGGAGGCTTCTATGGATAAACAGAAAACCGTTCTCATTGTAGAGGACGAGAAGAACATTGTGGACATTCTGCGCTTCAACCTCCAGCGGGAGGGCTACCGGACCTGCGAGGCCTACGACGGCGAGGACGGCCTGAACAAGGCCCGGACGGAAAATCCCGACCTCATTCTGCTGGACGTCATGCTGCCGAAGATGATCGGCTTTGACGTATGCAAGACCCTGCGGGCCGAGGGCAGCAACGTGCCCGTCATCATCCTCACCGCCCGGGAGGAGGAAGCGGACAAGGTACTGGGTCTGGAGATCGGCGCCGACGACTACATCACCAAGCCCTTCTCCATGCGGGAGCTGATCGCCCGGGTGGGCGCCAACATCCGCCGCACCGCCATGGCCGCCCCGGCGGCGGCCACCGCCGCGGCCACCGCCATGCCCGTGGCCGGAGACCTGGCCATCAACACCGACAGTCACCAGGTCTTCCGGAACGGAAAGGCTGTGGATCTGACCCAGCGGGAATACGAGCTGCTGACCTTCCTGGCCAGCCATCCCAACAAGGTCTACTCCCGGGTGGACCTGATGGAACAGGTCTGGAACTACGGCTATGTGGGCGACGACGTGCGCACCGTGGACGTGACCGTCCGGCGACTGCGGGAAAAAATCGAGGCCGACCCCGCCAATCCGGTGTACATACTGACCCGCCGGGGCGCGGGATACTACTTCTCTGTTTAAAGGGGGAGCAGGCTCCCCCTTTAGAACCCCCACCACCAGTCTTCGGACTGGTGAACGCCGCCCTTGGATAGCCGTTGGCGCTTTAGCGCCTTACGGATATCGCATACCCCTTGCGGGTAAGGGCGGCTGGGTCGAGGTATTTTCGCCACGTACACGCCGCGGCGAAAATGATTGAACTTTATTCATTCGCCAATGGCGAATGAACCGGGGAAACCACAGGTTTCCCCTAGCCCCCTTCCTTTTCTCACTTCTATTCTTTAAAGAAGGTGATTGATATGTTCCGCAGTCTGCATATGAAGCTGACGCTTATCATGCTGCTGCTCATCACGTCCCTGATGGCTGTGGTGGGTGCCTTTCTGACCACCAGCGTCTCCAGCTTTTTTATCAACACCTTCTATGAGCAGATGGACAGCGTGTTCGGCGCGGAGCAGCGGGATTTCGTGGCCGACCTCCGCAGCGCCGCCGCTCAGGAGGACGGCGCCGAGCTGATCAAAAATATGATCGACGTGAAGGCCGGTGAGCTGGGCATTGACTACCGCTCCCGGAACTACTTCGTGCTGGACGGTGCCTCCGGCGCCTACATCACCGGCTCGGCGGAGGAAGCCGCCCTGCCCCGGGAGCAGAGTCCCAATCTGCTCACCGCCCGGAACGCCGCCGTCAGCGGCGACGAGACCACCGTAGGCGACGAAAGCGACATCACCGCCGACTATATGGACGTGGCCGTGCCTGTTCTGGGCGGCGACAACGCCTTTATCATCTATATCCTGGACTCCAAGGATACGGTATCCGGTCTGAACAGCCAGCTCTTCCAGATCATCATGCAGGCGCTGGTCATCGGCCTACTGATCTCCGTGCTGCTGAGCTTCCTGCTGTCCAAGACCATGGTGGACCCCATCGAAAAGCTGACCGCCGGCGCGGTGGAAATCGCCGCGGGCAAGTTCGACAGCCCCCTGCCGGTGGAATCCACCGACGAGATCGGCATTCTGACCGGGACCTTCAACGAGATGTCCGGCGTTCTCCAGAGCACCCTGGCGGCGGTGGAGAACGAGCGCAACAAGCTGGACACCCTGTTCCTCCACATGACCGACGGCGTGGTGGCCTTTGACCACGACGGCAAGGTCATCCACTGCAACCCCGCCGCCAAGTCCATGCTCCACCGTCCCAGCCGGGAGATCACCGACTACGATGAACTCTTCGGTTCCCTGCATCCCTTCCAGGAGATGCTGGCCCTCCAGCGGCCCAACTACGCCGAGGCCCAGATGGAGGTGGCAGGTCGGGCACTGGAGGTCTATCTGGCCTCCTTCTCCGGCAAGGTCAGCGGCGGCGTACTGGTGGTGCTCCACGACGTGACGGAGCAGCACCGCAACGAGGAGCGCCGCAAGGAGTTCGTGGCAAACGTCTCCCACGAGCTGCGGACCCCCCTGACCAACGTCCGCAGCTATGCCGAGACCCTGCGGGACTCGGGTGGCGACATTCCGCAAGAGATGGCAAACAACTTTTTGGACATCATCATCACCGAAACGGACCGCATGACCCATATCGTTCAGGACCTGCTGACCCTCAGCCGTCTGGACTCCGGCAAGGCGGAGCTGGTGCTCTCCCGCTTCCCCTTCGGGGAGGCCATTGAGAGCGTGGCCCGGGCCAACGCCCTCAACGCCCAGCAGCGGGGCCATGAGCTGCGCTACGACCCGCCGGAGAGCCTGCCCCTCATCGTGGGCGACCGCAGCCGGTTGGAGCAGGTCATGATGAACGTTTTGGGCAACGCCATCAAGTACACCCCCGACGGTGGCCACATCCGCATCACCGCCGGGTCCACCGAGGAAACGGTGTGGATGGAGGTCTGCGACGACGGCATCGGTATCCCGGAAAAGGACCGGGACCATATCTTCGACCGCTTCTACCGGGTGGACAAGGCCCGCTCCCGGGAATCCGGCGGCACCGGCCTCGGCCTGTCCATCGCCCTGGAGATCGTGCAGCGGCACCACGGCAAGCTGGAGCTGATGCCCCACGATGGCCCCGGCACCACCATCCGCATGACTCTGCCCATCACCCAGGATCAGGCTGTACAGTCCTGACACCCATACCAGACAAGGAGGCGCGGTATGACCGACAAGCACCGGCGGCGCCGGGATTTTATCCAGAATATCGTTATCACGGTGCTGGCCGTCTCCGCCGTGCTCCTTTTCGCCCAGACCCAGCTCTATTCCCTGGGCTCCGGGGAAGGCTTCCGCCGATTGTTTCTGGGGGATGCCCAGAACGGGACCGCGTCCTCCTCCGTCCAGGAGCACACGATTTCCGCTCCGGTGCGGCTGGCGGTCTCCGGGCCCTATGGCCGCTACGGCAGCATCACCGCCGCCATCGGCGAGGACGAGACACTGCGCGGACTGCTGCGGGAGGTGCTGGGCTCCACCGGCACCTTTGCCGCCTGCGGGAGGGAGGACTTCCTCCAGGCGTTGGGAAGTACCTCCGTCTATTTCGATTTTCTCTCCCCCCTGCCCCTGTCCGTTCTGGCGGACATGGCCGGAACCGGCGGATCGGACAGCCCCTCCGCCCGCTGCCTGGTGGTGTCCGGCCAGGGAGACCCCGTGTCGCTGTTTCTCTGGGACGGCAGCGACAGCTATCTGCGCTGCACCACTGCTGTCTCCCTGAAAAATCTGGAGCAGGTAGCGGGGCAATATGAGCTGGGCAACGCCGTATTTGCTATGGACCTGACAGAAAACGAGCCCCTTGCCCGGGAGCTGGACGACTGCTCCCTGTTTCTGAACGAGACGCCGGAGCTGCCCTCCCTCTCAGCGGAGACGCCTGACTACAATGAAAGCCTTCTTCTGGCGGGCCTGGGCTTCAACCCCAACACGAAAAACCGCTACACTGACAACGGCACAGAAGTCATCAGTGAAAGCGGACGTTCTCTGCGTCTCCGCCCTGACGGGAACATCACCTATCAGAGCGGCGGCGACGGCACACTTTCCATCGAGGCCGTCGGCGAGCATCCCACCCTGGCGGAAGCCGCTGCAGGGACGGGCGCGCTCCTGAACACTCTTCTGGAGTCTGCCGCGGGAGATGAAGCGCTGTATCTCACCGGCGCGCGGCAAAGCGGCGCCCTGACCTCTCTGACCTTTGGCTATCAGGTACACGGCGTACCCGTCCGCTTTTCCGACGGCGGGAACGCCGCCGAAGTCACGTTGGACGGTACGGCGGTATCCATGCTGACCCTCCGCATCCGGCGATACAGTGAAACAGATGCCGCCTCCCTCCTCCTGCCGCTGCGGCAGACGATATCCATTGCCAGACGCCATCCCGGAAGCCAGCTGTCCATCGGCTACACCGATTACGGCGCCAGCAGCGTGGACGCCGACTGGCTGGCCGACTGACTCCATTCTCTCCGAAAGGCGGTGGGTCCTTGGACCGTTACCGGCTGAAAAACATCATCATTCTCATTTTGCTTCTGGTAAACGGCTTTTTGCTGGGAGTGCTGGCCATGCGGCAGACCTCGGTGAACGCCTCCCACCGCCAGACGTCGGAACAGCTGGTGGAGCTGTTTGCCGCCGACGGCATGGCCCTGCGGACGGAGGATATTCCCGCCAAGGCCCCGGCTGCCGGACAGTCTCTCGCCCGGGACATGGACCGGGAGCGGGAGGTTGCCGCTTTCTTCCTGGGTAAGAATCCCATCCGGGCTGACCAGGGCGGTGAGATCTATTCCTACACCGGCACCGCCGGAGGCGCGGCTCAGTTCCGCGCCGGCGGCAGCTTTGACATCGCCTGCGCCCTGTCCGGCGTGGACGGTACCGGACTGATCCGGGAGTTCTGCCAGGAATTTTCTTACAGCGAGCCGGTCTTCACTCTGGACGGCGACGGCAGTGGTACCGCCACAGCCGTCTGCCGTTACAAGAAGCTTTCGGTTCCAAACTGCGCCGTTACCTTTACCCTGAACCAGGGGGCGCTGGTGGCTGTCAGCGGCATCCTCCTGCCGGGAAAAGGAACCGAGGTGTCCTTTGAGCAGGATCCCCTGTCAGCCGCCGCAGCGCTGACGGCCTTCCAGAAAATGCGCCGGGAACGGCAGGCGGCGGTATCCTCCGTCATGGAGGTCACCCCCTGCTATGAGCTGCAAAGCGCTACTTCCTCCGCCATATCTCTGGTCCCCGCGTGGTGTATCACCACCGATACCGGCAAGTATTATGTGAACTGCATTTCCGGTGCAGTATCCTCTGATTGAAGGTCCGTTTTTTCCATATTTTTGTTTTTTACCGCCCCGTGAAGGAAACGTTTGCATTTCCCAGTACGGTGTGGTATGCTATCTATGCATAAATACCGCTATTCGGCGGTATGAAGCTGTATTTCACGGGTAAACTGAGTGCATGGACACCAGTTCTGCCGCTACAGAAGATATTATCTTGAAGAGAGGGTCAAGATTTGACAAAATATATTGTACAGGGCGGTAAGCCCCTGTTTGGCGAAGTGGAGATCAGCGGCGCAAAAAATGCCGCGGTCGCTATTATCCCTGCCGCACTGCTAGTGGATGGTGTGTGCCGTATTGAAAATATCCCCCAGATTTCCGACGTGACCATGAGCCTGAAAATCCTGGAGCAGCTGGGCGCCGGTATCCGTTCCATCAACCCCCATACGGTGGAGATCGACTGCACCCATATCCACACCACCCGGACCAGCTATGAGCTGAGCCGGAAGATCCGGGCCTCCTATTATCTCATCGGTGCCCTGCTGGGCCGCTTCGGCCAGGCTGAGGTCGCCATGCCCGGCGGCTGCAACTTCGGCGGCGTCCGTCCCATTGACCAGCACGTCAAGGGCTTTACCGCACTGGGCGCCAAAGTCGTGGTGGAGGGCGGGTTCATCCACGCCTCCGCCAAAGAGGGACGCCTGAAGGGTGCCAATATCTATCTGGACGTGGTATCCGTGGGCGCCACCATGAACATTATGATGGCCGCCGTCATGGCCGAGGGCAACACCGTCATCGAAAACGCCGCCAAGGAACCCCACATCGTGGACCTGGCCAACTTCCTCAACTCCATGGGCGCCAACATCCGGGGCGCCGGTACCGACACCATCAAAATCAGCGGTGTGGAGCGACTCACCGGCGGCTCCTATGCCATCATCCCCGACCAGATCGAAGCGGGCACTTACATGGCGGCGGTGGCTGCTGCCGGCGGTCAGGTGCTGGTGAAGAATATCATTCCCAAGCACATGGACTGCATCACCGCCAAACTGGTGGAGATGGGCGTCGAAGTGGTGGAAAATGAGGATACCCTCCTGGTCCGCCGCACAGAGCGCCTGCAGAAGGCCAACATCAAGACGTTGCCCTATCCCGGCTTCCCCACCGATATGCAGCCTCAGATCACCGCCTGCCTCTCCCTGGCGGAGGGCACGTCTCTTGTGACCGAGGGCGTGTGGAGCAGCCGCTATCGCTACGTAGATGAATTAAAGCGCATGGGCGCCAACATCCAGGTGGACGACAAGACCGCCGTGGTGGAGGGCGTGGACCATCTCACCGGCGCGCCCATCCAGGCCTACGACCTGCGGGCCGGCGCCGCGCTGGTCATCGCGGCCCTGGCGGCCCAGGGCCGGAGCGAGATCAGCAATGTGCAGTATATCGAGCGGGGCTATGAGGACATCGTGTCCAAGCTCCGGGCCATCGGCGCGGACATCCGTGCCGTGGACGAACCGGAGGAGAGTATGTCCGCCGCCAGCGCGGGCTGAATTCCACCGCTCCCCTAAATGATACAGCAAGCGTCCGCTGAGGAGGATGGCGACCTTAGTCGGCGTTCTCCTGGGCGGACGCTTTCATCCATTCAGAAGCGAGGTATCCCTTTGACCACCGTACATACACTGGCCAGCGGCTCCTCCGGGAACGCGCTGCTGGTCTCCTGCGGCGCCACTCATCTGCTGGTGGACGCCGGTATCTCCTGCCGCCGCATTACCACCAGTCTCGCCGCCTTGGGGCTGGGACTGGACGATTTGGACGCGCTCCTCATTACCCACACCCACTCCGATCACATTACAGGGCTGCAGACCATGCTGAAAAAGAGCAGCTTTCCCATCCTTTCCAGCGGCCGGGTAGGTCGGGAGCTGGCCTACCGTCTGGCAGGTGTGGAACCAAGATTTCAGGAAATGGCGTTCTGCCGGCAGATTCAAGTCGGCTGTCTGGCTGTTACCGCTTTTCCCACCTCCCATGACGCGCCCGGCTCCTGTGGTTTCCGCCTCGACGGGCCGGACGGCAGTATGGGTGTGCTGACTGACACAGGTTATGTCACCCAGGAGGCGGCGGACATCCTGCCGGGGATCGACCTGGCGGTGCTGGAGGCTAACCACGATGTGGAGGCGCTCCGCAGCGGGCCTTACCCCTATTACTTGAAGAAACGCATTCTGAGCAGCCAGGGGCATTTGTGCAACGAGGACGCCGCCCGGTTCGCCGTGACGCTGGCAGAAGCCGGGGCATCGGAAATCGTACTGGCCCATTTGAGCCGCGAGAACAACACCCCCGCCATGGCCCGGAACGCCGTGGAGACGGCGCTGACCGCCGCGGGATTTGCCCCGGTACTGGAAGTCGCGCCCCGGGACTGTTTGAGTGAAGCCTATCCCGTCATCAGGAGGGCCGTATGCAGAAAGTGACCATTCTCTGCGTGGGGAAACTGAAAGAGAAGTTTTACGTTGACGCCGTGGCGGAGTACATGAAGCGGCTGGGGCGTTTTTGCAAGCTGGACATCGTGGAGCTGGCCGAGGAACGG
>CAMCNO010000055.1 GCA_945876285.1 uncultured Clostridia bacterium | reverse complement strand
GCGCTGTCAGACAGCTTTGTTAGAATACCAAACCATTCCCCTTTTGTCAACACCTAATTTCGATTTTTTTCAAAAAAAATCATCCGCATGTCAAAACACGCGGATGATCTCAAATTATACTTTGTAATGTATCTCACTCAGCACGGACTTCATCAAAAATCTTTTCGATACTTGTGTCCGGCCTGGCGGTGAGCAAGCTGACCACAACAATGACAACGGAGGCCACAATAAACGCGGGCAGCAGCTCATAAACATTCCACACACCGCCAATGGGGCGTACGCAGAATTTCCAGACAAAGACCATGATGCCGCCGGCGATCAAACCGGCCAGAACGCCCTGGCGGTTGCTGCGCTTCCAGAACAGAGCAAACAGGATCGCAGGGCCAAAGGTGGCGCCGAAGCCCGCCCAGGCGAAGGAGACGATCTGGAACACGCTGCTGTTGGGGTCGGTAGCCAGGAAGGCCGCAATAACAGCGATGACGATAACAGTAAGCCGAGCCACCAGCATGGTCCGCTTAGCCGTCAGCTTCACGCCGAACACATCCTGCAGCAGATTCTCAGAAAACGCGGAGGCCGCGGAGAGGAGCTGGGAGTCCGCTGTGGACATGGTAGCAGCCAGAATGCCCGCCAGAATCAGGCCGGCAATGATAGCGGGAATAACGCCATAGGAGGAAAGCAGGTCCGCGATCTTGACGATGACCGTCTCAGAAGCACTGCCCTCCAGCGTGGGGATACGGCCTGCCTTGGAAACTCCATAGCCGATCATACCAATGCAGATGGCCACCGTCATGGAGATCACCACCCAGATGGATGCGATACGACGGGACAGCTTCAGCTCATTCTCGTCACGGATCGCCATAAAGCGCACCAGAATATGAGGCATGCCAAAATAGCCCAGGCCCCAGGCCATGGTGGACACGATGGTGACCAGGCCATAAGGAGCAGCAGTGTTGGAAACAGCATCATGGGTCTGCACCAGGCTCAGATAGCCAGGCAGCGCCCGGACATTGTCCAGCACGGCCCCCACACCGCCTGCCTGATAAACGCCAAAGCAGGTGATGACGACAAGCGCGCAGGTCATGATAATGGACTGGATCAGATCCATGGTGGCAACGGCGCTGAAGCCGCCCACGGAGGTATAGCTGATGATGACCACAGTTCCGATGATGACCGCCAGCAGGTAATCCCAGCCAAAGAGGCTGTTGAACAGCTTGCCGATAGCCGCCAGGCCGGAGGCCACATAAGGGACGAAGAAAATCAGGATAATCAGGGAAGCGATGCACATGATGACCGGCTTCTTCTCCCCATAGCGCTTGGAAATGAAAGAGGGGATGGTAATGGCGTCCAGCTTCACGCTGTAACGGCGGATCTTCTTCGCCACCAGCAGGAAGTTCAGGTAAGTACCCACAGCCAGTCCGATAGCGGTCCAGCCGGCGTCAGCCACACCGCTGAGATAGGCCAGACCGGGCAGGCCCATCAGCAGCCAGGAGCTCATATCAGAGGCCTCCGCGCTCATGGCGGTGACCAGGGGTCCCATGCCCCGGCCGCCCAGGTAGAAGCCCTCCGCGCTCTTTTTGCTCCGCCGGCCGATCATCACGCCGGTAACAATGACGAAGCAGAGGTAGAGGATAATAGTCCCCATAATGCAGATTTGTGCGGTTGTCATAGTGAATTCTCTCTCCTTTGTGTTTCAATGGAAGACATCATACCACACTTATCACAAGAATGAAATACAGAACGGAGTATAGAATTTATTCTATACTCCGTTAGGCATATATAAGATTTTTATTTGATTTATCAGTATTTTTTCACTGTACTTTTTTTCATATAATAACTCGTCTGAAATATAATTCTTATTTTGTGCTTGCCGCTTTTTCGCGATAGCTCTCCAAAAACATCGGTGTCATCTTATCCGTATACGCCACCAGGGAATACTCCCCGCCGGACAGGCACCAGTCATACATCAGTGCCCGCTCCCACAGGGCGTAGGCCTTTACGATCTCGTTGACGGTGCAGTCCGCACGGAGCTGTCCCGCCTTCTGGCCGTCGGCGATGATCTGCCGCAGCAGCTTGAAATAGGTGCGGTTCCGGTCCAGCAGGTGCTTTTCACCCCGGGCCAGGAGTTGGGTGGAAAGAAGCCGGGCCAGCAGGTCCATGGATACGCCGCCGTCGATCATGGCGAACAGCTCGTGGTTCAGATAGACCAGCTTCTCCATGGCGTCCAGGTCAGGGGACATGGTCTCCTTCAGCTCCTCATACTTCTCATCGAACACATAGGCCAGGGTGCCCAGCAATGCGTCCTTGCCGTCAAAATAGTGGTAAAAGGAACCCTTGGAGGTCTCCGACTCAAATACGATATCCTCTACAGTGGTATCCTCGTACCCCTGCTCATAAAACAGCTTCCAGGCCGCTGAGATGATGCGGCCCTTGGTATTTCTGGTGTTCTTCCTGGGCATGATTCGCGGCCTCCTCTTTTACTCTGTCTTTACTATAATCGGTTTTCCCTGTCAAATCAAGCGGATGTTCTTAACCACACAGCACGATCTGCATAATTTTTAGCACATTTCCCAGTATTCAAGGCGCGCCCTTTAATGGTATAATACGCTAAAGCATATTATGAGGAGGAGCATGATGCGGTTCTGGAAAATGAACGGCGCCGGAAATGATTTCGTGGTGCTGAACAATCTGGAGGAACACCTCCCTGCAGAAGTCCTGCCCCAGGTGGCCCGGACACTGTGTGAACGGCACCTATCCATCGGTGCTGACGGCCTGATGGTGGTGGACGCACCCACCCAGGGCGGCGACTATAAAATGCTGTTTTTCAATTCCGACGGCAGCGTGGGCGAAATGTGCGGCAACGGTGCCCGCTGCATCTGCCGCTACGGCTACGAAAACGGTCTGGCCGGAGAGGTGCAGACTGTGGAGACTACCGCCGGCATCGTCACCGGACACCGGGTGACGGAGCGACTGTACCGGGTTCGCCTCAACGACCCCACCACAGTCAAGCTGGATTACCCTGTAGATGTGGACGGCGTGACATATCCCTGCTCCTATGTGGAGCTGGGCAACCCCGGCCTGCCTCACGCGGTCATCCCCTATCCCGACTTGGAAAGCGCCGACTGGAACGAGCTGCGGGAGCTGGGGCGGAAGCTCCGCTGGCATCCCGCCTTCCCCAAGGGCGCCAATGTGAATTTCTATGAGATCACCGGCGTGGACACGGTCTACGAGCGGACCTTCGAGCGGGGTGTGGAGGACTTCACCTACGCCTGCGGCACCGGCACCGGCTCCGTGGTGACGGTCCTGACCCTCCAGGGCAAGGTCAGCGGCCAAAACGTCAAGGTGGATATGACCGGCGGGCAGCTCATCATCGACGTGGAGCGGGACAACGGCCGCGTCACGGACCTGTTCCTGACAGGCCCCACCAATATCGTTGCAAAGGGCGAGGTCACCGACGAGGACCTCCGTCTTGCAAAATAAATCCTGTGTGTAAAAAAATAGGAGGAATTTTTATGGAAGCAAAAGCCGTCGCGAAAAATTACCGCTTCATGGCCATCATGATCGGTTCCATGATCCTGGGCGCCATCGTGGGCTGGATCTGGCCCGCTTTCGGCAACAAAATCAGCTTTTTGGGCACCGTGTTCATCAACATGATGTTCTGCATCGTGGTGCCTCTGGTGTTCGCGTCTATCTCCGGTGCCGTGGCCAATATGGGAAGCCGCAAGCGTGCCGGTAAGATCATGGGCGTCACCATCGGCACCTTCGTGGTGACCGGCGCCATCGCCGCCGTCATCATGTTTGTGCTGGTGAAGCTCTTCCCCCCTGTCCTGACCGCCTGGAGCGAGCTGCCCTCCGAGGAGATGGGCGAGTACGCCACTCTGACTGAGATGATCGTCAACTTCTTTACCGCCAGCGACTTCGTGGGCCTGCTGACCCGCCGGGCCATGCTGCCCCTGATCGTGTTCTCCCTGCTGTTTGGCTTTGCCGTAAACCTGAACGGCGGCAAGGAGACCATCGTCGGCAAGTTCCTGGAGGACCTGACCAACGTCATGCTGAAGTTCGTGAAGATCGTCACCTACTATGCTCCCATTGCCTTCTTCGCCATCTTCGCCGACCTGGTCGCCACCTACGGTTCTCAGGTCACTGTGACCTATGGTCGTGCCCTGCTTCTGTACTATCCCCTGTGCTTCATCTACATCTTCACCGCATGGCCCCTGTTCGCCCGCTTCGGCGGCGGCAAGGGTGCTGTCAAGGTCATGTTCCAGCACATCACCCGTCCCGCCGTGGTGTCCCTGGGCACCTGCTCCTCTGTCGCCACCATCCCCACCAACATGGAAGTGGCCGCCGAGACCGGCATCTCCAAGGACGTGTCCGACATGGTGCTGCCTCTGGGCGCCACCATGCATATGGATGGTTCCTGCTTCTCCTGCGTGCTGAAGATCGCTTTCGTGCTGGGCGTGTTCGGCCAGGACCTGAGCTTCAGCAAGCTGGTGCCCGTGGTGCTGGTGGCCGTCCTGTCCTCCGTGGGCATGAGCGGCGTCCCCGGCGGCGGCTACATCGGCGAGTACATCATCTGCTCCATCTTCTTCCCCGAGCAGATCGAGGTGGCCTTCCCCATCCTGGTGGCCATCGGCAACCTGGTGGATCCCCCCGCTACCATGATCAACTCCGCCGGCGACTATGTGGTATCCTATATCGTCTCCCGCTTTGTGGACGGCAAGGATTGGCTGCAGAAGGCTCTGGCTGCCAAGCAGTAAGCTCGTTTCTCCCCAGGGAGACCGCTTCGGCGGTCTCCCTTTTTGCGTTCAAAGGTTGACCTCTTGTCCATTCTCCTTTATACTGAAAGCAACGAAAGGAGCGTGGTCCCATGTCCACCCTGCTGCTGAAAAACCTGCACACTCTCGTCACCTGTGACGACAGCGACGAAATTCTCCACGCCGTGGACCTCTACTGCGAGGATGGCATAATCCGTGCCATCGGCCCGGGCCTCCCTCACACCGCCGATACCGTCATCGACGGCAGCCATTACTGGTGCTATCCGGGCCTTGTGAACACCCATCACCACCTGTACCAGGTCTTTTCCCGGAATCTGCCCCAGGTGCAGAACATGGAGCTGTTCGACTGGCTCACTACCCTGTATGAGATTTGGAAGGGCCTGGACGAGAAAGTCATCCGCCTCTCCTCCCTCACCGGCATGGGGGAGCTGCTCAAGCACGGCTGCACCACCTGCTTCGACCACCACTATGTCTTTCCCGCCGGAGCCGGGGACCTGATCGGCGCACAGTTTGCCGCCGCCGAGGAGCTGGGCATCCGGATGTTCGCCTCCCGGGGCAGCATGGATCTGAGCAAAAAGGACGGCGGCCTGCCGCCGGACAGCGTGGTCCAGACAGTGGATGAAATCATGAAGGATTCCGCCCGCATCATTGAGCAGTATCACGACCCCCGCCCCGGTTCCATGCGTCAGGTGGCCCTGGCCCCCTGCTCGCCCTTCTCTGTCAGCGCCGAGCTGCTGCGGCAGAGCGCCATTCTGGCCCGGCAGTACGGTGTCCGGCTCCACACTCACCTGTGCGAGACGAAGGACGAGGAGAACTACATGCTGACCCACCACGGCGTCCGGCCTCTGGAGTTTATGGCCTCCCTGGGCTGGACCGGCCCGGACGTGTGGTACGCCCACGGCATCCACTTCAACGACGAGGAACTGCGGGAGCTGGCCCGGACCGGCACTGGCGTGGCCCACTGCCCCATTTCCAACATGAAGCTCTCCTCCGGCGTGGCCCGTATCCCGGAGATGCTGGCCCTGGGCGTGCCTGTGGGTCTGGCAGTGGACGGCTCCGCCTCCAACGACGGTTCCTCTCTCATGGAGGAGCTGCGGGTAGCCTACCTGCTGCACCGTCTGAACAGCAGTGACAAAGCCCCCTCCGGCTATCAGGTGCTGAAAATGGCTACCCGGGGCAGCGCCCGGCTGCTGGGACGGGAGGACATCGGTCAGCTGACCGTGGGCAAGTGCGCCGACCTGTTCCTGGTGGATTCCCGCCGTCTGGAGCTGGTGGGCGGCGAGTACAGCCCCGCCGACGTGCTGGCTACCGTGGGTCTCCGTGGCCCGGTGGACTACACCGTGGTCAACGGCAAGGTCGTGGTCAGGGAAGGCCACCTCGTCAATGTCAACGAGGAAAAAGTGGCCGAGGAAGCCCGGAACTGCTGCCGGGATTATCTGAAAAACGCGTAAACAAAGGAGCCTGTATCGCAATGCGATACAGGCTCCTGTTTCATTCCATATACTTTAATCCAGCACCTGGACCGCCGCGCCCAGCACGCCGTCGCCGATATAGACGCTCAGCGTGCCGTCGATCTCGCCCTCCCAGATATGGTCGTAATTGGGCAGGGCCGCGGTCAGCTTTTCCTTAACGATTGCCATTTCCTCCGGTGCGCCGCCGTTGGCGACAGCCAGATTGTACCGCTTGTGCTCCCCGCACCGCTGGACCGTCATGGCCACCAGCTTGTCGATGACCTGGTGGCGTCCCCGAACCTTGGCGACGGAGGTCAGTTGTCCGTCTGGCGCAAAAGTGAGAATAGGCTTGATTTGCAGCAGCATTCCCGCCGTGGCGGTGACTTTGCCGATGCGGCCGCCTTTTTGCAGGTATTCCAGGGTGTCCACCGAGAAGAACGGGAACGAGCCCCGGATGAGCTGAGGCACCCGGCGCTCCGTCAGTTCCTCCCAGCCCATGCCGTTCCGAATGTCCTCCGCCAGCTGCAGCACCGTCATCCCAAGTCCCAGAGAACCGCTGACGGAGTCAAAGGCCCGGACTTCCAGCTTGCCCCGGCACTCCTCCGCCACCAGCCGCAGCAGGTTAAAGGTTCCGGACAGTCCGCCGGACAGCATGACGGCGATCACGCCGTCATAGCCCTCCTCCACGACGCGGGTCAACAGCTTTGCGATCTCCTCCGCCGCGGGCAGGGAGGTCTGGGGCAGCTCCCCGGCCTTGAGCCGCTGGTAGATGTCGGCGCCCCGGATGTTCACGCCGTCCAGGTATTCGCCGTCGGCGCAGAGGATGCGCAGGGGCACCACAAAAATATGATATTTTTCCGTCAGTTCAGGCGCTATGTCCGCGCAGGAATCCGTTAACAGCGCAATTTTTTGTGGAATCATGATCATATCTCCAAATCCCGAAGAATGTTTAAAACATTAAAACGATTATCCCACAAAAAGGATGAGACTGCAAGAACTATCCAAGAGTTTTTGCAAAATCAGGGAGCGCGCTTTTTTCGCCCCTGCCTCCACCACCCCAGGGCAGGCAGCAGCCCATCACGCCATTCCCCCGTTGTAAAGCAACCGTCGGTTGTCCCTCAGTCCTCTCCCCGGATATGAGCCAGCAGGCCGGAGCATCCCGCCAGCACGTCCCGCCAGGTGGCATCGAAGTCGCCGGTGTACCACGGGTCAGATACATCGCCGGAACGGTCCGTCCAGTCCAGCAGCAGGGAGATTTTCTCCTCCGGGTCGCCGCCGCAGATGCGGCGCATATTCCGCAGATTTGCGCCGTCCATCCCCACCAGATAGTCCCAGCGGCCATAGTCCGCCGCCGTCAGCTGCCGGGCGGCGTGTCCGGCGCAGCCGATGCCGTGCTCCGCCAGCTTCCGCCGGGCGGGCGGATACACCGGACAGCCGATCTCCTCAGTGCTGGTGGCGGCGGAGGCAATGGAAAATTCCCTCTCCACTCCCGCCTTTTTCACCAGGTCCTTCATCACAAATTCCGCCATGGGGCTGCGGCAGATATTGCCGTGGCAGACAAATAGAATACGGTGCATATGACTTCCTCCATTCTCTCCTCTGCATCTTACCATACCTGCCGCTCCTCGCGCAAGGACACTTCTGACCTTGCTTTTTTCCGCCGATGCGCTATACTGAAAGAAAAAGAACGGAGGCGATTTCATGGAACGATTTTCCATTGTTGTGGGCGATATCACCCGGTCGGACGCGGAGGCCATCGTCAATGCCGCCAACACCTCCCTGCTGGGCGGCAGCGGCGTGGACGGCGCCATCCACAAGGCCGCAGGGCCGGCACTGCTGTCGGAGTGCCGGGGTCTTGGCGGCTGCGAGACCGGAAAGGCCAAGCTGACCCGGGGCTACAACCTCCGGGCCAAATATGTCCTCCACACTCCCGGCCCTGTCTGGCAGGGCGGCGGTCTGGGCGAACCGGCCTTGCTGGCCTCCTGCTACCGCTCCTGCCTGACGCTGGCGGCGGAGCACGGCATCCGCACTGTGGATTTCCCCTCCATCTCCACAGGCGTCTACGGCTATCCCCTCCCCCTGGCCGCCACGGTGGCGCTGAAAGCCATCATGGACTTTCTGGCGGAGCATGACCTGCCGGAGCGTGTCCGCATGGTCTGCCACACGGAAGCCGCGGCGGAGGTCTACCGCCAGACCTGGAACCTCTGGTACGCCGAGGACAAGGACGGCAGAATGAAATAAGCAAACGCGGCCCTTGCGGGCCGCGTTCCTCATTGTGCGTCAATTTTCTCTTTCAGCTCGTTCAGATACACCCAGCGCTCCGTTTTCTCCTCCAGCTTTGCTTCCAGCTCCTCCTGCTGGGCCTGAAGCTTCTGGAGCCTCACATAGTCGCTGCCGCACTGTCCCTGGGCCGTCTGACACTCCGCCAATTGGCTCTCCAGGGCGGCAATGTCATCGTCGATGGTGTCGAACTCCATCTGCTCCTTGAAGGTGAACTTCAGCTTCCGCTCCCGGGGCCGATCCGCCGCCGCTTTGGGCTTCTCCGCCCTGGCAGGTGTCTCCTCTTCCCGTCGCTTCCGCTGCCAGTCCGACCAGTTTCCGGTGTAGCGCAGGATTTCGCCGTCCCGGACCTCGAACACGGACTCCGCCAGCTTATCCAGGAAAAAGCGGTCGTGGGACACCACCAGGATGGGGCCGGGGAAGCCCTGCAAATAGTCCTCCAGAATCGAGAGGGTCATGACGTCCAGGTCGTTGGTGGGCTCGTCCAGCAGCAGGACGTTGGGGGCCTCCATCAGCACGGACAGCAGGTACAGCCGCCGCCGCTCACCGCCGGACAGCCGTCCGATGGGCACGGACTGCAAGTCGCCGGGGAACAAAAAGCGCTCCATCATTTGGTTGGCGGTGAAGGTGCCCTCGTCGGTCCGCACCTCGTCAGCGATGTCGTGGATGAAGTCATAGACCCGCTGGTTGAGGTCCAGTTCCCGGCCCTCCTGGGAGAAATGGCCGATCTTCACCGTGGCGCCGATGTCCACGGTGCCGGAATCCGGCGCCAGCTCTCCGGCAATCAAATGCAGCAAGGTGGATTTGCCTGCCCCGTTACGGCCCACGATGCCGATGCGGTCGTTCCGCAGGAGATTGTAGGAAAAACGCTCCACGATGGGCCGCCCGCCAAAGGACTTGGAGACATCTTTCAATTCAATGATTTTCTTGCCCAAGCGGCTGGACGCCGCCGCCATCTGAACGGTGTCGTCGGTCTCCGGGGCCTCCTGGTTCAGCAGGGCCTCGTACCGCTGGATGCGCTCCTTGGATTTCGTGGTCCGGGCCTTGCAGCCCCGCATGATCCACTCCCGCTCCACCCGCAGGATGGACTGGCGCTTGCGCTCGCTGGCCTCCGCCATTTCCGAGCGCTGTTCCTTCAGCTCCAAATACTTGGAGTAGTTGGCCTCGTAGTGGTACAGCTTGCCCCGGCTCAGCTCCGTGATGTGATTCACCACCCGCTCCAGAAAGTAGCGGTCGTGGGTCACCATGACAAGGCCGCCCTTGAACCGGCGGAGCCAGTCCTCCAGCCAGGCGGTCATCTCGGCGTCCAGGTGGTTCGTCGGCTCGTCCAGCACCAGGATGTCCGCCGGGTGGATGAGGGCCGCCGCCAGGGCCACCCGCTTCCGCTGGCCGCCGGAGAGAGTGCCCACCCTCTGCTCAAAATCCGGCAGTCCCAGCTTGTTCAGCATGGTCTTGGCCTCGTACTCATTCAGCGCCCGAAACTCCTCCGGGAAGTGCAGGAACACCTGCTCCAGCACCGTGGCATCGTCGTCCATCACCGGGTTCTGGGGCAGGTAGCTGACCTGCACATTGGGATTCCGGGAAATACGGCCCTCGTCCGGCTCGATGGCTCCGGCCAGGACCTTCAAAAAGGTGGACTTTCCGGTGCCGTTGATGCCGATGATGCCGGTCTTGTCCCCCTCGTTCAGATAAAAATTCACGTCCTCCAGCAGTTGGCGGCTGCCGAAGTTGATGGAAATGTGTTCCGCGGATAAGAGCATAACAGCCTCCTGATGAGAAATTCCGTGACATACTCCCCGGGTCAATAGACCCGAGGCTTCTCATGGAAACGTGAGAAAC
>CAMCNO010000054.1 GCA_945876285.1 uncultured Clostridia bacterium | reverse complement strand
GCTTCAACCCCAAGAAGATCAACGTGTTTGACACCACCACCGAGAACCTCATCAAGTACTGCGTCTGATTTGTGCCCCAGCGGCGGATGCCGCATCAAATAAAAAGGAAGAAACCAAGGAGGAAAAGGAAATGTTCAAGCACAAGAACGCTCTGGCCGCTCTGATGGCCGTGGTCATGCTCCTCAGCCTGACCGCCTGCGGCGGCAAAAAGACCGAGCAGGCTCCCGCCGAGACCCCCGCTCAGTCCGAGCAGCCCGCCGAAAAGCCCGCTGAGTCCACCCTGACCGAGTGGGAGCAGAGCTCCGGCATCTACAACACCGACGAGACCGACGAAGAACTGTATCAGAGAGCCCTGGAGGAGGGTGCTACCGTGACCCTGTACTCCATCTCCTCCCGCTGCACCAAGGTTGCTGACGCCTTCATGGCCAAGTACCCCGGCATCGAGTGCGTGCCCTTCGACATCTCCACCAACGAGCTGCTGGAGAAGGTCACCCGCGAGTATGACGCCGGCGCCCCCACCGCTGACGTTGTCCACATCAAGGACCAGGACGGTTCCATGTACATCGAGTACGTCCAGGGCGGCAAGTTCTATAACTTCCAGCCCGCCGACATCTTCGACCACATTGATCCTTCCTATACCGCTACCGCCACTCCCCTGTACATCGAGCTGACTCAGCTGTTCTACAACACCGAGGCTTATCCCGATGGTTCTCCCATCACCAACCTCTGGCAGCTGACCGAGCCCCAGTGGAAGGGCAAGATCATGATGCAGAATCCTCTGGACAACCTGTCCTGGGGTTCCTGGATCACCGGCTTCTGCGTGGGTGAGGAGCCCGACCGTCTGGCCGAGGCTTACAAGAACCTGTACGGCGAGGAACTGCAGCTGTCCGACGGCTGTGAGAACGCCGGCTATGAGTTCCTGAAGCGTCTGCACGCCAATGAGCCCATCTTCACCGCCTCCTCTGACGAGATCGCCGAGTCCGTCGGCACTCCCGGCCAGAAGGATCCCCCCGTTGGCTTCTGCGCCTCCTCCAAGCTGCGTAAGGCCGCCGATAACGGCTGGGTCTTCGCTCCCGTGAATCTGGAGCCCGACACCGGCATCCCCGCTGTCAACACCCTGTACATCGTGGAAGGCACTCCTCATCCCGCCGCTGCCAAGCTGCTGGTCCGCTTCATGATGGGCGGCATCGACGGCGACACCTCCGGCTACAAGCCCTTCAACACCCTGGGCGGCTGGCCTGTCCGTGATGACATCTCTCCTGCCGAAGGCTCCACTCCCTACTCCGAGATCAATGTGGCTCCCTTCGATGCCAACGAGATCTATATGAACTACAACACCGTGCGCGACTTCTGGCAGATGCTGGGCTAAGCCCCCATCCTCTGACTGACAGATCGACTACAAGCGGCGGGCGGAGTCCCGCCCGCCGCTTGCTTTATCCAAGAGCCCAAACGCGTTTGGACTTTTGGATAAGGCAAAACCTCCCTTTTAACCACCCCGCCGCACAAGGAGCAAATCATGAGTTTTTTTATTGACCGCTTTAACCGCCGGAAAAGTCCCATTGCCCTGGCCGCTTTCGGTGCCGCCGTGCTGTATATCATCATTTTCGGCGTGCTGTACGGCCTGCTGGCCGGGCCGCTGTACCGGGCTGTCTCCCTGAGCACGCCCGCCGCCACCATCGCGGTCCACTCTCTCATTATCACGGCCATCGGCACGGCGGCCTGCTGCCTGCTGTTCCTGCTGAAGGACAAGCGCGTGGCCCCCTACGGCTTCTGCGGCCTTGCCGTTGCCCTGTGCATGTTCTATGCCGCCGCCTTCATGCTGGATGGCCTTGCCCGATCCAATATGCTCTATCTCATCACAGCTTACGGTCTGGCCCCCGTTCTGGTGGGCAACGCCGTCACATGGCCCATTTATTGGCGGATGAAGCGCGCCAATCCCGCCCTGAACCGCAGGAAGACCATCGCAGAAGAACTGAAAGACGCCGTGGCGAAGGAAGCCGCCAAGAAGCCCGCTCCGCCGGAGCAGCCGCAGCCTTCCAAGCCCGTCTCCTCTGAACGTCCGGAGCCCTCCGACGCCCTGTTCGGCCCCCAGGCCGACCGCAGCCCCATGGTCTCCCGCTCCGTGCAGGAGGAAGCCATGCTGTTTTACGAGGACGATGACGATGAAGAAGCGGGCAACGATTAAAGACGTGGCAGCCTTGGCAGGTGTCAGTGCCGCTACGGTCTCCCGCGTCCTGGATGACCGGCCTGAGATCAGCACCGAAACAAAGATGAAAGTCCGCGCTGCCTGCGCTCAGCTGGGTTACGTCCCCAATGCCGCCGCCCGGGGCCTGACTGGTCAAGCCACCCACACCATCGGTCTGGTGGTGCCCGACATCTCCAACCCCTACTTCTCCGGCATGGCCACAGCCATTGAACAGACTGCCGCCTCCCATGGCTACCGGGTGTTTTTGAGCAATTCCCTCCGCAAGGAGGAACGGGAACTGCAGGCCATCGAGAATTTCGCCGCCCGCCAGGTGGACGGCATCCTGATTATCCCCATCTCCCCCCGGACGCTAAGCCATCATCACGTCATTTTGGGGAATTTGCCCTGCGTCTATTTGGGTGCCAACCACGATACCGACTGCAGCTATGTCATGACCGACAACGAGGCCGGCGCTTATGACGCCGCCCGTTATCTCATTCGCCTGGGCCACCGGGACATTCTCTTCCTGGGCGGCCGCCCCACCTCCCGCACCCGGGAGCAGCGTATCCACGGCTTCCACCGGGCTCTGTCAGAAGCCGGACTGAAGGGTCGGGAGCTTCCCGCGCCGCCGGATGTGACTCTGATGCGCCAGTGGAGCTACGAAGCCGCCTCCGAGCTGCTGAAAGGCCCGCTGCCGGACGCCATCTTCGCCTTTTCCGATATGACGGCTCTGAAAGTCCTGGAAGCAGCGGAGGAACGCGGCATCCGCATCCCGGAGGACGTCTCCCTGCTGGGCTACGATAACATCGCCTTTGCCGCCCTGCCCCGCATCCATCTCACCACTGTCTCCCAGCACAAGTTTCAGCAGAGCCGTATCGCGGTGGAACGGCTTCTGGAGAAGATCAACGGCTCTGACGAGCTGACCGCGGATCTGCTGGAACCGGAGCTCATCATCCGCTCCACCTGTGCCAGAAAACCATCTTGATATATAAGGAGGAATTCCCCCATGCAAGGACTTCCCAATGAGGAGCGGCAGCGCCTGGGCGCGCTGCTGGACCATACACCCCAGGCCGAGGTCATGGCCCGCATCCCTCAGTTCTCTCAGGCAGAGATTCACAATATCGCCCCCGCCCCCGCGGAGGCACCGGACTCCCTGGGCCTGCTGGTATTCAATATGGAGCGGGGCGTGCACCTGGCGGAGCTGGGCGATTTCCTTGAGAATTGCCCGGAGGTTCGGCCCTTTGACGTCATCCTTGCCAATGAGCTGGACGACGGCTGTGTCCGTTCCGGCCAGAAGGACACCACGAAGGAGCTGGCGGAACGCTTGGGCATGAACTACGTCTTCGGTCTGGAATTCATCGAGCTGGTGAACGGCGAGGACGCCAAGGGCTTCCACGGCAACGCCATTTTCTCCCGCTGGCCCATCAAGCGGGCCAAGGTGGTCCGCCTGCCGGAGCAATACAACTGGTATTTTGACCGCCAGCGCCGTATCGGCGGCCGCCTCGCCATCCTGGCGGAGTTGGACGTGAACGGCAATAGCGTGGGCGTGGGCACCATCCACCTGGAAAACCGTACCCACGGCCCTGGCCGTCAGGCGCAGCTGGAGACCATTTTGAAGGCTGCTGACGAGATGTTCCCCGGAATGCCGGTGGCGCTGGGCGGCGATTTGAACACCAACACCTTCGATGGCCGGGACAAGGACGCCATTCAGGAGATCGCGGGCAGCCCCGAGCTGCAGCGCCGCTGCCTGGAGGATGTGGCCGCCTGGGAGGGCTGCCTCCCCGCCGCGGAAAAGATGGGTTACAAGGCCATGCCGGATCAGCCGATCCTCACCCGCCGCAAGCCTCTCCCCGGCGGCGGACACCTGGACCTGCGCCTGGACTGGCTGCTGCTGCGGGACCTGAATCCCACGGACAGCCGCACCATTTCCACCTGCCGGGAAGTCTGGTCTTTCGCTGTCCCCGGCTCCGCTCTGGAAGCCTTTGGCGGCCAGGAGCTTTCCGACCACAATGCCGTGTGGGCCGAATGTGCCCTCTCCAAATAAACGACAGATAGGAGATCATGCGATGCTGAATACAGTTCTGTTCGATATGGGTGGTACCCTGGAGGATATCTGGTACAACGAAGAAACCACCGCCGATGTCATGAAGAAGCTGCAGGAGGTCCTGCGTGCCAACGGCCTGGAGCCCGGCTGCTCGGACGAAGAATTCCGGGAGCGCGTCCTTGCCGGCGTGAAGGAGTACAAGCGCTGGAGCGAGGGTAACATGCTGGAGGCCAAGCCCGAGGAGATCTGGCCGGACTACTACCTAAAATCCTTCAACTTTGACCGGGAAAAGCTCCTCCCTATCAACGAGGAGCTGGCCAACCTCTGGGAGGTCACCTACTATCACCGGGAGCTGCGCCCCGGCGTCAAGGAGATGCTGGACGGTCTGAAAGCCCGGGGCTACCACATCGGCGTTATCTCCAACAACGCCTCCCTCTACAACGTGTTCAACGTGCTGGAGGAGTACGGCATCCGGGACTACATGGAGGACGTCACCGTCTCCAGCGTCACCGGCTACCGCAAGCCCCACCCGGAGCTGTTCCGCATCTCCATGCGGCAAATGCGCTGCAAGCCCGAAAACTGCGTCTACATGGGCGACACCGTTTCCCGTGACATCATCGGCGCCAAGCGTGCCGGCTTCGGCAAGGCCGTGCAGATCTACTCCTTCCTCACCGCCCAGAAGGACGTCGGCATCCCCATTGCGGAGGCGGAAAAGCCCGATGTCGTTATTCAGAACTTCGAGGAGTTCCTGGAGTGGCTGGACCGGGAAAACCCCGCCATGGCTCTCAAATAACCCTGCTTTCCCCAAAAGGCGTGCCGTTCGGCACGCCTTTTTGTGCAAACTACAAGCGGAGAAATTTTTCCCTGATTTCCGGCAGCATACGATTTGCGCCGCCCTTGTGGATACATACAAAAATTTTTCTGTATTTAGTGGCATTTGCCACTCGCATATCCATATCTTGTGCTGTATAATGAATTCACTGCAATAGATATAGTGCGCACAAAGCGCACAGACACTATACGGAGGGATAACGCATGAAAGTCATCAAGCGCAATGGCACCGAGGTCGTATTCGACATCACCAAGATCATCGCCGCCATCACGAAAGCCAATGAGAGCGTGGAGGAAGGCGCCCGCATGACGCCGATGCAGGTCAAGCGCATCGCCGAGTTTGTAGAGCTGAGCTGCCTGAAAATGAACCGCTCTCCCTCCGTGGAGGAGATCCAGGATCTGGTGGAGTACCAGATCATGGCCCATGGCGCCTATGAGGTGGCGAAGAACTACGTCACCTACCGCTACACCCGTTCCCTGGTCCGCAAGAGCAACACCACCGATGAAAAGATTTTGAGCCTCATCGAGTGCTGCAACGAGGAGGCCAAGCAGGAGAATTCCAATAAGAATCCCATTGTGAACTCCACCCAGCGGGACTATATGGCGGGCGAGGTCTCCCGCGACCTCTCCGAGCGTCTGCTGCTGCCCCAGGATATTGTGGAGGCTCATCGGGAGGGCATCATCCACTTCCATGATTCCGACTACTATGCCCAGCACATGCACAACTGTGACCTGGTGAACCTGGAGGATATGCTCCAGAACGGCACCGTCATCACCGGCACCATGATCGAGCGGCCCCATAGCTTCTCCACCGCCTGCAATATCGCTACCCAGATCATCGCCCAGGTGGCCAGCAACCAGTACGGCGGCCAGTCCATCTCCCTGACTCACCTGGCTCCCTTTGTGGACGTCAGCCGCAAGAAGCTGCGCAAGGTGGTAGAGCAGGAGATGGCCGCCATCGGCGTGAACCCCGGTGAGGAGAAGCTCTCCGAGCTGGTGGAGACCCGCCTGCGGGACGAGGTCCGCCGGGGTGTCCAGACCATCCAGTATCAGGTTCTGACCCTGCTGACCACCAACGGTCAGGCGCCCTTCGTCACGGTGTTCATGTACCTGAACGAGGCCAAGAATGAGCAGGAAAAGAAAGACCTGGCCATGATCATCGAGGAGACCCTGCTCCAGCGCTACGAGGGCGTGAAGAACGAGGACGGCGTGTGGATCACCCCCGCCTTCCCCAAGCTCATCTATGTCCTGGAGGAAGACAACATCCAGGAGGACGCCCCCTACTGGTATCTGACAGAGCTGGCCGCCAAGTGCACCGCCCGCCGCATGGTGCCCGACTACATCTCCGAGAAGAAGATGCTGGAGCTCAAGGGCGACGTGTACACCTGCATGGGCTGCCGCTCCTTCCTGACCCCGGACCGCTTCACCGACGCGGGCATCGGCAACATCGCCAACGCCGGCAACTACGAGCCGGGCAAGCACAAGTATTACGGCCGCTTCAACCAGGGCGTGGTCACCATCAACCTGCCGGACGTGGCGCTTTCCTCCGGCGGCAATCTGGACAAGTTCTGGAGCATCTTTGAAGAGCGGCTGGAGCTGTGCCACCGTGCCCTGCGCTGCCGCCATGACCGTCTGAAAGGTACTCTCTCCGACGTAGCCCCCATCCTGTGGCAATACGGCGCCCTGGCCCGTCTGAACAAGGGCGAGCCCATCGACAAGCTGCTCTATGACGGCTACTCCACCATTTCCCTGGGCTACGCGGGCCTGTATGAGTGCGTGAAGTTCATGACCGGCAAGAGCCATACCGACCCCTCCGCCACCCCCTTCGCCCTGAGCATCATGCAGAAGATGAACGACAAGTGCAAGGAGTGGAAGACCGCTGAGAACATCGACTACTCCCTGTACGGCACGCCTCTGGAGTCTACCACCTACAAATTCGCCAAGTGCCTGCAGAAGCGCTTCGGCATCATCCCCGGCATCACCGACAAGGGCTATATCACCAACAGCTACCACGTCCATGTGACGGAGGAGATCGACGCCTTCACCAAGCTGAAATTCGAGGCCCAGTTCCAACACCTCTCCCCCGGCGGCGCCATCAGCTACGTGGAAGTCCCCGACATGCAGAACAACATTCCCGCCGTTCTGGAAGTGATGAAGTTCATCTATGACAACATCATCTACGCCGAGCTGAACACCAAGAGCGACTACTGCCAGGTCTGCGGCTGGGACGGCGAGATCCAGATCGCGGAGGAAAGCGGCAAGCTGATTTGGAAGTGCCCCAAGTGCGGCAACACCGACCAGAGCAAGATGAATGTGGCCCGCCGTACCTGCGGCTACATCGGCACCCAGTTCTGGAATCAGGGCCGTACCCAGGAGATCCGCGACCGGGTTCTGCACCTATAATTTCTTTCCCAAAAGGCAAGCCTTTTGGGAAAAAGGGCGGCAGTTTGTGCGCGCACTCGCTGCGCTCGCACACTTACAAACTGAGAAGTGTTTTTCCCGAGGCGCATGTCCTCGGGAAAAACAATTTTATGAGATTCCCGCCTGCTGGTGGGAATTGGAAAGGCGGCAACATGTATTACGGTGAGATCAAAAACTGTGACATTGCCAACGGCGAAGGCGTCCGGGTGACGCTGTTCGTCTCCGGCTGCACCAACCACTGCAAAAACTGCTTCCAGCCCCAGACCTGGGATTTTGAATACGGTCAGCCCTTCACGGAGGAGACGGAGCAGCACCTTCTGGAGCTGCTATCTCCCAGCTATATCAATGGCCTGACGCTTCTGGGCGGCGAGCCATTTGAGCCGGAGAACCAGCGGGTGCTGGTGCCCTTCCTGCGCCGGGTCCGGGCCGCCTATCCGGAGAAGAATATCTGGTCCTTCTCCGGCTTCACCCATGAGGAACTGACCACCGACGGCACCCACCCCCGCTGCGAGGTAACGGACGAAATGCTGTCCCTGCTGGACGTGCTGGTGGACGGCCGCTTCGTGGAGGAGCTGAAGGACATCTCTCTGCGATTCCGGGGCAGCCGGAACCAGCGCCTCATCGACCTGAACGCCAGCCGGGCCGCGGGACACCTCTGTTTCCTGCCCGACCGCCACTGAACACACAAATAGGAGGAATCCACATATGGTCACCATCGCACAGCGCATTGAAGCCCTGCGGATACAGAAAGCATTGAGCCGCCCCGCCCTGGCGGCGGCCCTGGGCCTGCCCCGTATGTCCGTTGAAAAGTTCGAGACGGGCCGCCAGACCCCGTCCCAGGACCAGCAGGCCAAGCTGGCCCAGTATTTCGGCGTCTCCCTGTCCTATCTCCGGGGCGAGTCCGACGACCCCTCCGGCACGGATTCCTGGCTCAGCGGCAACGTCGCCGACGAACCCGCCATCCCCCGGCCCGTTCCGAAAGCGGTCTCCCGCCCCTCCGCCCAGGTGGTGCAGTCCTCCGGCGGCGACGGAGACAGCGCCGTGTTCAGCGCCCTGCTGAAAAGCAAGTCCTTCCAGGACATGGTCCGCTCCACGGTGCTGGAGGTTCTTCGCTCCCCCGAGGGCCAGCAGCTTCTCGCCAAGGCCGTCCGCAAGGAGCTTGGACGGTAAAGCCAAAAAGGTTCCTATAACGATTTGCAAAAGCCGCAGACGAATCTGCGGCTTTTTCTTGTTCGGTTTTCGATTTTGCTTCAGTCATCGCCT
This sequence comes from uncultured Clostridia bacterium, assembly GCA_945876285.1. Lineage (GTDB taxonomy): Bacteria > Bacillota > Clostridia > Oscillospirales > Oscillospiraceae > Oscillibacter. The sequence goes on along the minus strand of CAMCNO010000054.1, from coordinate 1,711 downwards.
CCCCCCCACAATTGACGATCGTTCCTCCGATTGATGGTTGCCCGGATGTTGGAAATCCGTTCATTCTTCCTTTCGAAGGCACACAGCAGACTGGTTCCTGAATGCTGGAAATCTGTCCGTCCTTCCCTTTAACGAATCTCAAGATACTATTTGTTTTTTGTTGGAAATCTGCATCTTCTTCCTCTTCTGATTTTTTTGCTGGAAATCCGTTCACTGCTTCCTTTCCATCAGTCCTTGCAAAATCCAATCTGCTATCCTGGAAATTTGGCAGCCTATCCCCGCATCTCAAAAACGGTGTTAACCCCTTATCTCAATACACTCTTTGTCCATTATCGGGCAATTCTCATCCAAATTTAGCCCTTGGTCGTCTTTGGTTTACAACACGCCAATATTGGAATTTTGTTTATCCTTCCTTTTTTGCGTCTCAAAGCAGCTCTTTTCCAATATTGGAAATTCGCTTGGTCATCCAATTGTTCCGTCAAATCCGTCCGTTATTTTCTGTTGGAAATCTGCATTCTTTTCCTCTTCTGTGTTTCTTTACTGGAAAAATGCACACTGCTTCCTTTCCATCAGTCCTCGCAAAATCCGATCCGCTATCCTGGAAATTTGGCAGTCTATCCTCTCTTGACGCAAAGGCCTTCTTCTTTTAAAACCAAATGTGGTCTGTATGGCATCACTTACAAAGTACCATCCCAGCCAAACGTTTGACCTTACTTGCTGGAAATCTGTTTGCCCTTCCGCCTGATCTTCATTACTGGAAATCCGTCTGCTCTTCCGCCTGATCTTCATTACTGGAAATCTGTCTGCTCTTCCGTCCATTCTTCATTGCTGGAAATCTGTCTACACTTCCGCCCGATCTTCATTACTGGAAATCTGTCTACACTTCCGCCCGGTCTTCATTGCTGGAAATCTGTATACTCTTCTGCCTGATCTTCATTACCGGAAATCCGTCTGCCCTTCCGCCTGATCTTCATTACTGGAAATCCGTCTGCTCTTCCGCCTGATCTTCATTACTGGAAATCTGTCTGCTCTTCCGCCTGATCTTCATTACTGGAAATCTGTCTGCTCTTCCGTCCATTCTTCATTGCTGGAAATCTGTCTACACTTCCGCCCTATCTTCACTACTGGAAATCTGTCTACCCTTCCGCCCGATCTTCATTACTGGAAATCTGTCTACACTTCCGCCCGGTCTTCATTGCTGGAAATCTGTCTGCTCTTCCGCCCGATCTTCATTGCTGGAAATCTGTCTGTCCTTCCACCCATTCTTTATTGGTGAAAAAAAAAGAAAGGGGTATGGAGAATACGTAGCTCTCCATACCCCTTTTTAAGAAGTTTAAAAGTATCTCATTAGACTTTTTGTTCAATACTGGTTCTTCTTATGTCTCATCTCGTAAAACATTTTTGATTGCAGTTGTGGCCGCAAGCAGCATCCTACGTTCTTTAGGTGAACAATCATCAAGGAGTTTCTGAACTTCGGCACAAGCCACTTCCTTGTCCATCGGCTGGCTGCCAATCAGAAGTGTATCCACAGTAACTTCGAACGCTACCGCGATCCTAACAAGAATTTGAAGACTTGGTCTTTTCATCCCCCTCTCAATATGACTCACATACGGCACTGACACCTCGATGGTTTCCGCCAGATTTTCCTGCGTCATTCCGAACTTCTCTCGGAGTTCACGAATCCGTTTTCCAATTAGCCGATAATTCAGAG
>CAMCNO010000053.1 GCA_945876285.1 uncultured Clostridia bacterium | reverse complement strand
ACCTGCGGCGCATGGAATTCGTCCCCGGCCAGTATTACAACTTCCATCCCGGCAGTCATGTGGGTCAGGGAATGGAGGCAGGCATCGCCTATATCGCGGAGGGCCTGAACGCCATCCTGACGCCCGGCCAGACCACCACGGTCCTTTTGGAGACCATGGCGGGGAAGGGCAGCGAGGTGGGCGGCCGTTTTGAGGAGCTGCGGGAGATTCTGGACCGGGTGGAGCTGCGGGACAAAATGGGCGTTTGCCTGGACACCTGCCATGTCTCCGACGGCGGCTACGATATCATCGGCGACCTGGACGGCGTGCTGACGGAGTTCGACAGAGTAATCGGCCTGGACCGCCTGAAAGCCATCCATCTCAACGACAGCAAGAACCCCACCGGCGCCCATAAGGACCGTCATGCGTGCATCGGCGAGGGCTGCATCGGCCTGGAGGCCCTGACCCGGGTGGTCTGCCACCCGGCGCTGCAAGGCCTGCCCTTCTGTCTGGAGACCCCCAACGAGCTGCCGGGGTATGCGAGGGAAATCGCCCTCATGCGGGAGCAGGCAGAGAAGTGACCCCCTATTCTATACAGAAACAAAGCGGCTGCCTTTCGGCAGCCGCTCCGTTATTTTCAGATATCCTTCAGATGCTCCATGTTTTTGCGGATACCCTCGCAGCAGTCATGGAACTTGGCCTTCTCCTCGTCGGTGAGGGGCAGCTCAATGATCTGCTCCACGCCGTTCTTGCCGATGAGGCAGGGCACGCCGGCGAACAGGCCGGTCTCGCCGTACTCGCCGTCCAGCTCCATGCTGGCGGGCATGATGGCCTTTTCATCGTGGAGGACGATGTGGACCATCCGGGCGGCAGTGGTGCAGATGCCGTACTCGGTGCACTGCTTGCCGGCGTAGGTGACCCAGCCGCCGCCGATGGACTCCTTCTGGAGGGCGTCCCGGTCAAAGCGGAACTTCTCGTCGGTCTTGGCCAGCTCGTCCAGAGGCATACCCCGGAAGCTGACGCAGGACCAGGGCGCGAACTGGAGGGCGCCGTGCTCGCCCAGCATATATGCGGTGATGGACTTGTGGTCGATGCCGGTCTGCCGGTTCAGGGCGGACAGCAGGCGGGAGGTGTCCAGGCCGGTGCCGGTGCCGAAGACCCGGCCCTTGGGCAGGCCCAGGCCCATGGCCAGCTCCCGGGTGACGATGTCGCAGGGGTTGGTGATGTTGATGAGCACACCGTCAAAGCCGCTGGCCTTGATCTTGTCCACATAGCCCCGGACGGCGGCGATGGTGAAGTCCATCTCCGTCAGGCGGTCATGGGTCTCCAGCAGCTCGATCTTGCCCACGCTGTTGACGATGACGTCGCAGTCGCCCAGGTCGGCAAAGTCGCCGGGGTTCACGCTGACGCGGTGGGGCAGGTACGCGGCGGCGTCCCGCAGGTCCTGGACCTCGCTGGCCAGCTTCTGCTCCTTCATATCCACCAGCACCAGCTCGTCCGCAATGCCCTGGACCGCCAGGGAATACGCCACATGGGCGCCCACATGGCCCAGACCGATCACACCGACTTTTCTCGTTTTCATAGGAAATTCCTCCATTTTACTTTAAAAATCAACAGGTTAATAAATAGCACGTTTCCCCGGGGAATACAAGTCTCCGGGGAAACGTATTTGCTTTTCACATGCCGAAGTTGGGGAACAGGACCAGGGTGTAGACCATGCACAGCGCCATGTACACGCACAGGACGATGGCGAAGGCCGCCAGGGTGCGCTTCATGACCTTGCTCTCGTTGCCCACCTCGCCCACGGTGGCGCAGGCGGCCACGGTGTTGTTGGGGCAGATGAGGTTGCCCAGGGAGGCGCCGGCGTTCTGTCCGGCGAAGACGGTGATGGGGTTCATGCCCAGGGCCGCGGCGGCCTCGGTGTGCATACCGGCGAACATGATGTTGGAGCCCAGGCCCGTTCCGGTGACGAAGGAGCCCAGAGAGCCGATCAGCACGGCGGCGGCGGGATACATCATGCCCGCCAGGGCGGCGATATCGCCGGCGATGAGGCTCATCATGCCGGTGGTGCCGGACTGCATGATATAGGCCATGACCAGCAGGCTGCCCATGGTGATCATGACGGGCAGCACGTTGCCGCCGGTCACCCGGAAGATCTCAAACAGCTCGTCCTTCTTCACGTGGAGGGTGGCGGCGCCCAGCAGGCCGCAGATGAAGATGACGCAGTCCACCCAGAAGATGTAGCCGAAGGTGCAGAGGAAGGCGAAGCCGGTCTTGGGCCAGATGGCGGGCACGCCGTAGCGGACGACGGGCAGCAGGATCAGCATGTAGATGTAGGGGGACATGGCCCGGAAGGCGCCGTAGCGCTGCTTCACGTTCTTGGGAGCCTGATACTTAAACTCCTGGGGGGTCTTGATGGGGACCACCTTGACGAAGAGGACGCTGAGGAGGATGGCGATGAGGCCGGTGCCCATGGAGGTGACCTCGGGGCCCACGAAGTTGCTCAGCAGGAACATGACGCCGCCGGTGGTGACGCCCGCGTAGCACAGGTAGGGGATGATGCCCTTGAAGCCCTTGCGGCCAAAGGCCATGGCCACCATGATGAAGGGAATGATGAGGGCGCCGAACATATGGATGCGGCCCACCATGGCGGAGTTCAGGGCGTTGGTGGACAGACCCGCCTCCACCAGGGACGCGCCGCCGTTGATGGTGGTCAGGCCCGCGCCGCCCCAGGAGCAGGGCGTGGCGTCGCCCAGCAGGGCCACGGCAATGGCGGTGATGGGGTCAAAGCCCAGGGCCACCAGGAAGGGAGCGGCAATGGCGGCGGGAGCGCCGGCGCCCGCGGCGCCCTCCAGGAAGATGGGGACCATCAATCCCACGATAATGAGCTGGACACGGCGGTCCTGGCCGCTGACCCGGGCCACGGTGTTCTTCACATCCTCGATGGCGCCGGTGCGCTTCAGGGTGTTCAGGATGACGAAGGCGCCGAAGACCATGAACACGATCTTCAAGCCTTCCTTAATGCCCTTCCACAACAGGGCGTCGATGACGGCCACGTTCTCCTTGAAGGCCAGGCCGGTGACATTGAAGTAGGTGAAAGCCAGGAGCACGGTCCAGACAAGGGCCACAGGGGCCACCTTCATGGCCGGCTTTTTCAGCAGCAGGATACCCGCCAGCACCAGAACGATAGGGCTGACCGCCAGGACAAAGTTCAGAAATTCCATACGTAAGACCTCTCTTTTCTCTGCTTGGTATTATCAAAAAAGCGGGCTTCGTCCAAAAGACGAAGCCCGCTTCTTCTGATACGAAGTTATGCGAAGCGTGTGTCTTTCGGACCGGCGGCGGTGTGCCGCAAAATCAGGGACAGGCTCAGCAGAATGCCCAGAATGCCCAGAATAGCAAAAACGGACGCCATAATGGCGTCCGGCAGCAAAGCCATATCGGCGCAGGAGAAGCCCTCCACGGCGTTGGCCGCGGCGGTCATGCGGGCGGTAGTCATCATGGCTCGCATACATACCTCTCCTTCCGTTGCCCCTCATTGGGCTGTCTGTGGTAATACCTTACGGGACAGCCGTCAAAAAGTCAATCCCCAATCTGTTTCGACAGATTTTTTCGGAATATCTCAAGATTCTTTACCAATTTAAACCGCGTTTATTGTCAGTTTTTCACAGCAGGAGGGCAGACAGCGCACCCGCGTTGTCTGCCCTCGCAAAGAGATGTCTCAAAGGGTTCCGCCCCTCAATGGCGGTGCTTGGTAATCTTCTGGTCGATGGTCAGAACCTCGCCCTCCGGCTCGTAGTCCACCTTGATGTAGGTGCAGACCTCCGGCGCGCCGGCCCGGACCGCCACCTTCTGACACTCCTTGGCAATGTCCATCAGCTGGTCCATATCGTCGCCCTCGATGGCCGTCTCAAAGGGACCCACCTCATACCGCAGCCCCGTGCTCCTGATATAGTCGATGACCTCGTCCACGATGCGGACTAGTTCGTCCTTGTCGCTCACCTGAGGCAGGATCGGAATGGCAATGCGCTTTTATGTCCATTCCTCCTCGTTACGATCCAAGCGCTTCCGCCGCCGCTTTCCAGTCCCGGACCGTCTCGTCCGCCAGGGCGGTCATCGCGTCCCATCGCTTGTCGCCGCTGGCGTCCCAGACGCCCACGGTGTAAAAGCCCGCGTTCTTCGCCGTCTGCAGAGCGAACGCGGCGTCCTCAAAGACCGCCGTCTCCGCCGGGGCGGCGCCCAGCCGCCTGGCCGCCTCCAGAAACACGTCGGGCCGGTCCTTACCGGCGCCCACCGCGTCGCAGCTCAGCAGGAATTCCAAATCCTCCAGCACCCCCAGCCGCTCCAGACAGGCCCGGGCCAGAGGCTCCGGCGTAGCGGTGGCCACGCACATTTTTGTTCCCCGTTTCTTGAGGGCAGCCAGATACGCCGCCGCGCCGGGCTTCAGGGGAATATCGGAGCGGTAGTGCTCGTCCATGACGGCGTTCATCTCCGCCATCACGGACTCCGGCGTACCCGGCAGGCCGAAGGTCTCGATAAACAGGGCGGAGGACTCCGCCATGGTCATGGGCTTGATGCGCTCCAGCACCTCGTCCATGCCCTCGGTGACGCCCTGGGCCGTCAGGTACTCCCGGCCCAGCCGCTGCCAGTAGACCATGGAGTCCACCAGGGTGCCGTCCATGTCGAACACAGCAAAGGGCTTATTCATAGGCAGCCACCATCTGCGCCGACAGCTCCCGCAGCTCCGCCGTGGCCCGGCCGGGGTCCTCGGCCCCGAAGATGGCGGACACCACCGCCACGCCGTCCACACCGCTGCCGGAGAGTCTCAGAATATTGCCTGCATTGATACCGCCGATGGCGACCACAGGGATGGAAACAGAATTGCTGATACGCCGCAGCAGCTCCGTCTCCATGGGCTTGGCGTCCTTCTTGGTGCTGGTGGGGAACACCGCGCCCACGCCGATATAGTCGGCCCCGGCCTGTTCGGCAGCCACCGCCTGCTCCACCGTTCCGGCGGAGATGCCCAGAATCTTATCCGGCCCGATGATGGCCCGGATGTCCCGGCCCTTGATGTCGCTCTGGCCCACATGGACGCCGTCGGCGCCGCACTGCAGGGCGATCTCCACGCTGTCGTTCACCACAAAGGGCACACGGTAGGAATTGCACAGGGCTTTCAGCTTCTCGGACTCCTCCTCAAAGCTCTCCTCGTCCAAATCCTTTTCCCGGATCTGCAGGAACGTGGCGCCGTTTTGCAGCACCTTTTCCACCACATCCACCAGGCTCTCGCCCTCTTTCAGCCACATCCGGTCCGTCACCGCGTACAGCAGCATGGACGAACGAACTTCATCCTTTGTAAACTTCATATCGAACCCTCCCGTTCAGTTGTTCTTCCGTCAGATTGAATACCGCGTCAATGAGGTCAGTGCGGAACGTGGCGTTTCCGGTGCCGTTTCGCAGCCGCCGCTCCTCCGCCAGATCCCCCGCCACACCCATGGCGGCGATGGCCGCGCAGGTCGCCTCGAAGGGATGCCCGGGGTCCGCGCCGCAGAAGGCCCCCAGCATGGCCGTCAGCATACAGCCGCTGCCGGTGATGCGGGCCATGGTGGCGCAGCCGTTCCGCAAAAGGATAGTCTGTTCACCGTCCGTCACCACGTCGATGGGCCCGGACACCGCCACCACTGCCCCGGTCTGCTTCGCCAGCAGCCGGGCAGTCTCCACGGTGCGGGGCAGCGTGGCGTCCGTCACCGCGTCCTCGCCGCTGACGTCCACGCCGCTGCCCGTCAGCTCTCCCCGGGCCAAGGCCCGGATTTCCGAGGCGTTGCCCCGGATGGCGGCAAATCTCACCCCTGCCAGCAGCCGGGCGGATTCCTGCCGCCGCAGGGCTGTGTTTCCGGCGGCCACAGGGTCCAGCACCACCGGACGGCCCAGCTCATTGGCCGCCCTTCCCGCCGCCAGCATGGCGTCCACCGCCGCGATGGCACCCAAATTGCACACCAGCGCGGCGGCACCCCGGACGGCCTCCGCCGCCTCCCGGACATCGTCCGCCATGGAGGGGGAGCCTCCGGCGGCCAGCACGATGTTGGCGCAGTCGTTCACTGTGACAAAATTCGTGATGCACTGGACCAGGGGCGCCCGCTCCCGGACCAGGCTCAGTTGTTTTCCAAAATCCACTTTTTCTCCTTTCTGCGCTCCAGGTGCAGCTATGGCGACTTTGAAGAAAAAAGCGGAGCTTCCCCGCGAGGGGGTAACTCCGCTCAGCCTTCCATTCATCCAGAAGCCCACGGCAAACACGCCGCCGGTTTGTGGAAAAATAACCGGTTTCCTTCGCATCCCTACGTTGGCATTACCCAAATCAGGTGAGGTCGAGGGAATACACCCTCCTCTCAGCCCTCTTCCGAGAACTCCCTTGCGAGGCACAGTATATGCCGCCGCTTTCCGCTTGTCAAGTCCCGCCTGCCCAAAAACGGCCTTGACAGCCCTGTGTTCCGGTGCCATAATAGGGCAAAAGACAGGGGAGCCTGCGGGCTGAGAGGAAGCAACTGCTTCGACCCTTTACCTGATGTGGGTAATGCCACCGGAGGGAGTTCATACAGGGCTTTGACGGTGGGTGCCCAGGGGCATCCGCTGTTTTTTTGACTCTTTTGAACGGAAGGAGGGAGAATCCATACCGGCGTCCCGGCCCAGCCGGGAGCGGACAGAGGGGGAGCGCCCTGTGTCCGGGCCAAAGACAGCGATGGGAAGCCGTGTTCCGGCGTGAGAGGAGGCCAGTGAGCCTCGACCGCTTTTCCACACAGGGGATATATTCGCCTGTGACCTTGCCCTGCAAGGGGAGAACGCTGTCGGTATGCCGTTTTCTCCCTGCGATCCCAATGTCCTCCAAAATGGGGGAATCTGTTTGAAGGAGCGTTTTTTATGAAAAGCAATTCCACGAAAAAGCTGGCTGTCGCCGGCATCCTGTGTGCTGTCGCCGTGGTGGGCAGCATGTTTTCCTTCCCCGTGTTCGGCAGCAAGTGCGCCCCGGTGCAGCACATGGTGAACATCCTGTGCGCCGTGTTCCTTGGCCCCTGGTACGGTGTGGGCGTGGCCTTCGTGGCCAGCCTCCTGCGCAACCTCCTGGGCCTGGGCAGCCTGCTGGCCTTCCCCGGCAGCATGTGCGGCGCCCTGCTGTGCGGCGTGGCCTACTGGAAGTCCAGAAACCTGCCCGTGACTCTGGCGGCGGAGGTCTTCGGCACCGGCATCATCGGCGGTCTGCTGTCCTATCCCATCGCCATCGCCTTCATGGGCAAGGCGGCGGGGGACATCGCCTTCTACGCCTATGTGGTGCCCTTCCTGGTGTCCACCGTGGGCGGCTCCATTCTGGCGGGCATCCTGGTGTTCGCCCTGGAGAAAAGCGGCGCCCTGAAGCACATGCGGGCCTCTCTGGAGCGCTGAGCCAACTGAAACCTATGACCGGGAGGCCGTCGGCCTCCCGGTTTTCGCATATCTCCGTCCTCTGCCGCATAGGTTGTCCCAGAGGTGAGACAAACTATGAAACGACCGCGTATTCCCCGGAAATTCCTGCGGCGGCTGGAAGCCCTTGCGCTGGCCGCCGGGACGCTCTGGGCTGTCACCGTCACCGCCGGAAGCGACACCGCCGCCTCTGCCGCCAAATCCCTGTGGGAATCCCTGCCCATCAGCGCCCTGCGGTGGGAGCTGGGAGACCTGTGGCCCCGGGACGGCCTGTCCGCCGCGGCGGTGCTGACCATCGGGGAGTCCCCCCTGCTGCTGGCCGCCCGCCCCGCCGTGGCGGAGCTGAACGCCCGACAGGAGCAAGCTCCGGCAGAGGAAGCGGGGGATGAGGAGGAATTCGTCACCGTTCCGGTGGAGGAAACCCCGCTGGACGCCCCCTCTGCCGTAGACAACGGCGTGGCCTCCAAGACCCTCATCCCCACGGACCCCAGCGGCTACACCGTCTGCGGCAGGACCTACATCAGCAATTCCACGGACTACCCGCTGTCCATTTCAGACCTGCAGCAGCCCTTTTCCGCCCATTTGTCGGAGGACGGCCCCCAAATTCTGATCCTCCACACTCACGGCAGCGAGGCCTACACCCCCGCCGGAAACGAGACCATCGTCTGGTCCGGCGACCACCGCACCACCGACACCCGCTGCAACGTGGTGCGGGTGGGGGACGAGATGGCGGATGTCTTTGGGCAGGCGGGCATCTCCGTCCTCCACGACCGGACGCTGTACGATTATCCCTCCTACGCCGGGGCCTATGACCGTTCTCTCATCGCCATTCAGAACTATCTGAAGCAGTATCCCTCCATCCGGTTCATTCTGGATATCCACCGGGACGCCATCGAGGACGGTCAGGGCAACCAATACAAGGTCGTCTCCGCCATTGACGGGGAGGGCACCTCCGCCCAGCTCTCCATCGTGGTGGGCAGCGACGGCAGCGGCCTGACCCACCCCAACTGGATGGAGAACCTGCGCCTGGCGGTGGCCATTCAGGAAAACGCCCTGGCCAAGTATCCCACTCTGATGCGCCCGGTGCTGCTGCGGAACTCCCGCTACAACCAGCACGCCGCCCCCGGCTCCTTGCTGGTGGAGGTCGGCTCCGCCGGGAACTCCCCGGAGGAGGCGGTGCTGGCGGGGCGGCTCTTCGCGGAGCGGATGACGGAGGTGCTGGAAGAGCAAAACAACTGACGCCTTGCTTTTGCCAGGTTTCGTGTTAAAATCAGGTATATACCGCATCACGCAGGAGGTATGTACCATGCTTCAAATTCAAAAAGACGCTTCCTTCTCAGAACGGGACCTGCTCTTCGGCATCGTGGAGGTGGTTTTTCCCCAGCCCTCGGAGTGGGACGAAGCCGCTTTCGCCGCGCTGAAGGAACGGGAGCTGGCGGCCCTCTTCGCGGAGTTCCGGGAGTATGACCGGAAGGCCGTCTTTGGGGAAAACGCCTATTACCGCTATTTCAAAAAGTATAAAAAGACCTATCCGGTGCTGCAGCAGCTGGAATCCATTCTGCTGAAAGGCCGTCCTTTCCCCACGGGCCGCCCTCTGAACGAGATCGCCTTTCTCACCGAGCTGCGGACCCAGATCCTCAGCGGCGCCCACGACGTGGAGCAGGTCATGGGCACCGTGGAGCTGTTCTGCCCGGAAGAAAAGCTGCCCTTCACCGGGATGCGGGGGGAGGAAGTCCACACCTACCCCGGCGACACCAGCGCCCGGGACGAAGGCGGCATCATTTTCAGCATGATCGCCGGGGCGGACAACCGTACCTGCCTCCGGCCGGAAAGCCGCCACATTTTCTATCCTTTCTTCGCAACACCGGATACCACCCGGGAACAGCTGCTGCCCGCCATGGAGCTGCTGTCCTCCTATGTACGGGTGCTGGCTCCCGGCGCTCAAATCGAGTCCTATTTGGCAGAGTAAAAACGCAAAAAACAGCCCGTCCTTTCGGACGGGCTGTTTGCTTACTGAAAATCAATCAGTGACGTAGGGCAGCAGAGCGATCTGACGGGCACGCTTGATCGCCTCGGTCAGCTGACGCTGATGCATGGCGCAGGTGCCGGTGGTTCTGCGGGGCAGAATCTTGGAACGCTCAGAGACGAAACGACGCAGCTTGGCGGCGTCCTTGTAATCGATGCTCTCGCACTTCTCGGCGCAGAACTGGCAGACCTTACGGCGCTTGCCGCGCACGGGACGGGCGGGACGAGCTTCACGATCGAAAGCCATAAATGGTTCCTCCTTTAATCAAAATCAGTTAGAACGGCAGTTCGCCGTCCTCTTCGCCGATCTCGGCGAAGTCAGAGTGCCCGCCGACAGGAGCCGCGGGGGCGGCATACCCGGACGCGGGAGCACTGTACGCGGGGGCGGCGCCATAGTCGCCGGCTCCGTCGCGCTTGGAATCCCCGAAGTAGACATTTTCGGCCACGACTTCGGCGCTTCTGCGCTTTCCGCCGTCCTTGTCGGTCCAGTCACGGATCTGCAGCCGGCCCTCCACCACGGCCATGCGGCCCTTGGTGAAGTATTTGCTGACAAACTCCGCGGTGTTGCGCCAGGCCACGATGTCGATGAAATCGGTCTCCTTCTCGCCGCTCTGGGACTTGAAGTCCCGGTCCACGGCCAGGGAGAAGGACGTGACGGCGGTGCCGCTTCCGGTGCGGCGCAGCTCGGGGTCACGGGTCAAACGGCCCATGAGGATGATTTTGTTGAGCATGGATGCCTCCTTACTCGCCCTTGCAGACGATCAGGGAACGCATGATGCCGTCAGCAATGCGCAGCTTACGGTCCAGCTCACGGGGGAAGGAAGGCTCGCTGGTGAACGTCATCAGCACGTAGTAGCCCTCGGTCTTGTAGTTGATGGGATAAGCCAGCTTGCGGCTGCCCCACTCTTCCACCTCAACGGCGGAACCATTCTGCTCAGCCAGGGACTTGAAGTTGGCAACGAGATTGGCGATGCCCTCCTCACCCTGTGCAGGGTCGATGATATACACGACCTCATAATTGGCAGAAACCTTTGCCATGTTTGCACCTCCTTTTGGACAGATGGCCCTCATTCAAAGATGAGAGCAAGGATAT
>CAMCNO010000052.1 GCA_945876285.1 uncultured Clostridia bacterium | reverse complement strand
CTTCCTGCGGGAATACCAAACCGCAGTGAATATCATTTCCGGCTTGGTGGTGATTTTCTTTGGACTGAACTTCTTGGGCGTTTTTAAGCTGAATCTGTTCAAAGGCAGCAGCCGGTCTGTGGATACCGGAAATATGAATTTCTTTTCAGCATTGCTCTTTGGCGTGATCTTTTCTCTGGGCTGGACGCCCTGCGTGGGGGTTTTCCTGGGCTCTGCGCTGATGCTGGCCTCTCAGCAGGGGCATGTGGCGGAAGGGATGTTGATGCTCCTTGCCTATTCTCTGGGTCTGGGGATTCCTTTCCTTCTCAGCGCCGTGCTGATCGACTATTTGAAGTCGGCTTTCAACTGGATCAAAGGTCACTACCGGGCCATTAACCTTGCCTGCGGCGTTTTTCTGGTGCTGGTTGGTATCCTGATGGCCACCGGGACTCTTGGGCGGCTTCTGAGTTTGCTCAGCTAAGGAGGTACTATGAAAAACAAGAAAACTGTTATGATCATTCTGCTTGTCTTTGCCCTGATATTGGGCGGCGCCAGTGTGCTTTACAACCGTTTGGGGCGAGACATGGCTCCCGAGCAGCTGGCAGAGCAGGCACAGGCGTCAAAGCCTGCATCTGATGATTCAGCCGGTTCCGGGGAATCTGAACCGGAAAAAGTGCTTGCCCCGGATTTCACGGTGTATGATTTGGAGGGGAATGAGGTACATCTGTCGGACTTCATCGGGAAACCCGTCATCCTGAATTTCTGGGCCAGCTGGTGCGGCCCTTGCAAGATGGAGATGCCGGACTTCCACGAAAAGTATTTGGAGCTCGGAAATGAGATCCACTTCCTCATGATCAACATGACAGACGGCTCCAGAGAAACCGTGGACAGCGCGTCAAAATTTATTGCAGAGCAGGAATATACATTCCCTGTATTTTACGATACGGAGTCGGATGCATCTGCGGCCTATGGGGTTTATTCCCTGCCAACCACCTTTTTTATTGATGCAGAAGGGTATGCAATTGCGCAGGCTACAGGTGCGATCAATATGAAAATATTAGACAAAGGTATTGAAATGATTTCTCAAGAATAATTTAGCGCCGCTTGTCATGTTATCATTAATTATAAATCTGTGGTGCAGGTTGCAAGGAGTTGATCCCCGGCACATTTTTCGGCAGTCACTCATATTCTGGCTGAATCGTTTTTACTTCCTCCTCACGATTGAGAACGCCGCCCGTTCGGGCAGCGTTCTTTTTTGTCGGCCTTTATTCTAAAAACAACGGCATGGGGATGTGGGCAGAAGGCCTTAACGAGCTCATTTAAGCCTGCCATTCTTGCGGTGACTAATTGAGATTAAATGAGGGCATCAACCTCTCAAATCCTTGCAGCGCAACGGTTTCCCTATTTTGACGGGAAGAAGTACGGTCTAAAGGCCGCCCGTCGCGCTCCTCAGTTCAGCAAGCGCTGATTCTGCTTTCGCATTATCGAGAACGCCGCCCATTTGGGCAATGTCATTAAGATAAGCCAGTCGGTCTAAACGAAAGAAGGATAAAGGCGGTCCGAGCAAGCTCTATTTGCGTTTGCTCGGACCGCTGATTCGTTTCCGGACATGACGAAAGCGCGGATTGAAGCAATCCGCTAAAAAATTGTGTTCAAATGATAAAAATTATGCTACTCTGTACATGAAGCTAACCGCGTGCTTAGCGGGCATATTTCGAGGACTGGATCTGCCTGGGCGAACGGGAGAAACATGCCTTTGAATAAGAGCTTCAACATCGGGTGGAGATACATTACCAAGGAAGAATTGTCTGCAAATATGTACAGCGACAGAAAAGTTGGCCTTATAGGCGTACTTGGAGTCGACTATTGAAATGACTACGTGCGAGGTAATCAGTTCAGAAAAGTTGTACATGATGAGACGAGCAAAGACTTCCTGGCAAATGTACTCCACCTTTTTTGCATGAAAATGGAGCAGTCCAACCGTATACTTCAGTTCCCTGAAGGACGTTTCAATCCCCCAGCGCATATTATATAGTTTTTTTAGTTCATCAGGTGGAAACTCGACCACATCCAGATTGGTCACAACAGTTTCATAGGTGTTGTCCGTGATTCTAAAGCGAACAACACGAAAGGGTAACTTGTAGAATACGGCTGGCTCATGTTTACAATTTCTCTTTGGCAAATAGTCAAAAGTACGGCTTGCTGGAATGAAACGATAGTGATTTCTATCAAGAAAAAGCGATTTTACCTCATTTGTTTGTTTTCTTGTAAGTGAGAGATCAACGAATAAATCAAATTCTTCAGTTTCGGGTAAATCCAAAGCAGAAAAAATGCCGGTATCTCTGATACGGATAAGAAAACACCAGCCTTTTTCCTGGGCATGAGCCATAAGATTAAAGCTTTCATATCCTCTGTCAGCAATTAAAAGAGCGTTGTCGATTTTGGACCGATCAATCATTGAACATAGTGTTCCACGCTCATGAGCTTCTCTGGCCCCACAAAGACTTGCATCCAGATAGGTATGTTGAAGAAGATCGTACATAGCATTCAAATGAAACAGATTATAGGGTGCCTGACCATTAGAACCCGGAAAATAGGAAGCCGGATGATTTGGGTTCGTCGGGATTTGGATGTGGGAACCATCGGCAGCGATTAACCGAAGCCCTTTATACAATTTGGGAGAATCAGTTTTGCTTACAAATAGGTCGAACAACGATACAAGTGCATTGGTGTCAATTTTTGCTCGCTGTTGAATAAATGCTGAGGTGGATGCTGTGTTTATGGAACATCCAAAGTGTTTCAGCATCTCGTTTGTCAACGAACCGCCTTCCATAGCCAACATAAAAGAAATCACCTTCCGAAATGGTAATTTTCTGGATCGGGTAAAATCCTTTCCCGGTCGTTTGGAAAACATCCCGGAAACCTTGCAGAGATCCTCAATCGAACTATCCAGCTTTTCCTTAACATTCGCAATTCTGTCTACCATGAGTGTGCCTCCTTGTTGTTTCGAGTGCGCGTACTACTCTCACTACAAGGGCCTTTTTGCTAACCGAAGTTAGCAAAAAGGCCGCACATTTTTTGCTTTATGTCAAGTGTTTTCCGAAAAATAGTTACAAAAAAACTGGGCTTCACAATTTTGTGAAACCCAGTTTTCTTAACTAAGTGACATTGCCCATTTGGGCGGCGTTCTTTTTGCTTTGGGAGCATCTATCAAAGACACCCGTTTGATTTTTGCAGCGCGTCCTGTGCGTCTCGGGCGGAGGGAATTACTTTTTCATATCAGGAAGGCTGGCGGCGGCCATGGACTGGCCCACCCGGCGGAACTTCTCGTCAGGCAGCGTCAGCTTGAAAGCGGCAGCGGCCTCGGGATACTCGTCATTCAGCACCTGCTGGCACTTCTCCAGCAAGAGGTCGCCGCCCTTGCCGCTCATCACGCGGCCCAGCAGCAGCACATAACGGAAGCCGTACTTCTCGTAGTAGTAGGCCAGGGTGTGACCCAGGTAGCAGCCGATGGACTCATAGACCTTGGCGGCCCGCGCATCGCCCTCCGCCATCAGCTTCTGGGTGACCTTCAGCTTTTCGGCGGGAGACAGGCTCTCGTCCAGCTCGATACCGGCCCGGGGTGCCAGCTTGTTCACGCCGTCCTGGCAGAAATACTTGACGCCGCAGCCGATGTCGCCGGACCACTCGTCCAGCATGGCGTCGGGGTTGGCATCCACGGGAACGAAGGCCAGCTCGTTGAGCCAGCCGGTGATCTGGCCGTTCTCATCCACATAGCCCACGGCCTCGCTGGTGCCCATGGCGATGCCCAGCACGTTGTTGTCGTTCAGGCTCATGGTGCCGGCCAGGGCGGACACGTCGCCGTCGTTGGCCACGGCATAGGGCACGTCGCCGAAGGTATCGCGGATGGCGCGGATGAAGATGTCCTTCACCTTTTCCTCATACAAGTCCTTGGGAACCTGCAGGAAGAGAGAGGCCTTCATGGTGCGGTTGTTGATGTAGATACCGGCGGAGGAGACGCCCACGGCGTCCACCCGGGGCATATGGGAAGCGGCGGTCTTCAGGGCGGAGACGATGCCCTCATAGTGGTACTCAGGATCGGGGTTGACCTTGGGCAACCAGACCACTTCCTCGGAGAAAACCGTCTCACCGTCGATGACGGCGGAAACCTTGCGGTCAGAACCACCGGCGTCAAAACCGATACGGCAGCCTTCCAGGTGGCCGCCCATGGGGACGGGCTTGTCCAGCGTCTCGGGGATGTCGTCGGTCAGGACCACCTCGAAGGGCTTTTCAAAGACGTCTGCCATGAACTCCCAGTCAAAGGCCCGGGCGCCGTCCGCGCAGTACACGCCGCAGAGGTATTCATAAATGTTCTTGTCGTTGACATAGACCTTGTAGCCGCCCTTCATCCACAGCTCGGTCTTCACCAGGCGGTCGATATAGTAGCGGTCAGCATCGGCCATCTCCGGTGTGCCGTGGATGAAGGTGTGGGTGGTGGCGATCTGGCCGTCCGCCCGCTCCACCGCGATGGAGACGGGCTTTCTGGCAGTTTTCAGAAAGGCCCGGTTAAATTGCAGAATAGGGGTGAATTCAGGGTCCAGAACAGGTACGTTCTTTACGTCCACAGAGATGCCATAACGTTCCATGGAATGTCCTCCTAAATCAAATAGTTTCCTGGATTGACAATTGTTATCACTGGCTTCAGTTTAACATACAGCAGGCTGTTGTGTCATCTGTTTTTTGCAAAATGTCAAAATCATGAGAAAAAATAAACAAAAAAACAGCAGAATTCACAATCCCGCTCTGTGGCGCAGCAGCTGATAGACCTCCATCAGCCGGGGAGCGGCGTACTCCAGAAATTCCCGGTATGCTTCACAGAAATAGTTTTTGCCCGTGGAATCCGCCGTCACCGGTTCCCGGTTGCGGCGGCAGCCGTTGCGGCAGAGCATGACCCACCGGCAGGTACGGCACTCCTCCGGCAGACGGCAGGACCACTGGATGAAGCCCAGCTCCTTCCGTTTTTTCTCCATCTCCGGGAAGGAATCCGTCCGGATATTTCCCAGGCACCACTGGTCCAGCGCATAGAAGTCGCAGGGATAGACGCTGCCGTCCGCCTCGACGACCCACTGGGGGGCGCAGACCCCTTGGAGGTTGCAGCTTTCGGGCCGCTGGCCGGAGAGGATCATCATCAGGTTTTCAAAGTAGCGGTTATAAACATAGCGTCCTGCCTTCATGTCCAGATACCAGGCGTCAAAGATAGCCGTCAGGAAGGCGGTGTACCGCTGGGGAGTCAGAGAATAGTCGTGGTCGCCGGGGACTTCCCCGATGGGATCCAGGCACTCGATGTACTGCTGATAGCGGAAGTCCTGCCTGCGGAAGAACTCATAGACCTGACGCCCATGGCGGGCATTTGCGGCGCTGACTACCGTCAGGATGTTGAACTGTACCCCGTACCGCTCCAGCAGGCGGATGGAGGCCATGACCCGCTGAAAGGTACCCTTCCCCTCCCGGTCCACCCGGTAGCGGTCATGGATCTCTTTGGGACCGTCCAGAGATACGCCCACCAAGACTTGATTTTGGGCGAACCATTGGGCCCAGTCCTCGTTCAGAGCATAGCCGTTGGTCTGAAGGGCATAGTGGATCCGGATCCCCTTTGGGTTGGGGTGGGCGGATACATAGTCAGTAAGCCCTCGGAAAAAATCCAGTCCGGCCAGCGTGGGTTCACCCCCCTGAAAAGCAAAGGTGCAGTCCTCGTCAGCCCAGTTCAAGGCCTTGTCCACCAGCAGGCGGATGGTATCGGGAGACATCCGTCCCATGGAGGCCACGGCGCGGTTTTCCGTCTCGTCGGTATAAAAGCAGTAGCGGCAGCACATATTGCAGCTGCCTGACGCGGGCTTGATGAGTAAACTGAGAGGGGGCATGGAGACCTCCTGAAGATTTCCGGCAGCAGAGCGCCTGAGTTGTCTCCATGATACCCTCTTTTTTCCGGAAGAGCAAGATGGAGAAATTTCTCCCTTGCGGTGATTCGTGCTTGACTTTACCGCTCCGCACCGATACCATTGAACGTGACGAATTCAGCAGGCATGAGGAAAAGACACCTCTGCCAAATTTGAAGGGATGAGAAAATATGGTCATTCTTCTGGTATTCCTGATCTGTTTCTTTGCCTCAGTGGTGGGAGCCATCTGCGGGATTGGCGGCGGGGTCATTATCAAGCCTGCCTTAGACGCCTTTGGCATTATGGAAGTGGCTACCATCAGCTTTCTCTCCGGATGCACGGTGTTGTCTATGACCACATATTCGGTCATCAAATCCCGGCGCAGCGGCAGCTCCGCGTTTGACAAGAAAACAGGATTACCCCTGGCTATCGGTGCCGCGGTAGGCGGCGTAGTGGGCAAGCAGCTGTTTCAAATTGTCAAGAGCATGAGTACCGACCCGAACCGCGTGGGCGCTGTCCAGGCTACCTGCCTGCTCATCGTGACACTTGGCACCCTGGTGTATACACTGTTCAAAAGCCGTATTCCCACTCACCATGTGACCAACGGCGGCCTATGCCTGAGCATCGGCTTGATCCTGGGGATCATGTCCTCCTTCCTGGGCATTGGCGGCGGCCCCATCAATCTGGTATTGCTTTTTTACTTTTTCTCCATGGACACCAAGGCGGCAGCGGAAACTTCCCTCTACATCATTTTTTTCTCCCAACTGGCCAGCCTGATCGCCAGTATCCTTACCCATTCCGTACCCCCCTTCTCTGTTGGCATGCTGTGCCTGATGGTGGGTGGTGGCATCGCCGGTGGGATCTGCGGCCGGTCCGTGAATAAAAAGCTAGACAGCCAGGCGGTAGACAAGCTCTTCATCGCCCTGATGGTGGTCCTGATCCTGGTGAATGTTTACAATATCTACCGTTTCCTCTGAGACACATCAAAAAGGCCTGCTGCAAAATGCGGATTTTGCAGCAGGCCCTTTTTTGGTTGACAAAAACCACAATGGAGTCTATACTAAATACGACAACTTTAATATATTTTGACGAATTCTCTTTGAAAGAAATGTAGAAAGAAGGGAACGAATGGCGAAACGCAAGAATGTACTGCTGATCCTCTCCGATCAGCAGCGAATGGATACGGTAAGCGCTTACGGCCTGAACCCCATCTGCAAAACGCCCCACATCGACCAGCTGGCGGCGGAGGGCATGAAGTTCACCAATGCCTACACTCCATCGGCCATCTGCGCACCGGCCCGGGCCAGTGTGATGACGGGACTCTACCCCCATAAGCACGGCGTGGTGGACAACTTCACCTGTATCAAAGAGGGCACGCCGCTGCTGGGTGACTGCATGCACGATGCGGGCTACTACTGCGGCTATGCGGGAAAGTGGCACGTCACCCCCGACAAGACTCCTGAGGAATGCGGCTTTGATGACGGCAAGCCCTTTATGGGCTACGGCTTCCCCGGCAGTCAGGTGTTCCCGCACCTGATCTTCAACCAGCCCCCTGACAACGAGCCCAACTACTATGAGGAGTACCTGAAGGAAAACGGCTTTGAAAACATCGACGTTTCCCATGGCTTCCTGGGCGACAACCCCGCCCTCCAGATTCAGGAGATGTTCTGTAAGCATGAGGGCCCTGTGGAAAGCACCATCGAGTATTTCGTGGCTCACGAGACCAACCGCCTCATAGACAAGGCCAAGGAGGAGGACAAGCCCTTCTTCATCTGGGCCAACTTCTGGGGCCCCCACAGCCCCAGCATCGTGCCGGAGCCCTACTACTCCATGTACGATCCCAAGGACATCCCGGAACACCCCAGCTACTGTGACGACATGCTGGACAAGCCCTACGGCTACTACCTCAGCGAGAAGATGTGGGGCCTGGGCAACTACGGCTGGAAGGGCTTCCAGGAGATCGCGGCCCGGTACTACGGCCACTGCACCATGATCGACGACATGGTGGGCATGATCGTGGACAAGCTGAAGGCCGAGGGTCTCTACGACGACACCATCATCATTTACAGCGCCGACCACGGCGACTGCCTGGGTGCCCACAAGCTCATCGAAAAGGGTGCCTTCACCTTCGATGAAATATACCACATTCCCATGGTGGTCAAGGGCGCCGGCACAGAGGACAACGACAGCTTCGTGTACCTCCACGAGATGATGCCCACTATCCTGGACGTGGCAGGCGTGAAGCCCCCCCAGCCGGTTGACGGTGAGAGTGTCCTGCCTCTGATGATGGGCAAGGAGAAGAGCAACGGCCGCACAGAGGTCTACGGAGAATTCCACAGTCACTTCTATGTGGGCCGCCAACGTATGGTCCGGGATCACGACTACCAGCTGACTTTCAACGAGAGCGAGCGGGGTGAGCTGTACGACCTGAAAAAGGACCCCTATCAGCTCCATAACGTTTGCTATGACCCGGCCTATGCGGACGTCAAGAAAAGATATCTGGACATCATGTCCAAGTATATGAAGGAGCTGAAAGACCCCGCAGGCACCTGGTTCCATCGGATCAAGGAATTCTATTAAACGGGAGAGAGGAATATGGACAACAAAAAGAAAAGCAAACTCCAAATACCGCCTTGGGGATGGCTGATCATCTCCTTCCTGGTGGCTATGCTGCTGTGGTTCTTCCTGTCCGTCAACGAGAAGACGGCCCGCAGCTTCCCCTTCCTGCCGGCCATCATTGAGGCGCTGGGAACCGTCATTTCCAGAGGCATTCTGGCAGAGGATTTCCTCAGCAGTATGATCTCCGTGCTCTCCGGATTCGCCCTGGGCTTTGTGACGGCAGTCCCTGTGGCCTTCCTGATGGCCTGGTACCTGCCGGTCCGCAACATTCTGGAGCCCTGGATCCAGTTTATCCGTAACATTCCCCCTCTGGCCTACGTGCCTCTGGTGGTCATCGCCGTGGGCGTTGGCCGCAAGCCCCAGATCATCGTCATCTGGCTGGCCACCTTCCTGATCATGACCGTCACCATCTATCAGGGCGTCCGCAATGTGGATGAGACGCTGCTGAAAGCCGCCCGGGTGCTGGGCGCCAAGGACAAGGACCTGTTCGTCAAGGTCGTGTTCCCCGCCACCACCCCCTTCATCCTCACCGCTGTCCGCCTGGGCGTCTCCGTGGCACTGACCACTCTGATCGCCGCCGAGTCCACCGGCGCCTCCGCCGGCATGGGCATGCGGATCCGCTCTTTCAGTAACAGCTTTGAAGTGGCTCCCATGCTGCTGTACATCATTCTGATCGGCATCATCGGCATCACCTCTGAAAAAATCATCAAAACATTAGAAAGGAAGCTGACGGGATGGCAGGAGAAGAGAGAAATCTGAAGGTCAGAATTGACCATGTGGAGAAGATCTACGACGGCCGCCAGGGCAAAATGGTCGCTCTGAACGGCGTGGACCTGGATATTTATGAAAATGAATTCATCTGTGTTGTCGGCCCCTCCGGCTGCGGCAAGTCCACCTTGCTGAACATTATCGCCGGTCTGCTGGAGCCTACCTCCGGCGCTGTGTATGTGGACGGCAAGAAGGTGGAAGGCACCGGCACCGAGCGCGGCGTGGTGTTCCAGCAGTACGCCCTGTTCCCCTGGCTGACCGTGCTGAAAAACGTCATGTTCGGTCTGAAGCTGAAGGGCATGCCCGACGATCAAGCCAAAGAGATCGCCATGAAGTACATCAAGATGGTGGACCTGGAGGGCTTCGTGGACGCCTATCCCAAGGAACTGTCCGGCGGCATGAAGCAACGCGTGGCCATTGCCCGCGCCTATGCGGTGCAGCCCGAGGTACTGCTGATGGACGAGCCCTTCGGCGCCCTGGACGCCCAGACCCGCACCCAGCTACAGGCGGAGCTGACCAAAACCTGGCAGGAGGAGAAGAAGACCTGCTTCTTTATCACTCACGACGTGGAGGAGGCCATCATCCTGGCCACCAAGGTCATCGTCATGAGCGCCCGTCCCGGCCGCATCAAGACCATCATCGACATTGATCTGCCCTATCCCCGTACCCAGGACCTGAAGATGCAGAAGGAGTTCCTGGACCTGAAGGCCCAGATCTGGGGCGAGGTCTACCAGGAGTACCTGGAGGTCCGCAAATAATTTTGTACCACCTCGGGCTATGCCCGGTGGAAAATAAAGAATTTTTGGAGGTATACGATGAAGAACAAGTTTATTTCCCTGCTGCTGGCGCTCGTGATGGTGCTGTCCCTGGCCGCCTGCGGTGCCAAGGAAGTCCCCGCTCCCGCTGAGACCAAGGAGCCCGAGAAGACCGAGCAGCCGGCAGATAACACCCCCGCCGAGCCCGCTGAGGAACCCATCACCCTGAACATCGCCTACATGCCCAACTACGGCAGCCTGTGGTCTGTGACCACTGCCATCAACAAGGGATATTTCGAGGAAGCCGGCATCACCGTCAACCTGATGGAATTTGCTGACGGCCCGACCATCATCGCCGCCATGGAATCCGGCTCCATCGACATGGGCTACATCGGCCAGGGCGCCCACAAGCTGTGCATCAACGGCAAGGCCAAGATCTTCGCCCTGTCCCACATCTCCAACGGTGACGCCGTCATCGGCGGTCCCGACGTCAAGACCCTGGAAGACCTAAAGGGCAAGACCGTGGCTTATTCCTCCGGCACCTCCAGCGAGGATATCCTGAAGAACGGCCTGGAGAAGGCCGGCCTGTCCATGAGCGATATCAAGGCCATGGATATGGACGCCTCCAACATCGTGACCGCCATGCTGTCCGGCGGTGTTGACGCCTGCTCCACTTGGTCCCCCAACAGCCTGAAGATCATGGAAGAGTTGGGCGACAAGGGCACTCTGCTGTGCGACAACATGACCTTCTCTGACACCACCGTTTCTCTGGCCAGCTGGATCGTGACTCCCAAGTACGCCGAGGCCAATGCTGATAAGATCCTGCGCTTCACCAAGGCCCTGTACAAGGGCATGGATTACGCTGCTGACGGCAACTATGAGGAAGTCGCTCAGTATGTGGCCGACCAGACCAAGACTGACTATGACTCCGTCTACGCCGAGCGCGGTGTTGCCGACTGGTTCACCGGCAAGGAAGTGGCCGCTGGCGCCGCTGATGGCTCCATTGAGGGCTACTACAAGGTTCAGCAGGACAACTTCATCGCGGCCGGTGCCGTGGAGAAGGAAGTCCCCGTTGCTGACTATGTCATGCTGGACAACATGATCGAGGCCGGCAAGTGAGCTGAGTATTCAATTCCATATGGCAGGAGTGGCGCAGAATCTTTTTTTAATGGGCCCAACCAGTTTTAGGTATGGAAAGGGAAAATCAATACACGAGGCCCGTTGGGTTTT
>CAMCNO010000051.1 GCA_945876285.1 uncultured Clostridia bacterium | reverse complement strand
ATATTCATTATACCAGAGTTTCTCCAGGTTACAACCTCCATTTTTACCGAAATGTAACTTTTTTGTCATTGCTTAGGGGTGGATTTTGTGAAGACTGCGGGTGTAATAATAGAATATAATCCCATGCACATGGGCCATGTCCATCTTTTGGAGGAGGTTCGCCGCCTGCTGGGGCAGGACACCGCCATCATCTGCGCCATGAGCGGCGATTTCGTCCAGCGGGGCGATTTTGCCGTGGTGAACCGCAGGGCACGGGCCGGGGCCGCCGTCCAAAGCGGCGCGGACCTGGTGCTGGAGATCCCCTTGCCCTGGGCGGTGGCTTCGGCGGAGCGGTTCGCCGACGGCGGCGTTCAGGTGCTGCTGGGGACGGGGGTAGTGGACCATATCGCCTTCGGCAGCGAGTGCGGCGACGCGGAGGCCCTGTTGGAAGTGGCGGCGTGTTTGCTTTCCGACACGTTTCAGGAGGAGCTGCGGAGGAGCCTGACCGCGGGACGGTCCTATGCCGCCTGCCGCCAAAAGGCGGCGGAGCGCCTGATAGGGCCGGAGAAAGCGGCGCTGCTGGAAAGCCCCAACAATATTTTGGGCATCGAATACTGCAAAAGCCTGCTGCGGCGGGAGAGTCTTGTTCAGCCCCTGACGGTGCCACGGGTGGGCGCCGCCCACGACGAGGAGGATGCGGACGGGCCCATCGCCTCGGCCTCCGCCATCCGCGCCCTGCTGCGGGTGGGAGAGCGGGAGACAGCTTTGGACCGGATGGCTCCCGCCATGCGGCAGGCCTACGAGGTGGAAGAAGCTGCCGGGCGTGCCCCGGTGTTTCAGGAGACCTGCCAGCGGGCTATCCTGGCTCGGCTGCGGTACATGACCGAAGCGGACTTCGCCGCCCTGGATGAGGGGCGGGAGGGCCTGTGCAACCGCCTTTACGACGCCAGCCGCACTGCCGCAAGCGTTGCGGAAATTCTGGAAAAAGCAAAGACGAAACGGTATGCCTATGCCCGCCTGCGCCGGATGGTGCTGTGGGCTTATCTGGGGCTGACGCCCGCCGCTTTCCCGGCGGAGGTGCCGTACCTGCGGGTACTGGCGGCCAACGCCACGGGGCGGGAGCTGCTGGCCCGAATGCGGAAAACAGCATCGGTGCCCGTACTGACGAAGCCTGCCGATGTGCGGCGTCTGGGGGCGGAGGCCCGGGAGCTGTTTCAACTGGAAGCAAGGGCCGCGGACCTGTATGCCCTGGCGTATCCCGACCTGTCCGCCGCCGTGGGCGGCAGCGTGTGGAGAGAAGGCCCTGTGATCGTATGACCCCGCCTGAAAGGAGGCACGACCTATGACAAAGCTGTTAGCTCTGCTGATGGCGCTGCTCCTGACTGCCTGTGCCAATATTTCTGAAACGGATGTGAAAAGCGACCCGGCACCGGAGGTGCCCGCTGTGCCTGTCCAGACCGCTCCGTCACCCGTGCATTTCACGGTGGAGACCGGGTTTTGGGAGGACACAGCCGCGGCGGAGGACGGAACGCCCCTGGCGGAATATACCTTTACGCTGCCGGTGATGTCGGTGCGCCGGGAGGACGGCACCGTTGTGGAGAACGCGGAGACGGAAACAGAGCGAAAAGCCCTGGAGACGGCGGCGGTATTCAATGAAAAGTTCGGCAAGTGGGCCGCTGCCGAGGAATTCGGTGAGATCGTGGAAGCCGCGGCGGAGCATTTGGAGCAATGCCGGGAATGGGAACTGGAGTGGGTCGGCCCTTACACTCTGGACCTGAACTGCACCATCTACCAGACGGAGCAGATGATCAGCATCTCCGGCGTCTATTACAGCTTCACCGGCGGCGCCCATCCCAATACATACCTGCTGGGCTGGAACTTCGACCTGGACACCGGAGAGTTTTTCGACGCCAAAGCGCTGTCCGACGGCACCGCCCTTCAGGATCATGTGACCGAGGAGCTTACCCATCAGGCCCGCTGCCGGGCGTCCGAGGAGGATATGGTGCCGGAGCAGATGTTCTGGGAGGACTACGAGAGCATCATCGCGGACTGGAGCAGCTACGCCGTTTCCTTTGACGAGAGCGGTATGACGGTGGCCTTCTCCCCCTATGAGCTGGCGGCCTATGCCGCGGGAGCCCAAGAGTTTACCCTTTCCCATGAGGAATTGGCGCCCCATTTGAACCAGCGGGGCCAGCAGGTGCTGGGACTGGCAGAATAAGTGTGGTGAAAAATGAGACTGTCCGAAAGCGTGAACCGCACCCCGTCAAGTAGACAAAGAAAAAAATAATGGAAACACAGCGCTGCGGCGCTGTGGCAACCGCGGATTCTGGTTAGCAGTAATAGCTGCCAACCAGAATCTGCGGTTTTGTTTATGCCGCTAAATACTGCTTATGTTTTTCAAAGGGCGTGAGGACACCCAGGCCACGCTGTAGCCGTCCGGTATTGTAGTAAGCAATATAATCCTCAATCATCTTCACTAATTCTTCGCGGCTGGTAAAACGTCTGCCATAGTACCGTTCCCGCTTCAGGATGCCCCAGAAGCCCTCCATAGGACCATTGTCAATGCACTTGCCAACGCGGGACATACTCTGGGTCATGCCTGCTCGTTCCAGCTTTGCGTGGAAGACCCGATTTGTATACTGGAACCCTCTGTCGCTGTGGAACAGCGGATGGGCGTCAGGGTTTTCTGCCACAGCCTTGTCAAAGGTTTCAAAAACCAGTGCGTTATCGTTCCTGTCACGAATGACGAAGGACACGATACGTCGGTCAAAGAGATCCAGTATCGCGCTGAGATAGAGCTTGTGGACCTCAAGGCCAATATAGTACTTGAATTCCGTCACATCAGTCAGCCACTTTGCATTCGGCCTATCCGCATAGAACTCCCGCTTCAAAACATTCTCTGCCAGATACTGCGGCTCCGAAGCTTGCCGTGTACAACCATGGCTGCTGTACTTGATGGTGGATTTAATTCCCTTGGCACGGCAGATCCGCAGGACACGCTTGTCATTCACCGGTATTTCGTAAAAATGCTCCAGTTCATCCCGTATACGACGGTATCCCTCTTCTGGCTTTTGGCTATGAATTTCCTCTACCAGTTCTGCAATATGTTCATTCTCCGTTGTCCGTTGGCTCTTGTGGCCTGACTTCCACTTGTAATATGCCGCCCTGGATACATGAAGGATCCGGCACTCTGCGTCAATGGGATAGTGAGATTCCTCGTGGCAATCTCGAATCGCTCGGTACTGTCGTTCCTGTCTTACTTGTCCCAGCGATCCCTCCTCTCCAACTCCTTCACTTTTTTTAGAAGGTCTCGCTCCATCTTCAACATATAGTTTTCGTGCTCCAGCTGAGCGATTCGGGCTTTCAGCTCTTCCTCTGCCGTCCGGGGAGATTGCTGGGCAGTGCGCTGACCACGCCGATCCTCCAGACCCGCTTCGCCCAGCTCACTGAATTTCTTCACCCATGTGTAAACCTGATGGTAGCTGACGTCGTATTTCTGTGCGGTCTCTCCATAGTTCTTCCCGTTTTCCAGGCATTCCCTGGCTATCTTCAGCCGCTCATCCTGGCTTGTTTTCCTTGGTTTCGTCATGTGGCTCCCTCCACTTTGAGTCTTAAAGTCTTCATGACGATTATACACCTTGATCCAGTTCCTGAGCTGTTTTTCTGAGCGGATCTTGTATTTTTCGCAGATATTCTGTAAACCGCCTTTTCCACCCAGATACTCTTCCACGGCTCGGCGTTTCACTTCTACTGGATATGGTCGGTTACGTTCTGACGGAAGGAACGCGCTCGGCCCCTCTGACTTGTACCGGCTGATCCATCGAATAATTGTATTATGGCTTACTTCTGCTTGCCGTCCCGCTTCGCATATGCCCATCTTTCCGGATAGACATGTCTCTGCTATTCTTATCTTTTCTTCTGCGCTGTGATTACTTCGTCTGGACATGACTACTCCCCCTATAGAAGACTTTTCTAATTCTTTGTCTT
Source organism: uncultured Clostridia bacterium (assembly GCA_945876285.1). GTDB lineage: Bacteria > Bacillota > Clostridia > Oscillospirales > Oscillospiraceae > Oscillibacter. The sequence continues at coordinate 7,421 of CAMCNO010000051.1, read as the reverse complement.
CTACAGGGGGAGCATATCAGCGGACAGTCTCGTTTTTATGGAGCTAGTTGACGTAATATATTTTTCGTAAACTTATTCAGCCGCTCCCCGATGCCAGGCAGCGTCACCGCCGTGCCGGCGTCGTTGGCGGTCTCCAGCAGGCAGAATTCCGGCGGCAGCCAAAAGCCCTTGTTCATGTTCAGGGCCGACACTACCTGCCTTGCCACAATGTCCCCGCCGGAGTAGCCGGAGACGACGATGGCGAACACCGCCTTGTCGGTGAAGGGTGTGGTGCGGTAGAGGGCCGTCAGGCGGTTGATGGCCGCCGTCAGGTTGGCCGAGAGGGCATCGTTGTAGTTGGGGCAGAGGAGCACCACCGCGTCCGCCTCCCGGATGGCGGGATAGACCTCCTGGACCATGACGCCGCCGTAGAAGCAGCCGCCCTTCTCTCCGTAGTGGAGGCACATGGTATAGGGGCATCCGGCGCAGTCCTCCAGGGTGCCGTTCCGCAGGCCGATTTCCGTGATGTCGCAGGAGGAAGTTAACTGTTCCCGACAGCGGCTCCACAGAGCCAGGGTGTTGGAGGTCCTGCGGTTGGAGGCGTGGAGCACCAATAATTTGGGACGACGGCGCTTCGGCGGGGCAAAGGTCAGCACCCGCTCTGCAAGGTCGGCGGCGGCCATGCGGCAGGCTTCTTCCAGAGAGCAGTTTGCGTTTTTCGCTTGGACGGTGAAATTCCGCAGGTCTCCGGTGGCTTCCACCAGGGGACGGCCTGGGAAGGCGCAGCCCGCCCTGCTGGCGGAGAGCACCAGCTCCCGACCCACAGCCTTTGTGTACAGGTCGCCGGGGCCGTCCACCAGCACACCGCCCACGCTGCCGTCCAGACAGCCGGGGTGGGTGCGGAGGTAGGCCAGCAGGTCGTAATAGCCGTGGTTCACGCCGCTCTCATCCAGCGGGACGGCGAAGAGAATGGGCTGATTTTGCAGGGGAGCGGAGATGGAGGTCAGAACCCGGGCGGGGCGGCCCCGCAGGGTGTGCTCCAGCGTCAGGGCGTACCGCTCTGAGGCGGTGTCGCCGGGGCAGAAAACGGTCAAGCGCTGGGTCATGGCGTCCTCCTTTCAAATGATGGCTTTCAGCAGGGCTTCCGTTTCCAGCAGACGGGCAAGCAGGGCGTCCGGCAGGGGAAGTGTTTCCACTTCCAGGCCCTGGGGCGTGAAGCGGTTCTTCACGCCGAACCACACGTCTCCCAGGGGCACGGAGGAGCAGTGCCACTGTCCCCGCAGGGTCAGCAGCAGCTGCATGGCCCCGGAGGACACGGCGGGGGCCACATAGGGCTTGAAGCCCAGCTCCCGGATGCGGAGGTTGGCGGTCTCGACAAGCTGCGTCAGCTCCCGGGAGAGGGCGTCGTCATAGTGTTCGATGGAATTGGCAATGACTAAGCCCCGACCATGGGGGCCGAAGGAGCGGCCCTCGGTGAGGAAGCTGGCGAAACGGGGGTCTTGTTTGGAAAAGTAGGCGGCGCGGGCGTTCATCACCCCCAGGCCGAAGCCCTGTATCTGCTCCGGCAGGAGGCCCCGGTGGTCCAGCGTGCCGTCGGGGGCGGCGTTGGAGGCAAGCCATGCCGCCTTGCACAGCGGGTCCACCGGGTCCGAGAGGATCATAAACAATCCGCCGAACCGGGCTTCCCGGGCCTGCTTTGCGAAATGCTCCACCAGGGGACGGTTCGCGGCAAACTGGGCCATGCGGACGTCCTGCACACCGCTGCCCACCGCCGGGATGGCCTTGGTAGCGGCGAAAATGAACACATCGCAGTCAAAAAGACGGTTTTCCGAAATTGCTTCGACTTCCGGGAGGGCGTCATAGTCCCAGGGCCAGGCAATCTGGCCCATCTCCGCCGTCCAGCGGACCACGGTGTTTTCGTTCAGGTCCCGGATGCCGATGGCGCTGATGCAGTCGCCGCCCAGCAGCTTCAGAGCTGTGAGCAAAGTACCGCCCACATCGCCCACTGCCAGCAGGTGTACCCGCTTTTTCCCCGGCTTCGGGGCGGTGAAGGCCAGGGCGTCCCGCCACCGGGGATGGCGGAGGTTGACCGCCGTCAGCGGGCGCTCCAGGGCGGAGCTGTCCGTCAGCCAGCGGACGTCCGCCGGGTCCGTCAGGTGGTGGGACTGGGTGGCCCGGAACACCGCCGGGCCGCTGTCCCGCTCCGTCAGGAACAGGGAGGGCGCGCCGGGTTCTGCTTCGTCAAAAGGCAGGCCCGGCAGAGGGGACGCGGCCAAATCATGTTCAACACGGTAAAAATACATGGGAGATACCCCCTTTTTTGCGATTATACTAATTTTCAATAAAACGATTTCATCGTTTTATTGCGCCGCAGAATGCGGCGCAAGCGGCAAAGCCGCTGAAAATGTTGTTCAATGCTATCTTCACCGCCGCAGGCGGCACGGCGTGAAACGCCGTAATAAAAACATTTTTAAATGTTTTTATTGAAGAATAGTATTATATCATGAAAGACAGCAATTTGAAAGGGACGGGAAAAAAGAGGACAAAAATCGACGCTTTCCTGATTTCTTCGCCTGCTTTCGGGAAACCTATTCCCGGAGGTGAATGAAATGAAGCATCCGTCGCTGTCCGGCTATCTATGCCTTTCGGATATGCTGGACCAGGACCTGTCGGCCTATGAATATTTTCAGGGCCTGCCGCCTGAGGTACGGCAGGCCCTGAAACGGGAAGACAATATTACGACCTTTGACGAGCTCCAGGCCCGCGCCGCCAATCTGCGAAGCAGCGGACTGATGGGCTGAGGAAAAAGCGCGGAGAGATTCTCCGCGCCTTTCTATCAGGCGGCCTGTTCCTGGCGGACCAGCTTCACGCAGGCCATGATGACGCCCAGCAGGAACCAGTAGGTGAACATATTTCGGGGATAGAACCAGGTGTATTCCGCGATGCCGATGACCATGATGCCGCAGAAGGCGCCCACGGCAGCGGCCAGCAGATAGCGCAGACGCTTGTTTTGAGAGGCGTAAAACGCTTTGACGCCGGATTTCAGGCTGTACAACAGCATCGCCAGATAGGACAAGAAGCCCGCGATGCCCATTTCACACCAGACCTCCAGATAGTTGTTGTGGGTGTGGATGGGGGAATTGCCGTCGAACATGGTGGGGTAGTCGGCAAAGGCTTTTTTCAGCGCGTCGGTGCCGAGGCCCACGCCCCGCACCCAGTAATCCCGCATCAGATTGCCGGTGGCCTCGTAGATGGCGAAGCGGTAGCGGGTGGAGGAGTCCTTTGTGTTGGTGATGGTGAGGATGCGGTTGTAGATGGTGGAGGGCAGGAAGGGGATGGCACACACGCCCAGCACCAGCATCACCGGCACCAGCTTCCAGTTCACCAGCGCGATGAACACGCAGACCGCCAGCGCCAGACCGATCCAGCCGGAGCGGGAGTAGGTCAGGCCGATGGACGCCACACAGGGCACCAGCACGGCAAGGCAGGCCAGCCGCTCCCGCCAGCCCTTGGCGCTGAGCAGCAGGCCGATGTCCAGCGGAATGAGCATGACCAGCAGCTCGGCGAAGTTGTTGGGGTTGTCAAACAGGGAGTAGACCCGGCCGGGCATTCCCTTGTTCACGGTCATATCCTGCAGGGAGGCAACGACCTCCACGCCCACATAGCCCTGATAGCAGCCGTACACAGCGGCCACGGCGATGCCCGCCACGGCCAGCCAGACAGTCAGGCGGAGCTGCCCCAGCCGCTCCACGGAGTTGACCGCCATCAGCGCCAGCAGGAAGGCGGCGGCGTGGAACAGGAAGAAGCGGAAGGACAGGGAGGTGGACAGGCTGTATGCCAGCGCGCCGAAGACGCACAGCAGGTAGAACAGCATGTACGGGCCGAAGAGGTCCGCGTCCAGCCGGCGCTCCGGCCGGACAGCGCAGCCAAAGATGAACAGCGCCGCAACCGCCACAGAGCCTAAGAAGCCGTAGACGTTGTTCCACAGGCTGTGGGGCGCCACCAGCATCACCAGCATCAAAAGACCCAGCAGCAGGTAGGCGTGGCCGCCCAGCGCGGACAGGCAGCGGAAGACAAAGCTGCCATCCCACAGCTTTCTTCCAATCTTGTAGACCCATCGGACGAGGGCGCAGGGCAGATTCAAAAGCCCCGTGAACAGGCTGCGGGACCAGCTGTCCTGCCACTGGCGGGGCAGAGCGCCCTCCCGCCAGACGAAATCACAGATAACGCTGCCCCGGACCTTGTCCCGCATCCAGCGGCCCAGCCGCACGCAGACCTGCCGGGTGGCGCTGCCGTCCCACAGGGCGGCCAGATGCTGCCGCAGGGACGACAAAAGTGTGAAAATGAGACTGCTTTCTATCAATGTCATGGTGTTCTCCTATCCTGCTTGCAGGCTCAGCGGGCCATGGCGGCCTCGTAGACGGCAAAGGTCTTGTCCATCCACTTGTGAATTTCAAACTTTTCGTTGATGGTGCGCAGCGCGCCCTCACGGCACTGGGCGAGGAAGTCCGGCTCCTCCAGCATCCGCTTCATGGCGTCGGACATGGAGAAGGGGTCGTCGTAGGTCACCAGCAGGCCGCAGCCGGCTTCGTCGTTGACGATGTCGCTGTTGCCGCCCATGTCGGTGGCGATCACCGGCAGCCCGGCGGCCATGGCCTCGATGATGAGGTAGGACAGCGCCTCGTGCCGGGAGGAGTTCACATAGAGGTCGGAGGCCTTGTACAGGTTTTTGATGTCCTTGCGGAAGCCGATGAAGCGCACCTGATCCTCCGTCAGTCCCAGCGCCTTGGCGTGGGCTTTCGTCTCCTCCAGCAGCGGGCCGTCTCCCGCCAGTACCAGCGTGAAGGGGACGTCGGTGATCTCCGTTAGCCGCTTGATGGAGTCGATCAGGTATTTGTGACCCTTGTCATCGGCAAAGCGGGAGGCGCAGAGCATCACGAAGCGGCCCTCGGGGATGCTCAGCTCCTGCCGCAGGGTGGATTCCTCCCGGCCGCCCGCCCATACGGCGGGGTCCACGGAGTTGAAGATGACGTGGATGCGCTCACCGGACCAGCCGTTGGCGATCAGCTGCTCCTTGCCCTTGTTGCACACGGCGATCATCTGGTCCTGCCGCTTGTCCAGCCAGCGGTTGGAAAGGCGGGTCACAGCGTCGTTGGCCAGCACGAAATGGTTGGTGTAGACCACCCGGATGTGATGGTTGTGCTCCTTTGCCAGCAGGGCGGTATAGTGCTCCCGCAGGTAGTGGCAGTGGACAAGGTCGATGTCCCACTCCTCGCAGAGGGCGGCCAGCTCCTTGGCGGCCTTGAAATCGAAACGGCGGCGCATCTCCACCCGGCGGCAGGGCACGCCCAGCGCCTCCAGCCGCTCTACCAGCAGTCCGCCCTCGTTATAGGCGAAATACGCCTCCACACGGGTGTGGTTCAGGTAACGGACCAGCGTTTCCACATACCGCTCCGTACCTGCTTTTCCAGCATGATTCAATAAATAGAGGACCTTCATCATCAGACTTTCCTCCCTTTCGGATTTACATGATTATTCAACTTATCAGTTTACCGTTCAGACAGCGGTTTGTCAACTGTTTGCCGGGGGTTGAAGCTGTGGGGAGGGCTGTGGTATAATCCAGAAAAACCGTACAGGATGTGTGATTATGCGTACAGGACTCATCACCTTTCACTTCGCCCACCACTATGGCGCCCAGCTGCAGGCTTATGCCACCATGCGGGCCATTCGGGAGCTGGGACACGACTGCCAGATCATTGATTTCCGCCTGCCCCATACCACAGGGACCAACCATCTGTTCAAAAAGCCGGATTCCGTCCGGGCGCTGGCCTCCAACGTTCACACAGCGCTCCACTACGGGCCTATGAAGAAGCGCCACGACCGCTTTGAGGCGTTCGTGGCGGAGCAGATGGCGCTCAGCCCCAAACGCTATACCTCCAATGAGGAGCTGCGCCGGGAGCCGCCGGCATATGATGTCTATGTGGCGGGCAGCGACCAGATCTGGAATCCGTATATTTATGTCAATAAACAGTTCGAACCGGCCTTTTTGCTGGACTTCGTTCAGGAGGGGCGGAAGATCGCCTATGCGCCCAGCCTGGGGGTTTCCTCGCTGCCTCAGCCCTATGACGGGCAGCTGCGGGACTATTTGACGTCTTTTAGCGCCCTGTCCGCCCGGGAGAGCCGGGGCAGGGAACTGCTGGAGAGTATTACAAGCAAGGAGGTGCAGCTGGTGCTGGACCCCACTCTGCTGCTGACCGGGGAACAGTGGGGCGAACTAGCGGCGGCACCTGCACAGACGCAGCCTTATATTCTCTGCTATTTCATCTCCGACCCCGGCGAGGTGGGAGAGCGGGCACAGGAACTCCATGAGCGCACCGGCTGGCCCATCGTGCATCTGGCGGGTATCCGCCGCGCCCTTCCGGGGGCGGAGAAGGTGGTGTTCGACGCAGGCCCCCGGGAGTTTTTGGGGCTGTTCCAGAATGCTGCATGTGTCTGTACCAACTCCTTCCACGGCTCGGTGTTCTCCCTGCAGTTTGACCGTCCGTTTTTCACCGCCATGTCACCCAAGGAGAAGGCGGAGCCGGCCTACTCCCGGATCTACAGCCTGCTGTCCCGTCTGGGCTGCGCGGACCGTATCGTGGGGATGCTGGATACCGCGGCGGTGGATGCAGAGATGGATTACGAGGCTATTCACCAAAAGCTGGCGGAAGCGCGGGCGGAGTCGGCGGAATATCTGAGGCGAGCCATTGAAGGCAAGTGATTACATGGCTCAGGGTCTGTTTGAAGTGGCAGAGTGCGGAGGCAAGCGCTTTCGCACTCTGCTAAAAATGCCTTGACTTTACCTTGCAAATCAGTAAAATGAAGAGGTGCAGAGCACTCCAATGCGGCCAATATGGGTGGCGGCATCGGGGGCTTGGGTGGGAAGCGTTTTTGAGAACATAAATAACCACAGACTGGAAAAATTCCTGAAAACGAAAAAAGTCAATAACCGGGATTAGCGCAGTTGGTAGCGCGGGTGGTTTGGGAGTGTTCTGGATTTCATCCACGATGGATACAGCCAAAGCCCGGAACCCCTTGCAACACAGGCGTTTGCTGGATTACGCCGGGTCAGCAAACCAGGCTGGAAAGCGGCTTTGACCACAGGATTGACCACAGACAGGAAAAAACTTTAAATCGCACAAGTTTCGTGCTATAATCATGACAACCAAATATCCGGGTGTAGCCTATCGGTTAGGCACTTGGTTTGGGACCAAGGTCAGGCTGGTTCGACTCCAGTCACTCGGACCAAAAGCCTCTGAAATCAACGATTTCAGAGGCTTTTTCTTTGTTTATTGCGGCGCAGGATTTGATAATATAAAAGATTAATTGACACTTTATTGTTTTCTTTAGTAACTATTCAGGACCCCTGGTCCCAGGCATTACCAACAGGCCCTCGCCTGACC
>CAMCNO010000050.1 GCA_945876285.1 uncultured Clostridia bacterium | reverse complement strand
CCCGCTTGGTCCAACTCCCTGTTCGAGGATAACGCCGAGCACGGCCTGGGCATGTTCCTGGGTCAGCAGGCCATCCGCAACAGCCTGATCAACAAGCTGACTGCCGCTGCCGCCGGCGAGAACACTCCCGCCGAGACCAAGGCTGCCATCCAGGCCTTCCTGGACACCAAGGACGACGGCACCGCCAACGGCCCCGCCACCGAGGCTCTGATCGCTGAGCTGGAGAAGGGTGCCGCCGCTGGCTGCCCCACCTGCAAGGAAGTTCTGGCCAACAAGGAGTACCTGCGCAAGAAGTCCATGTGGATCTTCGGCGGCGACGGCTGGGCTTACGATATCGGCTTCGGCGGCGTGGATCATGTGCTGGCTTCCGGTCAGGACGTGAACATCTTCGTCTTCGATACCGAGGTCTACTCCAACACCGGCGGACAGGCTTCCAAGGCCTCCAACATCGGCCAGGTCGCTCAGTTCGCGGCTGCCGGTAAGGAGATCAAGAAGAAGTCCCTGGCTGAGATCGCCATGAGCTACGGCTACATCTACGTGGCTCAGGTCGCTATGGGCGCCAATCCCGCTCAGACCCTGAAGGCCATCAAGGAGGCCGAGGCTTATCACGGTCCTTCCCTGATCATCGGCTATTCTCCCTGCGAGATGCACAGCATCAAGGGCGGTATGATGAACTGCCAGCAGGAGATGAAGAAGGCTGTGGAGTGCGGCTACTGGAACCTGTTCCGGTTCAACCCCGCTGCCGAGGGCGCCAAGTTCACCCTGGACTCCAAGGAGCCCAAGGGCGGCTATCAGGAGTTCCTGATGAACGAGGCCCGTTACAGCCGTCTGACCCGCGAGTTCCCCGAGCGCGCCGACCGTCTGTTCAAGGAGAACGAGACCGAGGCTATGGCTCGCTACGAGCACCTGCTCAAGCTGAAGGCCATGTACGAGGGCTAAGTCCCAAGTTAACAGGCTTAAAAGAGGCCACGGGAGTGATCCCGTGGCCTCTTTGCACACAAAAAGAAGACCTGCGGCAGCGCCGCAGGTCTTCTTTTCCTTATTTGCTTTCGCTGCGAAGTTTCAGCTGTTCCGCCGTAATGCGATAACCGTCCTCGGCCCAGCGGTCCGTGGGGCGCTCCGCCGGGAGGGGTACGCCCCGGCGGCGGTAAATAGCGTCCACCACCGCGTCCAGCATCCGGGGATTCTTCACCAGCAGCGGGCCGGTGAGCTGGGAGGCAAACACGTTGTTCCGGTGGAAGCCCTCGGGAGTCTTTTCCCCCTCGTTGCCGAAGCCCAGGGACAGGGAGGTCAGCAGTGGCGTCTCCACGCCGGAGATGGTGGAGCACTTGTTCATAAAGCCCACCACGGCCTCGGGATACAGGTCCGTGTGGCCGTAAACGTCCTCCACAAACCGCTTGGTTCCCTGCACGGCGGTGAAGTCCGCGAGGCCGATGCCGTCGCAGACCGTGCCGTCCGCGCCGGTGATGGATTTGCCCAGCAGCTCCATGGCGGTTCCCGCGAAAAGCATGGTCATGCCGCTTTCAGCGGCGGTCTTCACAGCCTCGCCGTACCGGGCGAAGTCCGCCAGGGCGGCCTTCTGGGCGTGCTCCGTACCGGCGCCCATGTAAAGGAAGTCGGCATGGGATAGATCGGTTTCCTGTCCCGGGAGGACAGGCATCACCGTAACGGTGCTGCCCATCTGCTCCAGACGGCGTTTCAGAACGGACACATTGGCATAGCTGCCGTACAGGCTCATCAGGTCGGGATAGAAATACAGAATTTTGATGTCCATGACTCAGCCCTCCTTTTCCACATGGGCCAGCAGCTTGTCCCGGTCGGAGAAGCAGGTGACCACATACAGGTCCTCGCTGCCGTCAGCTTTCAGCTCTGCTGCAGCGGCGGCAATGTCCGGCTGGACGGTCCAGTTGGTCATGTCGGTAAAGCTGAACCGCTCCGCCAGGTCGTTGCAGTACCGTCCGGAGAGCACGATTCGCTTTACATGGGGCTGGTCCAACTGCTCGAAGTCGATGTCCCACAGCCAGCTGGTCTCACTGGTAAAGTATTTCCGGGAGACGGCGTCCACAATGATGAGTACCGCACAGTCGGCCTTGGTGGAGGCCACATACCGCAGGTTCGTGTCGTAGGCGATGGAATTTTCGTGCTTACTCGTCAACAGCGTGCCGTGGTGCTGGCCCAGGGTGAACTTCTGCATCCGTCCGTTTTTCAGAATGTAGTTGTTGATGACGCCCCGGGCGGTCTCCGCGCCTACGCCGACACGGCGGCAGGCGGCGTAGGCCGCCAGGATGTTGTACACGTTGTAAATGCTGCGGAAAGCCAGATGGATGTCCCCCGCACCGTCGATGGTCAGGGTGCCGTTTTCCAGGTCAACGGCGGTGGCGGTGTAATCCGTGGCGGGCTTGGCGTGGCCGCACTTTGTGCAGCGGTAGGCGCCGATGTGGTTGTAGTGCACGTAGTCGTAGGTCATAGGGGCGTGGCAGACGGGGCAGTAGGCGCCGTCGTGATACACGCCGGAGGGGGCGGGCAGGTCAATGGAGCAGTGCTCCAGACCGAACCACTTTACCTTTTCGTGCCCTTGAGCAAAGCAGGAGGACAGGGGGTCGTCGGCGTTTAAAATCAGCTCCGTATCCGGGTGGATGGCGGGCAGGATGGCGTCGTAGACCCACTCCGGATGGCCGTTGCGGGTGAGCTGGTCCCGGTAGAGGTTGGTGATGACGAACTCCGTGGGGTGGAAGAACTGGAAGCTGAACTTGGCGTACCGCTCGTCGCTCTCCAGCAGCAGCACGTCAGCCTTGACTTTACCGCCAAAGGTGGCGTGGGTCAGCACCAGCGTGGTGACACCCTCGATCTGGTTGGAGCCCTCCTCGTTATAGACGACGTGCTTGCCGTCGGAGCGCAGAATGGCGGCGATCATCTCCACCGTGGAGGTCTTGCCGTTGCTGCCCGTGACAGCGATAACATGGGGCGGGAGCTGGACCCGGCGCAGGATATCCGGGCAGATTTTCAAGGCAAATTTGCCGGGCATGGAGCTGCCCTTGCCCACCAGCTTGCCGACAAAGCGGCCCAGCTTGCAGACCAGAATGGCGAGAAACATTCTCATGTGAATTCCTCCTCCAAAAACTGCCGCATCGCCCGGTTAAAGGCAGAGGGCGTTTTGTTTGCGATAAAATGGTCGCCGGGAACCAGCACCAGACGGGCGTTGGGGATGCGGTTGGCGATGAGGCGGGTGTGGCGCTCCCGGATCATGTCCTTCGTGCCTGCGATGACCAGCACCGGCATCGTCAGCTTTTTCAGTTCCGCCGGGTCGATGCGGGGCTCCTTGACCATAAGGCCCAGCAGCTCTGCTTTGGCCCGGGCCTTGGGACTTTTGAACAGGGACGCCAGATGATAGCCCACCACGATGGACAGCTGCACCAGCGGTTTCACGCCCTTCGGGTCCAGATTGGCGCCGTTCAAGATCAGGCGGCGCACCCGGTCCGGGTGCCGGAGAGCGAAGGTCAGAGCGATGTTGCCGCCGTCGCTGAAGCCCAGAATGTCCGCCTGAGTAAGCCCTTGTTGGTCCATAAAGGCCAGCAGGTCGTCGGCGAACTGAGAGATGGTAAAGGGCGCGGTTCCCCGGGGAGATTTGCCGTGGCCACGGGTGTCGATGGCGCAGACGGTAAAGTCACGGGAAAACTCTTTGATTTGGTGGACGAAATAGGTGCCGTCCTCCCCGTTGCCGTGAAGCAGCAGAAGGGACGGGCCGTTTCCCTGCTTCGTGTAAAACAGTTTGATATCCATGGTTTACCGCCGCTCCAGCCAAATCATCAATGCGGCGACATCCGCCGGGGACACACCGCTGATGCGGCTGGCCTGCCCCAGATCCAGAGGGCGGATGGCGGCCAGCTTTTCCCGGGCCTCCAGCCGCAGGCCCTGAATACCGCTGTAATCCAGATCGGCGGGCAGCTTGTGGCGCTCCATCTTGCGGAAGTCCTCCACCTGCTTCTGCTGGCGCTGGATGTAGCCTTCGTACTTGACGGAGATCTCCACCTGCTCCGCCACATCCGCGGACAGCTCCGGCCGGGTGGGGTCGAAGGGGGCCAGCTCGTCGTAGTGGAGCTGGGGGCGGCGGAGGAGGGCGATGAGGGAGCAGCCGTCGGTGACGTCCGCCGTGCCTTTTTCCGCCAAAAACGCGGACAGTTCGGGGGAAGGGGCGGCTCCGGTGTGGGTCAGGCGTTTGATTTCCTTTTCCACGGCAGCGTATTTTTCCTCCACGGCCCGGAGACGCTCTTCCGAAACAAGGTCAATTTCATAGCCCCGCTTCGTCAGCCGCTGGTCGGCGTTGTCCTGCCGCAGCAGCAGGCGGTACTCGCTGCGGGAGGTCATGATGCGGTAAGGCTCATTGGTGCCTTTCGTCACCAGGTCGTCGATGAGGGTGCCGATGTAGCTCTCCGACCGGGAGAGGATGAAATCGCCTTCACCCCGGAGCTTCCGGGCGGCATTGACGCCAGCCACAAAACCCTGGACGGCGGCCTCCTCGTAGCCGGAGGAGCCGTTGAACTGGCCCGCGCCGTACAGGCCGGGGACGGATTTGACCTCCAGAGTGGCGTTCAGCGCCAGGGGGTCGATGCAGTCGTATTCGATGGCGTAGGCAGGCCGGGTCATGACGGCGCGGCGCAATCCCGGCACGCTGTGGAGCATCTGGATCTGGACCTCCTCCGGCATGGAGGAGGAAAAGCCCTGGATGTACAGCTCCTCCGTATTCAGGCCCATGGGCTCCACAAAAAGCTGATGACGGAGCTTGTCCGGGAACCGGACAATTTTGGTTTCAAAAGAGGGACAGTACCGGGGGCCGACGCCCTCAATGAGGCCGGAGTACATGGGCGCCAGGTGCAAGTTGTCCTGGACGATGCGCTTCGTCTCCTCCGTGGTCCAGGTCAGCCAGCAGACGGCCCGGTTTTCCGGCTGGTGGTCTGTGGAGTAGGAAAAGGGCACGGGGAGGGTGTCTCCCGGCTGAATTTCCATTTCATCGAAATCCACTGTCCGGGCGTTGACCCGGGGCGGCGTGCCGGTCTTGAAGCGGCGCAGAGGCAGGCCCAGCTTCAAAAGGGAGTCCGTCAGCCGCATGGCGGCGTGCATCCCGTCAGGGCCGGATTCCTCCACGCACTCGCCGATGATGGTGCGTCCCGCCAGGTAGGTCCCTGTGGCCAGAATGACGGCTTTCACGTCAAATACCGCCCCGGTGGCGAGAACGACAGAGGAAACAGTACCGTTTTCTGCGCGAACCTCCACCACCTCGCCCTGCCGGACGGTCAGGTGCTCCTGCCGCTCCAGGGTATGCTTCATCCGCTCCTGGTACTTCCGCCGGTCTGCCTGGGCCCGCAGGGACCAGACGGCGGGGCCTTTGCCCTTGTTCAGCAGGCGGTACTGGATGCAGCATGCGTCGGCGGCCTTCGCCATCTCGCCGCCCAGGGCGTCCAGTTCCCGGACTAGATGGCCCTTACCCGTGCCGCCGATGGCGGGGTTGCAGGGCATGTTGCCCACGGCGTCCAGGTTGATGGTGAACACCACCGTCTCCAGCCCCAGCCGGGCGGAGGCCAGCGCCGCTTCAATACCGGCGTGTCCGGCGCCGATGACAGCGATATCAAATTGTCCGGCGTGAAATTCGGTCATATCAAATCATCCTTTATGCAGGGTCAAAACCGCCACCTCGGGACGGTTGAACAGGCGGAAGGTGGGGCCGGAATTGCCAAGGCCCCGGGTGACGAACAGGCAGGAGCCGTTTTCCTCGTACAGCCCCGCCGTGTAGGAGGGGAAAAAGGTGCGGTCAGTGGACAGCAGCCCGTCGGTGAAGGGCAGGCGGATGATGCCGCCGTGGCCGTGGCCGGAGACCACCAAATCGGCCCCCAGCAGGCTGTACTGCGGGGCGAACAGGTTGTTCCAGTGGGCCAGCAGCACCCAGAAGGGGTCGCCGTATGCGGCGTACACCTCAGCGGCCACCGTCTCCGGTGTTTTCTGGTCGGCGTAGCCGTTGGGGTCGTCAATACCCGCCAGCACGATGGCGTCTCCGTTCCTCTCCAGGGCCACGAACTGGTTGGAGAGCACGGTGACGCCGTGGGCCGCCAGGGTCGATTTCAGCTCCGGCACATTGCCAACGGCCCACTCGTGGTTTCCGGTGACGTAATAGGTGGGCGCGATGGCAGCAAGACCGTCCGCCGTTTGGACAGCGTAATCCGCCGGGATTTCCCGGGTGGCGTCCAGCAGGTCGCCCACCAGGAAAATATAGTCCGGGTCGGCCTTTCGGACAGCCTCCAGCAGGCGCTGGTTGTTCTCGCCGAAATACGTGGCGTGGAGGTCTCCCAGTACCGCCATGCGGCAGCCGTCAAAGCCCTCCGGCAGGTCAGCAAAGACCGGGTCAAAGTGCGTGGTCTGCAGCGCGGTGTTGTCCCAGCGCAGAAACAGAGCGGCCAGCACCGCCAGGGCCAGAAAGAGCAGGAACCCGGGCGGCCGCCGCTTTCGCGGATGTTTTGCCATATGTGCGGCCTCCTTCGCCGCCTCTGCCGAACCGCTTTCCACAGGGTGAAAAGCGGGGAAATCACGTAAAATCCATATTTTAAGCTATTATAGCATAGTAGTATAGACGTGGCGATAGAAAAAATATACAAAGAACGCGCACCTTTCCCGGGAAAACCCGCATCCTCCCGGCGATTTGCCTGACTTCAAAGGAAATTAGATAAAATGCACAAATAAATTGAATTAATTTTATTAAAAACGTATATAAAGCATCTTGCGGCAAATTTCATGGAACGCTATAATAGGGCAGAACTTTGGGAAAGGAGGTATGTGCAATGTCTTTTTTTGAGCAGCTTTTGCTGGAGGACGTGGATGATCTGGTGTTCCTGAATGACATCTGGAGCCGGAGCGAACGGTAAATAAAGAAAGCAGGACCACGCCGCCGGGCGTGGGCTTTTCTTTTTTCAGGCCGTAGGTCATTGGGAAACTGCGGTTTTTCGACAAAAACCCTTGAAAAAATGAAAAATAACGTGGAAATTTCCCATTTCATATGATATTTTTATAAATAGGAAACTTTTGGGACGGTCGGCCTGCGAAGTGTGTGCGCGGACGGCCGACTCTGAAAGAGGAGAGAGGAGCCATGAAGAAAAAGATTTGGCTGCCGCTGGTTTTGACGCTGCTGCTGGTGGGCTGCGGCAGGGAGAGAGAAGCCGCCGCGCCGCTTCCGCCGGAGAACCCGGCCGCGGTGTCCGTGGAGGCGCTGCCGGAGGCTGAGACGCTGGAGGCCGCCCAGGTGGAATCTGACGCCCGGATGCCCACGGAGCAGGAAATTCTCGGAGATTATGACCGCGCGGTGCGGGTCTACGGCTGGTTCGACCTGACGCCTCTGGAGGACAGCGGAGAGACTGCCACGGAGAACGGAACGGTGTACCGCCGTGTCAGCGCGGCGGACTGCAGGACTATGGAGGAGCTGCGGCTGAACCTTCGAAGTGTGTTCGTGGAATCTCTGACGGAGCGGCTGCTGTCCGGCGAAGAGGGCTGCATCCGCTACCGGGACATCGACGGTGCGCTGTACGTGACCGGAGAGGGCCGGGAGCGGAGCTCCGGCAGGGGGAGCGTTACCGTGGAGGTGGAGCAGGCCGGCGAAACAGCCTACTCCGTCAATGTGACGGTGGACCTGGTGGGACAAGAGGACGGCGTCGTCACCGGCATGGAGTGCTGGTCGTTCCCTTACGTATGGGAAAATGGCCGCTGGGGCTTTTCCGAGTTCCGCCTGGTGTATTGACGGCTACGCAAAAAAGTACGCAAAAAGTTGCAAATTACAACGAAAAATTTGCGAATATCCCGGACATACGCTGTCCGGGATATTTTTTTCTGAGGTGAATATCAAAATTTGCGCTACAAAACCCCTGATTTTGCGAAAAATTTTACGCAAAAAACGATGTTTTGCACGGATGAGGCTGAATAATTTTGGGTAAAACGTAAAAATTACAACGTTTGCGTAATAAACAGCTAAAAACTTACTTGAAAAAACGTTCACATATGTTAGAATAGTGGAGCACTATAAAGCAAGCAAGGAGTGGAAACAATGGAAAACCTGTTCTGGATTGGTTTTGTCGGTGCACTTATTGCCGGATTGTTTGCAGTGATGCAGGCAAAAAAGGTTATGAGTTACTCCGAAGGAAACCAGAAAATGCAAAAGATCGCGGCCAACATCCGTTCTGGCGCAAACGCTTACCTGAAGCAGCAGTACACCACTGTCTTTAAAGTGTTCGTGGTGGTGTTCATCGCTCTGCTGGTCATGGCCTTTGCCACCGGCGGCAAGATGTTGTCCAAGTACACCCCCTTCGCCTTTGTCACCGGCGGCGTGTTCTCCATGCTGGCTGGCTTCATCGGCATGAAGATCGCTACCAACTCCAATGCCCGTACCGCTCAGGCTGCTTCCGAAAGCCTGAACAAGGGCCTGCGGGTGGCTTTCTCCTCCGGATCCGTCATGGGCTTTACCGTGGTGGGCCTGGGCATGCTGGATATCACCATGTGGTTCTTCCTGCTGCACTACGTTTTCGGCGTCGCCGATCCCGTTCAGCTGGGCAACATCATGGTTATGAACGGCATGGGCGCTTCCTTCATGGCTCTGTTCGCTCGTGTGGGCGGCGGCATTTACACCAAGGCTGCTGACGTGGGCGCTGACCTGGTGGGCAAGGTCGAGGCCGGCATCCCCGAGGATGACCCCCGCAACCCCGCCACCATCGCCGATAACGTGGGCGACAACGTGGGCGACGTGGCCGGCATGGGCGCCGACCTGTACGAGTCCTATGTCGGTTCCATCCTGGCTACCTTCGCTCTGGGCGGCGTGGCCGGCTATGGCTTCAAGGGCATGCTGCTGCCTCTGGCTCTGGCTGTGTGCGGCATCGTCTGCTCCATCCTGGGTTCCTTCCTGGTCAAGACCAAGGAGAACGCCACTCAGGAGTCCCTGCTGAAGAGCCTGCGTACCGGTACTTATACCGCTGCTATCCTGGCTGCCGTCCTGGCTGCCCCCCTGACCTATGTCATCCTGGGCAACATGGGCGTGTATGTTGCCATCCTGTGCGGCCTGATCGGCGGCTGCGCCATCGGCTACTTCACCGAGTACTACACCTCTGATACCTACAAGCCCACCCAGGAGCTGGCTGCCGCTTCTGAGACCGGTTCCGCCACCATCATCATTGGCGGTATCTCCCTGGGCCTGAAGTCCACCATGACCTCTATTCTGATCGTGGCTGTGGCCGTCGTCATCAGCTTCTTCGCTGCCGGCGGCGGCACCGCGTTCAACCTGGGCCTGTATGGCATCGGCATCGCCGGCGTCGGCATGCTGTCCACCCTGGGCATCACCCTGGCTACCGACGCTTACGGCCCCGTGGCTGATAACGCCGGCGGCATCGCCGAGATGAGCGGCCTGCCCGAGACTGTCCGTCAGCGCACCGACGCTCTGGACTCCCTGGGCAACACCACTGCCGCTACCGGCAAGGGCTTCGCCATCGGTTCTGCCTCTTTGACCGCTCTGGCTCTGCTGGTCTCCTATGTGGATATCGTTCAGAGCAACACCGAGGAGGTTCTGGATCTGTCCCTGACCAATCCCATGGTTCTGGTCGGTCTGTTCATCGGTGCCATGCTGACCTTCGTGTTCTCCGCCTTCACCATGAGCGCGGTGCAGAAGGCTGCTCAGTCCATCGTCGTGGAGGTTCGCCGCCAGTTTAAGGAGATCAAGGGCATCATGGAATACAAGGCTGACCCCGACTACGCTTCCTGCGTGGCTCTGTGCACCAAGGGTGCCCTGCATGAGATGGTTGCTCCCGCTCTGCTGGCCATCATCGTTCCCATTGCCACCGGCCTGATCCTTGGACCTCTGGGTGTCGTGGGTCTGCTGGGCGGCGTGTCCGTCACCGGTTTCGCCATGGCCGTGTTTATGTCCAACGCCGGCGGCGCCTGGGACAACGCCAAGAAGTACATCGAGACTGGCCATCACGGCGGCAAGGGCTCCGAGCAGCACAAGGCGGCTGTCGTGGGCGACACCGTGGGCGACCCCTTCAAGGATACCTCCGGTCCTTCTCTGAACATCCTCATCAAGCTGTGCTCCACCGTTTCCATCGTGTTCTCCGGCCTGATCCTGGCCTTCAACCTGATGAACCTGCTGTAAGGCCCACTACCTGACAGCGTTCACCACATACGAAAACCACCCTCCGTTTCCCGGCGGAGGGTGGTTTTTCTGTAAAAAGAGACAAAAACTGGCATTGCACAAAAATTCTGCGCAAACGATTCCCGTTGCTTGACAAGGTAATCGTTTACCGATATAATGTTGTGCAGAAATCCATCGGAAGCCGCTGAAATTGGCGGTTTTCGGAAAAATACATTCAAGGAAAGGAACGCACGAACATGATCTACTCTACCGAAGTGCAGAATATGTGCCCCGTCGCCAAGGGCGCGTACCATGGTCCCGCTCCCATTCCCGAAGAGGGAAAATGGGTTCAGGCCAAGGAAATTAAGGATATCTCCGGTCTGACCCACGGTGTGGGCTGGTGCGCCCCCCAGCAGGGCGCCTGCAAGCTGACCCTGAACGTGAAGGACGGCATCATCGAGGAGGCCTTGGTGGAGACCCTGGGCTGCTCCGGCATGACCCACTCCGCCGCCATGGCTTCTGAGATCCTTATCGGCAAGACCCTGCTGGAGGCTCTGAACACCGACCTGGTGTGCGACGCCATCAACACCGCCATGCGGGAGCTGTTCCTGCAGATCGTCTACGGCCGCACCCAGACCGCTTTCTCCGAGGGCGGCCTGCCCATCGGTGCCTCTCTGGAGGACCTGGGCAAGGGCCTGCGCTCTCAGGTGGGCACCATGTTCGCCACCAAGGAGAAGGGTCCCCGCTACCTGGAGATGGCCGAGGGCTACTGCACCCGCATCGCTCTGAACAAGGACGACGAGATCATCGGCTACGAGTTCGTAAACCTGGGCAAAATGATGGACGCCATCAAGAAGGGCGTGGACGCCAATGAGGCCCTGGAGAAGGCCAAGGGCCACTACGGCCAGTTTGACGCCGCCGTCAAGTACATCGATCCCCGTCACGAGTAAGAAAAGGAGGAATTGACAAATGGCTCTGTTTGAAAGCTACGAGAGAAGAATCGACAAAATCAATTCCGTCCTGGCTCAGTACGGAATTTCCAGCGTGGAGGAGTGCCGCGACATCTGCAAGGCCGCCGGCTTCGACCCCTACGACATCGTCAAGGGCATCCAGCCCATCTGCTTTGAGAACGCCTGCTGGGCCTACTGCGTGGGCGCCGCCATCGCTCTGAAGAAGGGCACCAAGACCGCCGCTGAGGCCGCCGAGGCCATCGGCGAGGGCCTGCAGGCCTTCTGCATCGCCGGCTCCGTCGCCGAGGACCGCAAGGTCGGCCTGGGCCACGGCAACCTGGGCGCCATGCTGCTGCGGGACGAGACCAAGTGCTTCGCCTTCCTGGCCGGCCACGAGTCCTTCGCCGCCGCCGAGGGCGCCAT
>CAMCNO010000049.1 GCA_945876285.1 uncultured Clostridia bacterium | reverse complement strand
CCAAGATGCTGTACGACTGGGGCGCCAAGGAGATCCTCATCACCCACAACAGCGAGGTCCTGGTCTACGACGGCAAGGACATCTACACCTGCCCCATCAAGGCCCGGAACCTGTCCGGCCGTACCGGCCGGGGCGATACAACCTTCGCCAGCTACATCAACGAGCGTCTGACCCAGGACATCCCCACCGCCCTCAAGACCGCCACGGCGCTGGTCTCCCTGAAGATGGAGACCCCCGGCCCCTACATGGGTACCCGTGAGGACCTGGACGCTTACATGAAGGAGTTCTTCTAAACCGTATCATCAGACAGGCGCCGCGAAAGCGGCGCCTGTTGTCATTTGTCTAGGGATATGATAACATCATAAAAAAGGGGAGTGTGGGCTGTGAAAAAGAAAGTCATCATCGGCATCGTTGTTCTGACCGTCCTGGCGGTAGCTTGGTGTGCCATTCCCCGCCCATTGGTGGGAAGCAGCTACCAGCTGGACTATATCGAATACCAAGGGGAAACGCTTCATCTCCATGATGACAGTTCCAAAGCGGAACGGGAGGCAATCGAAGCCCTGCTCCGCACCTATCAGCGCAGCGCGGTGGCCCGCCGGGGCTCATGGGGCGGCTATAGTTCCCTCTGCCTGACCGGCGGTGATGGCCGCCGTCCTCTGCACATCGTCCTCAATGACGGCAGTGGAGGAGGAAAGCCCTGCTTCATGATTTATTCCAGCGCTGAAACAGGTGGCTATCCCATCCGGAACGGCGAAAAGCTGATGGAAGAGCTTCTGGCCATACTTGTAAAATGAACCGAAAAGTGCCTGCCAATCGGCAGACACTTTTTTGCCCGCAAACGACAAAGGACCCGCGCCTCTGCCAAAGCGCGGGCCCTCTGCCATAGAAGGAAAGGAGAAACAGAAAACGCATTATTTAAAACAATGCGTGCAGGGAAAACGAATCAGAGCTTGACCACGATGTCCAGCAGGATGTCGGCGCTGAAGTCGCCTTTGTCGGCGGCGTGGTTCATGTGGTTGTAGATCTCCCGGTACTTCAGGATCTTCTTGATATCATCGGACTCATACAGCTCCGCGATGGACTGATGGAACTGGACGTTCAGCGTGTTTTCCAGCTTCTTGACCTTGGTGGCCTCCACAGCCACGCCGGCATGGTCCTTCTCCAGCTTCTCCACGCAGACCACCAGACCGTTGGCCATCTGCAGCAGCGTCCGCGCCATGGTCAGCAGGTTCTTGTCGGGCTGGATGTCGTAAATACGAACTTCCTTCACCGTGGTCCAGGCGTAGTCCGCCAGATCGTCGATGGAGGTGGAGAGACGGTACAGGTCGTCCCGGTCGATGGGGGTGATGAACGTGCGGTTGATGTCGTCCACCAGCTCCCGGCGGATGGCGTCCGCCTCCTTTTCCTTGACCTTGACAAAATCACCCTTTTCCTGGGTGGGGTCCTCGCAGAACGCGCACAGGGCTTCCACAGCGTCCCGGATGACCTGGGCCTGACGAATCAGGAGTGCGTAAAAGTTGAGACTTTCTTTCCGTTTAAACATGGTGAAACACACCTCTCTGTCAGAAAATCATGGAAAATACGAAGTAAAGGATAGCGCCTAACGTACCGGCAATGGGGATGGTGATAAACCAGGAGGTCAAAATCTTTCCTGCCACGTTCCAGTGGACGGCCTTGTACCGCTCAGCAGAGCCCACGCCCATGATGGACGAAGAGACGATCTGGCTGGCGGAAACGGGAGCGCCCAGCAGAGAGGCGGACAGGATCACCGCGCCGGCGGTGAGCTGGGAGGCAAAGGAGTGGATGGGCTGCACCTTGTAGATGCCGGTGCCCACGGTCTTGATGATCTTGAAGCCGCCGAAGGCGATGCCGCAGGACAGGCACAGCGCCGCACAGGCGATGGCCCACACGGGAATGGCGCTGGTGCTGCCGCCGTAGATGCCCAGCAGGATCATCACGATGCCGATGGATTTCTGGGAGTCGTTGAAGGAATGGTTGAAAGCCAGGAAGGTCATGTTCACCCATTGCGCGTAAGTAAAGAACTTATTGATGCGCACACTCGCGTGCCTTGTCAGCCGCCGGAGGAGTTTTAGGATCAGGAAGCCGACCACAAAGCTGATGGCCGGGGTCAGGAAGATCATCAGCACCACGCGGCCCCAGAAGTAACCCCAGGAGATCGCCTTGGCACCGAACGCCGCAAGGCCTGCTCCTACCACGCCGCCGATGAGTGCGTGAGAAGAGGAGGCGGGGATCCCGAAACGCCAGGTCGTAATGTTCCACAGGATCGCGGCAAGGATCCCCGCCGTAATGAAAGCGAGCGCCGTGCTGCGCGCGCCTGGGTCAGTGTAGAAAGACTCACCGACCAGCTTCTTGATGGTATCGGAAACACTGGAGCCTACGATCAGCATCGCGAAGGGGGAGAGAACCTCCACGACGGCAGCCCAGGCCAGTGCCGGGTGCGGTTTCATAGCGCGGCTGGCGATCAGCGTGGCAACGACATTGCAGCCATCGTGAAAGCCATTTACATAAGTAAATACAAAGACCATCGCGGTCAGTATCCAGAAGGAGGGTGCCATAAGAACTTCCACATCCCTTCTAAAATAGGCGGAAATAACGCAAACGTTTCCGAAAAGGGGCGAAAGAAAAACCCCGTATTTCTCGCCTTGGGGTGTACACATTATGCATTAAACCCCATTTGATGTCAATAGGGCAACTTAAAGTTTGACATTTAGAACAAGTATTTTGAAAAAAGCTAGGCGCTTTCACGAAAAAGATATCAAACGTTTGCGTAAAAGCTGTATAAAACCGCCCCCAAAAGTGGGGGCGGCGGTTCAAACGGATGGATCAGATCGCGCGGATAACTCCCGCAGCACCTTGATCTGAATGGGGATGGCGCAGAGCAAAGTCAGGGAATCGGAGACCATCTGGGTCATCTGGATGCCGGTGAGACCCAGTGTGTGGGACAGAAGCCACACCAGGGGGATGAAGAAAATACCCTGTCGGGCCATGGCCAGAAAGGTGGCGGGGCCGGTGCGGCCAATGGTCTGGAGCATCATGTTGCTCATGACCACCCAGCCGTGGAAGCAGAAGGTGACGCACTGGAACCGCAGGGCGGTGGCGCCGATGGAAATCACCTCCGGGCTGTCCCGGAACAGGGCCACCAGCTGGGGAGCGAAAATGAAGCCCAGAGTACCGACGGCAAAGAGAAATGTGGTAGAGCTTTTCACACAGAACCAGAAGCCCTTCTTCACCCGGTCATATAGTTTGGCACCGTAGTTGAAGCCACACACCGGCTGGAAGCCCTGACCGAAGCCGATCATGGCGGAGGCGCCGAACATCATGATGCGCTGCACCACGCCCATGGCGGCGATGGCGGCGTCTCCGTAGGGCTTGGCCGCCAGGTTCAGGCAGATGGTGGCCACGGAGGCCAGCCCCTGCCGGGCCAGGGAGGGCAGTCCGCCCCGAATGATCTGGGAATAGTACGACCATTTCAACTGCACACGGGAGATGTGGATGCGGAGGTTGCCGCCCTTGCCGCAGCCCACTAGCAGCAGGCAGAAGCTGACGAACTGGCTGATGATGGTGGCCAGGGCCGCGCCTGCCACGCCCATGTTCATGACAAAAATCAGCAGGGGATCCAGAGCAATGTTCAGCACGGCGCCGCTGGTGATGCCCACCATGCCGTAGGCGGCGCTGCCCTGGAAGCGGAGCTGGTTGTTCAGCACCAGGGAGGCGGTCATCCACGGCGCGCCGATGAGAATGATGCGCATATAGGCTTTTGCATAGGGCAGGATGGTTTCCGTGGAACCCAGCAGGTAGGCCAGCGGCTCCAAAAAGATTTGCCCC
The DNA here is from genome assembly GCA_945876285.1 of uncultured Clostridia bacterium. Lineage (GTDB taxonomy): Bacteria > Bacillota > Clostridia > Oscillospirales > Oscillospiraceae > Oscillibacter. The sequence continues at coordinate 7,815 of CAMCNO010000049.1, read as the reverse complement.
AAAACGCAGAGAACCAGGCCCACGCCCAGGGCGGAGAAGAACCCGGTGGCCGCCATGTTGGAGGCATCGTCAAAATTCTGTTTGCCCAGCTCCCGGGAAATAAAGTTGCCGCTGCCGTGGCCGAAGAAAAACCCGATGGCCTGGATGACGGCCATCAGGGAAAAGACCACGCCCACGGCACCGGTAGCGGCGTCGCTGTCCAGCTTTCCCACGAAAAACGTGTCCGCCATGTTGTAAAAGGAAGTGACCAGCATACTGATGATGCAGGGAAGAGCCAGCTGGCAGATCAGCCTGCCCACCGGTGTTTCTGTCATTTTGTGGAATTTTTGCTCCTGCTTTTCGTCCATATTTGCAACCTCAAACGTTTTCTCTTACTGTATGCAATTATAACACGGTTTTGAAAAAAGGAAAGGCCTTTTCCGAAAATGAGGGATGTGCTACAATAGCTGCAAAAACGAGAGGAGAAACGGATATGGAGATCACTCCCGGATTCCTGAAGGATATGCCCAAAATCGAACTGCACGTCCATCTGGAGTCCATGATGCCCGGTGAAATGCTGGAACGGTTCGCGGCCCGGCAGGGCAAGCAGCTCCCCCGACCTGCCAAAGAGCTGTACCACTGCTCCGCCGATGATTTGAGCAATTTCCTCGCCTTTTTGGACAGCATCTGTGCGTATGTGGGAACAACGGAGGAATTGTCTGAGGTGGCGGAGCACGCCGCACTGGAGAGCCAACGGGAGAACATCCTTTATATGGAGGCCATCCTGAACCCCACCCACTGGCCCCAGTTTACGGTGCCGGAAATCATTCAGGCTGTCACAGCGGGCTTTGACCGGGGGCAGGCCGCCGGGGGGACGGACTGCCGGTTCACGTTGTCCCTCTCCCGGACGCAGACGGCGGAGGAGGCTATGGAACTGGTGGAGCAGATGAAAGCCCACCGGACGCCCCGACTGGCGGGCCTTTCCATCGACGGCAACGAGATCCTGACAGGCCGCACGGGAGAGCGGTTCCGCCCCGCCTTTCTGGCCGCGAAAGCCGCAGGCTTCGGCCTGACGGTCCACGCCGGGGAGAGCAGCGGCCCGGAGGGTGTCCGGGATGCCATGGACCTGCTGGGGGCAGACCGCCTGGACCACGGCGTCCGGGCAGCGGAGGAACCGGAACTGGTTCGCCGTCTGGCGGAGAACCAGGTGCCTCTGAACATCTGCCTGACCTCCAATTTGACCCTGCTTTACCGGTGCCCGGAGGATCACCCCCTGCGCCGCCTGCTGGATGCCGGCGCGGCGGTGACGCTGAATCGGGACGACCCCACCTTCCTGGACGGCCTGACGCTGACGAAGGAGCTGCGCCGGGCGTCGTCCTTTGGTGCCATGACCGGGGAAGAGCTGCTGAACTGCCAGCGGACGGCGGCCTGTGCCGCCTTCTGCGGTGAGGAGACCAAGGCGGCGCTGCTGGCCGCCCTGGCGGATTTCGAAGCCCGCCTCTGACCAAAACAGCCCTCGGAACATAGGATATACTGTGCCTGCTATGCCGGGTACAATATCCAGGAAACGGGGGATCACTTTGCATATCAGTGAAGCTTATGAGCATGAGCCCATCCTGCCCTACCAGCCGGAGGATGCCTGCCCCACCAACAGCTGCAACAAGACCGCCTCCCAGTGTGTGGAGGTCTCCGCCCCGGTGAGGCTGACGCCCACCGCCGTAGTGGGGAACATCAATGTTGCCTGCCAGGGCGCGCCGGAGGTGGCCTGCGTCACCAACGACGGGGGGAGCAGCGTCACCGTGACCGTGACGCAAAAGGTCTGCGCCTCCATTCCCGTTCGCTTCGGCGTGGAGAAGGAGGAGGATGAAGACCCCAAGATCGCCTGCGCTGACGGCGAATGTGTCAGATGCGGAGACTGACGCCGAACATCTCACTTACCGCGCCTGCCGGAAGATTCCGGCGGGCGCGGCACATTTTTCAGGAAGTTTGACCGGGAATTGGGCCTTGAAAGGGACTGGGCGGATGGGGTATACTGAACATGAGAGTATCCGAAAAAACCCAACGGAAAGGATGATCATAATGACCGCGTATCCCCAGATGACCGCCGAGGAGCGCAAGGCGGAGTATGCCCGCCTGCAGAAGGAATTTGATGCACTGAAAGCCCAGGGCCTTAGCCTGAATATGGCCCGTGGCAAGCCTGGCAAGGCCCAGCTGGACCTGGTGAGCGACATTTTTGAGCTGATGCAGAAGCCGGAGGACTATGTGTCCGACGGCATCGACGTCCGCAATTATGGCGAGATGAGCGGCATCCCCGCCGCCAAGCGACTGTTCGCGGACATTCTGGGTTGCAAGCCGGAGCAGGTGTTCGTGGGCGGCAACGCCAGCCTCCAGCTTATGTACGACACCATTTCCAAGGCCTACACCCACGGCCTGCTCCACAGCGAGCGGCCCTGGTGCCGGGAGGAGAAGGTGAAGTGGCTGTGCCCCGCCCCCGGCTATGACCGTCATTTCAAGGTGACGGAGTCCTTCGGCTTTGAGCTCATCACCATCCCCATGACCGACAACGGCCCCGATATGGACGCCGTGGAGGAGGCTGTCAAGGACCCCGCTGTCAAGGGCATCTGGTGCGTCCCCAAGTATTCCAACCCCGACGGCATCATTTATTCCGAGGAGACCATCCGCCGCATTGCCTCCCTGAAGCCCGCCGCGCCGGACTTCCTGGTCATGTGGGACAACGCCTACTGCATCCACGAGTTCGAGGGCGACTATGTGGAGTTCCCGGACATCCTCAGCGAGTGCGCCAAGTACGGCAATCCCGATATGGTCTTCGAGTTCGCCTCCACCTCCAAGGTGACGCTGCCCGGCGCCGGTGTTTCCTGCTTCGCCTGTTCCGAGGCCAACATGAAGTACATGGAAAAGCTGCTGACCGTCCAGGTCATCAGCTTCGACAAGGTGAACCAGCAGCGCCACGTCCTGTATCTGAAGGACAAGGCCCATACCCTGGAGCTGATGAAGAAGCACGCCGCCATCATGGGCCCCAAGTTCCGGGCCGTGGTGGATACCCTGGACAAGGAAATCGCGCCGCTGGATATCGCCTCCTGGCGGCGGCCCAAGGGCGGCTACTTCGTCTCCCTGAACGCCATGCCCGGCACCGCCAAGCGGACGCTGGCGTTGTGCAAGGAGGCGGGCGTCACCATGACGGGTGCCGGCGCCACCTTCCCCTACGGCAAGGACCCCGCAGACAGCAACATCCGCATCGCCCCGTCCCTGCCTCCCGTTGAGGAGCTGGAGCAGGCCATCGCTGTGTTCTGCACCTGCCTGAAACTGGCTGCACTGGAGAAGCTGGGCGTATGAGATACTACGGAGCCGTCTACCGTCCCCCCTCCGAGGCGTACAGCCTCATCGTCCAGGTGACCTACGGATGTAGCCACAACACCTGCGCCTTCTGCAGCATGTACAAGGAAAAGCGGTTCGCCCTGCGCCCCCTGGACGAGGTGCTGGAGGACTTCCATATCGCCCGCCAGACCTACCGCCATGTGGACAAGGTGTTCCTGGCAGACGGCGACGCCTTGGTGCGGAAGGCAAGCGAGCTGTACACCATCCTCGACACCATCCGGGAGCTGTTCCCGGAGTGTGAGAGGGTCACCAGCTACGCATCCCCCTCCAGCATCCGCATCCGTACCGATGAAGAATTGCAGACGCTCCGGGCCAAGGGCCTGACCATGGTCTACATGGGCCTGGAATCCGGCTGCGACGAGGTGCTGAAGCTGATGCATAAGGGCCACATGAGCGATGAAATCGTGGCGATGGGCCAGAAAGTCCGCCGGAACGGCATCGCCCTGTCCGTCACGGCCATCACTGGCCTGGGCGGCCCGGAGCTGCTGGAGCGGCACGCCATCGAGACGGCCAAGGCCTTCAACGCCATGAATCCCGAGTACATCGGGATGCTGACGCTGATGGTGGAGCCGGGCACACCGCTGTACGACTGGGTCCGGGACGGAGAATTCCAGCTCCTGACCCAGCCCCAGGTGCTGCGGGAGACCCGCCTTTTGGTGGAGAATCTGGACAGCCCCGGCAGTGTGTTCCGCATGAACCACGCCAGCAACTACCTGGTGCTGAAAGGCACGCTGAACCAGGACAAGGAGGCCATGCTCCGCACCATCGACGCGGCGGAGCACGACCTGAGCCGCCTGCGCCCCGAGGAATGGCGCGGCCTTTAAGCGGGGGAGAAGAACATGCGGGGCAGAGAAAAGTGGATCGCCGGGACTATCCTGCTGCTGGCGGTGGTCGTTGGCGGATACCTGTACCAACGGGATCGACACGCCCGCTATCCGCTGGATTTTGACTTGGATCAGGTCAAGACGGTAACTTTGAGCAACGTTGCTGCCACGCTTACGCTGACGGAGCCGGAGGATGTTTCTGCCGTGTACGGTGCCCTGGAGCGGATGCGTGTCACGGGGGAAGCGGAGCAGTATAACGATAACCTACTGGGTAACCAAGTGTACATTCTGAGGTTTTCTTTGAAAGAAGAAGGCGACCGTATGCTTCGGTATGATCAGAGAAGCGGCGGAAGTGGTGGCGGGATTCTTTCCCGTAGTGGATATCCAGCCTGTGAGGTACGCTGCCTGAACCTGGCGGAACTTTGGAAAGACCTCAGCGGCGAATATCCACCTTATCCCTGATACAAAGTCAAAACCTCCGGCTTAGCCGGAGGTTTTGACTATTCGGATTTTGCCAGCAAAAACACGGTGGCGGTGATAGCGGCGAAGCCGATTAGGTCCGTCGCGGAGAAGCTGGTCCCCAGCCACAGGGCGGAGAACACAGTGGCACTGACCGGTTCCGTGGAGGCCAGCATGGACGCCTTGGCGGGACCTACGTCCACGATGCCCTGCATGATGAGGGAAAAGGCCACGGCGGTGCCCAGCAGGACGATGGCCCCCACAGCCAGCCAGCCCTGGAGGGGCAGGCTGACGGAAAATGTCCAGCTCCGGGCGGTCAGATTCAAAAAGACGCCGCCAATGAGCATCCCCGGACCGATAACGGCGTCCCGGTCCCAGCGGGAGAGCAGGGACTGGGGCAGCAGGGTGTACAGCGCCACCGCCACGGCGGCGGCCAGTCCCCAGAATAACCCCTTGGGGGACAGGGCCATGTGGCGGGGGTCGCCGCCGGTAGCCAGCAGATACACACCCGCCAGGGCCAGCGCCAGCGCCGCTCCCTCCCGCCGGGAGGGCAGGCGGCGGTTCCGGAGGCAGGTATAGCCCATGACGATGAGCAGCCCCAGGTTTTGCAGCACCGTGGTGGTGGCGGCGTTGGACCACGAGATGGCGGTCATGTAGGCGTACTGGCACAGCAGCAACCCGCAGATGCCGTAGCAAATGAGCCGCAGCAGGTCCTTCGGGTCCCGGAGGATGCCCAGCACGCTGTCCCGGTGGCGCAGCAGAGCGGGTACCGTCAGCAGAATGCCGCCCGCCAGCAGCCGCACACAGGTCAGCCACAGGGAACTGACCTGGAACCGGGAAAACAGGTATTGTCCGCAGGTGCCGGAAAAGCCCCAGCACACGCCGCCCAGCGCGGCGCAGACCACGCCCCGGAGAGCGTGGGGATTTCTCTCTTTCATGGTGTTGTCCTTTGGAAAACTATCGGCCCGGAGCAAGGCCCCGGGCCGGTTTGGATTTTAAAATTTCTTGTCGATGGCCGTCTCGCAGTAAGCGCAGCGGTAGGTGTGCTTCGCCGGGTCGCTCAGCAGGAAGATGGCATCCAGCTGGGATTCGCTGACCGTGATGCAGCGGGGATTCTTGCAGTGAATGACGTTCACCAGCTTGTGGGGCAGCTCCAGATGCTTCTTTTCCACCCGCTTGCCGTCCCGGATGATGTTGACGGTGATGTTGGAGTCGATGTAGCCCAGCACATCCAGGTCCAGGTCCAGGGGATAGTCAATCTTGATGATGTCTTTCCGGCCCATGTGCTCGCTGCGGGCGTTCTTGATGATGGCCACCTGGCAGTCCAGCTCGTCCAGATGGAGGTACTTGTAGATGTCCATGCTCTTGCCGGCCTGAATGTGGTCCAGGACCACGCCGTTTTGGATGCTGTCGATATTCATAGATGCAGATACCTCCCCTTAAACTTCGATGCCCAGCAGCTTCATGATGAGGGCCATGCGGATGAACTTGCCGTTCTTGACCTGGCGCCAGTAGGCAGCCCGGGGGTCCTTGTCCACCGCCACGGAAATTTCGTTGACACGGGGCAGGGGATGCAGGATGGAGAGGTCGGACTTGGCGTTCACCAGCTTTTCCGGGGTCAGGACATAGCTGTCCTTTAGCCGCAGGTAGTCCTCCTCGTTGAAGAACCGCTCCTTCTGAACGCGGGTCATGTACAGGATATCCAACTGGGGGATGACGGACTCCAGGTCGGTGGTCTGGGTGTAGGGAATGCCCTTCTTTTTCAGGGCCTCCTCCTTGACGTACCGGGGCAGTTTCAGCTCCAGGGGGGAGATGAGGACGAAGTTGATATTGCTGTACCGGCTGAGGGCGTTCACCAGGGAGTGGACGGTGCGGCCGAATTTCAGGTCGCCGCAGAAGCCGATGGTGAAGTTGTCCAGACGGCCCTTCTCCCGATGGATAGTCAGCAGGTCGGTGAGGGTCTGGGTGGGGTGGTTGTGGCCGCCGTCACCGGCATTGATGATGGGCACGTCGGCCACCTGGGCGGCGGCCAGGGGAGCACCCTCCTTGGGGTGGCGCATGGCGATGATGTCGGCATAGCAGCTGACGGTGTGAATGGTGTCACCCACGGTCTCGCCCTTGGCAGTGGAGCTGGAGCTGGCGGAAGAGAAGCCTAGCACGCTACCACCCAGACCCAGCATGGCGGACTCAAAGGAGAGGCGGGTGCGGGTAGAGGGCTCGAAGAACAGGGTGGCCAGCTGCTTGTGGGCGCAGGCGTCCTGGTACTTGGCGGGGTTTGCGATGATGTCCTCGGCGGTAGCGATCAGCTCGTTGATCTCCTCCACAGACAGGTCAACGATATCAATCAGATTTCTGGGCATGTCGGTTCCTCCTCTCAGCCAATCCAACTTTCGTCGGAGGGATTGGCCCGGAATTTCTTCAGGCGCTCAATGTCCTCCGGACGGATCTTGCCTTCGTCGGCAGCCACTTCGCAGACTGCATCGAAGTTGGAGAGGCTGACATTCTTCACATTGGCGGCGGCCATGCGGTCGATGCCCTTCTGCAAACCGTAGGTGAAGATGGACACGATGCCCAGCACCTCGGCGCCGGCCTCCCGCAGGGCCTCTACCACCTCAATGCAGCTGCCGCCGGTGGAGATCAGGTCCTCCACCACGACCACCTTCTGGCCGGGCAGCAGCTTGCCTTCAATGCGGTTCTGGCGGCCGTGGTCCTTGTTGCCGGAGCGGACATAACCCATGGGCAGGCCCATGATGTGGCCCACGATGGCGGCGTGGGCGATGCCGGCGGTGGAGGTGCCCATCAGGACCTCCACATTGGGATAGTGCTTGCAGATGAGGTCCACCAGGCCCTCCTCCACGTGGGTGCGGACGGCGGGGGCCGTCAGGGTCAGGCGGTTGTCGCAGTAAATGGGGCTCTTGATGCCGGAAGCCCAGGTGAAGGGCTCGTCGGGCCGCAGGAACACGGCGCCGATGCTCAGCAGGTCGTGAGCGATGGTTTTCTCCAAACTCATATCGTAAAATCCTCCTCAGAAATTGTTAACCTAAGAAATCCTTGACGGCCCGGCGGTAGGCGGCCACGGGGTCCTCCGCCTGGGTAATGGGGCGGCCCACCACGATGTAGTCGCAGCCGGACTTGCCCGCCTTCTCGGGGGTCATGA
>CAMCNO010000048.1 GCA_945876285.1 uncultured Clostridia bacterium | reverse complement strand
AGGGTGTGTTCTCCGCCAATGAGTTCCTGACCCGTATCAACCTGATGAAGGCCTACAAGCCCGAGTCTGACACCCCCATCGTCCATCCCAAGAAGGTGGCCGTGGTCGGCGGCGGCAACGTGGCTATGGATGCTGCCCGCTGCGCCAAGCGCCTGGGTGCTGAGGTGTACGTCGTGTATCGCCGCGGCATGGAGGAGCTGCCCGCCCGTAAGGAAGAGGTGGAGCACGCTGAGGAAGAGGGCATCATCTTCAAGACCCTCAATAACCCCGTGGAGATTCTGGCTGACGAGAACGACAACGTCACCAAGATCCGCTGCATCAAGATGGAACTGGGCGAGCCTGACGCCTCCGGCCGCCGCCGTCCCATCGAGGTCGCCGGCAGCGAGTTTGACCTGGACGTGGACTGCGTCATCATGGCCCTGGGCACCAGCCCCAACCCCCTGATCAAGGACACCACCAAGGGCCTGGAGATCAACAAGAAGGGCGGCATCGTGGTCAACGAGGACGGCCTGACCTCCAAGTCGGGCGTCTACGCCGGCGGCGACGCCGTCACCGGCGCTGCCACCGTCATTTTGGCTATGGGCGCCGGCAAGACCGCTGCCAAGGCCATCGACGAGGCTCTGAGCAAGTGATCCAATATACGGAAAGGTCCGCCGCATTCGCGGCGGACCTTTTTGATATCAACGGTCGCTGTTTTATGGCTTCAGCAATTCGTCAATGTTCAGCTCCGTGACAGGGATCAACGGCAGGGGGGCCTCTGTATGTGGGCCGATTTCCTTGTGCATCCAGATCATATCATACCACTTGTTGAATTTGTAGCCACACTTTGGAAATTTGGCCGTCAGCTCAAAGCCCATGTGGGCGTGAAACTCCGGACTGTTGTTGGATAGGTGCTCATCAGGAACATCTGTGTAGGCGATGCAGGCGTACATGCTCAGAATGTGCTGGGCCCTGAGAATGCGCTCCAAGGCTTCGTATAGCTTCCGGCCGCAGCCGGTGCCCGTCTGGCCCTGCTTGACATAGATGGAGGTCTCCACCGCCCAATCATAGGCGGCACGGGATTTAAAAGGCGAGGCATAGGCGTAGCCGATCACTTCATCTCCCCTCTGGGCTACCAGGTACGGGTAGCGGCGGAGCCGGTCAGCTATCGTGGCACGGAACTCCTCCAGCGTGGGAGGTTCGTAGTTAAAGGCCACTGCCGTTTGAAGAACGTAGGGAGTAAAAATGTCCAGCAGGGCAGCCGCGTCTTCCTGTCGGGCCATGCGGATGCTTATTTCCATGAGAGATTCCTCCTGAAAAAAGATTTGCTCAATAGGCAGCTTCCATGGCCTGCACCTGCCGGTAAATGCGGTCGTTCACCGGGACCGCAATGCCGTGCTTTTGGGCCAGCCGCCGGACGGTGCCGGCAAACAGCTCCAGCTCACTTTTCCGGTGGGCCTTGCCGTCCTGCCGCATGGAGGGCTCTCCGTCGGCGGGGAAGGTGTCGATGATGGAGAGCCAGCTGTCGATGTCTTTCTCCGACAGGGGGACGCCCTCGGCGTTGGCCACCGTCACCACCTCCCGCATGGCGCCCAGCATGGTGTTCCGGGCCTCGCCGGGGACTTGGAGGCCGCCGTAGCTGCACTGGTACAGCATGGCTGCCTGGTTGCAGCCGGTGTTGCACAGCAGCTTGCTCCACATATGGGTGGCGATGTCAGCAGGGCGGGCATAGGAAAAGGAGATGCTGTCAAAGAACGCTGTCAACCGTTGTAAATGGCGGTCATCCTGCCCGGCGGGCACGCCGATGGCGAGCTCACCAAGAGGGGAGACAGTAACATGGTTGCCCTCTTTCAGCGCGGACATCCGCTGGGCCACGCACCAGACCACCTGTTCCGGAGAGAAAGCGGCGCCCAAAATCTGTTCGCTGGAGATGCCGTTGAGGACGGAGACCAGGGTGGTATCCGGTCCCACCAGATGGCGGCAGGTCTCGATGGCGCTTTCCAGTCCGCCGAATTTGACCGCGAACAGAAGCAGATCCACCGGCTCTGTCACCGCGGCGGCGTCAGTATAATTGAAATCCTGGAGCTGGCCGTTGAACATCACGCCCTCCCGGCGGCAGCGCTCCACTCGGCGGCTGTCCGCCAGAATCAGCACATGGTCCCGGCCCAGGGCTTCGGTCAGCAGGTGGGCATACAGAGTGCCCAGGGCGCCCAGGCCGATGACGCCCGCGGTCTTGATATCATTCATGTAGGTTCCTCCTTATGGCAGAAAAGCGGCGCATAAGCGCCGCTTTTCGTAGATGTCTTTTATACGCGGACCAGCCACTTCAGGTCGTAAGGCTCATAGACGACCTTTTCATAGGCATCCACGTCCAGTAGTACGTCGGTCCAGTCAGAGTGGATGTCGCCGTTCTGCTTGATGAGGATGTCGTAGAGAATGTCATAGGTCACGCCGTCGGCGGGGTCCGTCTCCACGATAGTGGAGTAGGGCAGGGTCTTGTGGTAGGTCAGCTCCATGCCCTTGTAGTCGAAGTGGAAGCCGCACCGCATCCGGCAGCCGTCCAGGCCGGTGTACCGGGCAACCTGCTTCAGATCGTGGAGGATCTTGTCGCCGTCCTCGTCATAGAGGTTCTCAGGGGTGGTGGCGGTATAATCAAACCGGAACTGGATAGAGGCGCCGGGGAGCTTCAGGAACCGCTCCATGTAGGGCACTAGGCCCTCGGCGGGATATTCCTTGTACAGCACACAGTTCACCCGGAAGGGCACCGGCAGGCGGGCCAGCAAACTGTCGTTGGACTCCACCACATACTTCTGCATGTGGCGGGAGACATTGATGCAGGTAATCTTGTGCTTATTCCTCTCGGCGAATGCCAGAATGTCCTCCTCGGAAGTGTGCTCGGACACCGGCAGGGTCGTGTTGATGTAGACCTTGTGGGTAGTGGGGATCTGGTCCAGCATGATCTGGAGCTTCTCAATATCAGCAAATGGTTCGCCGCCGGTGAACACAAAGTCACAGCGGGGCGTGATAGCATCCATGCGGCGGATGCTCTGGCAGATATTCTCCAGAGAAAAGCCCGTCAGGTCAGCGTATTCGCCTTTGTTGATACAAAAAGGACAGTGGTTTTTGCAGTCGTAGGGGACGAAAATCGTCACCGTTGCGCCGCCCTCCCGCGTCTTGTAGGGATGTTTCATGTTGATCGGCCTTTCGTAATATATCGGTATACATGCGGTGTATCCAAACACCGTCTGTGATGCGCACTAAATTATTTTAATGGATTTTTCACACAAGGTCAATAGAAAAAAAGAAATTAAAGTTGGTTTTCGACGTGTTTTTCTGCCTGTGTCCGCAAAGACCTGGCGGAGACTGTACACCGGAAAGAAAAAGTGATATACTTTCTACATTTGAAAGAAGGGAGGCGGCTGCGTGGAGCAGTTGACAACAGGGCTTCAAACGGCGATGGATACAGTCACAGCTCTTTTTGCGGCCTATCCACTGGCTGTGGAGTGGTATACGGCCTTTGTCCGTTTCCTCTTCCCGGTGCTGGCGGTTTTGATTCTGTACCGGGCGGTACGATCCCTCCTGAAAATTCCCCGCACGCCGGAGACCTGGGGGCAGCTCAGCCTGCCCAACGGCACGCCCATCCCCCTGACCCACTGGGAGAATATCATCGGCCGGGGGAAGAACTGCGATGTATTTTTGAATTACCCCAGCATTTCCCGCCAACACGCGGCGCTGTGCCGGGGAGAAGACGGAGTCTGGACGGTCTATGACCTCGGCTCCAAGGGCGGCACCCTGGTCAATGGACAAAGCGTGGAGACCTCCGCTCCTGTAAAACTGGGAGATACCGTCACCCTGGGCGGTGTGCCCCTGATCTTTCTGCCCCAGACCGTGGTGGAACGGGAGGCGCTGGAGGAACAGCGCCGGGCAGAGCGGCCCGCCGCCATGTGGCCCTCCTTTTTGTGGCTGACGGTATTTCAGGTGCTGGCCTGCGTGCAGCTTACTGCCGCTGCCGGAGCGGAAGCTGCGCCGGTGCTGCCATTGGCCTTCCTGGGATTGACGGTGGTGATGTGGCTGTATTATGCGGTCCTCCGCTGTACCCGCTGTGTGGGCTTTGAAATGGAGACCATTGCCTTTTTCCTCTCCACCTTGTCGCTGTCAGTGACGGCCTCCAGCGCGCCGGGGAGCCTGTTCAAGCAATTCTGCGCCATCCTGCTGGGGCTGGTGCTGTTTCTGGTACTGGGCCTGTTTCTCAGGGACCTGGAGCGGGTGAAGAAGACCCGGTGGCTCATGGCCGCCGGGGCCATCGGCCTGCTTGGTGTCACGCTGCTGATCGGCCATTCCAAATACGGCGCCGTCAATTGGATCTCTATTGGGCCGCTGTCCTTCCAGCCCTCGGAGATCGCCAAGCTCTGCTATATCTTCGCCGGCTCCGCCACGCTGGAGCGGCTGTTCCACAAGCGAAATATCACCCTGTTCATCGCCCTGACCGGCGTGTGTATCGGCTGCCTGGGCCTGATGAGCGACTTCGGTACTGCCGCCATCTTCTTCGTGACCTTCCTTGTCATCGCGTACCTTCGCTCCGGCGATTTTGCCACGCTGTCCCTGATCTGCGGCGGCGCGGTGTTCGGCGCGGGCATCATCCTGAAATTCAAGCCTTATATCCTCAGCCGCTTTGCCTCCTGGGGCCATGCCTGGGAAGCTGCCTCCACCACCGGCTACCAGCAGACCCGGACCATGTCTGCCGCCGCCTCCGGCGGCCTGCTGGGCATGGGTGCGGGGAAAGGATGGCTCCACCGTGTCCCGGCAGCGGATACCGATTTGGTGTTCGGTATGCTGTGTGAGGAGTGGGGGCTGCTGATTGCCGTGCTGGCGGTGGTGAGCATCATCACGCTGGCGTTCTTTGCCGTCCGTTCCTGCCGGGTAGGGCGCAGCAGCTATTATATCATCGCCGCCTGCGCGGCAGGGTCTCTGCTGGTGTTCCAGACCTGCCTGAATGTGTTTGGCTCCGTGGACCTGCTGCCCCTAACCGGCGTGACATTTCCCTTTGTCTCCAACGGCGGCTCCGCCATGATGTCTGCCTGGGGACTGCTGGCCTTTTTGAAGGCCGCGGACACCCGGGAGAACGCTAGCTTCGCCATTCAGCGGAGTCCAGGGCGGAAGCTGACGGAGGTGGCCCGCCGAATGACGGAGCCGGTGGAGGATCCCTTCGGGGAAAAGGAGGAGCGCCATGAAGAAGATTGAACGCCGCGCCGTGGTCTGCGGCATTCTGGCACTGCTTTTAGCGGCGGGCCTGGGCGTTTTCCTGGCCAAGTACCTGCTCCACAGCGGCGACTGGGCCTCCTCACCCTTCAACCGCCATTTGTACGATACCAGCGGGCGGCTAGTTGTGGGAAGCGTGCTGGACCGGGACGGCGATGTCCTGTCCGCCGGCGAGAACGGCAAGCGCACCTACTACAACAATGAAATAGTCCGCAAGGCCACTCTCCACGCGGTGGGTGACCTCCAGGGCAGTATCGGCACCGGGGCGCTGAACGCCTTTGCCGACAAGCTGACGGGCTATGACCTCCTGAACGGCGCTTTCGGCGCGGATCAGGGCTCGGAGCTGTACCTGACCATCGATGCCCGGTACAATTATGAGGCGTACCAGGCCCTGAACGGCCACGCTGGCACGGTGGCGGTGTATAACTATAAAACCGGGGAAATATTGTGCATGGTCTCTGCCCCTAGCTATGACCCGCTGAACGTTCCCAAGGACATTGAGACCAATGACCGCTATAAGGGCGCTTATCTGAACCGCTTTTTGTCCTCCACGTTTACGCCCGGCTCTGTTTACAAGACCGTGACGCTGACGGCGGCGCTGGAACAGCTCCCGGATATTGAGGACCGCACCTGGACCTGCACCGGCAGCGTTCAGGTCGGGGACGAGACCATCGTTTGCTCCGGCACCCACGGGGAGCAGCACATCGGCGACGCCTTTGCCAATAGCTGCAACGTGGCCTTTGCCCAGATGGCGGAGGAGCTGGGAGCCGACACCCTGAAAAAGTACACGGAAAAAGCGGGGCTGGCGGACAGCTATTCCATCAACGGTCTGCCCACCGCCAGAGGCACCTTCGATTATAACGGCATCACCGCCGGACAGCTTGGCTGGGCCGGGGTGGGCCAGTACAAGGACCAGGTGAATCCCTGCTCCCTGATGGTCTACATGGGCGCCGTGGCGAATGGAGGCAGGGCGGCGAAGCCCTATCTCATCCAAAAGACGGTCTCGTCGCTGGGAATTCCATCCCTTCCCCATGTGACCACAAAAACCGGGACGCTGATTTCCTCTGGTACGGCGTCGAAGCTGGCGGACATGATGGCTGATAATGTGGAAAAGACCTATGGCACCAAGCGATTTCCCAATATGGACATCTGTGCCAAGTCCGGCACCGCCGAGGTGGGGGAAGGGAAAACGCCCCACGCCTGGTTCGCCGGGTTCCTGCGAAATGAGGACGCGCCCTACGCCTTTGTGGTGCTGGTGGAAAACGGCGGCGGCGGAAGCTCCGTGGCCGGCACCGTGGCGGGCAAGGTATTGGATATTATGGTAAATGGATACTGAGGAGAAATGACATGAAAGAGAGAAAAAAGGGACCGCTGACCACACGGCGGATTAATAGGGGAGCGATCCTTTCCGGGATCGGTTTTCTGCTGTATCTGGCCGCCCGGGCGCTGGGTTGGGAGCTGGCGGCGGATTTGATCTGCATCGTCTTCGGCGTTATCGCCGTGCTGACCTTTCTCGCTGCCGCTGTGGGCAGGCAGAAGGACAAGGAGCTGGTCAGTTACAGCCTGCTCTGGGGCACCGGAGCACTGGCTCTGCTGCTGGGCGGCTGCGCGGTACTGACCGTCAAAATGAAGCTGGGCCTGTAAAAAGAGAACCTCGCTGTGCCTGATACATCGTGGTTTTCCTATATGCAGAAAGAGAGAGGAGCCATCAGCTCCTCTCTCTTGTTGGTTTCTAAGAGGGATGGAATCCCCCTTGGATTTAGAACGCGGGGACAACAGCGCCGGCGTACTTCTCCTCGATGAAGGAGCGGACGGCGTCGGAGTGCAGAGCATCCACCAGAGCCTGAATGGCGGGGTTGTTTTCATTGCCTTCCTTGACCACCAGGATGTTCACATAGGGAGAGTCAGCATCCTCGATAGCCAGGGCGTCCTCCACGGGGTTGAAGCCGGCTTCCAGCGCATAGTTGACGTTGATGACGGCAATGTCCACCTCGGTCAGAGCGTTGGGAACCATAGCGGCTTCCAGCTCGGTAAAGGTCAGGTTCTTGGGGTTCTCCACGATGTCGTTGGGAGTGGCGGACAGACCGGCATCAGCGCTGAGCTTGATGAGACCCTGGGCCTGCAGCAGCAGCAGGGCGCGGGCTTCGTTGGTCACGTCGTTGGGAACGGCCACGGAAGCACCGTCGGCCAGCTCCTCCAGAGAGACGGTCTTACCGGCATAGATGCCCATGGGCTCAATGTGGACGCCGGCCACGCTCACCAGATGGGTGCCGTTCTCAGCGTTGAAGTTCTCCAGATAGGGGACGTGCTGGAAGTAGTTGGCGTCCTCGGCTCCCTCTTCCACGGCGGTGTTGGGGACCACATAGTCGCCGTAGACGTGGACCTGCAGGTCGATGCCCTGCTCGGCCAGGATGGGCACGCAGACTTCCAGGATCTCGGCGTGGGGAGTTGCGGAAGCGGCAACGTTCAGGACGGTGGGCTCAGCGGGGGTCTCAGCGGGCTTCTCCGCCGGGGCAGGGGTCTCCTTGGAGCCGCCGCAGGCGGCCAGCGACAGGCACAGCACCAGGGCCAGTGCCAGAGTCAGCAGTTTCTTCATTGTTCTTTTCCTCCAATTTTTCTGGGATTTTTTATTTCATACGGCTGTCCGGAATTCCAGAGACAGGCGGTGAAATCGGTAAAATGAGATTACTTGGTGTGGGTGAACCGGGCCAGCATTTCCAGGGGGGTAAAGCCCTTCTTGTGTCCGCTGTCCAGGCGCTTGTCAATGCGGTTGGACACATGGCTGAAAACCGATTGAATGAGCTGTACCAGGACGATCAGGAAGATGACCGTCACCAGCAGCATGGGGGGATAGCGGCGCTGGTAGCCATACCGGATGGCCAGGTCTCCAAGGCCGCCCGCGCCGATGGCGCCCGCGATGGCGGTGTAGGCCAGGATGGTCACGATGGAGATGGCGCCGCCCAGCACCAGGGAGGGTTTTGCCTCCGGCAGGTAGACTTTCCAGACGATCTGGAACGTGGACGCGCCCATGGACTGGGCCGCCTCCACCACGCCGGCGTCCACCTCTGCCAGGGAGGTCTCAACCATACGGGCAATGAAGGGAGCCGCCGAGACCACCAGAGGGACGATGGCACCCCGAACGCCGATCTTGGTGCCCACAATGAGTTTTGTGAAGTCCATGATGGCAACCATCAGGATGATGAAGGGGAGGGAACGGCCCACGTTGATGATCCAGCCCAGGACCTTGTAAATGACATTGTTGGGGCGGATGCCGTGGGGCTGGGTCAGGATGAGGGCCACACCCAGGGGCAGACCAAGCAGATAGGCGAACACCGTGGAAATGCCGGTCATCACCAGGGTGTCGATGGTGCCGTCCAGCAGCAGGGGGCCGTATTTGAACCAGAATTCAGCAGTCAGCAGATCAGCCATGGTATTCCACCTCCTCCGCGGAAACGTTGGGCTGGGAACGAATGTAGCTCAGGGCCTTGGCGGCCTCGTTGGGGTCATCGGGGAGGCCCAGCAGCATAGTGCCGAAGGCCTTGCCGTCGATGTTGCGGGTGTCGGCGCCCAGAATGTTTACCTTGACGCCGCAGTCGATGGCGAGGGAGGCGATCAAAGGCTGGTAGGCGGTGCCACCGTTGAAGGCAACACGGACGGCGTGGGTCCCGGCGGGATACTGGGCCACGCTGACACCGCCGGGGTACACCAGGCGGCGGGCCGCGTCGGTGGAGGGGTGAGAGAAGATGTCCTCCACATTGCCTTGCTCCGCCACCACGCCGCCGTCCAGAATGGCGACCCGGGAGCAGATCTCTTCGATGACACTCATCTGGTGGGTGATGACCACTACGGTAACGCCGAGCTTTGCGTTCAGGTCCTTCAGTAACCCCAGGATGGAAGCGGTGGTGGTGGGGTCCAGCGCGGAGGTGGCCTCATCGCACAGGAGCACCTTGGGGTCTGTGGCCAGGGCCCGGGCGATAGCTACCCGCTGCTTCTGGCCGCCGGAGAGCTGGGAGGGATAGGCGTCGGCCTTGTCGGCCAGTCCTACCAGCTCCATCAGCTCCAGAGCCCGCTTTTTCGCCTGGGCAGCGGGAACGCCGCTGATCTCCATGGGAAAGCACACATTTTTCAGGCAGGTACGCTGCATCAGCAGGTTGAAGCTCTGGAAGATCATGGTGATGTTCCGGCGGGCCAGCCGCAGTTCTTTTTCGCTGACGTGGGCCGGTTTTTCTTCCTCGCCATCCTGTTCCATCCAAGCCAGCCGTTGACCATCCACAATGACGGTACCAGAGGTAGGAAGCTCCAGCAGGTTCATACACCGGACCAGCGTGGATTTGCCCGCGCCGGAGAGGCCGATGATGCCGAAGATCTCGCCCTGCTTGATATCCAGATTGATATCCTCCAGGGCGTGGACAGCCGTATCGCCGCTGCCGAAGGTCTTGGTCAGATGTTGGATCTGAATGATGGATTCGCTCACAATATCGAATCTCCTTTATCTGTATTTTGTTGCAACAAAAAAGTCCTTGATGCCATGCATCAAGGACGACAGATTTGCCGTGGTACCACCTTGGTTCGCACACTTTCTCACGAAAGCGGCCTTTGAGAGTGCCAACACACTCCTGCGCTGTGACGTGCGCTCACGTCGTAACCTATGCGTTCGCGGTCGGCCACGCAACTCCGAGACCATGTTCGGCAAGCCCTTCTGTACCTCTTTCCACCATACGAGGCTCTCTGCGACGTATCTGCCTGCTTACTCTTCTCTTCATCGTCTTTGCAGTATGGAATTGTTTTGTTATCTGTTGTGTAGTTTACACGCTATCGTTTTTTCTGTCAACAGTTGAAATGGCCAGAAACGGGTGAAAAGAGCCTGGCAAAACTGGTCATAATTGACAAGGCGGCAAAAATTTCTGTCGAAAGAGTGGGTATCGGATTGAAAGAAGTTGATAAAACTGCTATCATATCTAATCATTTAAAGGAGGCGTCAGCATGGCGGGGCGTCATGACCAAAATTTCATCATGCGCTGGCTGCGGGACCTGCTGTGCGGCTTCCTGATTGGCGCGGGGGCCATCCTGCCGGGTGTCTCCGGCGGCGTGTTGGCGGTGGTATTCGACATTTACCGCCCCTTTATGGAGGTGCTGACCCATCTCCGGACCGCTGTACCGAAGTATTGGAAGTGGTTCCCGCCCATTGCGCTGGGCTGGTGCGCGGGTTTTCTTGGGTTTGCAAAGGGCATCGCCGCCGCTATGAACATTTCAAATACCGTGACAGTGTGGCTGTTCATCGGCCTGATCGTGGGCACGGTGCCGTCCCTGTTCCGGGAGGCGGGGAAGGAAGGCCGCTGCGCCGCATCCTGGCTGAGCCTGCTGGCCTGCGCCGCCGCGGTGTTCGCCGGGCTGTTCTATGTCAGCCGGGTGGTTCATGTGGAGGTCACGCCGAATTTCTGGTGGTATAATTTCTGTGGTGTCTTGTGGGGAGCCGGTATCGTCATCCCCGGTATGACCTCCTCGTCGGTGATGATGGCCCTGGGACTGTACCAGCCCATGCTGGAGGGGTTGGCACACTTGGACCTGCTGGTGCTGTCCGCCTGTCTGCCGGGATTGGTGCTGTCTGTGGCGCTGCTGGCAAGGCTGGTGAGCTGGTTCTTCCGCCGGTATTACTCCGTGGCGTTTCACGGCATCCTGGGGTTTGTGATTGCTTCTACGCTGGTCATCATTCCCACGGAATATACGGGGGCCGGGGAGATGGCTTTGTCGGCGCTGTGCTGCGTGGGCGGATTTCTGCTGGCCTTTTTCCTGGCCCGGCTGGACAAGCGGATACAGGGAACGTAAAAGGACGCTCTTCCGAGCGTCCTTTTTGTTACAGCTTCACGATACCGGCTTCCACCAGCTTTTGCAGGCTCATCAGGATGCCCAGCTTGGCGTGATACCAGGTCAGCCCGCCCTGGAAGTAGACGGCGTAGGGCTCCCGGATGGGGCCGTCGGCAGACAGCTCGATGCTGCTGCCCTGGACGAAGGCACCCGCCGCCATGATGACGTCACTGTCGTAACCGGGCATGGCCCAGGGCTCCGGGGTGACATAGCTGTCCACCGGAGCGGCGGACTGGATGCCCTTGCAGAAGGCCACCATGGCCTCCCGGCTGCCCAGCGTGACAGCCTGGATGATGTCGTGGCGGCTCTCCGTGGCATTGGGTACACAGGCAAAGCCCAGCTTTTCATAGATATTCGCGGCAAACACAGCGCCCTTCAAAGCGCCCGCCACCACGGTGGGGGACAGGAACAGGCCCTGATAGAAAGAGGGCATCAATCCCAGATTGGCGCCGACCTCCTGGCCCAGGCCGGGGGCGGAGAGGCGGTAGGCGCACCGCTCCACGCATTCCTTCGTGCCGCAGATGTAGCCGCCGATGGGGGCCAGGCCGCCGCCGGGGTTCTTGATGAGGCTGCCCACCACCATGTCGGCGCCCATGTCGGAGGG
>CAMCNO010000047.1 GCA_945876285.1 uncultured Clostridia bacterium | reverse complement strand
AGACGAACATCTCCGCCATGTCATAGAGCTGGGTGGACTTTTCGCCCTGGCCGGAAATAATAAGGGGGGTACGGGCCTCATCGATGAGGATGGAGTCCACCTCGTCCACGATGGCGAAGGCGTGGCCCCGCTGCACCAGCTCAGAGGAGTAGATGCACATATTGTCACGGAGGTAGTCGAAGCCCATCTCGTTGTTGGTGCCGTAGGTGATGTCGGCGGCATAGGCAGCCTGCCGCTCCTTGCTGGTGAGGCCGTGAACAATGAGGCCCACCTTCAGCCCTAAGAAGCGGTGGACCTTGCCCATCCACTCGGAGTCACGCTTGGCGAGGTAGTCGTTGACGGTGACGATATGGACGCCCCGGCCCGCCAGGGCGTTCAGATAGGCGGGGAGGGTGGCGACCAGCGTCTTTCCTTCACCGGTCTTCATCTCGGCGATGCGGCCCTGGTGCAGAACCACGCCGCCCACTAGCTGCACCCGGTAGGGACGCAGCCCAAGCACCCGATCGGCGGCCTCCCGCACAGTGGCGAAAGCCTCCGGCAGGATGTCGTCCAGCGTTTCGCCGTTTGCAAGGCGCTCCTTGAACTCCGACGTTTTCGCCTGGAGCTGGGCATCGGTCATGGCCTTGTATTCGTCGGCCATGGCCTCGATCTTGTCCACGATGGGATAGATGGCTTTCAGCTCCCGGGAGCTGTAATCGCCAAACAGCGCTTTCATCAGACCCATAGTATTTGAAACATCCTTTCCGATCTCGCTTATATAAAAAATATAAGTATACTCATAATAAATCTAGGATAGCATACCACAAACCTTTTGAAAATGCAAAGAAAATCCGGCCTTTCCGAAAAAAATTCACAATTCCGGCCGCGGATGAAAACGGGTACTGCCTGAAAACGTCAATTGTACTTTTGGGCGGGATATGTTATAATCACATTGAAAAAGTGTATCCCCACAAAATCTGAAGGAGGAACTCTTATGAAGCTCAGCTTTTTCGGCGCCGATCAGTGCGTGACCGGCAGCTGTCACTGCCTGGAAGTGAACGGTAAGCGCATCCTGGTGGACTGCGGATTGCAGCAGGGCCGGGACGAGGTCTCCAACGCAGAGTTCCCCTTCGCGGCGAACAGCATCGACTATGTGCTGGTGACCCACGCCCATATCGACCACTCCGGCCGCGTCCCCATGCTCATCAAGCAGGGCTTCCAGGGCCGCATCGTCACCACCCGCTTGACGGCGGACCTGCTGGATATCATGCTGCTGGACTCCGCCCATATTCAGGAGCAGGACGCCGAGTGGAAGAACCGCAAGGCCGAGCGCTCCGGCGCGCCCCGTGTGGAGCCGCTGTACACCATCGAGGACGCCTCCCGGGTCCGGGAGTTCATGACCACCTGCGAATACGGAGAAAAGGTGCCCCTGTGCGAGGGCGTGACGCTGGAATTCGTGGACGCCGGCCACCTGCTGGGCTCCGCCAGCATCATCGTGGACGCAACGGAGGGCGACGTGAGCAAGCGGCTGGTGTTCTCCGGTGACCTGGGCAACGTCAACCAGCCCATCATCCGGGACCCGGTTCACATCCACGGCGCGGACTATGTGGTCATGGAATCTACCTACGGTGACCGCAACCACACCGAGGTCTGGAGCTATACCGACGACCTGGCCGCCATCATCGACAAGACCATTGCCCGGGGCGGCAACGTCATCATCCCCTCTTTCGCCGTGGGCCGCACCCAGGAACTGCTGTATTTCATTCGGGAGATCAAGGACGCGGGACTGGTGAAGTCCAACCCGGATTTCCCCGTCTATATCGACTCGCCCCTGGCGAAAAAGGCCACCACCATCTTTACCGGGAACCTCCGCGGCTACCTGGATGAGGACGCTCTGGAGCTGGTGCGGGACGGCACCCACATGTTCAACTTCACCAACCTGCGGATGACGGAGACCGGCGAGGAGTCCAAGGCACTGAACGAGGAACCCACCCCCAAGGTCATCATCTCTGCCTCCGGCATGTGCGACGCAGGCCGTATCCGCCACCACCTGAAGCACAACCTCTGGCGCAGAGAGTGCACCGTGGTGTTCGTGGGCTATCAGGGCGAGGGCACTCTGGGCCGCACCCTGCTGGAGGGTGCAAAGAGCGTCAAGATGTTCGGCGAGGAGATCGCCGTCAACGCCGAGATCGTGAATTTCCAGGGCCTTTCCTCCCACGCCGACCGGGACCACCTGCTGAGCTGGATCGCCGACTTCAAGGAGCCCAAGCCCCAGCATGTCTTTGTGGTCCACGGTGACCGGGAGGTGGCGCCCTTCTTCGCCCAGACCATCCAGGGCATGGGCTTCACCGCCCACGCGCCCCAGTACACCGAGGTCTACGATTTGATTGCCGACAAGATGCTCTCGCCCGGCTACCTGCCCGAGCGGAAGGCCAAGACCGCCGCCGGCGGAAAGACCAGCTCCGCCTACGAGCGTCTGGTGGCTGTGGGCGAGATGCTCATGGCGTCCATCAAGCGCTCCAAGGGCCGGGACAACAAGAGCCTTGCCCGGTTTGCCGACCAGCTCCGCCAGCTGCTGGAGAAGTGGGAGGCGTAAGAAGATCCCCGCACAAAAATCCATCCCACTGAGGTCATTATGGAAAAACTGCTTGAAAATCATATCTACACCGGCACCGTGGAGGGCTACTCCAGCGAGGGCCTGGGCATCGTGCGCCTGGACGGCGCCGTGGTGTTCGTGCCCCAGGCCATCCGGGGCGAGGACATCGACCTGCGCATCACAAAAGTGATGAAGACCTGCGCCGCCGGAGAGATCGTCAAGGTCAAAAAAGCCTCTCCGGAGCGGATGAAGCCGGAGTGTCCGCATTTCGGCAAGTGCGGCGGCTGCGATTTCCAGCACATGAGCTATACCGAGGAGCTGTGGGCCAAGCGCCAGCGGGTGCAGGACGCCCTGACCCGCCTGGGCGGCACCGACCCCCGGGTGGAGGAAATCATAGGGGCCAAGAACCCCGCGCACTACCGCAATAAGAGCCAGTACCCCGTGGGGGCCGACGGAGCCATCGGCTTTTTCCAGGCCCGGACCCACCGGGTGGTCCCCATCGACCGCTGCCTCATCCAGTCGGAGGTCTCCGACAAGACGGCCAAGGCTGTGGGAGACTGGATGAAAAAATATAAGATTTCGGCTTACGACGAGCGCACCGGCAAGGGCCTTATCCGCCATATCTACGTCCGGGTGAACAAAAAGGGCGAGAGCTTGTGCTGCGTCATTGCCAACGGCAAACAGCTCCCCCGGGAGCCGGAGCTGGCGGCGTTCATCCAGGCGGCGGCACCCCGAACCGTGGGCGTGGTGCTGAATACCAACACGAAAAAGGGCAATGTCATCCTGGGGGATAAATACCGCACCATCTGGGGCCAGGACTTTTTGATGGACACCCTCTGCGGCCTCCAGTTCAAGCTGTCTGTCCCTTCCTTCTACCAGGTGAACCGGGACCAGGCGGAGGTGCTGTACGGCAAGGCGCTGGAATTTGCCGGACTGACCGGAGAGGAGACGGTGCTGGATCTGTACTGCGGCACGGGCACCATCACCCTCTGCCTTGCCAAACAGGCTAAGCGGGCCATTGGCGCGGAAATTGTGCCCCCGGCCATCGAGGACGCCAAGGAAAACGCTGCCCGGAACGGCATCGAAAACGCGGAATTCTTCTGCGGCGACGCGGCGGACATCGCGGCGAAGCTGGAGGCGGAGGGCCTGCGGCCGGACGTCATCACCGTGGACCCGCCCCGGAAGGGCCTGGCCCCGGAGGTCATCGCCTCCGTGGCGGGGATGGCGCCCAGGCGGGTGGTCTATGTCTCCTGCGACCCGGCCACCCTGGGCCGGGATGTGAAGATCTTCCGGGAGCTGGGCTATCAGCCCGTCCGGGCCTGCGCCGTGGATATGTTCCCGGGTACGCGGCACGTGGAGAGCGTTGTGCTGCTGTCACACAGCGGTGCTGAAACACGCTGAGGCGGGGCAAACATATGCCGCCCCCTGTCTCTGAACGCAAATGATGACGGCAGGAGGGGAATATGCAAATGGATCCCTACTTTTTGATCATCACGGTCATCGACGTCTTTGTCCTGGGAATTATGTGCATTCTTACAAAGCATAATGAAACATTGAGTAAACAGAAAAGACAATGGTTTATCAGGTCTTTTGTATTGATCATTGCGATTTCTGTCTTAGAGGTAGTTACCGTTGTTGTGGATCAAGGGCCGGCATCACTCCGATGGATCAATATTTGTGCAAATTACCTGGGATTTGGATTGACACCGGCAGTTCCGATTTTTCTTGCTTCCGCTCTGGAGAACAACCGGAGCACAAGATATGCCCTTCTGCTTGAGGCCGTATATCTGCTGTTATTGGCGATCTCGTATCCGTGTAAGATCGTTTTTTACATTGACCGGAATAATCAATATATGCGGGGAGACTTTTTCGGAATATACATTGCGGTCTATTTTGCCGGCATACTTTATCTGCTTGCCATCACGGTTCAAGTTGTCAAAATGTACCAGAATAAAAGCAAACATCATATTTATCTGATTGCCGCATTCCTGTTAGTGGGTACGATGGTACAGGTGGCCTTTCCGCAAATTCATGTAACCTGGTTATGCGTAACACTTCTGGCGATCCTTTTCTTTACATATTGCAACGGAATGTGGCAGCAATTGGATGAACTGACTGGACTGCTGAACCAGAACAGTTACCTGAATAAGACAGATGCATTATCACAAAGCGGAACGCTGGTAGTTTTTGACATTGATGATTTTAAACAAGTCAATGATCATTACGGTCACTTGACGGGAGACCAATGTCTGAAAGAGATCGCCGACTGCATAAAAAAGGCGTATTCGAAAGACGGCTTTTGCTACCGGATCGGCGGGGATGAATTCTGCGTTTTGCTAAATGAAAACGCGGATACGGAAGCATGTTACAGAAACCTGATAAAGGAATTGAAGATCAGGAGAAAAACGCGGAAGATTCTTCCCCGCGTGTCTGTTGGTTCAGCGCCGTTTGCGGCAGATGATGACATCCTGACGGTCAAAGAAACTGCCGATCAAAATATGTATCAATTCAAGAGAAAGCAAAAAGCAGGTGACACAGAAAGCGGGGGAGCGCATCAGGACACGATCCCGTCTCCCCATCCTGCACAGGCGCATCGTATCGCTTCCGAGGGTTGACAGGTCCGGATACTCCTGAATTCGCAACCCCGGATATACGCCCGGGCGGATGGAGTTTCATGGAAATCAACAGCGCTGTTTTTGGGGGCCGGGTCTGCCGCATAAAAACGCACAAAAAAATGTAAAATTTATTTGAACCCTCGTTTTTTGCTGAAATTTATGATATGATGGCCCAAAAGAACAGATGCCCAAAGGAGCAGAAAAGAAAATTTTGCCATGAGATTCTGGAATAAGAGAGAAAACATCATACCGGTGCTGTACGGGATACTGGCTTTCGTATCCGTTATTTTGCTGCTGTTCATTTCTCAAACAGAGAATATAGAAACATTCGCGGCACGGAACGAGCAGGGACAGCAGACCATAGAAAACGTGGACTTCCGGGAGACGGAGGACGCTTCCGCGCCGGTGGGCCTGCGCCAGACGTATCGCTGGCTCCTGCCGGACAGCATTGAAGAAAACTGCTGCCTGGCGTTTTATACGGTACACCAGTATGTGAAGGTCTATTTTGACGGAGAGCTGATGTACAGCCTGATGCCTCAGGCGGGGAACCGGATCGGACGGACCAGTGGCAGCAACTGGATCTTCGTGCCCCTGTATCCGAAGGACGCGGACAAGGAGGTCCGGGTGGAGATCACCCCGGCCTATGAAAGCGCCCGCGGCCGGACGATCACATTTTATATGGGAACGCACCTGCAGATTTATCTGAACCAGCTGAAAAAGGACCTTCCCCAGATCGTCCTCAGCATCCTGGCGATCACCATCGGCGCTGCGTTTGCCGTGATGTCGCTGTATAACCGCCTGAAACGCGGAAACAGGCAGGGGGGAGAGCTGATCTACTTAGGAGTCTTCTCCGTGATCATCGGCCTCTGGAAACTGTCCGACACCCGGTTTTCGCCCCTGATGTTCCCGCGGAATCCGCTGCTCCTGTCTTATATTTCTCTGGCGATGCTGATGCTGGCGCCGGTGCCGCTGATGCTGTTCGTCCGCAGTTGCTCCAGAGGGACATCCTACCGCATGCTGGATGGGGCCTGCCTTGCTTCTGTGGCGTCCGGTGCGGCACTGATCGTCCTCCAGGCCGCCAATATCATGGATTTCCGGGAGAGTCTGCCGGCCACCCATGTGATCATTGTGCTGACGGGAGTTTCCATCACGGTCAATGAGATCCGGGAATGGAAGCGGGGGAAGCGGAGGGGCAAATCCCGCATTATGGCGGTGGGCTTCCTGCTGTGCACGGTGGGGGCGCTTCTGGATCTGTTCCTTTACTATGAGCGCGGAAATTCCGCCGGCGTGCTGTATACACTGACAGCATTCCTGGTGTGTATTGTCCTCACCGGCGCCGAGTCCAACCGGGAGCTGAATTACAGAGCCCATGTTGACATGCATACCGGCCTGTACAATAAGAGCTCCTGCAATGAGCAGTTCAGCGGCAATGAGGCGGTGCAGGAGCCGACGGCGGTGTTCATGTTCGACCTCAACGGATTGAAGCAGGTCAATGATACCATGGGACACGATGCCGGCGACACGCTGATCTTCCAGTTTGCCGACATTCTGCGGAAGAATCTGCCCGCCCGGACCTTTGTGGGCCGCTACGGAGGAGATGAGTTCATCGCCATCCTGCGCCCGGCGGACGATGAGAGCATCCGTAAGGCATTGGAAGATGTGGCCGGAGCTGTGGAGCGCTATAACCGGGGAGGCGTCCAGGTCCCCATCAGCTATGCCGTGGGCAGCGCCATGTCCACGGACTATCCGGAAGAGCCTATGCGGACGCTGCTGGAAAAAGCGGATACGGATATGTACGGGGATAAACGCCTGAAGCACGCCTCCCAGAAGAACATTTGAAAGTAGTTTTCAGCGGGCAAGGAGGAACGGCGATGCACAGATTGACTGACGCGGCGGACCGGTATCTGAAGGACTGCACCTGGAGGGACATCTCCGTCTTGAAATTCTGCCTGATCGCACTGGGGGCCCTGCTGGGCATCGCGGTGCCCGCCCGGAAAAAGAAGGCGGCCGCCTGGGTATCATCCCTGGTGTTCGTGGCCGCGTATGTCCCGCTGATGGCCAAATTCCTGCCCTATCTGCTTGGAAAACGGGCGGGCGCCGGGGATATTTCCGGTGAAAAGCAGTTGTAAAAAGCGGGACTCTGGTGTATCATAAATCCATAAGAATGTCTGAATCTGAACAGGAGGAAGTTGTTTATGAGCAAGACCGCGAGAATGGTAATGAAGATCATCGGCGCCAGTCTGGCTTTTGCCGCGTTCGTCTGCCTGCTGATCGGCGGCTGGCACGACCTGAGCGTGGGCTGCTGCGGCGTGAAGAAGCGCCTGAGCCAGAAGTTCGGCTCCGAGTATGACGACTATGCCGACGAGGAACTGTACGACTGAGAATCGGGAATAAAAAAGGGCCTCATCCCGCGGGATGAGGCCCTTTTTTGCCCTAAAAACAGAAAAACGCCCTTGACAAAAGGACGTTCCAATGGTAAAATAAATCGCTTATATGATGAGATGGGATAAAATCCCATCTTCATTACCTGGATTTAAGATAGCATATTTCCCATGACATTGCAAGAGAGGAGCGAGGCAATTTTAACAACTCCTCCTGGCGTGTCGTTCGATTCCGCTGCTTCCAGAAAAACAACTTGCCCCCGCCGCCGGACAGGGCGGAGGAGGCAGAAGAAAGGTGAATGAGAAGATGGCCAAAGACAAGTATTACGGAAAGACCCTTCGTAAGAACTTTGCCCGGTATGAGGAAGTCGTCCCCATGCCGAACCTTCTGGAGATCCAGAAGACGTCTTATCAGGAGTTTTTGGACACCGGCCTGCGGGAGGTCTTCGTGGACGTCGGTGCGATCACGGACTACCAGGGCAACCTGGAGCTGACCTTCATCGACTACAAGATGGACGAGGCCCCCAAGTACGACGTGGAGGAATGCAAGGCCCGTGACGCCACGTACGCCGCCCCCCTGAAGGTGAAGGTCCGCCTGCGCAACAAGGAGACCGAGGAGATCAAGGAGCAGGAGATCTTCATGGGCGACTTCCCCCTGATGACCCAATCCGGTACCTTTGTCATCAACGGCGCCGAGCGCGTGGTGGTCTCCCAGATCGTCCGCTCTCCCGGCGTGTACTACGGCAAGGAGATCGACCTCAAGACCGACCTGCCTCTGCTGACCTCTACCGTCATCCCCTACCGGGGCGCCTGGCTGGAGTATGAGACCGACACCAACGAGGTGTTCTGGGTCCGTATCGATAAGAACCGCAAGATCCCCATCACCTGCCTGATCCGGGCCCTGGGCCTGAAGACCGACGCGGAGATCCTGGACCGCTTCGGCGACGATCCCCGCATCGTCACCACCCTGGAGAAGGATCCCTGCAAGACCTACGAGGACGCCATGCTGGAGATCTACCGCAAGCTGCGTCCCGGCGAGCCCCCCACGGTGGAGGCCGCCGAAACCCTGATGAACAACCTGTTCTTCGACCCCCGGCGCTACGATCTGTCCATCGTGGGCCGCTACAAGTTCAATAAGAAGCTGTCCCTGTGGCAGCGTGTCACCGGCTACAAGCTGGTCTACCCCGTGGCGGACCCCGCCAACGGCGTGATCCTGTTTGAGGACGGCCACCTGCTGAGCAAGGAGGACGCCCGGCTGCTGGATACCGTGGGCGTGGCCGAGGTCACCATCGATGTGGACGGCACACCCCTGCGGGTGATGAGCAATAAGATGTGCGACCTGAAGCACTATGTGGACTTCGACCCCCTGGCCGAGTGCGGCATCAAGGAGCGGGTCCGGTTCGAGGTGCTGCAGGAGCTGCTGGGCCAGTATTCCGGCGAGGAGCTGAAGGAGCAGATCAAGCTGCACAAGGATGATCTGGTGCCCAAGCACATCATCATCGACGATATCCTGACCTCCATCAACTATATGAACGGTCTGGCCGCGGGCATCTCCGTGAAGGACGATATCGACCACCTGGGCAACCGCCGCCTGCGCTGCGTGGGCGAGCTGCTGCAGAACCAGTTCCGCATCGGCTTCAGCCGGATGGAGCGTGTCATCCGGGAGCGCATGACCATCCAGGACCTGGATATCGTCACGCCCCAGAGCCTCATCAATATCCGGCCCGTTACCGCCGCCATCAAGGAGTTCTTCGGCTCCAGCCCCCTGTCTCAGTTCATGGACCAGACCAACCCCCTGGCTGAGCTGACCCACAAGCGCCGCCTGTCCGCTCTGGGCCCCGGCGGCCTGAGCCGCGAGCGCGCCAATATGGAGGTCCGTGACGTCCATTACAGCCACTATGGCCGTATGTGCCCCATCGAGACCCCCGAAGGTCCCAACATCGGCCTGATCTCCTATCTGGCCACCTACGCCCGCATCAACGAGTATGGCTTCATCGAGGCTCCCTACCGGGCCGTGGACAAGGCCACCGGCAAGGTCGCCGACACCATCACCTACATGACCGCCGACGAGGAGGACAACTACATCGTCGGTCAGGCCGTGGAGCCCGTGGACGAGAACGGCCGCCTCATCAACGCCCGTATCACCGCCCGTCACCGGGACGAGATCGTGGAAGTGGACCGGGAGAACGTGGATTATATCGACGTCAGCCCCCGCATGATGGTCTCCATCGCCACCGCCATGATCCCCTTCCTGCCCAACGACGACGCCAACCGTGCCCTGATGGGCGCCAACATGCAGCGTCAGGCCGTGCCTCTGCTGCGGCCCCACGCCCCCATCGTCGGCACCGGCATGGAGCACAAGATCTGCATTGACTCCGAGATCGTGGTGCTGGCCGAGGGCGACGGCGTGGTCACCTCCGTGGACGCCCGCCATGTCACCGTCAAGTATGACAATGGCGAGACCAAGGACTATAAGCTGACCAAGTTCCTGCGTTCCAACCACACCACCTGCATCAACCAGCATCCCATCGTCGAAGTGGGCGAGCGCGTCCACGGCGGCGACGACCCCACCGTCCTGGCGGACGGCCCCGCCACCGAAAACGGCGAGATCGCCCTGGGCCAGAACATCTTGGTGGGCTTCATGACCTGGGAAGGCTACAACTACGAGGACGCCGTTCTGCTGAACGAGCGCCTGGTGCGGGAGGACCTGTACACCTCCATTCATATCGAGGAGTTCGAGATCGACGCCCGTGACACCAAGCTGGGACCCGAGGAGATCACCCGGGATATCCCCAACGTGGGCGAGGACGCCCTGAAGGACCTGGACGAGAACGGCATCATCCGCGTGGGCGCCGAGGTCAAGTCCGGCGACATTCTGGTGGGCAAGGTCACTCCCAAGGGCGAGACCGACCTCACCGCCGAGGAGCGGCTGCTGCGGGCCATCTTCGGTGAGAAGGCCCGGGAGGTCCGCGATACCTCTCTGAAGGTCCCCCACGGCGAGAGCGGCATTGTGCTGGACACCAAGGTGTTCACCCGTGAGAACGGCGACGAGCTGAGCCCCGGCGTGAACATGGTGGTCCGCGTCTATATCGCCCAGCGCCGCAAGATCCAGGTGGGAGACAAGATGGCAGGCCGCCACGGCAACAAGGGCGTCGTCTCCCGGGTCCTGCCCCAGGAGGATATGCCCTTCCTGCCCGACGGTACGCCGCTGGACATTGTGCTGAACCCCCTGGGCGTGCCCTCCCGTATGAATATCGGTCAGGTGCTGGAGGTCCACCTGGGCTACGCCGCCCACGCACTGGGCTGCAAGGTGGCCACCCCCATCTTCGACGGCGCCACCTACGGCGACATTCAGGATATGCTGAAGGAAGCCGGCCTGGATGCCGAGGGTAAGAGCGTGCTGTACGACGGCCGCACCGGCGAGCCCTTCGACAACAAGGTCACTGTCGGTTACGTCTACTTCCTCAAGCTGCACCACCTGGTCGACGATAAGATCCACGCCCGTTCCACCGGCCCCTACTCCCTGGTCACCCAGCAGCCTCTGGGCGGCAAGGCCCAGTTCGGCGGCCAGCGCTTCGGCGAGATGGAAGTCTGGGCCCTGGAGGCTTACGGCGCTGCTTATATCCTGCAGGAGATCCTGACCGTCAAGTCCGACGATGTGACAGGCCGTGTGCGCACCTACGAGGCCATCGTCAAGGGCCACAATGTGCCCCAGCCCGGCGTGCCCGAGTCCTTCAAGGTTTTGGTGAAGGAGCTGCAGTCCCTGTGCCTGGATATCCAGGTGCTGGACGAGAACGGCAACGCCATCGAGCTGAAGGAAGACGAGGACGCCATGGATACCTTCAACCTGGCCCGGATGGACGCGGACGACGACCGTCACCGCGCCTTCGCCGAGGAAGCGGACTTCCAGGAGTCCGGCTTTGACATCGAGGACGCCCCGGACGACGCCGGCGCGGACATCGACGTTGATTTCGACGACGAATGATCCAGAACCATTCGTCACACTGAACATTCTGGATCATTGAAGGAGGAAATCGCTATATGATGGATAACAATACCGGCAACAACATTGCCTTTGACGCGATCAAGATCGGCATGGCCTCTCCCGAGCAGATCCTCGCCTGGTCCTACGGCGAGGTGAAGAAGCCCGAGACCATCAACTACCGCACCCTGAAGCCCGAGCGGGACGGTCTGTTCTGCGAGCGCATCTTCGGACCCACCAAGGACTGGGAGTGCCACTGCGGCAAGTACAAGAAGATCCGCTACAAGGGCAAGATCTGCGACCGCTGCGGCGTGGAAGTCACCC
>CAMCNO010000046.1 GCA_945876285.1 uncultured Clostridia bacterium | reverse complement strand
TGCTGACGCCCTTCGTGGACTCCAAGGGCAACTTCGGCAAGAGCTACTCCCGGGATATGTCCTGCGCCGCGCCCCGGTACACCGAGGCCAAGCTGACCCCCATCTGCGCGGAGCTGTTCCGGGACATCGACAGCGACACCGTGGACTTTGTGGACAACTACGACAACACCATGAAGGAGCCGGCCCTGCTGCCCACCACCTTCCCCAACATCCTGGTGTCCGCCAACAGCGGCATCGCCGTGGGCATGGCCTCCCAGTTCTGCGGCTTCAACCTGAAAGAGGTCTGCGACACCACCATCGCCTACCTGAAAAACCCGGACTGCGACCTGACAGAGACGCTGCTGGCTCCGGATTTCCCCACCGGCGGCGAGCTGATTTGCGACCCCGCCGTCCTGCGGGATATCTACGACACCGGCCGGGGGAGCGTCCGTGTCCGGGCCAAGTACCGCTATGTGAAGGCGGAAAACCTCATCGAGATTTACGAAATTCCCTATTCCACCACCGTGGAGGCCATTCTGGACAAGGTGGCGGAGCTCATCAAGGCGGGCAAGGCGAAAGAGATCGCCGACATGCGGGACGAGACGGACCTCTCCGGATTGAAGCTGACCATTGACCTCAAGCGGGGCACAGACCCCGACAAGCTGATGGCGAAGCTCTACAAGCAGACCCCCCTGGAGGATTCCTTCGCCTGCAACTTCAACGTGCTCATCGCCGGCAGCCCCCAGGTGCTGGGCGTCCGGCAGATTTTGGAGGAGTGGACGGCCTGGCGGACGGAATCCGTCCGGCGGCGGGTGTACTTCGTCCTGAAGAAAAAGAAGGACAAGCTGCACCTGCTGAAAGGTTTGAAGCGCATCCTGCTGGACATCGACAAGGCCATCAAGATCATCCGGGAGACGGAGGAGGAGACCGAGGTCATCCCCAACCTGATGATCGGCTTCGGCATCGACCAGGTCCAGGCGGAGTTCGTGGCGGAGATCAAGCTGCGCAACATCAACAAGGAATATATCCTCAAGCGCACCCAGGAGACGGACGCCCTGCGGGACGAGATCGACGACCTGGAGGATGTGCTGAACAGCCCCAAGCGGGTGAAGAAGATCATCGTGGAGGAGCTGGAGCAGGCGGCGAAGAAGTACGGCGAGCCCCGCCGCACCTCCATCGTCTACGGCCATGAGATCGAAACCTATGAGGTGGACGAGACTCCGGAGGAGTACCCCGTCAACGTGTTCCTGTCCCGGGAGGGCTACTTCAAGAAGATCACCCCCCTGTCCCTCCGCATGGGCGGCGAGCAGAAGTATAAGGAGGGCGACGGCCCCCGCCAGAGCTTCGAGACAACCTCCGCCGCCGAGATCATGTTCTTCACCGACAAGTGCCAGGTCTACAAGACCCGCCTGAGCGAGTTTGACGACACCAAGGCCAGCGCCCTGGGCGATTACCTGCCCGCCAAGCTGGGTATGGACGCGGGCGAAAACGTGGTCTACGCCGTCCTGCCGGGAGACTACTCCGGCGCGCTGCTGTTCTTCTTTGAAAACGGCAAGGCGGCCCGGGTGGACCTCTCCGCCTACAAGACCACCTCCAACCGCCGCAAGCTCACCGGCGCCTATTCCGACAAGTCGCCTCTGGCGGCCATCCTGCGCATCGACGAGGATCGGGAGCTGGCGGTGTACTCCACCGAGCCCCGCTGCCTGATCTTCCACACCGCCCTGCTTGCCCCCAAGACCACCCGGTCCACCCAGGGCGTGGCGGTGATGACCATGAAGCCCAAGTACCATCTGGATACGGTAAAGTCCCTTGAGGAGACCTCCATCGTGAGCCAGAGCCGCTACCGGGTGCGGGCGGTCCCCGCCGCCGGCGCGCTGCTGCGGCAGGAGGATTCCGAGGAGCGGCAGATGGACCTGCTGGACTAATAGAAGGAGGAACACATCATGGCGTTTGAGACTGTGAAAAAGAATCTGGAGGCCCGTGGCTTTTCTGTGAAGACCTTTGATACCGCCGCTGAGGCCGCCGCCTATCTGGATGGTGTCATCGATGGGGTGTCCGTCGGCATCGGTGGCTCTTTGACAGTGCAGGAGATGGGCCTCCATGAAAAGCTGGCGGCCCACAATACCGTCCACTGGCACTGGACCGACGGCCAGGAGGCCCGGGCGAAGTCCGCCGGGGCGGATGTGTACATCACCTCCGCCAACGGCCTGGCGGAGACCGGCGAGGTCATCAACATCGACGGTTTCGGCAACCGGGTGGCCTCCACGCTGTACGGCCACAAGAAGCTGTACTTCATCATCGGCCGCAACAAGCTGGCTCCCACCTATGACGAGGCATTGTGGCGGGCCCGGAACATCGCCGCCCCGAAAAACGCCCAGCGCCTGGGGAAGAAGACCCCCTGCGCCGTGAAGGGCGACCGCTGCTACGACTGCAAGAGCCCCGAGCGCATCTGCCGGAGCCTGGTGGTGCTGTGGGGACCCAGCATGAGCCTTGACACGGAGATCGTCTTGGTGGACGAGGACCTGGGCCTGTGAGGGGGCGCTGGGCCGCGCTGCTGCTGGCGATGCTGCTTCTGACGGGCTGTACCCCTTTGCTGGAGCGGGAGTACAGCACCACGGAGCCCCACAGCAGCAAGTTTTGGGAGAGCGAGGCCGCCGGCACCCTGCGGGCGGAGAACTACCAGGACATCGTCAATGACATCCTGCTGCTCATCGCCCAGCATACGGATGCTGCCACGGTCCGCCTGTATAACTTTGAGGACGATGTGTCCGTGGCGGACACGCTGGAGCGGGCCGCGGTGGAGATCCAGGAGCAGACGCCCCTGGGGGCCTACGCGGTGTCCTATATCACTACCTCCAGCCAGTCCCAGCGGGGGTACTATGAGATCGCCGTCAAGATTGGCTATCGCCGGTCGGCGGAACAGATCCAGGCGGTGGTGAACGCCACCCGGCCGGAGGCTGTCTCCAGCCTGCTGGAAGCCGCCCTGCATGACGGCAGAACGGAGCTGGCGGTGCGCATCGGCTACTGGGGCCAGGACGGTCAGAGCGGCATCGAGAGCGCCGTGGCCCAGGTCCGGGAGGAGCAAGGACTGACGGAGGAGACGCCGTGGCTGGTGAATTACTATCCGGCGGAGGGACCTGTGGGCCTGGTGGAGTTCCTGCTGGACCCCACGGAGGAGGAACTGGCGGCCTTTGCCGCAGCACATCCGGAGGATGTGACTGGGGAAGAAGAACCGGACGGGACCTTGGAGGAAGACACTACCGAGGCCCTTGAAAAAGAACAAGAAAAAATTGATGAAAATGCTTGACAAGGTGTGATTCGTCTGTTAGAATACACCTTGTTCCGCGGGCATAGCTCATCTGGTAGAGCGCCACCTTGCCAAGGTGGAGGTAGCGAGTTCGAGCCTCGTTGCCCGCTCCAAAAAGAAATCCCCATCCGATAGGATGGGGATTTCTTTTTGGAACTTTCCCATTTTTGCCGCAGGCAAAAATGGGTCGCTGCGGCGGGCTAATTGAAATCGTGCAGGAAAAACCCGCAAAGGTTTTTCCCGCACACACCCTTTTCCTTGCGAATGGCGGAGACTGACGGAGAAACAATCATCACGCCCTCCTGTGTTGTTCAGCACGGGAGGGCGTTCGCTTATTCCATGATTTTTCGCACCATTTCCTCCGCCGGGTCGATGAGGGGCAGGCTTGTCCGCTTTGCCAGCGCTTCCTTGAAGTAGGGGAAGTGGGTGCAGCCCAGCACCAGGGCTTCCATGCCGCTTGTGCGGAACCACTCCGCCAGCTCCGGCAGGCGGTGGCGCTCCACCAGCTCCTCCGGCGGCTCACCTGCCTCGATGGACAGCACCACCGGCAGCATACAGGCTCCCAACAGATCCAAAGCCGGGTTTGCGGCAAACAGCGTCCGCTCGATGCCCGCCAGCCCCTGGGCGTTGGCGGCGATGAGCCCCAGGCGGCGGTATTTGGGCGCCAGCTCCCGGTAGATGTCCAGCGGCGTCACGATGGTCATACCTGTCTCTGACGCCAGAGGGGTGAAGTTCACGGAACTGGACAGGGAGTTGCAGTAGACGAAGACCTTTTCACAGCCCTGGCCTTTCGCTGTCTCCAGCACAGCCCGCACCGCCGCTGTTTTCTTCGCCTGAGAGGAGATTTGAAACGCGGTCTGCCGCCGGGGGTCAGAGGCCATGGGAAAGGCCAGTCCGGTTAGGCCTGCCTTTGCCAGACATTCCACGCCCATTTGGGTGTCTACCGGCGTACCGGCCAGCACCGCGATCTGTTCCGCTGCCATAAGGGATCACTCCAGTTTCTTTCGGAAATTGCCGTAGATGTGCACGCCCTCCTGCACCGTCAAAAACGCCTGGGGGTCGATGGTGCGGACAGCGTGGAGCAGCTCTTCGATCTCATATTTGGAAAGGCTGACGCACAGCACATGGACGTCCTTCCCGGTATAAGCGCCGGTACCGTTCCAATAGGTCACGCCCCGGCCCAGGTTGTCGATGATGAACTGGCCCAGGATGTGTTCGTCGGCGTGGGTGAAGATCATCGCCATGACATTGACGTTCTGCTGATGCATCCGGTCCAGCACCATGGAGGTGAAGAAGTTGTAGATGACGGAGTAAATGGCGACTTCCGGGCTGAATAAAATCAGGCAGGCGGTGTAAAGAAATACGTTGAAGGTCAGGGAAAACCTGCCCACGGTAAAGCTGCTGCCCCGCTTGCTCAGGCACAGGCCGATGACGTCCAGGCCGCCGCTGCTGCAGCCGCAGGTCAGGACAATGCCGCTGCCGATGCCGGTGAGAATGCCGCCCAGCAGGCAGGCGGTCAGGTAATCGCCTACGATGGGGGCGGAAGGAATGGGGATGAGACTGTAAAACAGGGAGTAGGACACAGTGCAGATGATGGTCTTGACCACCAGTCCCCGGCCCAGGTCCTTGTAGCCGATCAGCAGGATGGGGATGTTCACCAGGAAATACAGGATACCGGCGATGTCGTAGGGACCGAAGTCCAGCCCCATGTGGGTCTGCAAAAGGGTGCGGATGAGCTGGCAGACACCCATGGCACCGCCTGTGTACAGATGCAGCGGCACGATGAACAGATTCAGCGCGGCGGCGGCGATCAGCTCGCCCACCACGGCGGCGACGATCCGCAGCCAGCGGTTGTGCAGGGTATTGTAAAGCATGGCGATACCTCCCGTCTGTCATTTAGGATGCCCTTCTATGACCGATTATACGGCCTGTGGGAGAAAACCACAAGAGGGAAGTTCAGAGTGCGTACTGGAGACAGCGCCGCAGCCGCTTCTGAGCCCGGCGCAGGGTCCGGGAGACGGTGGAGCGGTTCAGCCCCAGTTCCCGGGCGATCTCCGCGCCGCTCATATTCTGCTCAAAGCGCATGGCAAGCATTTGCTGCTGCCGGGGCGTCAGCTCCTGTACCCGGGCTTTTCGGAGGTTGCGCAGGAGCCGCTCGATCTGCTCCTGGTTGTCATTGGCGTTTTCCCGGAGCCAGACAGTCATGTCACCGGCCCACTCGCTGCTTCTGGTATCAAAGGGTGTAGCGTTCATGTTTGTGATAACTCCTGTCATAGTATCGTGCGGTCAGAACCGCCAGCTCCCGGCATTCCCGCAGCAGGGGCGTCAGGTCGTTGATACGGCGGTGCAGCCGCCTGGCGGCCGCAGGGTCTTCCTGCAGTCGTTCCTCCGCCCGCAGCTCCTGGATGCGGGCGCGGATGAGAGACGCGCTGTCGGCGTATTGGACCGACATCTCCAAAAGTGTCATAAGGATGCCTCCTTTCCGTGGATCTCGTGGCAGGGAGACAGCTCCTGCCGGGCGAAATCCGGCAGGCAGGCCCGACAGACACGGCTGCCGTTGCAGGCCCAATATTCCTCTCCCAGGATGATTTCCCGGCCGCACAGGGTGCAGCGCAGGGTGTGCCGCCTTCGGCGGCTCTCGGCGTGCAGCAAAAAAGGACCTCCTCAAAAAAGAGTGAAAAAAGTTATTGACAAACCCAAAACCTTCTGGTAATATAAATCCTGCTGTTGGAACTGCAACTTCGCTGGTGTAGCTCAGCTGGTAGAGCAGCTGATTTGTAATCAGCAGGTCGGGGGTTCGAATCCGTCCACCAGCTCCAATCAAATATGGGGGAATTCCAGAGCGGTCAAATGGGGCAGACTGTAAATCTGTTGTCACTGACTTCGGTGGTTCGAATCCACCTTCCCCCACCAAATACCGATCACCCGTCAGGGTGGTCGGTATTTTTTATCAGGTGGATTCGAAGGGGAGCGGGAGTGAATGACGTGCCGGTGGCGCGTCAGAGCCGCGGAACGGCCATTGATTTTATGTGCCGATTTTTGCGGGCACGCACATCATTGCCTTGCAGAGGACGCGCCGGTGTGATAAGATT
This sequence comes from uncultured Clostridia bacterium, assembly GCA_945876285.1. GTDB lineage: Bacteria > Bacillota > Clostridia > Oscillospirales > Oscillospiraceae > Oscillibacter. Next base: position 6,419 of record CAMCNO010000046.1, on the reverse strand, counting down.
TTTGTACGGAATACAACAGGATCGATCCTTGCGATCGGTTTTCTAAGATGGGAGGTTCTTATGAAAAAACTTCTTTCGTTTTTGCTCATCAGCGTGCTTCTTTTACCGAACTTTTTGATCCCGGCATCGGCTGCATCCAGCGAAACCATCAGCCAGAATACTACCCTAACGAAGAAATTTAATGTCTATCAGGACCTTACCATTGCCCCGGGTGTCACGCTCACGACAAAAATGGCAGGAAATGAGCCCCAGGGCATTGAAGTGCACGGAGCGCTGACCCTGGGCGCAGGGGCTAAAATTGTCGGGCGCGGCATCATTCTGATGTACCGTGGCTCCTCTTATTCCGGCATGACGTTCTACTACAATTTCCGGGGTGAGTACCGTGCTTTCCCGGATATCGCAACGGCATATGAGCGTTATCAGAACGCTGACGACTATGTGTTCCAGTTCAGGTATAACGACTCCCTGAACGGCTGGGTCTGGAGCGAGACCATCAACGGCGGGGACCCCTTTGAGCCTCCTGCGGCGTCAAATGTGCAGGATGCGAATTCCTACGCAGAAACACTCAAGGCGCTTGGCCTGATGAAGGGTGTTGGCACCAAACCTGACGGCACGACTGATTTTGCTTTGAATAAAGATCTGACCCGTGTTGAGGCGGTTGTGATGATGATACGCCTGTTGGGGAAAGAGCAGGAGGCTCTGAACGGAGACTGGTCTCACCCATTCTCGGACGTTCCGGGATGGGCAGAGGCATATGTAGGCTATGCCTACACCAACCATATCACCAATGGAGTTTCCGATACTGAATTTGGGAGTAACAGCAAGGCTTCCGCCTCTATGTATTTCACATTTATCCTGCGCTCCATGGGGTATCAGGACAGCTCGCAGACGGGGGCGATTGATTTTACCTGGACGGAAGCGCCCTTCTTTGCCAGAAGCATTGGCATAAACATCATCAACGAACAGCTTGATCACTTCAAAAGAGCCGAGGCCGCGATTGCGTCTTTTCAGGCGCTGGATGCGGTTTGCAAAGACGGAACGCCTCTCTGCGATAAACTCATTGAGCAGAACGTATTCACAAGAGAGCAGTATGACACTGTGATGAACCCGCACCGGGCAGAGCATTAAGGGAAAAGACACTGCGTTGCCCTGCCGGCGAGAAACAGCGAGGGGAGCGGGCGACTATTCATAGGGCCACAGACGTTTTTTTCGTAGTGCAGACACAAAAACCGTTACACCGTCAGGTGTGACGGTTTTTTATGCACAGGGAACAATATACTTGATGATTCTGACAATATTAACAAGAATCTTGTTTACATTGGAAATAATAGCACATATGTTCGAGCATGTCAAGCGGTTTAACAAGAATCTTGTTAAAAAATTTGACACGAACAAATATGTGGGGTATGATGAGAAAAACAATTGGGGAGGAGCCTGTGTATGAGTCTGGGAAAGCGTATTCAGGAATGCCGGGAGGGACTGGGGATCTCCCAGGCGGCGCTGGCAAAGCGGCTGGGGGTCTCCCAGTCCACCGTGGGCAACTACGAGGCCGGCATCAGCTTTCCCCGGGAGGAAGTCCTGCTCCGCCTGTTTGACAGCCTGGAGACAGACCCCAATACGCTGTTCCGCGACAGCTACCGGGAGGGCGGCGCTGCCCTGACACGCAGCGAGCGGGAACTGGTGGACCAGTATCGCGGCCTGTCCCATATGGGAAAGGAGACGGTGCGGTCCGTTGTGGATGCCCTGTGCGCCTACCGGGACGACCTGGAGGCGGGAAAGACGGACCGGGAGCCCCGTATGATTCCTCTGTACCGCAGCCCCGCGGCGGCGGGCTATGCAGCCCCGGTGTTCGGCGAGGATTTCGACTACATCCCTGTGGAGGACGATGTGCCCCAGGCGGCGGAGTTCGCCGTGCGCATCCAGGGCGACTCCATGGCCCCCTTCATCGGAGACGGCTCAGTGGTCTATGTGAACCGGGACCCGCTGCAGGCGGGGGACGTGGGCATCTTCTGCGTGGATGGGGACATCTTCTGCAAGCAGTATTACAAGGACCCGGCCGGGGTGGTGTACCTGTTCTCTCTGAACCGGGCCCGGGCGGACGCCGACCAGGTGCTGTTGCCCGGCGGCGGCCGGACGCTGGCCTGCTTCGGGCGGGTCATCCTGCACAGCCTCCCTTTGCCCGGAAAGGAATAAAAAATACCCGCTGCGGCTTGCAGCGGGTGTTTTGCGTCTTATACGATAAAGCCGCCGTCGGCGGTCAGTACCTGTCCGGTGAGGAAGGAAGAACCCTCCTCTGCAAAGAAGGCCACGGCATGGGCGATGTCCTCCGGTGTTCCCAGACGGCCCAGCGGCGTCTCCTCCACCAGCATTTCCCGGGTCTCCCGGCCCAGTACCCGTACCATGTCCGTGTCAATGCAGCCGGGGGCCACACAGTTGACCCGGATGCCGGAGGGGGCCAATTCCAGTGCCAGGGAGCGGGTCAGGCCGATGATGGCGGCCTTGGAGCAGGCGTAGGCCACCTCGCAGCTTGCCCCCCGCAGCCCCCAGATAGAGGAGATGTTCACGATGCACCCCCGTTTTTCGGAGAGCATATGGGGCAGCACCGCCTGGATGGCGTTCCGGGCGCCGGTGAGATTCACCGCCAGGGTCCGGTCCCAAACGTCATCCCCGGTGTCCTGAAACAGGCCGTGGGGAGAGATGCCGGCGTTGTTTACCAGCAGGGAAACAGGCCCCAGCCCCGCCCGTGCGTCCCGGACCATGGCCTCCACGGCCTTGCGGTCTGCCACATCTGCCTGGATCGCCAGGGCATGACGGCCCTCCGCCTCTATCTGCGCTGCCACGCCCAAAGCGGCCTCCCGCCGCTCCAGATAATTGACGCAGACGTTCCAGCCCCTCCGTGCCAGTTCCAGGGCCACGGCGCGGCCGATGCCCCGGGAGGCGCCGGTGACCAGTGCGGTACGTTCCATGGATGCATCCCTCCTGTCCTTTGGCGGCAGTATAACAAAAAAAACAAAAAATTGCAAGAAAGGTGTTGACAAAACTGGCCCAGTCGTGTATTCTATGCTTGTTCCGCTTCGGACGATTAGCTCAGCTGGCTAGAGCACCTGCTTGACGTGCAGGGGGTCACAGGTTCGAGTCCTGTATCGTCCACCAGAACAAAATCCCGTAACCGCAATGGTTACGGGATTTTTTGCGCCTCCTCCAGATCTGAGATGCGGTGATTGATGACTTTGATCTGCTCCTCGACCACCGGCATTCTGCGGGCGAAATTGTTGTGTTCCCGGACCTCCCGGGTCAGCTCTTCCAATTTCGTCTCCGTGACAGCCTGTGTCCGCTGATTGCTCAGCAGCACGCCTGCCAGTGTAATGCCGCCGGTGATGAGCGCTACGATGATCTGTTCCATGAAAATTCCTCCTGTGTATGTCGAATGGTTGCAGAGCCTATCTTTATCAGCCCGCCAGAAGAGCAGCTCCGGCATATGCGGTGGAAGCATGAAGCGTAATGCCGCGCTGGGCTTTGATAGGGGGCAGTCAGGCCATTTGCGTAATTTCCCTCCATACAGTGCGCCCCATCCTCCAATGTTGCACGGGAGCGTACCCGGGGCAGGACAGATGGGAGATAGCAGCGCTCCGGGCGGACCGCTGCTGCAGCGGTCCGCCCGGAGCTGTCATGTTTCGTGAAATGTCAGTTCTGCGGTGCTGTGCCGTAGGGAGCCATCTCCAGGCGAATGAACCAGCCCTGGTCGTGGCTGCAGACGGGGCACTGCCTGGGGGCCTCCAGACTCTCCAGAATGTAGCCGCAGTTCAGGCACATCCAGCCGCACTTCGTGTCGGAGACGAACAGCTTTCCGCTCTCCAGCAGGTCTGCCAGACGGCCGAAGCGGTTGCCGTGGGTCAGCTCGATCCTGGCGATCTGCTCAAAGGACGCCGCGGCCTCCGGGAAGCCCTCAGCCCGGGCGGCCTCACCAAAGGAGGGGTACACCGGGTCAAATTCCTCGTACTCGTTGTGCTGGGCGTCCCGCAGCAGCCGCAGAACGTCGTTGGTGACGGCCACCGGATAACCGGCGTCGATGTGGACGGTGGAGCCGGATACCGCCTTCATGTGGTTGTAGAAAATTTCGGCGTGCTCCTTTTCCTGTCCGGCGGTAAACAGGAACACCGCCTCCAGCACATGGAGCTTCTGCTGGCGGCACAGCCCGGCGGCAAAGGTGTAGCGGTTCCGGGCCTGGCTCTCTCCGGCGAAGGCCCGCATCAGGTTTTTCAGGGTCTCGCTGTTTTTCAGATCGGACATGGTCATTCCTCCGTTTCGCAGTTGTCAGGGGTATTTTCTGCGGCTGCTGCCCATACTATACCGCGTGAGGAGGAACTGCGGATGTATGATGTAGTGATCGTAGGCGGAGGCCCCGCGGGCTGTGCCGCCGGACTGTATGCTGCCCGGGCGGGCCTGCGGACGCTGGTGCTCACCGGGGGAGAGCCGGGCGGGCAGCTTGGCATTGCCGAGACGGTGGAAAATTACCCCGGCACCGGGGCTATCGGCGGAGCGGAGCTGGCGGCGGATATGCGCCGGGACGCAGAGAAGGCCGGGGCGGAGTTCCGGGGCGAGCGGGCGGCAGAGATCTGTCTGCGGGAGCGCCGTGTCAGGAACGGACAGGGCGTATATCATGGCAGGACGCTCATCTATGCCGCAGGGGCCGCGCCCCGCACACTGGGCATCCCGGGGGAGGAGGCTCTGCGGGGGCGGGGCGTCAGCTGGTGTGCCGCCTGTGACGGCGCGTTTTTTAAAGGGAAGGACGTGGCGGTGGTGGGCGGCGGCAGCTCCGCCGCGGCGGAGGCCCTGACCCTGTCCCGCCTGTGCCGTCGGGTGTATCTGGTCCATCGGAGGGATTCTCTCCGGGCGGAGTGGCGGCTGACGGAGGAACTGGAGAGGACGGAGAACGTGACCTTCCTCTGGAACGCCCAGGCGGCGGCCATTCTGGGCACTGCCGCGGTGACGGGCCTTGCCTACCGGGAGCTGTCCTCCGGCGCGCGGCGGGAGCTGCCCTGTGCCGGCGTGTTCATCGCCGCCGGTCGGGCGCCCAGCACGGAGCTGGTACAGGGCCAGTTGGAGCTGGATGCCGGGGGCTACATCCCGGCGGACGAGACCACCCGGACGGCCATTCCGGGGGTGTTTGCCGCCGGAGATGTGCGGACGAAAGCGGTACGGCAGGTGGTGACCGCCGTGGCTGACGGCGCTGTGGCCGCCCTGACGGCATCAAACTATCTGGAGAAATAGAGAACGCGTCCCGCCGTGGCGGGACGCGTTTATTATGCCTGAGGCAGGCGGTATTTTGCCATATCCCGGTCCAACCCGGCGGCAAAGCTCTGGTCCATCTTGAGGCCGCTGATATAAGCGTGGGGGTCCAGGCCGTCCGCTTGGCTTTCGATGACACTGACGGCGATGTTGGAGCAGTGGTCGGAAACACGCTCGAAGTTGGTCAGCAGGTCGCTGAGGACAAAGCCAAGCTGGATGGTGCACTCGCCCGTTTGGAGTCGGTGAATGTGGCGCATCCTGATCTCCTCGATGAGCTGGTCGATGGTCTCCTCCAGCGGCTCCACCTCCCGGGCGGCCACGGGGTCATTGGCGGCGAAGCTGTCGAAAGCCAGAATCATAATGTCGTTCAGGGCGGTGAGCAGCACTTCCAGTTCCTTCCCAGCGGCATCGGAGAAGTGGAGGTCCTTCTCGTGCAGTTCCCGGGCGGACTCCTGGAGGTTCAGGGCGTGGTCACCGATGCGCTCGAAGTCGCCGATGGCGTGGAGTAGCCGGGAGACGGTGCGGATGTCGCTCATGGACACGCCGTGTTGGGAGATCTTCACCAGATAGTCCCCCAGGCGGTCCTCGTAAATGTCCAGCTTGTCCTCGTTTTCGTTAATGAGAGTCTCCCGGGCCTCCTGATAGTCCGACAGCTGCCGGACGGCGTCCAGCAGGTTTTCGTGAGCCACAGCGCCCATGCGGTTGGTCATGGACACGCACTCGCTGATGGCGACGCCGGGCGTCCGCAGCAGCAGGGGGTCCAGAAAGGCGAACTGCTCGGACTTGTCCTCCGCCTTGATTGCCCTCCGCGCCAGCTTTTCCAGCTGGCGGGAGAAGGGCAGGAGCAGCAGCGTGGTAAAGACGTTGAAGATCGTGTGGCAGAAGGCGATGCCCACAGCGCCCACGGCACTGTTCATGAAGGGGAAATGGAACAGCAGGTTGCCGCCGTAGAAAAAGACCAGACCCACCACGGTGCCGATGACGTTGAAGGAGATGTGGATGACGGACACCCGCTTGGCGTTCCGGTTGACGCCGATGGAGGAGATGAGGGCGGTGACGCAGGTGCCGATGTTCTGGCCCATGATGATGGGGACGGCCATGCCGTAGGTGATGGAGCCGGTCATGGCCAG
>CAMCNO010000045.1 GCA_945876285.1 uncultured Clostridia bacterium | reverse complement strand
ACACCATGGCGATGTCCCGGTCTTTCGGCTCCACGTCGTTCATCCGCTTGCCGTCAATCAGCAGGTCGCCGCCGGAGATGTCCTCCAGGCCGGCCACCATCCGCAAAGTAGTGGACTTGCCGCAGCCGGAGGGTCCAACCAGCACGATGAATTCCCGGTCGGAGATCTCCAGGTTAAAGTCCTGGACTGCCAGAACGCCTTCCTTCGTGATCTTGAGACCGCTCTTCTTTTCAGGCTCACCCTTCTTTTTCTTTTTGGGTTCGGTATTGGGATATACTTTCTTGATATTTTTCAAAACCACTTCTGCCATTGATTGGTTCCTCCTGTTACAAATATTGACCGGTCAGGCTGGCGTTTTCACCAATCGTAAAAACCAGTGCCTGATGGGGTGGGACATTCAATCCCGGCAGCTGAGGGCAATCGGAAAAGAACAAATCCGCGCCGCTTTCTTTCAGCATACGCAGCAAATCCGGGTGCGCACTGTTATATCGGCGATCACTGGATGCACAGCAAGCCACAGCCCGGGGACGTACCAGGTCAATCAGCGCCTGATCCGCGCCGTCGATCTGCCCATGGTGTCCCACCTTGAACAGGTCGGCCTTCAGCATCGCCGGATCGATGCCGCCATAACCGATGCGGTTGGTGTCACCGGGGAGCAGAATGCGGGTGCCGCAGTAATCCAGTGTCATCATCAGGCTGAAATTGTTCATGCGGCAATCCACACTGTCCAACGTTCTCAGAAAAGCGTCCTTCGGCGCGGCAAAAACCTGGCGAAACCGTTCTTCCAGTTCTTCAATACGCTCTGCACCAGGGGCCAAAACCTGATACCGCAAACCGTCACACAGATGCCCGGCGCTTCCGGCAGCAGGAGTCTCCACTCGTCCGCCATGGTCTTCCACCAGCCGGCAGAGGGTCTGGCAGTCGTTGATAGCCTGCATAAACTTCTTCTGTGAGGTGTTCTGCGCCAGAGAAACATCCAGCGTTTGCATCTCGTTGCAGCAGAACGCAGCAGTAGGGATCATCCACAGCACCGTGGGCGGAAATGCCCGCGCTACAGGCAGCAAGCCGCAGATATGGTCTTCATGGATATGGGTGCTGACCATGAGATCTATGTGCGTCAACTCTCGGGCTGTGAGATAATCCGCCAGTGGAATGCGCCCGGAGGAGCGATCCGCAAATTCACTCTTATCCGCGCTGCCGCCATCGATCAGCATCACAAATGTGCCGTCCCGAGAGCAGGCATCGGGGCATTCCAGCAGCATGGCCTCGCCGTAACCCACATTTACATACGTTAATTTCATAGCCATGGCGTCACTGGATGGCCCGCTTGATATACGCACTGGCCAGAATCAAAACAAGGATCGTCATCACGATGGCGCCAGCGCTGCCGAAGCCGAACTTCAGGTTCTTGATACCGAAGTTGTAAAGATACTGAGTGATCGTAGCAGTGCTGTTGGCAGGGCCGCCGCCGGTCAGCAGGTTGACTTTCTCAAAGACACGGAATCCATCGATGGTACGCAGCAATGCGCACAGGGACAGGCTGTTCTTCAGATTGGGGATGGTCACATAGATCATGGTCTTAAAGCGGCTCGCACCATCGATCTTTGCCGCCTCGTACTGTGCCTGAGGCACGGACTGCAGGGCGGCATACAGCAGCAGGAACACGAAGGGTGTATTCTGCCACACATCGATCAGAACCAGCATACCAAACGCGGTTTGAATATCAGAAAACCAGTTATAAACCGGCAGATTCAGCGTAGTCAGGATCTGGTTTACGATGCCGTAGTTGGGGGAAAGCATCATACGCCAGCTCAGTGCCACGGTAACGGCAGGCAGCAGGTAGGGAAGGAGCAGCAAGGTACGCATAGCCTTCTGGCCCTTCTTCAGGCTGTTGACGAACAGGGCCAGGAAAAAGCCGCACACCATCTCCAGTGCCACGGTCAAAACGGTAAACTTCACAGTATTCCAGATCGCTTGGCGGAAATAGGCGTTGCCCAGCAGATCTGCGTAATTCTTCAGCGCAATGAAGGAAGTGTTGCGCTTCATGAGGTTGTAGTCAGTAAAGCTGTAGATTAGTGTAAAAACCAGCGGATAGGCAGTCATCACCAACAGGATGATAACGGTGGGAGACACCATCGTGTTGGCAAACCGCCGTGTAGACGTGCTTGCAAGGGTCAGGCTTTCTTTTTGCTTCTTCATGATTCAGAAGCCTCCTTCCTTTGGGGAGGGTTTCTTACCGGATGCACCGGTGAAAAACTGTGGGGCACCGCATTTGCGGTGCCCCACCGCTTAGTTAGGACCAAAACGTGTGCTGGAAAGCCAGGATCAGCTCATCAGCATCTCCAGCTGGGACTGAGCATCTGCCAGACCGGCATCCACGGTCTTCACACCGTTGACGATGTTGTCCAGCTCGGTGCCGAGGATGGTGTAGAACTCGGTCCATTCCTCAATGACGGGGCGATACATGCCGCCCTCCAGGGCCTTGCAGACAACGTCATACTGGGGATACTCGGCCAGAACAGCGGGATCCTGCAAAGAGGAGTAACGGCAAGGAACACCGCCGCTTGCGATGGTGCCATGCTGAACGTCTTTGTCCATCAGGTACTCCAGCAACTCCAGGGACAGATCCTTGTGGGTGGCATTGGCAGGGATGCCGATGGTCCAGACGCCGTACACGTTGGCGTTGTATGCCTTATCGCCGTCATGGGCAACGCCGGTGATAGCGCAGTAATCGGCAGTGCTGTCAGCCGTGGGCTTGTACCAGCCGGGCCAACCGATACCCATAGTGCCGGAGCCAGTGTCGCAGGAAGCGATCAGGTCATCCTTCTTCTCGGCGTCGCCAGTGGCAATCAGTTCCATGTAGAAGTTCATAGCCGCCTTGAACTCGTCGCTGTCAACGGTGGGCTTGTTGTTCTCATCGATGACCCAGCCGCCGAAGGACAGCAGGATGGGCAGGAAGTCAACGACCAGGTTGTTCTGGCTGTCGCCGCGATAGATGAAACCGTTCTTGCCGGCGGCCTTGGCGGCCTTGCAGATGGTCATCATGTCGTCCAGGGTGGCGATGCTGCTGCCGTCAAAGCCAGCGGCGGCCACATTTTCCTTGTTATACAGCAGAACAGTAACATTGCCGTAGTAGGGAGCCAGATAGATGTCGCCGTCGTAGTAGCTGATGGCAGTGGTGGCGGGAATGATGTCGTCATCGAAGTTGTAGCCCATCTCGCTCAGGTTGGCCAGCACGCCGTTGGCGGTGAACTCGGCCATCCAGGAGCCATCGACCATGCACAGGTCATAAGCGCCTTCCTTGTTCATGGCGTCCAGAGCAATCTTGCTGTGCAGATCATCCTCGGCCAGGTCCAGAACCTCACAGGTCACGTTGTGCTCAGCCTCGAAAGCGGGCAGGCACTCCTTGATGACGTCGGCATAAGTGCCGCCGCGCAGAATCAGAGTCAGCTTGGTGGGCTCAGCGGGAGCTTCTGTGGTGGGAGCGCTGGGGGTGCTGGTGTCGGCGGGTTGCTCTTCCTTCTTGCTGCCGCCGCAGGCGGCCAGAGACAGAACCATGATGCAGGCCAGAGCAAGTGCGATCAACTTTTTCATTTCTTCTCCTCCAAATCATTTTTAATTGGGGCATATTTTGTTACTCTTTGACAGCGCCGCTTGACAAACCGGAGATCAAGTAGTTCTGTGCAAAGATCACAAACAGGGTAATGGGGATCACTGAGATGACGCCGCCTGCGGCCACCAGGCCGAAGTTGGTCAGGTTATCCTCCGTATTCAACACCGCCAGCGTCAGCGGCACAGTGTAGTTATTGGGGGACTGGACGAAAATGACGCTGTATGTATACTCGTTCCAGGCGTACATAAAGGACAGCATGGCCAGTGCCGCGATACCGGGGGCTACCAACGGCAGCACGATCTTGACAAACAACTGCAGCTCGGTTGCTCCATCCACCTTGGCGGATTCCTCCACCTCTTCCGGAAGGTCCTGGAAGAAGCTGATCATGAACCAAATGATGAACGGCACGTTGATCAGCACGCAGGCCAGAGTTGCGGGGATCTTCGTGTTCAGAATTCCCAGTCGGCTGAACATGGTATACAGCGGGATCGTGAATGCCACGGGAGGCAGCACGCGTACCAGCAGCACCCAGTAACTCAGAGGACGTTTGATACGGAACCGGAACCGCTTGCGGGCAATAACATAGGCTGTGCAAAGGCCAAAAACCATGGAGAACACCAGAGAGATCAACGTGGTCTGCAAGCTGTTTACCAACGCGGTAGCAAACCCCTTTTCGATGAACAGTTCCTTGAAGTGTCCTATCGTCAATGTTGCAGGAATGACAGAAATGTGGCCTGTCATCTCACTGGTGGGGCGAATAGCCATCGCAACCAGCCAGTAAATGGGGAAGAGCGCAATGAACAGCAGCACACCGGCGGCCAGGACTTTCAGGACAGTCACGTACGTTTTCTGTTTCATGGGAGTACCTCCTGTATCTGCATCGTTCCGAAAGCCAGTATAATGGTCTCGGAATGGGGTAATCTATCGTGATTTGGTATAATGCCCGTAAAATATATATGATGTTATGATGTGCAGCAAGCGCTTTACACGGAGCGGCGAATCCGCAGTTCTGTGGGCAAGGTGACCACCCTTGGGAAATCTGATTTGCCGTCCAGCAGTGCCTTCAGATGTTCCACACACAGCTCACCCATCCGGCGGCAGTTGATATGCACGGAAGTAAGTTCCGGCTCCAGCATGGGACAGATCGATGAATCATCAAAACCGACCACGGCCAGGTCCTCCGGTATCTGTAGTCCCAGCCGACGGGCGGCCTTGATGGTCCCAGCCGCAATCATGTCATTCGTCGCAAACACAGCGGTAGGCCGCTGTTCCTGCTGCAAAAGTGCCATGGCCGCTTGGGTGGCGCTCTCCACATTCAACTCGCAGAGCCGAATATCATCTGCCGGAAGACCATATTCTTTCATGATATCCCGGAAAGCTGTGTAGCGCTCCCGGGAAATGTAAGGGGAAAACTGGCCGGCAATCATTGCAATATGGCGGTGGCCCCTGAAAATCAAGTGCTCTACCGCCTGACGGACACCGCCGCGTTCGTCAGAGACCACACACGTCAGATCGAAGCCCGACATGCGATTGTTGACCAGTACCACGGCTACGCCCCGGCTCTGCAGTTCCGATACCAGTTCCGCCTTAGCATCGCCCCCCAGAATCACGCCCTCAATCTGCTTGGCCTGAGCGGTGCTGACGTTGTGCAGCCAATCTTCCGCAGTGGAAACCAGCAGTTGGAACTCCGAGTGGTTTGCAGATTGCATAATGCCCTCACAAATACCGGCATAGAACTCGTCCAGCACAGTGGCATCCTTTTTACAAATCAAATAGGCGATTTTATCAGTTCGCTGCCTGGCCATGGCCCGAGCGATAGCATTCGGAGAATAGTGCAGCGCCTCCGCCGCCTCATATACCTTCCGCCGGGTATGTTCCTTCACATGCTCCGGATTGGAAAACGCACGGGACACTGTGGCTGTGGATACGCCGGACAGCCTGGATACATCATAAATCGTAGGGTTTGAAGGCACGCAGTTACCTCCTCAAAATGTAAGCCCTTTCATAGATGTATGTTTATAGAGCATAAAAAAAACGATACATTCTTCTCTTTTCGTGTATGAATCTACCATTTTGCAAGTTGAAACGCAAGGGGTATTTTGCAAATTTGTATAATTGACTTTTGTAAGCGGTTGCACTTGTGCAAATTTTACGGATTGTAACCGTTTACATCGCAAACCGTCTCTTTGAGGTAGTGTTATCTACTTTTTCTGCATAATTTCAAAAAATGAATACTTGAAATGCTACTTGATCTATTTTTATTGTCAGCGCTTTCAAATCGAGCTTGCAGATCCGCATAATCCGGCAGTTACGCCATCAGGGTAGAAAAGGATCGTTGCAGAACTAGGCATTCTGCAACGGTCCCTTTTGTGTGCCGGAGATAATATTCTATTTGGATCGCGATGCTCACAGAACATCAGTCAGTATTTCGTAGAGCTGTATGGTATGTTTGTTCCCCAAACCGCTGATACCGATGATTCGGTTGTTAAAGAATCATTCATCAATGATCCTATTCTTTGATTTCCTGAAGGAAAGCATCAAGAATTTGATTCACCAGTTGCGGTGCATCCGTATTGGAATTATGCCCAGCATTTTTCAGCCAGCGAATGGGGATTCCAGTCCGCTTATGCCACGCCTTGTTGTAACGGATGCAGGAACCGGCACGGTCCTTCTCCCCGCAAATCAGCAGAGCCGGGCATTGCAGACGATACGGCAAGTCCGCTTCCATGGCCTCCGCCAGGATCCGGAACCCATGCCCCGAGATCCTCGCATAGCGTTCCTGATTCCCGTCGTAGGTCATCATCATATCGTACATCAGTCTCCGCCCGTACTCCGTGGTTGAGACACCCTGGGTGCCGGAGCGCAGCAGCCACTTCCATGGATAGTGACGGTACACAGGCTCCATTCTTTTCAGGAGCCACAGCTCCGCCCCGGTTACATAGCTCCTTTGCAGCGGAGCGGAGTCGATGGCCACAAAGCCTTTTAGCTTCTCCGGGTATAACTCCGCGTAAGCCTGCCCCACATATCCACCCATGGATTGGCCAATGATAACCGGTTTATCCAAACCCTCCGAACGGAGTATCCCGTCCACCCATTTTGCCTTGTCCATCAGGCTGAATGAAAATTCGAACGGCCAGGAAGCGGCGTGCCCAGGCGCATCCCAGACAACCACATTGTAGTTGCCTTCAAAATAGGCCGTTTGCTTTTCAAACAGCCGATGATCCGCCGTCAAACCCGGCAAAAATAACAGGGTCAGTTTACGATTGTCAGTCCTGTCATTGATCCAGCAATGGATCGTACCGCAGGGCGTTTCCCAGGTTTTCTCACGCATACGGTCAGCCTCACAGATTTAAGAACCGCTGCAAGTCCCGGTTGCTGCCCAGAACAAAAATCGTCTCATCCGCCCGGAAACAGTGGGTGGGGCCGGGCAAAGGCTCCAGATTGCCGTTCCATTTCGTCGCCAGCACATTAATGCGGTACTTCTGCCGGACAGCCAGCTCCACGATGGTTTTTCCCACCCAGGGCGATGGCACTGCGGTTTCAAAAATAGAGTGATCGTCCGTCAGTTCAATGTAATCAAACACATGGTCCGCGGTATACCGCACCGCAGACCAGTTTGCCATCTGCCTTTCCGGGTAGATGACATCGTCCGCGCCGTTACGCAGCAGGAATTTGGCGTGCACATCACGGGTGGCCCGGGACAGCACGAAAGGAGCGCCGTTCTCTTTCAGCAGTGCGGTGGTCTCCAGGGAGCTTTGGAAGTCATCGCCGATGGCGACAACGCACAGGTCAAAATTCCGCACGCCCAGAGATGCAATGAACTGCTCATTGGTGCTGTCCCCGATCTGGGCGTTGGTCACCAAGGGAAGAATGTCATTGACCCGATCCTCATTCCGGTCCACAGCCAGCACCTCATGGTGCAGCTCCTTCAGCTTTTCCGCCATGTGGCGGCCAAAACGCCCGAGTCCGATCAAAAGCACAGATTTCATATGGATACTCCTTTTAACCTACCGTTACCGGTTCCTGCGGGAATTGAGAGGAAACGGCCCGATTGTTGGCCGTAAATGCGTAGATCATGGTCAGGCCGCCCACGCGTCCGAAGTACATAAGAAACGCCAGGATCATTCTGCACGGCAGAGAAAACCGCGCCGTGCCGCCCAGAGACAGGCCTACCGTACCGATGGCGGAGGCCGCTTCAAACAGCGCGTCCATCAGCGGGACCCGGTCAATGCAGCAGATCAGAATGCCGCCCATGAGGAAAAACAGAAAGTACAGGAGGAAGATGGCGCAAGCGCTTTGGAGCGCGCCGTCCTGCACCCGCCGCCCGTAACACTGGGCGCTGCGCCGTTTTTTGAAAACCGCGATGGCGCTCAGAATCAAAACCGCAAATGTAGTTGTCTTGAAGCCGCCGGCCGTCGAACCTGGGGAACCGCCGGTGAGCATCAGCAGGATGGTCAGCAGTTGGCTGGGCTCGGACATCTGCGCCAGGTCCACCGTGTTGAAGCCCGCGGTCCTGGGGGTGACAGACTGGAACATCGCTGCCAACACTTTCTCTATGGGAGACAGGACGTCCCATTGCGGGAGGCGGAACTCGTACAGCAGGAAGAACAGAAATCCAAACAGCAGCAGTCCCGCTGTCGTGGCCAAAATGAGCTTGCTTTGCAGCCGGTACTCCTTGAACCGGAAGCGCCGGGCGGAAATATCCTGCCAGGTCAAAAATCCCAGGCCGCCCACCACGATCAGCAGCATGACGGTGATGTTAACGATGGGGTCTCCGGTGTAGCCGGTCAGGGAGGAAAACGGCGACTTCACGCCCATCAAATCGAAGCCAGCGTTGCAGAAAGCGGAGATGGCATGGAACACCGCGTACCATAGACCGCGCCCCAAGCCAAACTCCGGGCAGAAGCGAACCGCCAAAATCAGCACGCCCACGCCCTCAATGGCAAAGGCAGTCTTCAGAATAAAGCCCGTCATACGGACGATGCCGCCCACTTGGGGCGCCGAGATGGATTCCTGCATGACCCACCGCTGCTTCAGCCCAATCCGCTTGCCGGAAAAGATAAAGATTGCCACAGCCATGGTGACCACGCCCATGCCGCCCACCTGGATCAACAGCAGAATGACCAGCTGTCCAAACTGGGACCAATAGGTGGCGGTGTCATGTACCACAAGCCCAGTCACACAGGTGGCGGAGGTGGCCGTAAAAAGGGCGTCGGCAAAGGAGGCTCCACCCCATTCATGGGTGGAAAATGGCAGCATCAGCAGTGCCGTCCCCAACAGGATCAGCAGCAAAAAGCCGAAGATGATGATGCGGGCGGGTGACACCCGCTCGCTTTTCCATAAAGGCGCAAACACCGCCTGAAGTTTTTCCCTGAACACGCGGCCACTGCCCCCTAAAAAAGTATCAGAACGTATAAAGATTATAGCACGGAAGAAATGAGGAGTTTATTAGGGTTCTTTGCAGGGCATTAAGATTGAATAAAGGCGGGTAAGCCCTGGCAGCAAGTATCCCGCGGCATTTATACAATCTTAATCTCCTGCGGAAAACGCAAATCTCACCCATAGATGTTTGCGTTTATAATAAAAGCAAAGAACGTGGTTTCATCGTCCGTTTGCGCCTTGGGGAGGGAACTGTATGGAAGCCTTTGCGCTGATCGCTGGTTTTCTTTATATTGCGGTGGTGGTATATCTCGCCATGGACCGCCTCGGGCATTTTCTGGACAAGGGCGGCATCTCTCCCTATTGGGATGAAACGGAGGAACGGCAGGCCCAGGACGCAAAAAAGGAGCCCGTGCATACGGACTCTTTCGGCAAGCAAGAGGGTTGCAATCCCCCGCACTCCAAGGTAGTATAAGGAATACCACGAAAGAAAGGGGGCGGTTTTCCATGGCGGACGGGTATCGTCCGGACTCTGAAGCGCTGCTGCAGGAACTCCGGCAGACAGAAGGCCAGCCGGGAGGCCGGCTGAAGATATTTTTCGGCTATGCCGCCGGGGTCGGCAAGACCTACGCCATGCTGGAAGCCGCCCACCGGGCCAAGGCCGCCGGCGTAGACGTGGTGGCAGGCTATATCGAACCCCACACCCAGCCTGAGACGCAGGCATTGCTGGATGGGTTGGAGCTGCTTCCCGCCAAGACCATTCCATACAAAGGCATGGAGCTGCGGGAATTCGATCTGGACGCGGCGCTGGAGCGCCATCCCCAGCTGATCCTGGTGGACGAACTGGCCCATACCAACGCCGAGGGCAGCCGCCATGTAAAACGCTATCAGGATGTGCAGGAGCTGTTGCGTGCAGGCATCGATGTCTATACCACCGTCAACGTACAGCATCTGGAGAGTCTCAACGACAAGGTGGCCGCCATCACCGGCGTGTCCGTTGCCGAGCGCATCCCGGACAGCGTGTTCGACTCCGCCGATCAGGTGGAGCTGGTGGATCTGGAGCCCGCCGACCTGCTGGAGCGGCTGCGGGTAGGGAAGACCAGGCAGGCCGGGCAGGCCAAGGGGAACTTTTTTGCTGGCAAGAATCTGGCCTCCCTCCGGGAGATTGCCTTGCGGCGGACAGCGGACCGCCTGGACGCGGCTCCGTGGTCCGAGGGAAACGAAAAGCCGAAGGCGGGGGAACATATTCTGACTTGCCTTTCCGCCTCTCCCTCCAATCCCAAAGTCATTCGCACCGCCGCCCGGATGGCAAGGGCTTTCCACGGCGCCTTCACGGCCCTGTTCGTGGAGACGCCGGATTATGCGTCCATGTCCGAAGAGGACCGCAGGCGTATCAGCGCCAACGTCCGTCTGGCGGAGGAGCTGGGCGCCCGGATCACCACCACCTACGGCGATGACCCCGCGGTGCAGATCGCGGAGTACGCCCGCATCAGTGGCATCTCCAAGGTCGTTTTGGGCCGCAGCCCCCACCGGAAGGGATTTCGGCAAACCAAAAACTTAGTGGACCGGCTCAATGACCTTGCCCCGGATCTGGATATCTATATCATCCCGGACCAACAGGGAAACAGCCTAACAAAGCACGCCGATCATCCCCGCCGAAGCGAGGAGCGTCTTTCCGCCGGAGACCTGCTGAAGATGCTGTCCGTTCTGGCAGGCTGCACAATGGGCGGCTATTTCTTTGCCGCCCTGGGTATCTCAGACACCAACATCATTCTGCTCTACCTACTGGGCGTGTTGGGCATCGCCATGGTCACCACAGGGCGCAGTTACAGTCTGCTTTCCTCGCTGCTGTCGGTACTGCTATTCAACTTTTTCTTCACAGAGCCTTATTTCACGCTGCGGAGCGACCCCAGTTACATCGCCACCTTCGGCATCATGTTCATCGTGGCCCTGCTCAGCAGCTCTCTGACCATCCGGGTCAAGACCCAGGCGAAGATGAATGCCGACAAGGCCTACCGTACCGCCATCCTGCTGGAATCCAGCCACAAGCTGCAGACGGCGGACAGCGCGGAGGCCATTCTGACCGTCACCGCCCAGCAGTTGGGACACCTGTTGGAGCGGGATCTGGTGGTCTATCCCACAGACGGAAAGGGCGGGCTGCTGCCAGCCGTGACCTTCCCCTTCGCGGAGGAGCGGGATCTTTCGACGCTGCTGATACCTGATGAGGAAGCGGTGGCGGAGTGGGTCCTGAAAAACAACAAGCACGCCGGAGCGACCACCAACACCCTGCCGGGCGCCAAGTGCCTGTATCTCTCCATCCGGGGTACCGGAGGCGCTCTGGCGGTGGTGGGCATCGCTGTGGAAAGCGGCCATCCGCTGCAGTCCTTTGAGAAAAACCTGATGGTGGCTCTGCTGGATGAATGCGCCCTGGCGCTGGAAAAAGAGATCACCATGCGGGAGAAGCAGCAGGCGGAGGCCCAGGCAGGCCAGGAAGCCCTGCGGGCCAATCTGCTGCGTGCCATCTCCCATGACCTGCGGACCCCCCTTACCAGCATTTCCGGCAACGCCAATATCCTGATGGAGCGTGCAGACCAACTGGAGCCTGAAAAGTGCCGCAGTCTCTTTACCGCCATCTACGATGATGCCATGTGGCTCATCAATCTGGTGGAAAACCTGCTGGCTATCACCAAAATCGAGGATAACCATGTCAACATGAACATGGAACCGGAGCTGCTGGAAGATATCTTTTCGGAAGCCTTCTCCCATTTGGACCGAAACGCCTGTAAACACCATATCTGCACAGAGCTGGCCGACGATATGCTGATGGCTGATATGGACGCCCGGCTGATGGTGCAGGTGGTCATCAACATCGTAAACAACGCCATCAAATACACACCCGAGGGCTCCCACATCACGCTGTCCGCCGAAAGGTCAGGGCAATTGGTCGTCGTAGAGATCGCCGACGATGGTCCGGGTGTCTCTGACGAAGCCAGAGAACGGCTCTTTGACCGGTTCTATACCGTGGGCAATGAACGGGGCGACGGGCGGCGCGGCCTGGGACTGGGTCTCTCCCTCTGCAAGTCCATCATCACCGCCCACGGCGGCACCATCGAAGCGATCAAAAACGAGCCCCAGGGAACCATATTCCGCTTCACCCTGCACGCATCGGAGGTAAACGCCCATGAATAAACCACAAATTCTGTTCGTTGAGGACGATACTGCTGTTGGCAATCTGATCGCCACGACGCTGGAGACCCAGGACTACCAGTTTCACCGGGCGAAAAACGGTCAGCAGGCGATCCTGGACGCGCTTTCTTTCCGCCCTGACGTGATGCTGCTGGATCTGGGACTGCCGGATATGGACGGTATTGAAATCATCAAAAAGATCCGCTCCTGGAGCAATATGCCCATTATCGTGGTGTCCGCCCGAGCCGACGACTGGGACAAGGTGACCGCTTTGGACGCCGGGGCGGACGACTATCTCACAAAACCTTTTTCTGTAGACGAGCTGTTGGCCCGGCTGCGGGTTGCTCTGCGGCGGGTGCGGTATGACAGCCAGAAGACCAGCGAGGCATCGGCCCGCTATCAGAACGGCGGCCTGGTCATCGACTACGCCGCCGGCTGTGCCTGGCGGGACGGTCAAGAGCTGCACCTGACGCCCATTGAGTATAAGCTACTGTGCCTGCTGGCTAAAAACACCGGCAAGGTGCTGACCCACAATTATATCATCAGTGAGATTTGGGGCGGCTCAGCCAACAATGCCGCTGCGGAGCTTCCTTCCCTGCGAGTCTTTATGGCTACCCTGCGGAAGAAATTGGAAACAGACCAGAGCCATCCCCAGTACATCCAGACCCACATTGGCGTGGGTTACCGCATGATCCAGCACAATCGGGACAGTGCGGTATCATCGGAAGCCTAAAAGTATCCGCAATTTCAACTTTTGACGCAAAGAGAATGCCCGCTTAGCCAGAACAGCATCCCCTTCTCTGTTCTGGCAAGCAGGCATTCTCACTCCAAGCGTTGTACTGATACTGCAGGGAAGGCTCATACATATCCTTGTTTGCGCATAACTCCACCTTATGCGTCATCTTTTGAAAAAATACGTTCAACGTAGACCTAATGCAACTACAGCAATTGTTGTGTTTACAAAAGTCTACGTTGAACGTATTTTTTATTTTTTCTGCTTCCATGGGTGGTCAAAAGGGGCCTGTTTTCTACATTCATTATGAGAGGATTACTGGTCATCGCTCAAAGTTGTTAGCGCCGGGAGAAAATCGCCATTTTGAGCCGGGAGAAAACAGCCAATTTC
>CAMCNO010000044.1 GCA_945876285.1 uncultured Clostridia bacterium | reverse complement strand
GTTCGCTTTCATCCCCGGGTTCCAAACCCGAGGTTTTCCCGCTCACTTTTATAAAGGTTTCCTCAGAAACTTTCTCCCCCGTTTCATGGAGTTCAAGAGCCTTTTCGCTTCTGTTTGGCCTTACGAGTTACAATAGACATACAAAAAACGCCCACTTCGCGTTGTGCGAAGTGGGCGAAACCGTGCTAAAAGCTCTGCATCAGCATCAAAATCACGCCGTAGATTACGCTGGCCAGCGTGCCGAACACGATGACAGGTCCCGCCACAGTGAACATCTTGGCGGCCATGCCGGTGACGAAGCCCTCGCTCTTGAAGTCGATGGCCGGGGATACCACGGCGTTGGCAAAGCCCGTGATGGGCACCAGCGTGCCCGCGCCGCCGTAGCGGGCGATTTTGTTGTAGAGGTTGAAGCCCGTCAGCAGCGCCGACAGCAGCACCATGCAGATGGAGGTGGCGGTGCCCGCGTCCTCCTGGTTCAGCCCCATAGCGCTCCAGCCGTCCTGGATGGCCTGGCCCACCACGCAGATCAGCCCACCGATGACGAAAGCCAGCACCACATCCTTAAAAATAGGGGATTTTTTCGCCTTTTGCTGTACATAGTCCTGATATTCCTTGGGTGACATATCCATATTCGGTTCCTCCTCCCGGAAGTCTTTTCTAGTATGGCCCTCCGGCTGTGAAATATGCGTTCTTGCAAACCACTCCGAAAAGAGGTACACTGTCTCCATATCGTTTTGAAGGAGACCACCATGAAAACCGCCGAAAAAGCCCTGGGGCTGTACATCCATATTCCCTTCTGCAAGAGTAAGTGCGTCTACTGCGACTTCTACTCCCTGGCCGGGAACGAGAGCCGCATGGACGACTACACGGACGCCCTCTGCGCCCACCTGACGGAGACGGCTCCCTTTGCCGCCGGGCACACGGTGGACACCGTCTATTTTGGCGGCGGCACCCCCAGCTATCTGGGGGAAAAGCGGCTGGTGAAAATTCTGAAAACCATTCAGAAAAAATATCATCTCTCCAAGGACGCGGAGGTCACGCTGGAGGCCAACCCGGACTCCGCAGGGGACTGGAAGTACCTGAAGGCCCTGCGGAAGGCGGGCGTCAACCGCATCTCCCTGGGGATGCAGTCCGCCTGCGATGAGGAATTGCGCGCTATCGGCCGAGTACATACCACGGAGCAGGTCCGCGCCGCCGTGGAGGCCGCCCGGAAGGCCAAGCTCGACAACCTGTCTCTGGATCTCATCTACGGCCTGCCGGGGCAGACCATGGAGCGGTGGCAGGAAAACCTGACCGCCGCTGTGAACCTGGCGCCGGAGCACCTGAGCTGCTACGGATTGAAGGTGGAGGAGGGCACGCCCCTTTACGCCCGCCGGGACAGCGCCGCTCTGCCGGGAGACGAGGTGCAGGCTGACATGTACCTCTGGACGGTGGACTACCTTGCCCGCCACGGCTATAAGCAGTACGAGATCTCCAACTTCGCCCGGACAGGCCGGGAATCCCGACACAATCTGAAATACTGGACCCTGGGCGAGTACGCGGGCTTCGGCCCCGGCGCCCACTCCGACTTCGGCGGCGTGCGGTACGCCTACGAAAAGGACCTGGCGGGCTACATCCGGGGTGTCCGGGAGGGGACCCCCATGCTGTCTGAAAATGACCGTATCCCGGACATGGACCGGGACGTGGAATGGGTCATGCTGGGCCTGCGGACGGTCTACGGTCTGGACCCAGTGGACTACGAGCGCCGCTTCCGCCGCCGCTTCACCTGTTTTCTCCCCTTTTTGACAGAATGTGAACAGGCAGGCTATGCCGTTTTGGAGGAAAGCCGCTGGCACCTGACGCCCCGGGGCTTCCTGGTGTCCAATCAAATCATTGGTGGAATGCTGGACGTCCTGGCCGCCGAAAAGCAGCGCCGGGCCGACGCCGCCGCCCGGGGCGACTTCCGCATCAACCTGGATTAAGAAAGGAATCATTTATGCACGTCTATTCCGCGGGCCAATGGGTCCTGCTGTTTTTCTTCTACTGCTTCTGCGGCTGGGTCTGGGAGAGCTGCTACGTCTCCCTCTGCCAGCGCCATTGGGTGAACCGGGGCTTCCTCCACGGTCCCCTGCTGCCCATCTACGGCTCCGGCGCCATCATCATCCTCTTCGCCACGCTGCCGGTGGCAGGGAATCTGTGGCTGGTATGGCTGCTGGGTATGCTGGCCGCCACAGCGTTGGAATACGTCACCGGCGCCGCTATGGAGGCGCTGTTCAAGGTCCGCTACTGGGATTACTCCAAGCAGAAGTTCAACCTGAACGGCCACATCTGCCTGTCCAGCTCCATCGCCTGGGGCTTTTTCTCCATTCTGCTGGTAAAATTTATCCATCCCCCCATCGGCCGCCTGCTGGCGGACGTGCCCGCCCGGCTGGTGGACCCGTTGGCCTTGGTGCTGACCGCCGTGTTCACGGTGGACGTGGTCCAGTCCGTCCAGGCCGCTCTGGACCTCAGAGAAATGCTGTCCAAGCTGACGGAGGAGAACGAGGAGCTGCGGCGTCTTGCCAAGCGGGCCGAGGTGGCCGCCGCCTTTGCCGAGGATGACCTGCGCCGCTTCCGGGAGAAAACAGAGCTGGAGAAGCGGCTGCTGCAAAGCCGGGTGGAAGCGGAGCTGGAGGAGCAGCGTCAGGCCCGGGAGGAACGGCGGGAGCTGCGCCAGGAGCGGCTGGAGGACTCCCTGCGCCGCCGCACCGAGATCAAGCTGGACATTCTGGACACCATCTCCGACGCGCTGGAGACCTGCCGGGACCACCTGGCAGACATCCCCGACCTGGCCGGGGACGCCCTTGCGGAGCGCCGTGCCGACCTGAACGAGGCCATCGAGAAGGTCCGGGACCGGAAGGCCGCCATCCGTGCCCGCACCGCCCGCACCTATCAGCGCTCCCTGCGTATCCTACGGGCCAACCCCACCGCCAAGGCCCGCCAGGAGCTGAACGAGGCCCTGGAGTCCCTGCGGAAGCTGGGCGGGCGGAAATAAACTCTCCGCAGACAGCTTTTGCACTTTTTGTCTTTTTGTGCAGAAATCCGTCGGTTTCTATTGCTTCTTCCACAATCAATATGGTAGGATAAGGACGCTATCCCATTATTTTCACAGGAGGAAGCCATGAAGCAGGATATGATTTTGATTCTGGATCTGGGCAGCGAGGAGAATCCCCGGCTGGCCCGTGAGATCCGCGCCATGGGCGTTTACACGGAGATCCATCCCCACGACATCACCGCCGACGAACTGGCGGCTCTGCCCGGCGTAAAGGGCGTCATCCTCAACGGAGGCGTCAACCGGGTGGTGGACGGCGTGGAGATCGACGCCTCCGCCGCCGTGTATGGCAGCGGCCTGCCCGTCTGGGCCATCGACCACAAGGGCGCCGCCTCTCTCGCCGCTGACGGCGAGGCCCGGGAGACTGCCATCCGAAACTTTGTGTTCGACACCTGTAAGGCAGAGGCCAACTGGAACATGGACAACTTCATCGCCGACCAGATCGAGCTGATCCGCCGTCAGGTGGGCGACAAGAAGGTGCTGCTGGCCCTCAGCGGCGGCGTGGACTCCTCCGTGGTGGCCGCCCTGCTCATCCGGGCCATCGGTAAGCAGCTCACCTGCGTCCACGTGAACCACGGCCTGCTGCGCAAGGGCGAGCCGGAGCAGGTGGTGAAGGTGTTCCGGGACGAGATGGACGCCAACCTCATCTATGTGGACGCCGTGGACCGCTTCCTGGACAAGCTGGCCGGTGTCAGTGACCCGGAGCGCAAGCGCAAGATCATCGGCGCGGAGTTCATCCGCGTGTTTGAGGAGGAGGCCCGGAAGCTGGAGGGCATCGAGTTCCTGGCCCAGGGCACCATCTACCCCGACATCATCGAGTCCGGCACCAAGACCGTCAAGGCGGTCAAGAGCCACCACAATGTGGGCGGCCTGCCGGAGGACCTGAACTTTGCCCTGGTGGAGCCGCTGAAGATGCTGTTCAAGGACGAGGTCCGCGCCTGCGGCAAGGCCCTGGGCCTGCCGGACAACATGGTCTACCGCCAGCCCTTCCCCGGCCCGGGCCTGGGTGTCCGGTGCCTGGGCGCCATCACCCGTGACCGGCTGGAGGCCGTCCGGGAGTCCGACGCCATCCTGCGGGAGGAGTTCGCCAAGAACGGCCTGGAGGGCAAGGTCTGGCAGTATTTCACCGCTATCCCCGACCTGAAGAGCGTGGGCGTGCGGGACAACAAGCGGGCCGATGAATGGTGCGTCATCATCCGCGCCGTCAACACCGTGGACGCCATGACCGCTACGGTGGAGAACGTCCCCTTCGACCTGCTGCAGCACATCACCGCCCGCATCACCGCCGAGGTGAAGGGCGTGAACCGGGTGTTGTTCGACCTGACACCGAAGCCCACAGGAACCATTGAATGGGAGTGACCGAAAACCGCCGATCCATTGCAGTGCAATGGATCGGCGGCTTTATTTTTTGCCGTGATCTCATTTTCTCCGGCTTTCGCTTTCCGTCTCCAGAACGCCGGATGGGCTCAATGACAGCAGGCTTTATTGCCCTTTTCCTGTACACTGTCCGTCGCCATCCTTGACCTCAGCGCAGTTTTTTCTGTTCGCTGCGGATGTAACAGTCAAGTGCCATGACAGTCTTCCCGCAATTCCTCCTCCAAATGGACGCGGTACATCTCCTGTACCGTCGGCATCACGCCCAATCCCCGCAGGGTGGTGCGGACAGAGAAGCCCTCCGCCTCCAGCCTGGACTTCCAGCTGTCCGGGTCCCTGCCTGCCATTCCATTCAGCGCATGGCCTCC
This sequence comes from uncultured Clostridia bacterium, assembly GCA_945876285.1. Classification (GTDB taxonomy): domain Bacteria; phylum Bacillota; class Clostridia; order Oscillospirales; family Oscillospiraceae; genus Oscillibacter. The sequence goes on along the minus strand of CAMCNO010000044.1, from coordinate 8,916 downwards.
GGCCACAAGCAGCGGCACCAAATGTACATTTTTCCCATTCCGGACATTCAGCTGCACCAGCACGTCCTCAAACGCGGGCCAGCTCTCCGCGGTCCCCACCAGCACGTCCCACCGCCCCGCCAGGTGGAACGCCGTCTGCAAAGCAGGGTACACCAGATTGGCCGCATGGTCCGTTCCGTGACCGAACAGTACCAATGTTTCTCCCGCCCGGGCAGGGTACGCCGCCGACAGGCCCGCCGCCAGCGTCTGCAAATCGTCTGTATCTGTCAGAAGCGGTCTTCCGACACGCAGGCTTTCAAACCTGTCCCGCCAGGTCTCGGTCTCCCGCTTCAATTTGTCATATTCATGGCCGCAAAGGATATGGGTGGGCTGGACCAGAACTTCAGTGACGCCTCGTTTCCACAGCTCTTCCAACGCTTCCTCCACGCTGTACACGGTCTCTCCCCGTTCCCCCAGGATACGGCGGATGGTGGGACTGGTCAAAGCGCTGATGAATATTCTGTCCTGTGCCGCCCGGCGCAGCACATTCTCCACCGCCGTGATATTCTCCCGGCCCGCGGGGACGCTTGTGCCAAAGCTGACACAGATCACCGCCCGTTTCATGCCTTTATCTCTTTTCATTTTATTCCTTTCACTTTTTCCCGCAGGAAAGGCGCCGGTGCTCCAGGATCGTCTCCGCGATGCCCCCGGCAGAGATGGACGATGCCGTCAGGAACGGTTTTTCATACCGGGCCTTCAAGGCCGCGGCAGTGACACCGCCGATGCAGACGCACACGGTCTTCTCCGGGACAGCGCCGTGAGCCGTGAAGTACCGCTCCACGCCCCCGGCACTGGAAAAGGCCAGATAGTCCAGCGTCTCCAAAACCTCCTTGGCCGTCTCCGCAGTCTCCATGTCGGTGCGCACCGTGTAAATGGGGATATCCCGTACCAGGATGCCGTGCTCACGCAGCAGCGACGGAAGCTGGGGCGTTCCCTCCTGAGAGCGCAGCAGCACCACGTCCTCCTCCGGGGATACCCGCTCCGTCAGAGCAGCGGCCAGGGATTCGCTGGTATAAGCGGAGGGGCAAAGATCCGGCAGGATGCCGTACCGCTCCAACGCCGCGCCGGTTGCGGCGCCGATGACTGCGAAGCAACATCCGCTCAAGCGCCGCAGGTCCACCCGCTCCCGCCGCAGACGGCGGAAAAAGGTCTCCACGCCGTTTGTGCTGGTGAACACCAGCCAGCGGCGGTCCCGGAACAGTTCAGTGAAATCTATCGCCGTGGAAAGCTCCTCCACCAGCGCCCGTTCCACCCGCCAAGTATTCGCCCCCAGCGGCTCCAGAACGCCGCGCAGCCGGGCGGCCATTTCGTCCGTTCCGGTCAGGCCCACGCGGACGCCCGACAGGGGCTTTTCCACCGTCCCGGACAGGTCCAGCGCCGCCGTGCCGCCCACCACAATGACAGCGGGCGGGCGCACATCCGCCTCCCGGGCCCGTTGGGCGATGGTGCCCAGGGTGGCCCGCACGGTTATGGGATGAACCGCATTTCCGCCGGAAATCACCGCCGCCGGGGTGTCCGGCGACTTGCCCGCTTCCAGCAGGCTCCCCGCAATTTCCTCCAGATGGCTCAGGCCCATGAGGAACACCAGCGTCCCGTCGAGGGCCGCCAAGTGTTCCGCCCCCTCCGGCAGTCCGCCCGCGGCGGTGTGGCCGGTGATGATATGGAGGCTCCGGCTGACGCCTCGGTGGGTCACAGGAATTCCGGCTGCGGCGGGAATGGCAATGGCGGAGGAGATGCCCGGCACCTCCTCATAGGGGATTCCCGCCTCCCGCAGAGCCAGGGCTTCCTCGCCGCCTCTGCCGAACACATAGGGGTCGCCGCCCTTCAGGCGGGCCACCCGGCGCCCCGCCCGGGCTTCCTCCATCAAAACGCGGGAAATTTTCTCCTGGGGCGCCGAGTACTTGCCACACCGCTTGCCCATATAGATGCGCTTGGCCTCCCGGGGAGCCTCGGACAGCAGGGCACTGTCAATGAGATCGTCATAGACCACCACATCGCACTGCCGCAGAAGCGCCAGTCCCCGCACCGTGATGAGATCCGCGCTGCCGCAGCCCGCGCCGATGAGCCAGACACAGCCTGTTTTCTCCGTCATAACGGCTCTCCCCTCTCCGCGTCAGCCAGCTTCCGGCAAAATTCCTCTTCGGTCAAGGGCCGCCCGGCCTCCATGCACTCTACTGCCAATGCTGCCAGCAGCCGCTGTCGGGCCGCACCGTCCGGCACAGCCTGCCGCAGCGGCTGCCGGATATCCTCCAGAAACTCCAGAATCTCCTCCAGACGCTCCGGCAGCACCTGGGCGAACCTATCCCGCGCCCAGGCCGCCGCGGCAGGCGATGCGCCGCTGGCGGAGACGCCCACGGACAGCTCTCCCCGCCACAGCAGAGCGGGAAACAGAAAGGTGCTGTCCTCCCTGCTGTCCGCCACATTTACCGGGATGCGCCGCTCTTTGCACAGCTCCGCTGCATAGCGGTTCAGCGCCCGGTCATCCGTGGCGACTACGGCAAAATCACAGCCCTCCAAATCGGCCTGCTCAAAGGGCCGCTGGCAGGGGTCTGTCTGTTCCAGCTCCCGGAACTCCGGGCGGAATTCCGGAGCCACCACGGTCAACCGGGGACCGTAGGGCAGCAGCTTCTGCGCTTTCCGCAGCGCCACCGCGCCGCCGCCCACGATGAGACCGTGCTTGCCCTCCAAATCCACAAAAAACGGAAAATACGCCATCATTCCGTCTCCTTCGGTTCCTGTTTTTCCTGGCAATAGTACAGCCAGCCGCCCTCGGTCCGGACCCTTTGCACTGTGACCCCAAAGGCCCGGTCCAGTTCCCCGCCTGTAAAGATTTCCTCCGGCGTTCCCACCTGACATAGCTTGCTGTCCGCTAACACTGCCACCCGGTCCGCCTCCCGCAGGGCCATGGACAGGTCGTGCAGGACCAAAACCACCGCTCTGCCCATATCCGCCAGCCGCCGGGACACCGTCATGACCTCCAGCTGGTGCCGGACATCCAGATAGGTGGTGGGCTCGTCCATGAACACCGTCTCCGTGTCCTGGGCCAGCGCCATAGCCAGATACACCTTCTGCCGCTGGCCGCCGCTGAGCTCCCCCACGGGCCTACCGGCCAGGTCCGCCGCCCCCGCCCATTCCAGAGCCTTGCGCGCAATCTCATAGTCCTCCGCGCGGTAACGGCGGGGATAGCCCAGATACGGAAACCGCCCATGCAGCACCATGCGCCGGGCCGTGATGCTGGGGATCTCCCGGGACTGGGGCAGATAGGCCGCTTTCCGGGCCACCTGGCGGGTAGTCAGGCGCTCCAGGTTCACGCCATCGTAAAGGATTTCTCCACTCTGCCGGGGCAGGAGGCCCAGGGCCGTTTTCATCAGGGTGCTTTTGCCGCAGCCGTTGGGGCCCAGCAGCACCGTCACCTGGCCCGACGGGAAGTCCAGTGTCACATCCCGGAGTACCGTTTTTTCGCCGTAGCCCACGGTCAAATTATGCAGTTCAATCATGAAGCCGTCCCCTCCTTTGCAGCAGCCAGATGAAGAAGGGGCCGCCCGCCAGAGCCATGACGATGCCCACCGGGATTTCATAGGGTGCAAAGAGCATGCGGCCCAGCAGGTCACACCCGCCCAGCAGCGCCGCGCCGCCTAGGGCGGAGGACACCAGCAGGGGGCCGCTCTCCTCCCCCACCAGACTGCGCATAATGTGGGGCACGATGAGGCCCACAAAGCCCACCAGGCCCCCCACGCTCACCGCCGAGCCCGCCAGCACTGCCGCCAGGCCCAGTAGGGCGATGCGCAGCTTCTCCGCAGGTAATCCCAGGCTCTGGGCCTGTTCTGTACCCAGAAGGAGCACGTCCATCTCATTGTGCAGGCTCAGGCCGAGCGCAAAGCTGAGCAGCGCCGGCCAAAAGGCTGGGAGAATCCGAGCCATGGAGACACCGGAAAAACCGCCTATACGGAAGTCGGAATAGCCGTTCAACGCCTCCGGCACAAAGGTGATGACCGCGTCGATCCCGGCGCTGAATATGCTGGACACCGCCACGCCTGCCAGCACCAGGGTGATTTTGGAGGCCCCCGTCCGCCGGGCGATGAGCAGCACCGTCATGACACCCAGAAACGCCCCCGCCATAGCCGCCAGCGGCACAAGATACAGGGCGGTGGGCGCCACGGCGCAGCACAGCGCAACCGCCAGTCCGGCGCCCGCGTTGACGCCGATGGTGCTGGGCGCCGCCAGGGCGTTGGACAAAACGCCCTGGATGATGGCGCCGGAGGCCGCCAGCGCTCCGCCCGCCAGCAGGCAAGCGCACAGCCGGGGCAGCCGGACATAGCGGACGATGCGGAACGCCGTGGTCCCGCTTCCCTGGCCCACCAGTGCCCGGAGCACCTGGCCCAGCGGGACCTTTTCCGCCCCAAGGCACAGGTTCAGCAGAGAAACCGCCAGCACCAGCGCCGCCAGGGCCGTGTATATCCGCAGATATTTATTGTTTGGGATACAGGATGTCCGCCAGTTTTTCATACGCCTCTCCCCACCGTGCATTTGGTTTCACATTATACAGCCGCTGGTCCATCACGTGGTATCGTCCCTCCCGCACGGCGGTCAGCTCGTTCCACGCAGGATTGGACAGCAGGCTCATCTCCAGGGTCTGCTCCGCCTTCGTTGTGTCTGAGCCCTGGAGCACCACAAAGATGTGCTCCGGATCCTCCGCCAGGATGGTCTCCATGCTGAGGGTCTCCAGCAGGCCCGCCTCACTGTCTGCGATGTTGACACAGCCCAGCGCCGCCAGCATCTCGCCCAGCACGGTGCCCTGGCTGTTTTTGACCTTGCAGCTGGAGCCTGTGGCCCGGACATAGAGGACCCGGGGGGCGGAGCCGTCCTGACGGGCCGCCGCCTGCTCCACCTGGGCCTGCACCTCGGTGCCGTACCGGGTGTACCGCTCCGGGCAGCCGGTGAGCTGCGTGCAGATCGCCAGCATCCGCAGGTAGTCCGCAAAGGAGCTGATGTCGAAATACGCCACGCCGATGCCGCTTTGCTCCAGCAGGTCCAGCAGCTCCACATCTGCCGCCGTCTTGGTGCTGCCCAACACAAAGTCCGGCTCCGCCGCCAGCAGCTTCTCCACATTGGGCTCCTTGACGACTCCTAAGTTTTCCACTGTCTCCGGCAGGTCCAGGTCAAACTGGGTCCAACTGTCATCAGCCGCGGCAACCAGCGTATCCTCCCCGCCGGCCAGACACCAGACATCGGCAAAGCTGCCGATCAGCGCCGCCACACGGCTGGGCCGCGCCACCGTGACCTCCCGCCCCAAATCGTCGGTAAAGGTGACCGCGTCCTCCGCAAGCTCCGCCTCAGCAGGGACCTGATTGTTTCCGCCGCAGGCGGAAAGCGTTGTCAAAAGCACACCGCACAGCAGTGAGCAAACCATCCGTTTCATTTCATTCCTCCATCAGGTGTGTCGATTTGACCGCGCCGGCGTGCCAGCTCCGCCAGTTCCGGGAACCGGACCAGAACGGCATCATAGTTTTCCCGTTTGTGGGGAAAAGTACAGCCGGAGCAGTTTTTAATACCACTCTGCGTATAGGTAAAGCTGCCTCCGCAATCTTCGCCCAGGGCATACAGCGGGCAGTAGCAAAACAGGCAGTTGAAGGATTCCTCCGGCACGCCGGCGTGGCAGGGAAACATCTCGCATTCTTTATTTTGTAAGAACATATAATAGCGGGTCTCCCGCTCTTTCCGATTCTCCAAAGCAAATTCCCTTTCTTGAAAAGTAAAACGGCCGCAGCAGTCCCAAGGACTGCCGTGGCCGCTATTTCCACAGCAAAAGCAGAGGAATCCCCACATCCCCTGTCAAATCCCCAAAACTCGGTTTCCCGCTTACAGTGCCGGCACGTTTCGGACTTTCACCGAATTTCCTCATCCTGACATCTTGCGTGAGACATCAGGTCATTTTTGGCATACGATTATGATTCGTATTTATTTTACAGCATGATTTTTCATTTCGTCAAGGCTGCATCTGTGCGGAATTCCGCGCAAATACACGAAAAAACGTGAAGCCGGGGCGGCCGCCCCGGCTTCACGTTCTTTGAGCCGGAATCGCTCCTGTAAATGTCCCGGCTCTTTGTGTATAAATCGTCTTTCCTCGAAATTTCACGCAGCAAATTCGATTTTCATAGCTCCGACTCCGCCGTCGATCTCAATGGAGGTCTCTCCATCGCCGTACACAACGTCATCGGACATTTTTGCGCCGTCAAGGGTCGCTTTCCCAACGCCCTTGTCCAACGTAATACAGTGACATACTCCCCGGGTCTATAGACCCGAGAATCGGCAAAAATGTGTCAATTTCATAGGCATAATCACGAGAGTGGGCGCTATGCCCTGTTTCACGCCGGGAATATGCCGCGTATTATTTGACGAGCCACTGAAAAAATGGTATCGTTGGTTCAAGCAGATACGCTGTTTTCAGCACCGGAAAATCGTTTTTTGCCGCTATGGAACGCTTCGTCTCACAAGACTATGAAAGGGGGAAGAGGCGCCTCTCCCGCCGCCTGGGGCAGCGGGCTTTCGCGCCTGAGCGCATCATGAAATCCATCCGTGACATTTACAAGGTCGGCAAAGGGCCTTCCAGCTCCCACACCATGGGCCCCGCCAAGGCCGCCTCCGATTTCCGCATGGAAACGCCGGAGGCCGACGCCTACCGCGTCACCCTCTACGGCTCCCTCTCCAAGACCGGCAAGGGCCACGGCACTGACCGGGCCGTCATTGAGACCCTCGCCCCCGTTCCCACGGAGGTGATCTTCTCCGAAGAGATGCCGGAGGATATCCAGCACCCCAACACCATGGACCTGGTGGCCCTCCGGGACGGCCAGGAGTTCGCCCGGCAGCGGGTCCGCAGCATCGGCGGCGGCGATATTCTGGTGGAAGGCCGTCCCGCCCCGGACAAGAGCGAGGAGACATACCTGGAAAACTCCTTTGCCGAGATCAAGCAGTTCTGTGAGTTCCGGTACATCAGCCTCATCGACTACGTGGAGCTCAACGAGGGCAAGGACATCTGGGATTACCTGCTGAACATCTGGGAGGTCATGCAGCGGGCCGTTCAGGAGGGTCTTGCCGCCACCGGCGAGCTGCCCGGCGGCCTCCACATCGATCGGAAGGCCAAGTCCATCTACGACCACATCCTGGTCAACAAGCACCCGGAGGTGGTGGAGTGCCAGATGGTCTGCTCCTTTGCCTATGCTGTCTCTGAGCAGAACGCCGACAACGGGACCATCGTCACCGCGCCCACCTGCGGCTCCTGCGGCGTGCTCCCGGCGGTGCTCTACTATATTAAAGACAAGCGGCACCTCAGCGACCTGGACATTGCTCATGCCCTTGGCGTGGCGGGCCTTTTCGGTGAGCTGGCCAAGCGCAACGCCTCCGTCTCCGGTGCCGAGTGCGGCTGCCAGGCGGAGATCGGTGTGGCCTGCGCCATGGCCGCCGCCGCTTTGGGCCAGGTCTTCGGCTACTCCATTAAGAAGATCGAGTACGCCGCCGAGGTGGCTCTGGAGCACCACCTGGGCCTGACCTGCGACCCCATCTGCGGAATGGTGCAGATCCCCTGCATCGAGCGCAACGCCGTGGCCGCCATGCGGGCCCTCAATTCCGCCAATCTGGCCTACTTCCTGGCAGATACCCGGCGCATCAGCTATGACATGGTGGTCAAGACCATGTACGAGACCGGCGTCAATATGAACCGCGGTTACCGCGAGACCTCGGAGGCCGGTCTGGCCCGCCTCTATTCCCGCCGGGGCTGAGCCGTGTCCCATTTCCATCATCTAAAAAAACATCTGCCATGCCGCTGAAAACGGCATGGCAGATGTTTTTTCTTTCGTTGGCAGGCCGCTGCGCTCAGTCCGCAAACAGCGGGGTAGAGAGATAGCGGTCGCCGGTATCGGGCAGCAGGGCCACGATGGTCTTGCCCTTGTTCTCCGGCCGCTTGGCCAGCTGGATGGCAGCCCACACAGCGGCACCGGAGGAGATGCCCACCAGCACGCCCTCCTTCTTGCCGATCAGCTTGCCGGTGGCGAAGGCGTCGTCGTTCTCCACAGCGATGATCTCATCGTACACGGCGGTATTCAGCACATCGGGAACGAAGCCCGCGCCGATGCCCTGAATTTTGTGGCTGCCTGCGGTGCCCTTGCTCAGAACAGGAGAAGACGCGGGCTCCACGGCCACCACCTTCACATCGGGGTTCTGGCTCTTGAGGTACTCGCCGGTGCCGGTGACGGTGCCGCCGGTACCGACGCCCGCCACAAAGATGTCCACATTGCCGTCGGTGTCCTCCCAAATTTCCGGGCCTGTGGTGGCCTTGTGAACGGCGGGGTTGGCGGGGTTCACGAACTGGCCGGGGATGAAGCTGTTCGGAATTTCCTTTGCCAGCTCATCGGCCTTGGCGATGGCGCCCTTCATGCCCTTGGCGCCCTCGGTGAGCACCAGCTCCGCGCCGTAGGCCTTCATCAGCTGGCGGCGCTCGACGGACATGGTCTCGGGCATGACGATAATGATGCGGTAGCCCCGGGCGGCGGCCACGGAGGCCAGGCCGATGCCGGTGTTGCCGGAGGTGGGCTCGATGATGACAGAGCCGGGCTTTAGAAGGCCCTTGGCCTCCGCGTCGTCGATCATGGCCTTGGCGATACGGTCCTTCACGCTGCCGGCGGGGTTGAAATACTCCAGCTTCGCCAGGACCTTGGCCTCCAGGCCCTCTTCCTTCTCAATATGGGTCAGCTCCAGCAGCGGGGTCTTGCCGATCAGCTGGTCGGCGGATGTATAAATGTTACTCATTGTAAATTCCTCCTAAAATGTCTTGACACTCCCCACGGCTAAAGCCGGGGGATTCTCGGCTCAACCACCACCGCC
>CAMCNO010000043.1 GCA_945876285.1 uncultured Clostridia bacterium | reverse complement strand
ACCAGCGGCCTTCAGAGTCGGAGTCTGACGCGCTATCCAACTGCGCCACGGGCGCATTTACCAAGACGTGCTCTCACACATCGATTGGTAGTATAGCAGAGTTTGGAGTTTGTGTAAAGAGGGTCTTAAAAAATTTTCTCACAAAAAGATTGTTAAAAAAATTGACAAAGTAGTTGATTTGGTCTAAACTAAGTCTGAGAATATTTTAACAAGATTCCAGATAGGAGTGAGTGTTTTGAAAAAGGAGAATATCTCTGATGCTGTTATCCGGCGCCTTCCCCGGTATTACCGCCAGCTGACAGATCTGTGCGCCCGCGGCGTGGTGCGCATTTCCTCTCATTCGCTGGGCCAGGAAATGAATATCACCGCATCCCAGATCCGGCAGGATTTCAGCTGCTTCGGCGAGTTCGGCCAGCAGGGGTACGGTTATAATGTGGAGGAACTGCGGGCGGAGATCGGCCATATCCTGGGCGTGGACAATGACCACCATCTTGTCATGATCGGCGTGGGCAATCTGGGTCGCGCCCTGCTGCGGAATTTCCCGTTCTCTCAGACAGGTTTTTCCGTCGATGCGGCGTTCGACGTGTCTCCTAATGTGATCGGTACGACTGTCAACGGCGTCCCGGTATATGCCATGAGCGAGCTGGAGCATTACATTGAAACCCACAGCGTGGATGTGGTGGTGCTGACTATCCCGCAGGATGTGGCCCAGGATACCGCTGACCGCCTTATCGAGATGGGCGTCCACGGGTTCTGGAACTTTACGAATGTGGAACTGTCCAGCGCCAAGGCGGATGTGAAGTTCGAGAATATCCACTTCGCGGACAGCCTGCTGACCCTCAGCTACCGCATCGCCAACCGCTGAACGCGCCGCCCGGTGAAGGATGCCGGGCTGACGAAAGGACACTTATCCGATTATGAGCAAAAAACTTTTGATCTTGATTCCGCTTTGCCTGGCACTGCTTGCAGTGGTGTGGGGGCTTGCGGCGGGTGACGCCAGTGATCCGCTGGCGTCGCTGTCTTATCTGGAGGGTACATTCTCTGACGCTGTGGACAGCCGGGTGGAGGAGAAGCTGAATGCTTCCGATGCCGCGCTGCTGTCCGGCGTGGACTTGGGTGCTGACCTCTCCGGGAACAGCTTCGCGTGGGCGGAGGACCGTATGAAGCAGGGGGATGTCCTGCATGGCTCCACCGGCGTCACCGTGATGCTGCTGGCCGGGCAGGGCAATGTGACCTATTCCTCCGGCGCGGTGGTTGATGCCACCGACGGAAAGGTGGTTCCCGGCGGCACCGCCTTACAGGCGAACCACCGCTATATCGTAGCGGAGGACACTACGGCGGAGTTCACGGTTACCTCCAAGACGGCGGTGGTGGACCATGAGGGGGGTACTTTCACATATTCCGATGCCACGGATTATAATGCCATAGCATCCGCTTTGAAGACCCTGCACCTGTTCAAGGGCAGCACGACCGGCTATGGCCAGGCCTTTGACCTGGAAGTGGCTCCCACCCGGCTCCAGGCCCTCATCATGTTTATCAGGGTGCTGGGGGAGGAGGAGCAGGCTCTGGCCTGGACGGGCACCACACCTTTCACGGACATTCAGAAGGGCTCCCAGGCGGAGAAATACGTCGGTTATGCATACAGCATGGGCTACACCAACGGATGCAGCCCCACGCAGTTCAAGCCCGCCGAGGCGGTGAATGCCTGGCAGTACACGGAATTTATACTGCGAGCCATGGGATACAGCTCCGTTGCCAACACGAACCTGTCCGACACCTTGATTCGCGCCCAGACCGCCGGAGTTTTGACCGCCGGTGAAGCAGAGATGCTTCAGCGTGACAAATTCCTGCGGGCGGAGCTGGTGTATATTTCCTACTACGCATTGGATGCCTGGCTGCCTGACGGGAACCGGACTTTAGGCGACCTGCTCCAGGAGAAGGGCGTGTTCACATCCTGGGAGCGGGAAGAGACCCGGTCCATGGTGACGGGCTGGCGGCTGTAAGCGCGCAGGAACCTCTATGACGGGACCGCATAATATGGATTGAGACCGGCAAGCCCGGTCAACAACTCATAGGAGGTTCCGGTATGTGTAACAATGGTTGGGGCGGCGGAAACTGCTGCTGGATCATCATTCTCCTGATCATCATCTTCTGCTGCTGCGGCGGCAACAGCTGGGGCGGCTGCAACGGCGGCTGCAACAACAATTCCTGCTGCTGATCTTTCATAAGAGAACGGCGCGCCGGGGCGAAAGCCCCGGCGCGTTTCCTCGTTTGACCGGGGTGACAAACAGACAAAGCTGTGGTATAATCCTCCTCAAATCGCAAACAACTTCAGGGAGGACCCTATGGATAACTATTTTGACATCCAACTGACCGACGACCAGCTCCGGTCCATCAGCTCCATCGGCCTGGCCCACGTAGGCGATGCGGTGTTTGAGCTTTTGGTCCGCACCTGGCTCTGTGCCCACGGAAAGGCCACCGGCAAGGGATTGCATCAGGCCACCATCCGTCTGGTGTGTGCCGAGAGCCAGGCGGAGAAAGCGGAGCGCATCCTGCCCCTGCTGACCGAGGAGGAGACGGCGGTGTTCAAACGGGGCCGCAACGCCCAGGTACACTCCGTTCCCGGCCACGCCAGCCGCGCCCAGTACGGCGAGGCCACGGCTCTGGAGGCGCTGCTGGGCTGGCTGTGGCTGAAGGGCCGGAAGAACCGGGTCAACGAACTATTCTGCGCGATGATGGAGGAGGCGGTCTGATGCCACTGGACGCCATTTGCTTACAGGCTGTGGTGGAAGAGCTGCGGCCTCAACTACTGAATCTGCGCATCGACAAGGTGCAGCAGCCCGCCCGGGACCAGGTCATCCTGCTGCTGCGGGGCAGCAAGCGGCTGCTGCTGAACGCCGGAGCCAACGCGCCCCGCATCCAGCTGACGGAGACGGTCCGGGACAACCCGGCGGAGCCGCCCATGTTCTGTATGCTGCTGCGCAAGCATCTGGTGGGCGCCCGGGTGGCGGATATCACCCAGCCCACGCTGGAGCGGCTGGTACGGCTAGAACTGGACATCACCGACGACTTCGGCCAGCCGGGGAAACGGACGCTGGTGCTGGAGGCCATGGGCCGCCGCTCCAACCTCATCCTGCTGGACGGAGAGGGCCGCATCATTGACTGTATGCGCAGGGTGGACGTGGACATGTCCGCCCAGCGGCAGGTCCTGCCGGGACTTTTTTATGATCCCCCCGCCTCCGTGGGCCGCCTGCCGGTGACGGAGGAGACGGAGGAGGGCTTTCTGGAAAAGCTGTCCGCCGCCAACCCGGAGCGGCAGCTGGACGCCTTCCTGCTGGACAGCTACTTCGGCATTTCGCCCCTGATGGCCCGGGAGCTGGCGTTCCGCACCGCCGGAGCCACCGACGTGCGGCTGTTTGAGCTGACCGAGGCGGCGAAGTCCGTTTTCTGGCAGGAAATCTCTGAATTTGCAAATGCTATCAGGGAGAATCACTTTACACCCATTATGCTGAAAAAGGATGGGAAACCGGAGGAATTTGCCTGCCTGTCCATCCTGCAATACGGCACCATCATGGAGACAGAGCGCTTTGACAGCTTTTCCGCCCTGCTGGACAGCTTCTATGAGCAGCGGGAGCGGCAGGAGCGGGTGCGTCAGCGGGGCGCGGACCTCATCCGCACTGCCACCACCGCCCGGGACCGCCTGCGGCGGAAGCTGGCCCTCCAGGAGAAGGACTACGCCGAGACTCAGGACCGGGACAGGCTCCGCATCTGCGGAGACCTCATTACCTCCAACCTCTACCGCATGGAGCGGGGCAGCAGCAAGCTGACCTGCGAGAATTTCTACGAGGAGAATTGTCCCTCCGTCACCATCCAGCTGGACCCGCTGCTGACGCCCCAGCAGAATGCCGCCAAGTATTACAAACGATACACGAAGGCCAAGACGGCGGAAAAATACCTGCGGGAGCAGATGGAAATTGCCCGGCGGGACATGGAGTACCTGGAGAGCGTGTTGGAGGAGATCAGCCACGCGGAGACGGAGCAGGATTTCATCGACATCCGCAATGAGCTGAAAGACGCCGGATTCCTGCGCAAGCAGGGGAAGAAGGAGATCAAGCGGGCGGCCAAGCCCCGGGCGTTCCGCACCACCAGCGGTTTCCGGGTGCTGGTGGGCCGCAACAACCGCCAGAACGACCAGCTCACCCTGAAAGAAGCCGACCACCGGGACATCTGGCTCCACACCCAGAAGATTCACGGCTCCCATGTTATCCTTCGCACGGAGGGCCGGGAGGTGGATGACGATACCATCGTGGAGGCCGCCAAGCTGGCGGCGTACTACTCCCAGGCCCGGGAGAGCGGCAATGTGCCCGTGGACTACACGGCGGTAAAAAATGTGAAAAAGCCCGCTGGAGCCCGGCCGGGCATGGTCATTTACACCACCTGCCGCACCGTGAACGTCACCCCGGAGGAAGCGCTGGTCAAGCAGCTTCAGGAGAAATAAATGAAACGAGCGGAGCTGCGTGCTCCGCTCGTGTTCTGTATCCGCATGAGGCTCTCAGGCGGTGTGGGGCGCGTGCCCGTGTTCCTCGTCGGTGCGGAAGAACAGGGTAATGCACCACAGTCCGGCCAGACCCACCAGGGTATAGATGATGCGGGACAGGAGCGCCAGCTGCCCGCCGAACAGGAAAGCCACGGTGTCGAAGCCGAACAGACCGATGCCGCCCCAGTTCAGGGCGCCGATGATGGTCAGCAGCAGCGCGAGCTTGTCAATGAACATGGTCAAAACCTCCATTCATGCCCGTATAAGGGACTTGCAGATAGCGTGTCCAGCATGGTCTCCCATTATACGCTAGTATAGGTCGACCTATTTGCGATATTTTTCCGATTTTGATTGAAAGCGCCGCCGGAGTATTGTATAATCAAAACAGAAATGACCGCCGCCCGCCGGGGCGGAAAAACAGGAGGAGAAAACGGTATGAATATTGTATGCCTGGATATGGAGGGCGTTCTGGTGCCCGAGATCTGGATCGCTTTTGCAGAGGCCAGCGGCATTCCGGAGCTGAAGCGCACCACCCGGGACGAGCCGGATTATGATAAGCTGATGCGCTGGCGGCTGGGTATCCTGAAGGAGCACGGCCTGGGCCTGAAAGAAATTCGGGCGACCATCGCCAAGATCGACCCGCTGCCCGGCGCCAAGGCATTCCTGGACGAGCTGCGTTCCCTCACCCAGGTCATTATCCTCAGCGACACCTTTGAGGAGTTTGCAAAGCCCCTGATGGAGAAACTGGGCTGGCCCACCATTTTCTGCAACTCTCTGGAGGTGGCTGAGAGCGGCGAGATTACCGGCTTCAAGATGCGCTGCGCGCAGTCCAAGCTGACCACGGTAAAGGCGCTGCAGTCCATCGGCTATGAGACCATTGCCTCCGGCGACAGCTATAACGACCTGGGCATGATCCAGGCCAGCAAGGCCGGCTTCCTGTTCAAGAGCACGGAGAAGATCAAGGCGGACCATCCGGAGCTGTCCGCCTACGAGGACTTCGGCGACCTGCTGGCCGCCATCAAGGCCGCACTATAAAACGGGGAGGGGCAAATGGAACAGTTGACGGGCGACCTGAATCTTTTGGCAGGCTTTTTCCTGGAGTCCGTGGGCGGTCTGCTTGGTGGAACGTTCCTGTTGCCCGCTATTGCCGCGCTGGTGGTCGGCCTTGTGGTCCTTACAGTTATGATTATTCGGGAACTTAAAAAATAACAAATTGAAAGGGAGATGCCGTATGAACGAAAAATTCAACAAACTGGGCTTTTACCCCGCTGACATCCTGCTTCCCAAGGACGCGGACATGACCAAGTGGGCCGTGGTGGCCTGCGACCAGTTCACCTCCCAGCCGGAATACTGGCAGGCGGTGGAGGAGACGGTAGGCGACGCTCCCTCCACGCTGCGGGTCATCCTGCCGGAGGCCAAGCTCAACGGCCCCGATGTGGACAAGGACATCGCCGCCATCAATGCTTCCATGGAGAAGTATTTGGGAGAAGACGTGTTCAAGACCCTGCCCGATTCTCTCATTTACATCGAGCGCACCCAGTCCGACGGAAAGGTCCGTCACGGCCTCATCGGCATGGTAGACCTGGACCAGTATGATTTCACTCCCGGCTCCGGTGCACTCATCCGGGCCACCGAGGGCACGGTCCTCTCCCGCATCCCGCCCCGGGTGAAGGTGCGGCAGGACGCTCCTATTGAGCTGCCTCACGTTATGCTGCTGATCGATGACCCGGACAAGACTGTCATCGAGCCTCTTACCGCCGCCAGCGGCGATATGGAGAAGCTGTACGACTTTGACCTGCAGCAGGGCGGCGGCCACCTGACGGGCTGGAAGCTGACGGACGGCCAGATGGACGGCGTGGCGGACGCTCTGACGGGCCTGTGCGCCGACTCCGAAATGCAGAAAAAGTACGGTATGAGCGGCGTGGCGCCTCTGCTGTTCGCCGTGGGCGACGGCAACCACTCTTTGGCCACCGCCAAGCAGTGCTATGAGAATTTGAAGAAGGTTACTCCCGAGAGCGAGTGGGCCAGTCTGCCCGCCCGTTACGCGCTGGTGGAAGTGGTGAACAACCACGATGATGCCCTGGGCTTCGAACCCATTCACCGCGTCCTGTTTGACGTGAACCATGACGACTTCATGGCCGCGTTCAAGGCGGCTTATCCCAACGCTTACGAGGGTAAGGGCGAGGGCCACGTCATCGAGGTGGTGTGGGAAGGCCACGACGGCTATGTGACCGTTCCCGCCCCCAAGGTCCAGCTTGCTGTTGGTACGCTCCAGGGCGTCATTGACGAGTACCTGAAGTCTCACAGCGGCGAGGTGGACTACATCCACGGCGACGAGGTGACGAAAGAGCTGGGCAGCAAGCCCGGCAACATGGGCTTCCTGCTGCCTGCCATGGGCAAGGAGCAGCTCTTCAAGACCGTCATGGCCGACGGTGTGCTGCCCCGCAAGACCTTCTCCATGGGCCACGCCCAGGATAAGCGCTACTACGTGGAGGCCCGGAAAATCAAATAAGATTGCATCGGATTTTCGGATATGCTAAACTGTCCCCGTGGAACTTCCACGGGGACAATTCATTAGGAGAATCGCCATGAAAACATTGACTGCACCGGCAAAAGTGAATCTGGCACTGGATATTTTGGGAACCCGGCCTGACGGCTACCACGATATGCGGATGGTGATGCAGACCATCTCGCTTTGCGATACCGTCACCGTTGAAGAAACGGCGGCGGGCTTTGAACTGCGCACCGATGGGGACTTCATCCCGGCGGGGAAGAAGACTCTGGAGCAACGGGCGGCGGAGGCTTTTTTCGAGGTTGCCGGACTTCTTATGCCGGGCCTGCGGGTGACGCTGGAAAAGGTAACACCCGCCTACGCGGGCCTGGGCGGCGGCAGTGCTGATGTGGCAGCATTGCTGCGCATCCTGCGGGACAATTATGCGCCGGAACTGTCCACGGAGGAATTAGAGCGCGTCGGTTTTACCGTGGGCAGCGACATGCCCTTCTGCGTCCGGGGCGGAACCGCTCTGGCGGAGGGCCGGGGCGAGGTGCTGACGGACCTGTCGCCCTTGCCGGATTGTTGGTTCGTCCTCTGCAAGCCGGACTTCGGCATTCCTACGCCCACCCTGTTTGCCCGGGTGGACGGGGGAGAGTTGACCCGCCGTCCCGATATCGACGGTATGCGGCTGGCGCTGGAAGCCGGAGACCTGGCGGGCGTGGCGGCCCGGCTCGGGAATGTGTTTGAGGAGGTCCTGCCGGAGGAATACCACGAGGTGTTTCTCATCAAAAATCGCCTTTTGGAGCTTGGCGCGCTGAACGCCGCCATGAGCGGTTCCGGGCCTACGGTATTTGGCATCTTTGCAGAGCATGAAACCGCCCAGAGGGCGGCAGAAGTGCTGAAAGAGACCTATCAGCAGACCTATTTGGCGGTCCCGGTGAAAAAATTCTGAGAATTTGTATAAATCACAGCGGTTTTGTCTATGATTCCATCAAAGGCCCACGGGCCTACATACGAAAAGGATGGAAACGATATGAAAACCGCTGTGAAAGAATATGGTTACAAATTAAAATTTTTTGAAATCGCGCTGCTCATCGGCCTGGCGGTGTTCCTGACCTCCGGAGCCCTGGCCCTGCGGACACAGGATGAGCTGGCGGACAAGGTGGTGCGGCTCCACGTGCTGGCGAATTCGGATTCCGAGGAGGACCAGGCGCTGAAGCTCCGGGTGCGGGACGTGGTGCTGGAACGGGCTACTGCCATTTTGGAGCAGTCTGCTGACCGCCGGGAGGCGGAGAGCCGCCTCCGGGGCCAGCTTTTGGAGCTGGAACGCATCGCGGCAAAGGAAATTGCCGCGGAAGGATACGATTATCCGGTGACAGTGAATCTGGAAAATACGGATTTCCCCACCAAGGAGTATGACGGTTTCACCCTGCCCGCCGGGGAATACTTGGCCCTTCGGGTCATCATCGGGGAGGGAAAGGGCCGGAACTGGTGGTGCGTGGTGTTTCCGCCTCTGTGTACCGCCGCGTCCGCTGATGTTCCCGCCTCCGCGTTGGCGGCTGGTTTTTCAGAGGAGGAAGTGCGTCTCATCACGGAGGAAAACCAGGGCTATGTGCTGAAATTCAAAGCCGTGGAGTGGTGGGAGACACTGAAAGAGAAATGGGACTGAAAGAGGGATGGATATGGGATTGAAAGCGGGCGGATCGCTGTTCGCGGTGCGGGATATGGAGCGTGCTTTGGCCTTTTACCGGAATGTGCTGGGCCTGGAAGTGGTCAATGACTTCGGAGCCAATGTGGTGCTGACCGGGGGATTGTCCCTCCAGACGCTGGAGACCTGGGCGGAATTTCTGGACAAGCCGGCAGAGGAGATCCGCTTCGGCGGGAATGACGCCGAGATGTACTATGTGGCGGAGGACTTTGACGCATTTCTGGGTATTCTGAAGGACCACCCGGAGACAAAGCTGGTGCGTCCGCCGGTAGAGCACCGCTGGGGCCAGCGGGCCGTGCGTCTGTATGACCCGGACGGCCACATCATCGAGGTAGGCGAGAGCCTGAACAAGGTGGCGAAGCGGTTTCGGGACAGCGGATTGAACGAGGAGGGCGTTGCCAGACGCATGGACGTCAGTCTGGAATACGCCAGAGAATTGCTGAAATAAGTGCGAGACCGCCGTTGGGGTGCTCCCCAACGGCGGTTTTTCAGCGTTTCAGATAAGCGGCAATATCAAAGTCCAGCAGCTTCGTGTCCTTTTTCAGGTACAGGGGGTGGTGGGGATGGCCGGATTTCAGCGGAGGCCCGGCAGTGTACCACCGGGCGCCCACGGCCTGACCGTCGGCGGCGAAGTCCCGCATACAGTCCATGAGGTAGTCCCGCTTTTCAATGATGTTTCCCCAGGCGGCCCACACCGCCGGATGCTCTGAAAGGGAGAGCAGGTAGCGGAACGCCTTGCGGTTTTCAGTGTGCAGGGCAGGGTTCAGGTGCGGCTCCATGTCATCGGGGCGGGTGGCCCGCTGGGCATAGACATTGAACATCAGAAAGCTGTCGTAGCCGTTGGCAAGGGCAATGCGCTGAGCGGACTGCAGGGTGGGGTCCAGAGCGTCTGGCGCGGCGGTGGAGGGATTGATGCCCACGCAGATGAGGGGCTTTTCCCCCCTGGTGCCCAGGATGTAACGGTATTCCGAGTAGGTGTTGGGAACATACAGCCAGCGGCTGACATCGTAGTCCGGCGAGGGCAGGAGAGCGGCCTCCAGGGCCGGGTCAAACAGCTCCAGCGTCAGCGTGTCGGTGGTTCCCTGTGGAATGTGGGGCATGACGGTGCCTCCTCTTTCGACGTTTTTTTCAGAATAGCACACCGGGCGAAAAAAGGCAACCGGGGCTGTTAATGGGACAGGTATTGTGATATCATATCAGTCAGGAAAACAAAAAGGAGAACGCCTATGCTGACGATTCTGATGGGTCGGGCCAAAACGGGAAAATCGGATACGGTGCTGCGCCGCATCGCGGAGCTGGGGGATTCCGGGCAGCAGATTCTGCTGGTGCCGGAGCACGCCTCCCACCAGGCGGAGGTGGATTTGTGCCGCGTCTGCGGCCCTGCTGCCAGCCGCCATGCGGAAGTACTGAGCTTCCGGCGGCTCAGCGACCGGGTGCTGGCCATCACCGGGGGCATCGCCCAGGTGACATTGGACGCCGGCGGCAAGCTGCTGACGCTGCAAAAGGCGTTGATGGAGGTCATGCCCTCTCTGACGGTCTACCGCCGTCCCTCCCAGAAGTCTGCCTTTTTGCAGCAGCTTTTGGATTTGTTCGACGAGCTGCGGTGCTATGAGGTCTCACCGGAGAACCTGTATACCCAGGCCCAGGACATCACAGGGGCGACCCACGACAAGCTCTGCGACCTGAGTCTTTTGTACGGCGCCTACGAGGCCCGCCTGCGGCGTCCCGGCGTGGATGCCCGGGACCGGATGACGAAACTGTGCGACAGCCTGGAGGAATCCGGCTATGCCAGCGGCAAGGATATTTTCATCGACGGCTTCACCTATTTCAACGCCCAGGAGCGGCGGGCGCTGTCCATCCTCCTGCGGCAGGCTCGGTCCGTTACCATAACGCTTCTGGGAGAGCCGGACAGCCGGGAGGAAATTTTTGAGGCGTCCCTCAAGACACTGGGCCAGCTGCGCCGCCTGGCGGAGCAGGAGCGGTGCCCGGTGGAGATTCAGGTGTTGAAGCGCCGGGATGACAGCGCCCTGGGTCATGTGGAACGGTATTTCTTCGGTGAAAATGTGCCTTTTGAGGGGGACAGCGCCGCTGTCCGCATCCGGGAGGCGGACAACGTGTTCTCCGAGGTGGAGCAGACTGCGGCGGATATCCTGCGGCTGGTGTCGGCAGGGAAGTGCCGCTATCGAGACATCACCGTGGCGGCCCGGAACATGGGGGACTATGAGGGCGTCATCGAGACGGTGTTCGAGCGGTACGGCATCCCGGCCTACCTGAGCCGCCGCAGCGACATTCTGGAAAAGCCGGTGCTGAGCCTGCTGACCGGGGTGTTGGCGGCCATTGGCAACGGATATGAATACGAGGACATGTTCCGCTGGCTGAAGACCGGGCTGGCGGGACTGACGGCGGCGGAATGCGACGAGCTGGAAAACTACGTCCTGAAATGGGATATTCACGGGCAGATGTGGCTCCGGGATGTGGACTGGACGGAAAATCCGGAGGGCTACGGTGCCGATTGGAACGAGGAGCGGCAGGCACGGCTGGAGCGTGTGAACGAGCTGCGCCGCCGTGTGCGCCAGCCGCTGCTGGCGCTGGCAGATGGCTTAAAAGCCGGAGAAACAGCAGGGGAAAAAATAGATTCCCTTTACAGCTTCATGGAGACATTGGGCCTCCAGGACGCCCTGGAATCCCAGATGAAGGCCCAGGCGGAGGCGGGGCGGCTCCAGGACGCGGAGGAGACGGCCCAGCTTTGGGAGATCCTCTGCGGCGTGCTGGACCAGTTCGTGGAGATTTTGGGCGACGAGCCTATGAGCCTGGACGAGTTCACCCGGCTGTTCCGCCAGGTGGTGACCCAGTACAGTGTTGGCACCATCCCGGTGTCTCTGGATCAGGTGTCCGTCAGCGAGATCACCCGCAACGACCGCCATACGGACAAGTACCTGTTCCTGCTGGGGGCCAACGATCATGTGCTGCCGGATCCGGGCCAGAGCGGCGGCATCCTGAACGATGACGACCGGGACGAGCTGGCCCAGCGGGGCATCGAGCTGGCGCCCACGGGCATGGACCGCATGAGCATCGAACTGCAGAACCTCTATGCTGCTCTGGCACAGCCGACTGATGGACTGACAGTCAGCTATCCGGTGTCTGATGTGTCCGGGGCGGAGCTGCGGCCTGCCTTTGTCATCGACCGGCTGCGGAGCTTGTTTCCGGCGGTAAAGGCAGAAAAAGAAAGCAATGACAAGGATTATCGCTTAACAGCGGCTATTCCGGCGCTGGAGGCGGCTGGTCAGCGGCCCCAGGGGGCGCTGTGGCGGTATTTCGCGGAAAATCCCCAGTTTACCGACCGCTTGGCAGCCATGGAGCGGGCAGCTTCCATCAAGCGGGGCAGATTGTCCAGGAGCGCCGTCCGGGCGCTGTACGGCGACCGGGTATCCATGTCCGCTTCCCGGCTGGAGCGAATGCGCTCCTGCCATTTCGCCTACTTCATGGAGTATGGCCTGAAGGCGAAGCCCCGGAGCCCCGCTGCCTTTGACGCGCCGCAGATCGGCACCTTCCTCCACTTCCTGCTGGAAAACGTCACCCGGGATGTGCTTGGGATGGGTGGATTTGCTGCGGTGGACGACGAGGAACTGCACAAGCTGGTGCGAAAGTATATCGACCTCTATGTGGAGAAGGAGCTGCACAACTTCCAGGAGCGGAATGCCCGGTTCAAGTACCTGTTTGCACGTTTGCGGAATACAGCCTACGCTGTCATCGACCAGGTGGCAGAGGAGCTGCGCCACTCGGACTTCATCCCTCTGGAATTTGAGCTGTCCTTCGGCGACAGCGGTACTTTGCCTGCCGTGGTGGTGTCCGAGCCGGACGCCGAGCTGCGGATCGGCGGCAAGGTGGACCGGGTGGACGGCTGGGTGAAGGATGGCAAGCTGTACCTTCGGGTGGTGGACTACAAGTCCGGTAAAAAGGCCTTTGACCTGTCGGCGGTGAAGATGGGACTGGATATCCAGATGCTCCTCTACCTCTTTACCCTGCAAAAAGAGGGAAAAGACCACTTTGGCCATGAAATTGAACCGGCGGGGGTGCTGTATCTGCCTGCCAGGGACGAGATATTGAGCCTGGAGCGTAACATCCCGCCGGAAAAGCTGGCAAGCGAGCGGCAGAAGCAGCTCAAGCGCTCCGGTCTGTTGCTGGCGGAGCCCGCTGTGCTGGAGGCCATGGAGCACGACTCCCTGCGGGAGCCGCACTACCTGCCCCTGCGGGTGAGCAGGGACGGTAGTCTCTCCGGAAGTATCGCGTCGGCGGCGCAGCTTGGCAAGCTGGGGAAGTACGTGGAGAAGCTTCTGCACCAAATCGCCGCCGAGGTGCGGCAGGGCAACATCGACGCCGACCCCTGCTGCCACAGCGAGGACGACAGCTTCTGTCAATACTGCGATTGGGCCGATGCCTGCCACTTCCAGGACGGGCGGGACGGCGACCATCTGCGCTACATCCTGCCGGTGAGGCCGGAGGAATTCTGGGGAATGCTGGACGGGGAGGAAAACTGACATGGCAAATTTGACATTGACTCCCCAGCAGAAGGCTGTGGTGGAGAACCGGGGCGGCAGCCTGCTGGTTTCCGCCGCCGCCGGCTCCGGCAAGACGAAGGTGCTGGTGGAGCGGCTGTTCCGCTATGTGACGGAAGAACACTGCAATGTGGACGATTTTCTCATCATCACCTATACGAAAGCCGCCGCCGCGGAGCTGCGGAGCAAGATCGCCTCAGAGCTTTCCAAGCATCTGGCGGAGACGCCCAATGACACCCACCTGAAGCGGCAGCTTCTGCGGGTGTATCAGGCGGACATCAAGACCGTGGACGCCTTCTGCACGGCGCTGCTGCGGGAGAATACCCATCTTTTGGCCCAGGAGGGAGACCGATGCGCCCTGACACCTGATTTCCGTGTGCTGGATGACAACGAGGCGAAGCTTGTGCGTCAGCGGGTGCTGGCCCGAACGCTGGAGGGTTTTTACGACACCCTGGACGAAGGGAAAGAACAGCTTGCGGATACACTGGGCGCGGGCCGGGACGACCGGGCGCTGGAGGAGCTGGTGCTGGAGCTGTATGACAAGCTGCAAAGCCACGCTTATCCCGCCAAATGGCTGTCGGAAAACCGGAAAGCCTGGGAGAACCTGGACGGCGGGTTTGACGACACGCCCTATGCCCGGGAATTGCTGGACATGGTACGCCGTCAGGCGGCTCATTGGGCGGCACTGCTGCGGCAGGGGGCCGGACGGGCGGAAGATGACGAGGCGCTGTCCACCGGATACGGCAGTAAATTTTTGGTGGCTGCTCAGGGCTTCCTGGGGCTGAGCGAAAGCGCTGACTGGGAAACCGCCCGGCAGCGGGCGGAAATGATTGACTTTCCCCGTCTGACCACGCCAAAAGGACGGAAGGACGACCCGGCTGTGACGGCGCTGAAGCAGATCTGGGACGGCGCC
>CAMCNO010000042.1 GCA_945876285.1 uncultured Clostridia bacterium | reverse complement strand
ATCTGCGAGCCCACCATGAAGGGCAAGCACATCGTGCTGCTGTTTGAAAAGACCTCCACCCGCACCCGCTGCTCCTTCGAGGTGGCGGCCACCCAGGAGGGCGCTCACGTCACCTATCTGGACGCGAACAGCTCCCAGATGGGCAAAAAGGAGTCCCTGGAGGACTCCGCCAAGGTCTTAGGCCGCTTCTTCGACGGCATCGAGTACCGGGGCTATAAGCAGTCCGTGGTAGAGGATTTGGCGAAGTGGGCAGGCGTGCCCGTGTGGAACGGCCTCACCGACGCCGACCACCCCACCCAGATTCTGGCGGACATGCTGACCATCGAGGAGCACTGCCACAAGCCGCTGAACCAGGTGAAGGTGGTGTTCCCCGGCGACGTGCGGAACAACATGTGCTACGCCTGGATGATCGGCGCGGCGAAAATGGGCATGCACTTCGTGGCCCTTGGCCCGGAAAAGCTGGCGAAGGAGATGGACCAGGACCTCATCAAGCGTACCTTTGCCACCGCTCGGGAGAACGGCGGCCTGATCGAAATTACCGACCACATGGAGGACGTGAAGGACGCCGACGTCATCTACGGCGACATCTGGGCCTCCATGGGCGAGGAGGCCCTCATCCCTGAGCGGGCCAAGCTGCTGTCCCCCTTCCGGGTGACGGAGGAGACGCTGAAAGCCACCGGCAACCCCAATGTGCTGTATATGCACTGCCTGCCCTCCTTCCATGACTTTGAGACGAAGCTGGCGAAGGAGTGGCAGGACAAGGGTGTGGATATCCGGGAGGTCACCGACGAGGTGTTCCGCAGCAAGCACTCCGTGGTGTTCGACGAGGCGGAGAACCGGATGCACACCATCAAGGCCGTCATGGTCGCCACCATCGGAAAATAAGAAACGGAGGGGAGACCCTTTGGAGAAAAAACGATTCCGCATGCCCACCGCTTTCACCATCCTGTTTATCCTGATTGCCGTGGTGGCCCTGGCCACCTGGTTCATCCCGGCGGGCTCCTACGAGTACGTGGACGGCGTGCCTCAGGCCGGGACGTACCACGCAGTGTCCCAGTCGCCCCAGGGCATCGGCGCGGTGCTGAAAGCCGCCTTTTCCGGCTTCTACGACGCGGTGGACGTGTGCGTGTTCATCCTGATGGTAGGCGGATTCTTAGGCGTGGTGATGAAGACCGGCGCAGTGGACGCGGGCGTCAGCCACGTTATCCGGGCGCTGGGCGACCGGGAGAAGTGGCTCATCCCCATTTTGATGCTGCTGTTCGGCCTGGGCGGCACCACGTACGGCATGTGGGAGGAGACCATGGCGTTCTTTCCCCTGCTCATTCCGGTGTTTCTGGCGGCGGGGTATGACGCGGTGACGGCCATCTCCGTCATCCTGCTGGGCGCGGGCGCGGGGGTCATCAGCTCCACGGTGAACCCCTTTGCCACGGGCATCGCGGCTGGCTTCGCCGGGGTCTCCCTGGGGGAGGGCATCCTCCTGCGCGTCATCCAGTGGGTGGTGTTCGAGGGGGCGGCCATCTGGTACGTGATGGCCTACGCCGCCAGAGTCAAGCGCCAGCCCGTCCTGTCCGTGGCGGCGGGAGAGTCCGCCCCGGCTTTTACCGCCGGAGAGCCCCTGCCCCTGACGAATAAACGGAAAGTCATCCTGGCGGTGTTCGCCCTGGTGTTCCTCATCATGATCTACGGCGTCATCCCCTTTGACGAAATGGGCGTGCCCCTGCCGGCCTTAGGCTGGTGGTTCCCGGAGCTCTCCGCCCTGTTTCTGGTGGGCGGCGTGGTGGTGGGCCTCATTGACGGCATGGGGGAGACGGAAATGACCGAGACCTTCGTCTCCGGCTGCGGCGAGCTTTTAAGCGTGGCGTTCATCATCGGCATCAGCCGGGGCATCACGGTGCTGATGAACGACGGCGCCATCACAGACACCATCCTGAACTGGGGCGAAAAAGCACTCTCCGGCGCCGGGCCGGTGGCCTTCGTGGTGCTGGTGTATCTCATCTACCTGCCCCTGACGGTGCTGATCCCGTCCTCCTCCGGCCTTGCCACGCTGTCAGTGCCCATCATGGCGCCCCTCAGCAAGTTCGCCGGGGTGGGCGGCGACCTGGTGGTGACGGCGTTCCAGTCCGCCTCGGGCCTGGTGAACATCATTACCCCCACGGCGGCGGTAGTCATGGGCGCTCTGGCCCTGGGCCATGTGCCCTACGACCGCTGGCTGAAATACGTCTGGAAGCTCATCGCGTATTTCCTCATTTTGACGGTGGCCTTTTTGACCATCGGCGTCATCATGGCATAAAGAGAGCGCGGGTGATTGCCACCCGCGCTTTCTATGTCACTTGTGGGTCTCCTCATACTGCCGCAGCGTCCCCTCCGTCATGAGGGACAGCTTGTGCAGCCGCTCGTTCACCATGTCCCACATGCACATGGGCAGGTGGTCCCGGTGGCCCCGGTGCAGGGTCACGCACTCAAAGCAGTTGCCGTGGTGGGGGCAGGCCTCCTTGCAGGGGCAGTGGTCGCCGCTCTCCCGTACCTGCTTTAAAAACTCCTTCTTGATGGCCAGGGCCTCCTTGTGATGGCCCTCCCGGTCCAGGTCGTTCTGCCGGATAGCCAGCTCGTTTCCGTCGATTTTCATGCATCTTCCTCCTTAAATATAAAACTCTGCCCCTCCCGGCTGACGGGCACCGTCTGCGCCGCAAATTCCGGGTATCGGGCCAAAAATTTCTCTGTGAAGCCGAAATCGCCCCACTGGTGCATGGGCAGGAAGCGGCGAATATCCGCCAGCTCCAAAAAGTGCTTCGGCCCACGGAAGCCATCCTCTCCCAGACGGGGGTCCAGAGGCAGCATGGCAAGGTCGATACGCCGTCCCCGGAGGGGCTCCGTGTACCGCCGGAAATTGACCTCCATGTTCCGGTTCCAACCGGGGTCTTCGCCCTCCCAGTGCCACCAGTTCAGGTCTCCGGCGTGAAAGATGGATTGTCCGTTTGCCGTCACCAGAAACGCCAAGCCCTCGTCGGTGGAGGGGAAGGCCTCCACCGTGACACCGGGCAGGGGAGAGACGGTGTCGTGCTTCCCAAGGCGCACGCATCTGGCGGCTTTTTCTTCGGACAGCCCCCATTTTTCCAGATTCCGGGGCGTCAGGCGGAGGTCGCTACCCAGCAGAAAGGCGTCAGCGTCCAGCGTGAAGATTTCCGGCTTGAAGTGGTCCTCGTGGCGGTGGCTGGAAAAGACCAGCAGCGGGACCCCCGGCCGCAAAGCCGGGAGTTCCCCTTTCCACCAGTCAAACAGCAATGTAACGGTCGGCAGCTCCACCAAAAAGCCGCTGTGGTCCAGAAATGTGACCCGGGTCATTTCAGCTTGACCGCGGTGCCGTAGGCGATGACTTCCGCCGCGCCCTGCATGACGGCGGAGGAACCGAACCGGACGTTGATGACGGCGTCAGCCCCCAGGGCGTTGGCCTCGTCCACCATCCGCTTGGTGGCGATCTGGCGGGCCTCCACCAGCATCTCCGTGTAGCCGGTGATCTCACCGCCCACCAGGGTCTTCATGCCGGCCATGAAATCCTTGCCGAAGTTTTTGGACTGGACCACGGTGCCCTTCACCAGGCCCAGGGGTTCCACCTCTTTGCCGGGTACATAGTCAATATTCAGCAGCAGCATCTTCTTCTCCTCCTTCAATTTCTTTCAGTCTGATACGGTAATTGATCCAAATGGGGACGATGGCCCCCAGGCCTGCGATGGCAAGGACCAGCAGCAACAGGGAGACAAACCCGGGCACACCTTCCTGCAGGCGAGCCCACAGCAGCACGGCGGCGGTAAACACCTGGACCACCGTGGCGGTCAGGGCGCCCCGCAGGGCATCCCGGCGGCGCTTAGTATTGGCTGGCGTCATTTTCCTCGCCTCCCTTGATCTCCTTCAGGCGCTGGCGCAGGGCGATCAGGATTCCCCCCATGGCGGCGGCGCCCAGTGTGCCGTACAGCAGGACCAGCAGGGCGCCCACGCCCATGGCGCCCTCCCGGGCGGCCTCCGCCGCCGCGAAAATCACGACGGCCACCAGACCGGCCAGCCACAGCAGCACCACCAGGGCGGATAAAACAGCGCCCCGCTGCTTTTTGCTGTCAGAATTGCTTCGCATCGTCGATCTCCCTCCTTCCGATCTCCCGGATGCGCTGCACCAGGGACACGATGACCCCCAGAGCCACCAGCGCCGGGACGGCAACGAACACCGCCAGAACAGGCAGCGGCGGCGCGCCTGCCGGGTCTGTCTCAAAGGCCCAGAGGAACAGCCAGATGAGCCCCAGCATCAGCAGCACCATCAGCACCGTCACCACCACCGGGGCCACATACCGCACCCGGATGTCCTGGGATTGCTTGTTCTGGAAGGTGGTGCCGGACTGCTCCATCTCCGCCATTTTCTCCAGCAACGCATCGGCGTCCAAATCGTCCAGCCGCTCCTGGCAGTCCGCCAGCTCGCCGCAGAGCTTCGCGGCGGCGTCCAGATTCTGCCGCTCCCGCTCCAGCGTCACCAGATGGCGGCGCATCCCGTCGCCCAATGTGTGGGCGCCGGAGAGCATCTGCCGGATGTCCTCCAGGGGCACGCCCAGCTTCCGCAGCAGCTTGATGCGCCGCAGGGCCGCCACATCTTCCTCGCCGTAGTCCCGGTAGCCGTTCTCGCTGTTGCGCCGGGGAGTGAGAAGCCCCTCGGCCTCGTAAAAGCGGATGTTCTTCTTCGTGATGCCCACCAGGGCCTCCACCTCATTGATTTTCAAACCGCTCACCTCGTTTCTGAGGGTATCGTACACCTTCCAGAAGGGGGAAGGTCAAGGGGTTTTTCAAAAAAACTTTGGGAGGGGTGCAAATCTTCCGTTCGGTATGGTATGATAATACCATGAAACGACAGGAGCTGACAACTGAAAACGTGCTCTATCGCTTGCCTGGGCCGCTTTTGGCGTGGTTTCGGGCCAATGCCCGGGACCTGCCCTGGCGGCATACACAGGATCCCTACCGCATCTGGGTGTCGGAGATCATGCTTCAGCAGACCCGTGTGGCGGCGGTGCTGGGCTACTACGCCCGGTTTCTCGAAGCCTTCCCCTCGGTGGAGGCTCTGGCAAACGCACCCGAAGACCGGCTGATGAAGCTGTGGGAGGGCCTGGGCTATTACAGCCGTGCCCGGAACCTGCAAAGGGCGGCAAAAGCCGTGGTGGAGATGGGCGGCTTCCCGGATACCTACGAGGGATTGCTGAAATTGCCCGGCATCGGGGACTACACCGCCAGCGCCATCGCCTCGGCGGCCTTCGGGCGGCGGGAGGCGGCGGTGGACGGCAACGTCCTCCGGGTGGTGACCCGCATCACCGACTGCCATGACGACATTTTAGACCCGAAAACGAAGAAGGCTGTCCGGGAGCAGGTGCAGGCCGTCATGCCGGAGGAGGCGGCGGACATCCGCGTGTTCAACCAGGCCACCATGGAGCTGGGAGCCACGGTCTGCGTGCCAAATGGCCCGCCCAAGTGTGACGTTTGCCCCGCCCGGGACTTCTGCCTGGGCCGCATCCGGGGCACGGCGGAAAGCCTGCCGGTGAAGAAGCCGAAAAAGGCCCGGAGGGTGGAAGAAAAGACGGTGTTCCTCCTGCTGCGGGAGGAACAGGTGGCCCTGCGCCGCCGCCCGGGCAGCGGTTTGCTTGCGGGGCTGTGGGAGTTCCCCAACGTGGAGGGGGCCTTGGACGAGCAGGTTGCGGCGGAAGCTGTGAAGGCCATGGGCCTGACCGCCGTGGAGTGGAAAAACAAGCTGACGGCGAAGCACATCTTCACACATGTGGAGTGGCACATGACGGGCTACACCCTGTCTGTGGCCGGGGACGGCCCGACGGAATGGGCGTGGGTGGACTTGAACGGGCTGGAGGCCCACGCCGTCCCCTCGGCCTTTGCAAGATATTACGCCGTGGCGAAGGAACAGATGAAAGGATAGAAACATATGGGATGGTTAGTTGGCCTGCCGCTGGGCATTTTTCGGCTGCTGCTGAGTTTTTTGGCGCTGGCCCTGCGGCTGGCGGTGCCCATTGCGGTCATCGTGGTGCTGGTGGTGCTGTACCGCCGCAGCAAGGGCGGCGGACAGCCCCGGCAGGAGAAGCCCAAAGAGCCGGAATTCAAGGGCCCGGTGTACACGGTGGATTACGAAGAAGTGGACAACGATGGAACTGATTAACATACTGCTGACCGCCCTGCTGCTCCTGCTGCTGCGGAAGCTGGTGTGGTGCCTCAGGTGGCTGTGGTGCTATTACCACGGCAAAGAGACCCCGGAGCCCATTTCCTTCCTCCCCCGGCGAAGCGGGGAGACCTTTGCGGGACATATTCAGAGGGCGGATGACGAGGAGGACTGACCGATGGCACAGCTCTATTTCAAATACGGAGCCATGGGCTCCAGCAAGACAGCAAACGCCCTGATGGCCCGGTTCAACTATGAGGAGCGGGGCCAGCAGACGCTGCTGGTGAAGCCCCGGCTGGACACCCGGGACGGCGACCACATGGTGGCCTCCCGCATCGGGCTGAAATACCCCTGCATCTACTTCGACGAGATGCGTAAGCTCACCATCATGGAGCTGCAGCAGAATGCCTGCATCATCGTGGACGAGGCCCAGTTTTTGACGAAGGACGAGGTCATGTACCTGGTCTACCTGGTGGACGACCTGGGCATCCCCGTCATCTGCTACGGCCTGCGGGCGGACTTCAAGGGCGACCTGTTCCCCGGCAGCGAGGCGCTGCTGGTGATGGCGGACAAAATCGAGGAGGTCAAGACCATCTGCTGGTGCGGCAAGAAGGCCATGTTCAACGCCCGGTTCGACCGGGACGGCAAGGTGTTGAAGGAAGGAGAGCAGGTGGTCCTGGGCGCCAACGACCAGTACATCGGCCTGTGCCGCAAGCACTGGCGGGAGGGCAACCTTGGCCCGGACTTTGATGTAACGAAGCTATGATTTGTAATTTGTGTCCCCGGAGCTGTGGGGCGGAGCGGACGGAGACGAAACGCGGCGGCGTGTGCCGCCAGCCCAGCGTCCCGGTGGCGGCGAAGGCAATGCTCCACCAGTGGGAGGAGCCGTGCCTGGTGGGAGAAAAGGGTGCGGGCACTGTGTTTTTCTCCGGCTGCAATCTCCGGTGCTGCTTCTGCCAGAACGGCCCCATCTCCCAGGGGGAGGTGGGCAGGCCCATCACGGCGGAGCGCCTGCGGGAGATTTTCAAGGAGCTGATTTCCCAGGGCGCCGCCTGCCTGGACCTTGTGACGCCCACCCACTTTACACCCGTCATTCTGGAGGCCCTGGGGGAGGAGCCGTGGCCCGTGCCGGTGGTGTGGAACTGCGGCGGGTATGAAAGGGTGGAGACCTTACGGCTGCTGGAGGGCAAGGTGCAGGTCTACCTGCCGGATTTGAAATACGCCCTGCCGGAGCCTGCG
This sequence comes from uncultured Clostridia bacterium, assembly GCA_945876285.1. Lineage (GTDB taxonomy): Bacteria > Bacillota > Clostridia > Oscillospirales > Oscillospiraceae > Oscillibacter. Next base: position 6,807 of record CAMCNO010000042.1, on the reverse strand, counting down.
AAGAAATACTCGGCGGCGGAGGACTACTTCGACTGGGCCAGTGCCGCCGTTTTGGAGATGTTCCGCCAGACCGGGCCGTATAAGATCGAAAACGGCCTGCTGAAGCGGGGCGTCCTTATCCGCCACCTGCTTTTGCCGGGAGAGCTGGAGAACACCAGGCGGGTGATCGACTGGGTGGCTGCCAATTTCCGCCCCGGCGATGTGCTGCTTTCTTTGATGAGCCAGTACACCCCTCAGCCGGGCGCTGTGGGGAACCTCGCCCGCCATGTGACGAGGGCGGAGTACCGCGCGGCGGTGCAGTACATGGAGAACTGCGGCGTCACCGACGGCTACACCCAGGAGCGGACCTCCGCCAGGGAGGAGTACACCCCGAACTTTGACCTGCGGGGGATATAAGACAAAAAAGCGATTGCTGTTCCGGGCGGAACTGCAATCGCTTTTTGTACGTTTTTTGTCCGGCACGAAGCGGAAAGCTTCCTTCACGGGACAGCCCGGAATCGTACACGGTTATAAATGAGACTGGTGAAAATTCCGCTGTAATGGCATGGCTGGCGGGTATGTTTTTCTCACCTGTATCGTTACAATACTCCGAAATTTATGCTTCATAATAAGGGCAATTACCAATCCATTGGGTAATGTCTCCGCACATTAGGTCACTGCCTGCGAAATCGAGAAAATAGCGGGAGGCTGTACGGTATCCGTCAATCGTAACGGTTGCAAGATTTTTGATACGGCATTGACGCAGATGGATTCCAAGTAACTCCTGATATGAGATATTTCCTTTTGAAACTTGAGAATCAATCCGTCTGCGCCGTCTGGGGACTTCGGGTCAAGTGATGGTGTTCATTGGCTCTTTTGGCATATCACAGCCTCCTTGAAAAATAGAAAATGGTTGGCTTTGAATGCCACTTTTTACAGCAACACTCATAGCCAACCACTAAAATTAAGAAAACTTTTTGATATAAATTAATGCGAATTTCGTAGCGAATTGAAATAATTCCGAAACTATTTAAGCAAATTTCACTCCCATTCTATCGTAGCGGGGGGTTTGCTCGTAATGTCGTAGACGATGCGGTTGATACCCTGGACCTCGTTGACGATGCGGGTGGAAATCTTGTCCAGCACGTCGTAGGGGATGCGGGCCCAGTCGGCGGTCATGAAGTCCGCGGTGGTGACGGCCCGCAGGGCCAGAGTGTAGTCGTAGGTCCGGCCATCGCCCATGACGCCTACGGAGCGGGTGTTAGTGAGGACGGCGAAATACTGGTTCAGATTCTTGTCTTCGCCGGCCTTGGCAATCTCGTCCCGGAAGATGAAATCCGCCTGGCGCAGGGTGTCCAGCTTCTCCTTGGTCAGGTCGCCGATGACGCGGATGGCAAGGCCGGGGCCGGGGAAGGGCTGGCGGCTGACCAGGTACTCGGGCAGACCCAGCTCCCGGCCCAGCTGACGGACCTCGTCCTTGAACAGCAGCCGCAAGGGCTCGATGATCTCCTTGAAGTCCACGTAGTCGGGCAGGCCACCCACGTTGTGGTGGCTCTTGATGACGGCGGCGTCGCCGGCACCGGATTCGATGACGTCGGGATAGATGGTGCCCTGGGCCAGGAAGTCCACGGCGCCGATCTTCTTGGCTTCTTCCTCAAAGACCCGGATGAACTCCTCGCCGATGATCTTGCGCTTGCGCTCCGGCTCGTCCACGCCGGCCAGCTTCAGGAGGAAGCGAGTCTCGGCGTCCACCCGGACGAAGTTGATGTCCCACTTGGCGAAGGCGGCCTCCACCTCGTCGCCCTCGTTCAGGCGCATGAGGCCGTGGTCCACGAACACACAGGTGAGCTGACGGCCAACGGCCTCCGCCAGCAGGGCGGCGACAACGGAGGAATCCACGCCGCCGCTGAGAGCCAGCAGCACACGGCCGTTTCCGATTTTCTCCCGGACGGCGGCGATGGCGGTCTTCTTGTAGTCCTGCATGGACCAGTCGCCCTTGGCGCCGCAGACTTCATAGAGGAAGTTACGGATCATCTTGATGCCGTTTTCGGTGTGGTTGACCTCGGGGTGGTACTGCACGCCGTAGAAGCCCCGGGCCTCGTCGGCAATGGCCACGTTGGGGCAGGCGTCAGAGTGGGCCGTCAGGGCGAAGCCCTCGGGCACTTTCGCCATGTAGTCGCCGTGGCTCATCCAGGAGATGCCCTCAGCGCTCAGGCCCTTGAACAGCTTGCAGGAGGTGTCGTAATAAGTGACAGTCTTGCCGTACTCCCGGGCGGAGTCGTCCTGCGCCTCGGTGACCTGGCCGCCCAGAGTGTGGGCCATGAGCTGGCAGCCGTAGCAGATGCCCAGGATGGGCACGCCCCAGGTGAAGATTTCGGGGTCCACATGGGGAGAGCTCTCCAGATAGACAGAGTTGGGGCCGCCGGTGAAGATGATGCCGATGGGGTCCATGGCCTTCAGCTCCGTCAGGGGCGTGGTATAGGGCTTGACTTCGCAGTACACGCCGCACTCACGGACGCGGCGGGCGATGAGCTGGTTGTACTGGCCGCCAAAGTCCAGGACAATGACAGTTTGGTGAGACAAGAGGATTCCTCCTTCGGTAAAATGATGGTCGGTGCTCCGGCAGGAGGTCAGTCCTCGTCCCGGAAGACGATGTTGCCCGGTTCGGCGGACTCGATGATGGCCAGGGACTTCAGGTTCACGCCGGAGGCACGCAGGCGGTCGCCGCCGCCCTGGAAGCCCTTCTCTACGGCGCAGCCGATACCCACCAGGGTAGCACCGGCGGCCTCTACGATGTCGCACAGGCCCCGCATGGCCTCGCCGTTGGCCATGAAGTCGTCGATGATGAGGACCTTGTCGTCGGCGCTCATCCACTCCTTGCTGACCAGCAGGGTGACCTTCTTTTTATAGGTGTAGGAGAAAATGTCGCTCTGGTACAAGCCGCCCTCGATGTTGTCGCTCTTGGCCTTCTTGGCGAAAATCATGGGCTTGTGGAAGTGCTGGGCGACGATGGCGGACAGGGCGATGCCGCTGGCCTCGGCGGTGAGGATCATGGTGACCTCATCCATGTTGAAGTGCTTGCCGAACTCCTCGGCGATGTGGTCCATCAGCTCGGTATCGATGCGGTGGTTCAGGAAACCGTCCACCTTGATGATATTGCCGGGAAGGACCTTGCCCTCCTTGACGATGCGGTCTTTCAACTCCTGCATTGGAAAATCCCCCTCGTATTTTTTTGTATTCTTTCCCGTTTTCACGGAAAAACCTGTTCGGCTTCTATTATCTCGAATTACACGCGGTTTTGCAACTGTTTTTCCACACAAAAACAACTTTTTCGACAGCGTTCCCTTAGTCGATATGCAAAATCGGCGAAAAAATGCGTCCCGGAACAGCGTTCTGCTCCGGGACACGAAAATTTACTTGCCCTCCACCTTGTCGGCGGCACCGTCCAGCCAGGCGCCCTGGAAGGACTCGATGTCCCCGGCGTCGACCAGAGCGGCCAGGGCCGGGTCGATGGGCATTTCCGCCAGCACGGGCAGGTTGTGGCGCTTGGCGGCCTCGGCGGTCTTGCCCTCGCCGAAGATATGGAGCTTTTTGCCGCAGTCCGGGCAGACCACATAGCTCATGTTTTCCACCAGGCCCAGAATGGGGACCTCCATCATTTCGGCCATCTTGACGGCCTTTTCCACCACCATGCTCACCAGCTCCTGGGGAGAGGCGACGATGATGATGCCGTCCAGGGGGATGGACTGGAACACGCTGAGGGACACGTCGCCGGTTCCCGGAGGCATATCCACGAACAGGTAGTCGCAGTTCCACAGCACGTCGGTCCAGAACTGCTGGACCACGCCGGAGATGACGGGGCCGCGCCAGATGACCGGGTCTGTCTCGTTGGGCAGCAGCAGGTTGGTGGACATCACCTGGATGCCGGTGCGGGACTCCATGGGGTAGAGGCCCTCCTCGCTGCCCAGGGCCTGGCCGTGGATGCCGAAGGCCTTGGGGATGGAGGGGCCGGTGACGTCAGCGTCCAGCACGCCCACGGAATAGCCCCGGCGGCGCATGGTGACAGCCAGCTGGCTGGTGACCATGGACTTGCCCACGCCGCCCTTGCCGGACACGATGCCGTAGACCTTGCCCACCCGGGCGTTGGGGTTATGCTCCTTCAGCAGGGACTGGGGCTCCTGCCGCTCGCCGCAGTTCTCGCTGCAGGTGGAGCAGTTATGGGTACATTCGCTCATAGCTTTCATATCTCCTTATTCATATTGTATCGACTGTGGGGTATCTTATACCTTTATGCGTCCGCCGTCAACCGCTGGACGGCAACTTCTCCGTCCCCGGCGAAGAAAGCGGCCTCCCGGCTGTGGCAGGTGAACAGCAGGATCTGGCGGCGTTTGCCCTCCTCCTTCAGCCAGCGCAGGGCGGCGGCGCAGCGGTCATTGTCAAAGGAAGCCAGGGCGTCGTCCAGAACGATGGGGGCCGGGTCCCCGCCCGACAGCACCAGGTCGCAGATCGCCAGCCGCACCGCGAGATACAATTGGTCGGCAGCTCCAGCGGACAGCAGGGCGGAGGGGCGGTACACGCTGTCTCCCGCCTGCTCGGCGGAGAGGTGGAACGCCCGGTCCAGCACCACGCCGCTGTATTTTCCGGCGGTCAGTGCACTGAAAATCTCAGCCGCCCGGCGGCCCAGCTCCGGGGAAAAGCGGTTTTGCAGGGTGGTGTTGGCGCCCTCCAGCGTGTCCATGGCGAGGCGGATGGCCTTGTACTCGCCCTCCAGCGCGGCGATCTCCTCCTCCAGACGGGCGGCCTCGGAGCGGAGCGCCACCGGGTCGCCCACGGCGTGGAGCTGTCCGGTGAGCCGGTCGGTGGCGGAGCGGGCGGCTGCCAGGTCCGCCCGGACGGCTGCCAGCTCGGAGGTGACAGCCTCCCGGCTTCGGGCCGGGGGCTCCAGGGGAGTGCCGTCGTCGGCGGGAGGAGCCTTTTGAGCCAGCAGGTCCAGACGCATCCGGGCCTCCCGGGCGGCGGCTTCGGCTTTCGTCAGCTCCTGACGGCGGACGGCGCAGCCGCGGAGCAGGCTGTCGGCGGTGGAGCTGTCGAAGGCGTCGGGGGCGAAGCGGCGAATTTCCAGCAGAATGGCCTGCTCGTTGGAGGAGAGGGTGTTGTACAGGGCCTCGGCGGTGGCGGAGCGCCTGTCCGCTTCTGCCCGGGCCTCCTCAGCGGCACGGTACAGGGCGGTATAGGCGGACAGCTCCTCGGTTCGCCGCTGGCGGGCCTCGGCGGCAAGCGCTTCCCAGCGGGCTTGCTTTTTGCCGGTCATCAGGCCGGCTGCCAGAAGGACCGCGCCGGACAGGCCGCAGCCCGCAACCACGGCCAGGAGGAGATTGCTCAATGCGAGCCAGAGGGCGGCACCCAGACCCGCGCCGCAAAGAACCGACAGGAGAACAACCCACAGAGGAAACCTGGGCTTTGGTTCCAGGTCCAGGGGGGCCTTTTCCGCCTGCTCCGGCGTCAGGCCGGTAAAGGGGGACTCATTGACGGCTGCCTCCGCCCGCAGCAGGGCTTTCACGGCCTCGTCCCGCTCAGTCCGGGCCTTGTCCATGGCCTTGCGGGTAGTCTCCAAATTGACTAACGCGCCCCGGAGACGGCCGATGGTGTCGTTTTCCGGGATGCGGTCTTCCTGAATGCGGCGGCGCAGTTCTTCGGCGGTCTGTTCCGCCTGGGCGGCGGCGGTCTCCGCTTCCGCCAGGGCCTGCCGCTCCCGGGCGGTCTCCCAGCGGTCATGGAGGGCCAGCTCTGATGTCAGCTCGCCCTCCCGGGCGGAGAGGGCTTCGCTTTGGCGGCGGGCGGAGTGCAGTTGGCTTTCCAAAGTGTCCAGCTCGGTGAGCTGGCGGCGGATGTCCTGTAATCCGGTTTCCAAAACGGGTATCTGGCCCGTTTTGTTGTGCCGCCTCCGGTTCAACTGCTTTTTCAGAGCGTCGGCGGCCTCTGTATAAGAGGTATCCTCCTCGCCGGAGGTGATGAGGGCGGCAATGCGGCGCTCCAGTCCGGCATCCTGGGTGATGGTCATGCCGGACTGGCGGATAAAGGCGCTGCGCTCGTAGACCTCCCGGCTGACGCCCAGGAGCGCCTCGCCGCAGTTCTGGCCCGTCAGACCGGGGAAGCTGTCGCCGGTCCCGGCATAGAAGGCCTGGAAATCGCCCATGGGGGCGGTTTGGCGGCGGGTGGTCCGCATAAGGGACAGCTCGTCCGCCCCCGCGCGGCAGTCCAGCCGCCCGCTCATGGCGGCGCCGCTCCAGGGGGCGTAGCGGTTTTTGTCCGCAATGAAGCCAGCCTTGTCCCGCTCCCGGCTGTTGATGCCGTAGAGCATGGCCAGGAGGAAGGCGCACCAGGTGGACTTGCCCGTCTCGTTGGGGGCCTCGATGATATTCAGGCCATCCTTCAGCTCCAGCGTGCGGCTTTGCAGCTTGCCGAAGGTGGCGGTCATGCGATGGATCAGCAGAACGATCACTCCCGTATACATATAAAATATATTACAGGGGTATTATAACATCACCGGAGCCGTTTGCCCAGTCCGTTTTCTGTTTTGCACAGAGGTCATACCGAAATAAGCGGGGGTAATGGGGCATATCAGCAAAACGAAAAAAAGAGCGAAAAAGGTGTTGACAAAAGGGGAATGGTTTGGTATTCTAACAAAGCTGTCTGACAGCGCAGCTCGGGATGTGAGCCGCTCAAAAAACTTTGAAAAAAGTAAAAAAAGCGGTTGACAAATGAATGGTTGTCTGTTATAATAGCAATGTTCCGCCGGAAAGCGGCGTGTACCTTGTAAATTAAACA
>CAMCNO010000041.1 GCA_945876285.1 uncultured Clostridia bacterium | reverse complement strand
TGGATGGACACCGGAGCGCCGCCGCCCACGGGGACCTTCCCCACGAATAATTGCTTTGTCATAAAAATGTCCTCCCTATCGGAACAGCTTGAACACATCCTGGAACGTCACCAGCAGCATGAAGCCCATCAGCACCACAAAGCCCGCGGTATTTACCACCGCCTGGTATTTCTCCGGCACCCGCCGCTTGAACAGCAGCAGGGCCACGGTATCCACCATCAGGAAGAAGATACGGCCGCCGTCCAGCGCCGGAATGGGCAGCATATTCATTACAGACAGGTTCACCGCCAGCAGGGCCGCAAAGTAAAAAATCTGGCTCCAGGCATCCCGGGCAGTGGCCGCAGAGACACCTGCCTCGGTCATGGTAGAAACAATACCCACCGGGCCGCTGAAGTCCTCCATGGAGGCGCCCCCGGTAAAGAGCTGCTTCAGGCTGAACACTACCAGCTGTACGAAATCCAGTGCGGTATGCCAGGTATATTTCAGCTTAGCTCCCAGCGTCGCTTCCTGCAGCTCCGCGCCCACATAGATGCCAAAGCCGGTGTAGGGCGTACCATCGGTGCCGGAATAGGTCTGCCGCACCATGGGGAAGTCCTTCAGCACGACCTTTTCCCCGTCCCGGATGACCTCCAAATCAATGGTGTCGCCCTTGTGGTAGCTGAGGAACAGAGACGCGTCGCCCTTCAGATAGGTGCGGTATCCGTCGATCTTATAGAAAATATCGCCTTCCATCAGCCCGTCTTCGCCCTGGAGGGCAAATTCCGGAGCGAAACCCACCAGTTTATCCGTGTAAAAGCCTGTGGCGCCGGTATACAGAACCAGAATGATGACCACACCGGCGACAAAATTCATCAGTGACCCGGCGGCCAGGATGATGAACTTCTTCCAGAAGCCCTGGCGGACAAAGGAGCGGCTGTCTCCGGTATCCTCGTCCTCCCCCTCCATAGCGCAGAAGCCGCCGATGGGCAGCGCCCGGAGGGAATACTCCGTCTCCCCCTTCTTCCTATGCCAAAGCAGCGGGCCCATGCCGATGGAAAACTCGTTGACCTTGACGCCGCAGAGCTTGGCGGCCACAAAATGCCCCAGCTCATGAACGGCAATGAGAACGCCGAAAATCAGAATTCCTGCCAGGATAAAAACAGGTTTCATGCGATAGCTCCTAAAAACTCAATTTCCGAGAACGACCTGCCGTGCCGCCCGGTCCGCCTCCAGAATCTCCTCCAGCGCAGGACTTTGTACCACAGGCACTTTTGCCCGGGCCTCGGCCACCAGCCTTGGGATGTCGTGGAAGCCGATTTTGTCTGCCAGGAACAGCCGGACAGCCTCCTCGTTGGCGCCGTTTAAAATGGCGCAGGCGGTGCCGCCCTCAGTGGCAGCTTCCTCGGCAAGCCGCAAGCACGGGAAAGCATCCCGGTCCGGGGCCGCGAAAGTCAGAGGCGGGCAGGTCAGCAGGTCCAGCGGCTCGGCGGGATTCACGCCCCGCTCCGGGTATGTCATGGCATACCGGATGGGCAGCCGCATATCCGGTGTGCCCAGCTGGGCCAGCACCGCGCCGTCCCGATACTCCACCAGGGAATGGACGATGGACTGGCGGTGGATGACCACGCTCACCTCCTCCAAGGGCAGGCGGTACAGACGCATGGCTTCGATGACCTCCAACCCCTTGTTCATCAGCGTGGCGCAGTCCACGGTGATCTTGGGTCCCATTTTCCAGTTGGGATGCTTCAAGGCGTCCGCCTTTGTCATTTTACCCACTTCATCATAAGTCATGCCATAAAACGGCCCGCCGGAGCAGGTCAAGATCAGCCGCTTGATCTCCCGGCGGTCGGCACAGCCCTGGACGCACTGGAAGATGGCGGAATGCTCAGAATCCACCGGCACGATCTCTGCCCCGGCAGCGTCCGCCGCGTCCATCACCAATTCTCCAGCACAGACCAGGGTCTCTTTATTTGCCAGGGCAATGCGCTTTTTTTCTTTGATGGCGGCAAGGGTCGGTTTTAATCCCACCATGCCCACCACGGCAGTGACCACGGTGTCAGCCTCCGGAATCGTGGCGGCCTCCACAAGGGCCTCAAATCCGCCGATAACGCGGGTATCGGTATCCGCCAGACGGACGGCCAGGTCTTTTGCCGCTGTCTCGTCAGTCATAACGGCAAGGCGCGGCTTGAACAGCCGCACCTGTTCTTCTATTCTCTCCACACTGGAATTGGCGGTAATAGCCGCCACCCGCAGCCCCATCTGTTCCGCCACATCCAGCGTCTGGCGACCGATGGAGCCGGTAGAGCCTAAAATCGAAATCGTTTTACTCATAGTCTATTACTTCACCAGGTTCAAAATGATCTCAATGACCGGGGTCACGAACAGCACACTGTCAAACCGGTCCAGCACGCCGCCGTGCTCCAGAAACAGATGGCCGTAGTCCTTGATACCGAACTCCCGCTTGATGAGGGAGAAGCTCAAGTCGCCCACCTGGGCCACGATGCTGCACAGCAGTGCCAGCAGCGCCATGGCGCCGTAGCCGATGCTGCCGCCGAACCAGCGGTCCATGACGAAAGCGAAAATCAGGCCGCAGACCACGTTTCCCGCCATGCCGCCGATGGAGCCCTCAATGGTCTTTTTGGGGCTGACTTTGGGAGCCAGCTTGTGCTTGCCGAAAGCACAGCCCGCAAAGTAGGCAAAGGTATCGCAGGCAAAGCTCAGGATGAAGGGCAGCAGCAGATAAGCCCGGTGGATGCCGGCGGCCTCCATGCGCAAAAAGGCGGAAAAGGAGTAACCGATGGCGATGCTGCCGAACAGGCCTGCCATGATCTGGCTGAACTTCACTTCTCCTGCCTTGAAGATGGCATATCCAAAGAAGATCAGCACCGCCAGCACAAACAGCGCCGGCACAAGATGCGGGCGGTAATAATAACACGCCACTGTAATAAAGGCGCAGGTAAAACTCATGTTCTTCAGTCGATTGTGATTCACACCGCCGACGCATTGTTGGAGTTCTTCCCCTCCAATACCCGCCAGCAGGCACAGTGCAAACAGCATCACAAAGGACGGTGCCCACAGCACCACCCAAACCAGCACCGGCACGCCGATGACGGCTACCAGCACTCTGGACTGTAAAGAGCTCATTTCTTCACGCCCCCAAAACGTCTGTCCCTACCCTGATAGGCTGCGATGGCCTTGTCCAGCTCTGCCTCGTCAAAATCCGGCCACAGCACATCGGTGAAATAGAACTCCGAATAGGCGCACTGCCACAGCAGGAAATTGCTCAGCCGCAGCTCTCCGCTGGGGCGGATGATCAGCTCCGGGTCCGGGATGCCCTTTGAATCCAGATACCCGGAGAACATGGCGTCGTCCAGGTCTTCCGGCTTCTTCTCCCCCGCCGCGCAGTCGGAGGCAAACTGCCGCACCGCCCGCAAGATCTCATCCCGACCGCCGTAGTTCAGGCAGACGTTGGCCTGGAAATCATCTTTAGAAAGATGCTCCGTGATCTCATCCGTCTCCCGAGCCAGGGCCCGCAGCTCTGGATCAATAGGCGTCATGTCTCCGAAAAAGTGCAGCCGGATGTGGTCCTTCTCCATGGTGCTGACGGCTTCCAGCAGATACTTTTTCAGCAGCGCCATAATGGCCCCCACCTCGTCGGCGGAGCGCTTCCAGTTCTCCGTGGAAAAGGCATACACCGTCAAATACTGCACGCCGATGTCCTTGCAGTAAGTGGCGATGCGGCGGAAAGTCTCGGCTCCCGCCTTGTGTCCGGCAGTCCGAGGCAGGCCCCGCGAAGTTGCCCAGCGGCCATTGCCGTCCATAATAATCGCAATATGACGAGGCGGATTTTTCATCCGCCCCGCCATATCGGTGATTTTCAATACATTTGCCATCAGACTGCCATCAATTCCTTCTCTTTTTTCGCCAGCAGCTCATCCAGCTTCTTGCAGCTGTCATCGGTCAGCTTCTGGAGGTCCTTCTCCACCTGCTTCAGCTCATCCTCGGTGATCTCGGACTTCTTCTCCTGCTTTTTGAAGTTGTCCATGGCGTCCCGGCGGATGTTGCGGACAGCCACCTTGCCGTTTTCGGCATACTTGTGGATCTGCTTCACCAGCTCCTTACGGCGCTCCTCCGTCAGCTGAGGGAAGCTCAGGCGAATGCAGCGGCCGTCATTCTGGGGATTGATACCCAGATCGGAGTTCTGGATAGCCTTTTCAATGGACTTCAGAGCCTTACTGTCCCAGGGGGAGATGACCAGAGCCCGGGGGTCGGGCGAGGAAATGGCCGCGATCTGCTGGATGGGGGTGGGGCTGCCGTAGTAGTCCACCATAATGCGGTCCAGCACGGCGGCGTTGGCGCGGCCCGCGCGCACGGAGGCGAAGTCCGCGGCCACGGAGTCGATGCTCTTCTTCATCTTTTCCTCGTAAACTTTGTACTCGTCCTTCAACATAATGGGGTCCTTCCTTTCACATTCATTCTGTTATGGGGAGGCGCAAACGCGCAGTTTTTACTCTTTGACAATGGTTCCCACGTTCTCGCCGCACAGAGCGCGGATGATGTTGCGGGGATCCTTCAGGGCGAACAGCAGCACGGGGATGTGGTTATCCATGGACAGAGAGGTCGCCGTGGTATCCATGACCATCAGGTGCTGGGCCAGTACATCGTCGTAGCTGATAGTGTCATACTTGACGGCAGTGGGGTCCTTCATGGGATCGGCGCTGTACACGCCGTCCACGTTCTTAGCCAGCAGAATGACATCGGCATCGATCTCTGCCGCCCGCAGCACCGCCGCAGTATCCGTGGAGAAGAAGGGATTGCCGGTGCCTGCGCCAAAGATGACGACCCGGCCCTTCTCCAGATGATGGATCGCCCGGCCGCGGATGTAAGGCTCAGCAATGGCCCGCATTTCAATGGCGGTCTGCACCCGGACCGGAATCCCCTTCTGCTCACACACATCGGCCACTGCCAGGCAGTTCATAACGGTCGCCAGCATCCCCATGTGGTCGGCACGGGTGCGCTCCATCTTGCCGCCGCTGTTCTTGGCGCCCCGCCAGAAGTTGCCGCCGCCGATAACAACACCAACCTGGACGCCCATGTCCAGGCACTCCTTGATGACGTCGCAGACCTGACCGATCATCTCAAAATCCAGGCCGGTGCCCTTGCCGCCGGCCAGCGCCTCGCCGCTGATCTTCAGCAGGACGCGTTTATAAACAGGCTTCGCCATATCAAAAACCTCCGTCGTTTTTCGCAGATGTTAACGTTTATATTTTAGCGTATTTTTCCGCTTTTGTAAACGAGAATTTCTGAAATCCCCCGCAAAGCATTTCTACTCCCTTTCCTTTGTCAGAAACCTGTCAAAAAGCAATACGCCCCCGCTCCTGCTGCAAAAAAGGAACGGCTTTCGCCGTTCCTTTTCCTTCATTCGCAGGCTTTGTTCAGCAGGCCGATCAGTTCGTCCTTACCCATACCCTTTTCCGCGGAAAACGGGATCAAAATGTCCTCGTCTGTCAGCTCTAGGGTCTCCCGGATAAGCGCCAGCGCAGGCTCCACCTGACTTTTTTTCAGCTTATCCAGCTTGTTGGCAACGATGATCTCCGGACAGCCGCTCTCCCGGAACCAGCCGTGCATGACCTTGTCGTTTTCCGTGGGCTTGTGGCGGATGTCCACGATCAGCACGCCGGCAGTGATAGCATCGGCCCCTTCCTGAAAGTAGGTCTCCATCAGCTTTGCCCAACGCTCCTTCTCCGCCTGGCTGACCTTGGCATAGCCGTAGCCCGGCAGGTCCACCAGATAGGCCCGATCGTCTACCAGAAAATAGTTGATCTGGGTGGTCTTTCCGGGAGAAGCCCCCACATAGGCCAGGTTCTTCCGGTTCAGCAGCCGGTTGATGACCGAGGACTTTCCCACATTGGAGCGGCCCGCGAAAGCAAATTGGGGCAACCCGTCCTTCAAAAAGTCCTTAGGCGCTCCGGCGGAGCGGCTGAACGCGGCTCTTCCAAAATTCAAAGGCATCCGTGCCCTCCTTTTCTTACTGACGCAGTCCCGCGTCACTCACCGTCTCCCGATTCATGGGAGCAAAGGCGGCTACCCGCCCGGCGATCTCCTCCCGTACCGGGTCGGACTCCGGGCACAGGGCCTCGGTGAACACCTGGTCCACTGTCTCCACCGGCACGAACCGCAGAGCCGCCCGGACAGTCTGGTCGATCTCCTCCAGATCCCGCACATTGTCCTTGGGAATCAGGACTGTACCGATGTGATTCCGCAGAGCGGCCATGGTCTTTTCCTTCAAACCACCGATGGGAAGTACCCGTCCCCGTAAAGTGACTTCACCTGTCATTGCTACGCCTGCCTTGACTTTTCGTCCAGTCAGCGCAGAGAGCATAGCGGTGGTAACGGCGATACCGGCAGAGGGCCCGTCCTTGGGCACGGCGCCCTCCGGGAAGTGGACATGGATGTCCTTGGTCTTGTAGAAGTCGGCCTCGATGCCCAGCACCGCCGCCCGGCTCCGCAGGCAGCTCAGGGCCGCCTGGGCGGATTCCTTCATGACGTCGCCCAGGTTTCCCGTCAGCTCCAGCTTGCCGGAGCCCTCCATCACGTTGACCTCGACTTCCAGGATCTCGCCGCCGGCCTCCGTCCAGGCCAGGCCGTTCACCACGCCGATCTCCTCCTTCTCCGTGTGGAGCGCAGGGGGATAAGGCTGGCAGTCCAGCAGCTTCGGCAGGTCTTTTTCTATAACGGTAATTCGCTTTACATCGCCTGTCAACAGGCGCATATCCGCCTTCCGGCAGACAGCAGCCAGCCGCCGCTCCAGCAGACGCACGCCGGACTCCCGGGTGTAGTCCCGGATGATGGCCCGCAGCACATCATCGCTCATGCGAATGGTGCCCTTCTTCAGGCCATGCTCCTCCATCTGCTTGGGCAGCAGATGACGCTTGGCAATCTGCACCTTTTCCTCATCCGTATAGCTGGAGAGCTGAATGACCTCCATACGGTCCAGCAAGGGCCGAGGAATCGTGTCCGTGGTATTGGCCGTGGTAATGAACATCGCCTTGCTCAAGTCCACAGGAATCTCCAGGAAGTGGTCCCGGAACGCGTAGTTCTGCTCACTGTCCAGAACCTCCAGCAGAGCGGAGGCAGGGTCACCCCGGTAGTCATTGCCCAGCTTGTCGATCTCGTCCAGCAGCAGGAGCGGATTCATAGACCCGCTGCGGCTGATAGCCTCGATAATGCGGCCGGGCATGGAGCCTATGTACGTCTTGCGGTGGCCCCGGATATCCGCCTCGTCCCGGACGCCTCCCAGGGAGATGCGGGCCAGCTTCCGGTTCAGCGCCTTGGCAACGGAAATGGCGATAGATGTCTTACCTACGCCGGGAGGCCCCACCAGGCAGATGATCTGCCCTTTGCCCTCGGGATTCATCTGGCGGACGGCGATGGTCTCCAGGATGCGCTCTTTCACCTTTTCCAGGCCGAAATGGTCCTTTTCCAACACTTTTCGGGCAGCGTCCACGCTGACCCGCTCCTTCGTATAGGTCTTCCAGGGCATCTCCAGGCACACATCCAGATAGTTGCGGATGACGGCGCCCTCGGCACTGCCGAAGGGCTGTTTGGAGAGCTTATTGACCTCCTTCATCAAATGCTTCTGGGTGTCCTCGTCCAATTCCAGGGCCATGATCTTCTGGCGGTAGGTGTCGATCTCATCATCGCCATCTTCCTCGCCCAGCTCATTCTGGAGGACGCGAATCTGCGTCCGCAAAATCTGGTCCCGCTGGCTGCGGGCCAACTGGTCCCGGACCTTGCCCTCCATCTCATGCTCAAAGCCCAGGACATTGCACTCCCGGGCCAGGAAGCCGTTCAGCTTCCGCAGGCGGATGAAAGGCGCCATTTCCTCCAGAATTTCTTGCTTGTCGGTGTGACGCAGGGCGATGTTCTGGGTAATGAAATCCGCCAGATAGCCAACATCCCGGCAATCCATCACCGTGGTGATGATCTCATCCGGCACGCTGCCCGCCAGCTCCACGTATTCGCTGAACAGGTTCCAGGTCTGGCGAAGCAGTGCCTCCGTCCGGGGACTGCGGCGGAAGGCCTCAGATGCTTCCTCCTCCGCCAGCGTCTCCACGTTGGCCTGCAGGAACGGCTCCGTCTGCCACAGGCGGCGCAGCCGCGCCCGGTAGCGGCCCTCCACCATCACCCGCATCGAGGTGGCGGACAGCCGCAGGATCTGGCTGATGTGGGAGACCGTGCCGATTTCATACAGGTCCTTTTCCGCCGGAGCGGTGGCGCCGATCTCCCGCTGGGTGACCAGGAAAATCTCCTGATCCGCCTCCATGGCCCGCTCCAGGGCGGTGATGGAGATGGGGCGCTCCACGTCAAAGGTCAGGGTCATATGGGGAAAAACCGTCAGGCCCCGGAGGGCCAGTACGGGAATGTTCATCGTCATGGGTTCCATAGGATCGATTTCCTTTCTTGGAAATGGGAAAGAGGGAGAGGCGTTTCGACGTCCCTCCCTCCTGATTTAAGACGCCGACTTGGGAGCGGAGCCGCTCTTGGCGGACTTCTCGCCCTTGCCGGTGTTCAGTTTCACGGAATAGCTGATCTTCTCCGGGTCCCGGGTCAGTTCCGGAGTCCCCTTGCCCTCCACGCAGTCCTTCGTGATGACGACCTTGACAATAGTGGGGTCAGAGGGAATGTCGTACATGATCTGGGTCAGGATACCCTCCATGACCGCACGCAGGCCCCGGGCGCCGATATTGCGCTCAATGGCCTTGTCAGCAATGGCATCCAGCGCCTCCGGTGTAAACTCCAGGTCCACATCGTCATATTCCAGCAGCTTCTTGTACTGCTTCACCAGGGCGTTTTTCGGCTCCTGCAGGATGCGAACCAGGTCCTCCCGCTTCAGAGCGTTCAGCGGCGCGATGACCGGCAGACGGCCCACCAACTCGGGGATGATGCCGAATTTCAGAATGTCGTGGGGCTGGACCTCATGGAGGATCTTATCCATGTCCTTGTCTTTCTTGCCCTGAACGTTGGCGCCGAAGCCGATGCTCTTCTGGTCCAGACGGCGCTCGATGATCTTCTCCAAGCCGTCAAAAGCGCCGCCGCAGATGAACAGGATGTTCTTCGTGTTCACCTGGATAAACTCCTGATGGGGATGCTTCCGGCCGCCCTGGGGAGGAACGTTGGCGACCGTGCCCTCCACGATCTTCAGCAGGGCCTGCTGCACACCTTCGCCGGATACATCCCGGGTGATGGAAGTGTTTTCGCTCTTGCGGGCGATCTTGTCGATCTCATCCACATAGATGATGCCGTGCTCGGCCCGCTCCACGTCAAAATCAGCGGCCTGGAGCAGACGCAGGAGAATATTCTCCACATCGTCGCCCACATAGCCGGCCTCGGTAAGGGTCGTGGCGTCGGCAATGGCAAAGGGCACCTTCAAAATGCGGGCCAGGGTCTGGGCGAACAGCGTCTTGCCGGAGCCGGTGGGGCCCAGCATCAGAATATTGCTCTTCTGGAGCTCCACATCCTCGTCGCCGCCGAAGAAAATACGCTTATAGTGGTTATATACCGCAACGGACAGGGCCACCTTGGCCTCCTCCTGCCCGATGACGTACTGGTCCAGAACGTCCTTGATCTCCCGCGGTGTGGGGAGCTGGTCGGGAATGTCCTCCAAGGGTGCAGAGGAACTGTCAAACCCGTCGCTCAGGATGCTCATGCAAAGCTGCACGCACTCATCACAGATGCGCACACCAGGGCCCTGGATCATGCGGTGGACCTGGTTTTCGTGCTTGCCGCAGAATGAACACCGCAGGGACTTTTTGCCGTCGTCGCTCATGGTCGTTACCTCAGTTCTCGCTTACTTACTTTTTGATGATGATCTTATCCACCAGGCCGAATTCCTTGGCCTCGTCGGCGGTCATCCAATGGTCCCGCTCAGAGGCGTCCTTGATCTCTTCGGCAGTCTTTCCGGTGTTCTCCGCCAGGATCTGGTTCAGCTTCTTCTTGATCCGCAGGAAATGCTCCACGTCGATCTCCATATCCGTCACCTTGCCCTGGGTACCGGCAGAGGGCTGATGGATCATGATTTCCGCGTTGGGCAGAGCAAAGCGCTTTCCCTTGGCGCCGGAGGACAGCAGGAACGCGCCCATGCTGGCCGCCATGCCCACGCAGATGGTGGACACGTCGCACTTGACATACTGCATGGTATCATAGATGGCCATGCCGTCGGTGACGGAGCCGCCGGGGCTGTTGATATAGAACTGGATGTCCTTATCGGGGTCCTGGGCTTCCAGATACAGCATCTGGGCAACCACCAGGCTGGCGGTAGTGGCGTTGACCTCCTCACCCAGGAAAATGATGCGGTCATTCAGCAGGCGTGAGAAAATGTCGTAAGAACGCTCACCCCGGCTGGTCTGCTCGACTACATAAGGGACTAAACTCATGAGAAAAACCTCCAATCATTTGTGCCTATAAACCATTCTCTCATGATACCACAGGCACCATGAGAGAATGTGTCGAATCTGTAAAAAATCGTTGAGAAAAGATTCGTGCTTATTCGGCGTCCTTCTCAGCGGGGGCTTCCTCCGCCTTCTTGGTGGTCTTCTTGGTAGCGGGCTTCTTGGCGGGCTTCTCCTCACCATCAGCGGCCTCAGCGCTGTCCTCGGCCTTCTTGGCGGCCTTCTTGGTGGTCTTCTTCTCGGGCTTAACGGCGGTGGCGCTGTCCACGACCACGGCCACAGCCTTCTGGCTGATGAGCTGATCCTTCACCTGGTCAGCCTGCAGATACTTCTTGACCATCTCAATGTCCATGCTGTACTGCTCAGAGAGCTTCTTGAACTCGGCCTCGACTTCCTCGTCGGTGGCGTCCAGGTTCTCAGCCTTGATGATGGCGGCCACAGCCAGATCCATCCGCACCTGACGCAGAGCAGGCTCCTTGGCGTCCTCCAGCAGCTTACCCTCATCCATGCCGGTCATCTTCATGTACTGGTCATAGGGGATACCACTCTGGGCGATCTGCATCTTGAAATTGTCCAGGAACTGACGGGCCTGGGTCTCCACCATGGCGTCGGGGATGTCGGCGGTGATGTTAGCCGCCACCTGCTCCATCAGGACGTCCTCGAAGGCGCGGTCGGCATCCTTCTGGCGCTCCTCGGTGATCTTCTTCTTCAGGTCGGCCTTCAGCTCCTTCAGGGTGTCGAACTCACTGACGTCCTTGGCGAACTCGTCGTCCAGCTCGGGGACTTCCTTCTCCTTGACCTCGTGGACCTTCACCTTGAATACAACAGCCTTGCCGGCCAAGTCAGCGTGATAGTCCTCGGGGAAGGTGATGTCGATGTCCTTCTCCTCACCGGCCTTCATGCCGACAACCTGCTCCTCAAAGCCGGGAACGAAGCTGTGAGAGCCCAGCTCCAGGCTGTGGTTCTCACCCTTGCCACCCTCGAAAGGCTCGCCGTTCAGGAAGCCCTCGAAGTCGATGACAGCGGTATCGCCCTCCTTGGCCTCGCGCTCCACGCTCACCAGACGGGTGTTGCGGTCGCTGAGCTGCTTCAGGCGCTCGTCCACATCGGCAGCCGTGACCTTGACCTCATCCTTAGGAGCGGACAGGCCCTTATACTCGCCCAGAGTGACCTCGGGGTACACGGGAGCAGTAGCCTTGAAAGTGAAGCCGTCCCGGGTGACCTCGCCGACCATCTCGACGTTGGGATAGCCCACGACCTGCAGCTCCTGCTCCTTCACAGCGGCCTCATAGGCCTCGGGGAATGCGATATTGATGGCCTCCTCGAAAAACACCTCTGCGCCGTACATGCCCTCAATGATCTTGCGGGGGGCCTTGCCAGGGCGGAAGCCCGGCACGTTGATCTTCTTGCGCATCTTCTGATATGCCTTTTCGATGGCAGCCTGGAACTCGGCAGAGCCGACCTCAATGGTCAGCGCAACCTGACTTTTTTCAACTTTTTCACAGCTTTTGACACTCATTACGTTAACTCCTCCGTTCATCACCAGTCAAATGCCGGTGCAAATAGGTATTTTAACAGAAAAATCTTGAAAATGCTAGTCTTTTTTCGATTATTCGCAAATTTTTTTTAGCTGAAATCCCAAATAGTCCGCGGATATGAGGGAAAACTCTGTTTCTCCCCATTTCCCCTCCAACCGCCGCCGGATGGTAGGCCCGTGTAGGTGGCCGTAGCAGCACCGCTCCACATGGTATTTTTCCAGCATGGCTAAAATTTCGGGACACTGGTAGCCCTGATAAATGGGCGGATAGTGGAGGAAGCACAAAATAGGCTTCTCCCCTGCCGTCCTCAGGCTGGTCTCCAGCCGCATGACCTCCCGGTTCAGGACCTTGACGTTATGGGCGTCCTCCTCCATAAACCAGCCCCGGGTGCCGCACAGGGCATAGTCCCCGCAAAAGGCGCAGTTGTTGTGGAGCAGCTCCAGCGTGGTAAATCCCTTTTCGGCGCAGAAGGCATGGAATTTAGAGGCGGTAGTCCACCAATAATCATGGTTTCCCTTGATGAGGTATTTTTTTCCCGGAAACCGCTCCAGAAAGCGGAAGTCCGCCTCTGCCTCCGCAAGGTCGATGCCCCAGGAGGTATCTCCGGCCAGGATGAGGGTATCATCCTCCGTCAGGACGGACAGTCCCTCCTCGATGCGGGCGTGGTAGTTCTCCCACGCGGGACCGAACACCTCCATGGACTTGTTGGCAGTCAGGGAGAGGTGCAGGTCCCCGATGGCGTAGAGGGCCATTTGACCACTCCCCTTTCTTTCATTTTTCGCCGCTTATTTCAGGAAGTCCAGCACCACATTGTCCATTTCCTGCTTTTCAGCAGTCAGGTCAAAGCGGCGGGTCTTGCCCTTCAGAGCCGCCAGCCGCCGGGGCACGGTGACGCCGGACACGCTGTTGAGCTGGTCCAGCAGCTCCACGCCGTTGCCCGCCGGGGTCTCCCCGATGGCGGTGAGCACATGGTTGCAGAACTTATAGGGAGAGGCAGTGGACACGAATACCGTCACCGTCTTGTCGCCGGTGGCCTTGCGGTACTGCTCCATGACGTTAGCAGCCACAGCGGTATGCGTATCAATGAGATAGCCCTTGTTCTTGTAGTAATCCGCGATGGTGGCAGCAGTGCCGTCCTCGTCGCAGAAGCCGCCCCAATACTGCTCCGTCAAAGCCGCTTTGATGGCGTCGGAGACCTCGTACTTGCCGTCCTTGCTGAGGGCAGCCATGTAGCCCTTCACCTCTTCGTCGTTCTCACCGGAGAGGTCGAACAGCAGACGCTCCAGGTTGCTGGACACCAGAATATCCATGGAGGGGCTCATAGTGGTGTGGAAGGGCCGGTTGCGGTCATACACGCCAGTGCGCAGAAAGTCGGTCAGCACGTCGTTGCGGTTGCTGGCACAGATGAGCTTGCCCACAGGCAGGCCCATATGCTTTGCGTAATAAGCCGCCAGAATGTCACCGAAGTTGCCGGTGGGGACGCAGAAGTTCACCTTGTCGCCCATCCTGATGCCGCCGTCCCGGACCAGGTCGCAGTAGGCGGAGATGTAGTACACCACCTGAGGCAGGATGCGGCCCCAGTTGATGGAGTTGGCGGAGGACAGGAAATAGCCCCGGCCCGCCAGGGTAGCGCGCATCTTCTCGTCAGAGAAAATACGCTTTACGCCGGCCTGAGCATCGTCAAAGTTGCCCACCACGGCGCAAACGCCCACATTGGCGCCGTCCTGGGTGACCATCTGGGTCTCCTGAACCTTGGACACGCCGTCCTTGGGGTAGAACACCATGATCTTCGTCTGGGGCACGTCCGCAAAGCCCTCCATGGCTGCCTTGCCGGTATCGCCGGAAGTCGCCACCAGAATGCAGACGGTTTTGTCCTCACCAGTCTTTCGGAGGGCGGCGGAGAGAAGCTGGGGCAGCATCTGCAGTGCCATGTCCTTAAAAGCGGAGGTGGGGCCGTGCCACAGCTCCAGGCAGTGGGTGGAATCATCCACCTTGCGGACAGGAGCCACGGCGGCGGTATCGAACTTATCGGGGCCGTAGGCGTTCTCCGCGAAGCCCAGCAGCTCCTCATAGGTGTAGTCGGTCAGATACAGGCCCATGACCTTGGCGGCCCGCTCCTGATACCGGGCGTTCACCAGCCCTGTCAGAAAGGCCTCGTCGATCTGGGGGATGGTTTCCGGCGTCAGCAGGCCGCCGTCCCGGCTCAGGCCCATCTTGATAGCCTCGGCGGACTCCATGCGGACGGCCTTGTCCCGTGTGCTGTAATACTTCATTGTTATTTCCTCACTTTCAA
>CAMCNO010000040.1 GCA_945876285.1 uncultured Clostridia bacterium | reverse complement strand
GAAATTGGCTGTTTTCTCCCGGCTCAAAATGGCGATTTTCTCCCGGCGCTAACAGCTGTAATCAATTCTATGCCGCCGCTTCCTGTCAGGTGCCGTTTGGAAATCGTAAAACAACGGGCTCTTTTTGCTTACTGGCGGCGCATGGCTGAGATTTTCCTTGCCCACGCCGCCGGATGCGGATATGATAGGGGACAAGAGAAAGAAGGGATCATATGCTGCTGCATAACGAGACCGTGCGCAAAGCACTGGATGAGATCCGGGCGCTGGACGAGACCACCACCCGGGAAACGCTGACCTTGTGCCAGATCCCCGCCCCCTCCCATCAGGAGCGGGAAAAAGCGGAATACATCCTGAAGCTGTTCCGGGAGATCGGACTGCTGGACGTCCACATGGACGAGGTGTGGAACGTGCTGGGCCGGTGGCCCGGCACCGGCGGAGGCCCCACCGTCATGCTGGCCGCCCACACGGACACGGTCTTCCCCATGGAGACCGACGTCACCGTCCGGCAGGAGGGCAGCCGCTACTACTGCCCCGGCATCAACGACGACACCCACGCCGTGGCCGAGATCATGGCCGTGGCGAAGGCCATGGTGAAGCATGATCTGCACGCCAAGGGCGATATTCTCTTCTGCGCCAACGTCTGCGAGGAGGGACTGGGCGACCTGAAGGGCGTCAAGCACATCTTCGGGCATGAAAATACCATTGACGCTTTCGTGTCTGTGGACAATCCTGTCACCGGCGGCGTGGTCTATACCGCTACCGGCAGCCGCCGGTATCAGGTGACCTTTACCGGCAGCGGCGGCCACAGCTTTTCCGACTTCGGCCTGCCCAACCCCATCCACGCCATGGGCCGGGCCATCGCCGCCATCTCCGACTTCCAAGTGCCCGACCTGCCCAAAACCACGTTCAACGTGGGCGTGGTCAGCGGCGGCACCTCCGTGAACACCATTTCCGGCTCCGCCTCGCTGCTGATGGATATTCGCTCCGACAGCGACAGCGAGCTGGAGCGTCTGACCGGGGATTTCCTGCGGGCCGTGGACCAGGCGGTGGAAGATGAGAACCGCCGCTGGGGGCCGGATCAGCCGCCAGTGAAAGCGGAGGTGGAGGTAAAGGGCGTTCGTCCCGCGGGCACCCAGTCCCTGGACTGCCCCATCGTCACCGCCGCCTTTGAAGCCGCCCGGATGCTGGGTATCCAGCCGGAGCTGCGCTATGAGAGCAGCACTGACGCCAACATCCCCATCAGCATGGGTATCCCCGCCATTGCGGTGGGCCGGGGCGGCCGGGAGGGCGGCATTCACACGACGAACGAATGGTTCGAGCCGGTGGAGGCGTGGCTGGGCCCCCAGCGGGATCTGCTCCTGGTCCTGCTGCTGGCGGGACTGGAGGGCTGCGTGGAGCCCGCTGTCAAACGGCCTTGTGAGAAACCGGCAGCTCCGGCTCCCTGAACGTGACATTTGAAAACGAAAATGCTCCCCCAATAGAAGGACTTACCTTCCATTGGGGAAGCATCGTATAACGGTAGTTTTCCGGGTGATCCGGGTTTATCCGTGGGCGGAGTTATTCCTCCCGGCCATTCGCGCTGCCGGAATAATGCACATGCAGCAGCTCATGAGACCGCTCGCCCAAATTCTTGAGCAGCTCGGAAGCGATGGGGTTGCTCTCGGAGCGCTTGATCAGCGCATTGCGGTCCGCCTCGTACAATCCGGCGGCGCGCTGCTGCTTGATGGGGATGAGGCCGTAGGGCTGTCCCGCACCGCCGACGCAGCCGGTCTTGCAGGTCATGACCTCCACCAGGTCGTAGTAGGCCACGCCCTCTTCGATGTCCTTGAGCAGCTTCTTGGCGTTCACCAGACCATGGACCACGGCGATGCGCAGGACACGGTCGCCCACGGGCAGGGAGACCTCCCGGATGACGTCGCTGCCCCGGATGCCGGAGAACTGGATGGCCTGGAGGGTGTTCTTGGACTTGTCCTCCACCACCCGGCGGGCCACAGCCTCCGCCACGCCGCCGGTGGTGCCGAAGATGGTGGCGGCGCCGGTGCCCATGCCGAAGGGCAGGTCGGGGGCCTCGCCCTCCAGCTCCGTGAAGCGGATGCCAGACTCCTTGATCATGGTGATGATCTCCTGAGTGGTCAGCACCAGGTCCACATCCCGGACGCCGTCATGCTGGAACTCCGGCCTGGCGGCTTCCATCTTCTTGGCGGTGCAGGGCATGATGGCGATATGGAAGGTGGTCTTCCCGTCCTCCGCGTCCTTTTTCGCGTACTGGTCTTTCAGCACCGCCGCGAACATCTGCATGGGGGACTTGCAGGTGGACACATTCTTCAGGTACTTGGGATTCTCCTTCTCCAGATACTTGATCCACGCCGGGCAGCAGCTGGTGAACATGGGGAAGGGGCCACCTTTCTTCAGCCGCTCCAGGAACTCCGCGGACTCCTCCAGAACAGTCAGGTCCGCGCCGAAATTGGTGTCGTACACCTCGTCGGCGCCCATCATCTTCAGCGCCGTCACCAGCTTGTCAATGGCGTTGACGCCGGGCTCCAGGCCGAAGGCCTCGCCCACGGCCACGCGGACGGCGGGAGCAATCTGGAACACCACCCGCTTATTGGCGTCATACAGCACCCGCCAGGCCTTGCCGATCTCGTCCCGGACGGTGATGGCGCCGGTGGGGCAGGCGGCGGCGCACTGGCCGCAGCTGATGCAGTTGGTGTCACTGAGTTTCCGGTCGAAGGCGGGCATCACCTGCAGGTCGCTGCCCCGGTGAGCGAAGTTCAGGATACCCATGCCCTGCATCTCCTCGCAGACGCGGACACAGTCGCCGCAGAGGATGCACTTGTTGGGGTCCCGGACGATGGCGGGAGAGGAGTGGTCCTTTTCATATTGGGGGCGGGTGTCCTCAAAGCGGACCTTCCGCACGCCGAACTGCAGCGCCAGGTCCTGCAGGCGGCACTTGCCGCTCTTTTCGCAGGTGGTGCAGTCCCGGCAGTGGGAGGAGAGCATCAGCTCCAGAATCATCCGCCGGTGCTTCAGGAGCCGGGCGGTATTGGTGCGGATCTTCATGCCGTCCCGGGGCTCCATGGAGCAGGAGGCGTCGATCTTGCCCTTTTCATCCTCGACAACGCACATCCGGCAGGCGCCGAAGGTGGACAGCTCGGAGTAATAGCAGAAGGTGGGCATATCGATGCCGGCCTTGCGAATGACCGCCAGAACGTTTTTCTCCCCGTCAAAGGGGACGCGCTGACCGTCGATGTACATAATTCCCTTTGCCATTTTCTCAGCCCTCCTTTGCTGCCGTGATGGCGCCGAAGGGACAGTTGCTCACACAGGCGCCGCAGTTGATGCACTTCTCCGGGTCGATGGTGTGGGGCTTCTTCACAGAACCCTCGATAGCCTCCATGGGGCAGTTCTTCCGGCACTTGCCGCAGCCCTTGCACGCCTCAGCGTCGATGGTGGGATGGGGCTTTTCCCGGTTGCAGATGGGGCAGTGATGGTCCACCACGTGGGCCAGATACTCGTCACGGAAATATTTCAGGGTGCTCTGGACAGGCTTGCAGGCGCTCTGGCCCAGGCCGCACAGGGCGGTGGAACTGATGGTGTCCGCCAGCTCCTCCAGCAGGTCCAGATCCTCCAGCGTGCCCTTGTTGGCGACGATGCGGTCCAAAATCTCCAGCATCCGCTTGGTACCTTCCCGGCAGGGAACGCACTTGCCGCAGGACTCCTTCTGGGTGAATTCCATGAAGAACCGGGCGGTCTCCACCATGCAGGTGTCCTCGTCCATGACCACCAGGCCGCCGGAGCCGATCATGGCGCCGATGGATTTCAGGGAGTCGAAGTCCAGAGGCAGGTCCAGGTGCTCCTGGCTGGCGGTGGTGGCGCCGCCGGAGGGCCCGCCGATCTGAACGGCCTTGAATTTCTTGCCGCCCCGGATGCCGCCGCCGATGTCAAAGACGACCTCCCGGATGGAAGTGCCCATGGGCACCTCGATGAGGCCCGTGTTCACCACGTTGCCCGTCAGGGCGAAGGCCTTGGTGCCGGGGCTGGTGCGGGTGCCAATGGAGTGGTACCAGTCCACACCGTTGCGGACGATGAGGGGGACATTGGCAAAGGTCTCCACGTTGTTCAGCACCGTGGGCTCCGCCCAGAGGCCGTGCTCGATGGTGCGGGGCGGCTTGACGCGGGGCATGCCCCGGTTGCCCTCGATGGAGGCGGTCAGGGCGCTGCCCTCGCCGCAGACGAAGGCGCCGGCACCCTTGTTGACGTGGATGCGGAAGGAGAAATCGGTGCCCATGATGCGGTCGCCCAGCAGACCGTATTCCTCGGCCTTGGCAATGGCGGCCTTCAGGCGGCTGACGGCCAGGGGATATTCGGCGCGGACGTAGATGTAGCCCTCGTCACTGCCCACAGCGAGGCCGGCGATCATCATGCCCTCCAGCACGCTATGGGGGTTGCCCTCCATGATGGAGCGGTCCATGAACGCGCCGGGGTCGCCCTCGTCACCGTTGCAGACGATGTACTTCTTGGGGGACTTCTGCTTCCGGGCGCCGTCCCACTTGCGGCCCGCGGGGAAACCGCCGCCGCCGCGACCACGGAGGCCGGAGTCCATGATGGTCTTGCAGATCTCCTCGTCTGTCATCTCGAACAGAGCCTTTTCAAAGCCAGAATAGCCGCCCTTGGCGATGTACTCCTCAATATCCTCGGCGTCGCTGGTGCCGCAGTTCTCCAGCACCACCCGATGCTGCTTCTTGTAGAAGGGGATGTCCTCCTGCCGGGGATAGGCCACGCCGTCCAGATGATACACCAAGCGGTCGATGATCTCGCCGCCCAGAACGGTCTTTTCCAGAATTTCGTGGCAGTCCTCGGGCTTGACGTGGATGTACATAATGCCCATGGGCTCAATGTGGACCAGGGGGCCCATCTCGCAGAAGCCGTGGCAGCCGCTCATCTTGACGTGGAGGCTCTTTTCCTCGTCGGTGTCATGCTTGAGACCCACGTACACCTGAAGGCCCCGCTTTTCGCACTCGGCCTTGATGTTGTCGTAGATTTTCAGAGCGCCGCCGGCGATGCAGCCGGTGCCGGCGCAGATCAGCACGGAGGGGACCTGCTCGCTCTGCTTCAGGGCGTTCCGGGCGTTGGCCTGAAACACATGGAAGCTGTCCCGGGTCATTTTGGCGCGTCTCATACGGCAGCGTCCTCCTTTTTCCGAATATCCTCCAACAGCGCCAGAGCCGCCTCCGGCGTCATTTTCGAGTGGACTTCGCCGTCAATGGTCATGACAGGGGCCAGGCCGCAGGCGCCCAGGCACGCCACCGTCTCCAGGGTGAACAGCCCGTCCGCCGAGGTCTTTTTCTTCCCCGTCAGGCCCAGATAGTCGCGGATGGCGTCATAGATGGGGCCGGATTTGCGGACGTGACACGCCGTACCGGCGCAGACCTTGATGATGTACTTTCCCTTTGCCTCCAGGGAAAAGTTCTCGTAGAAGGTCGCCACGCTGTACACCTTGGCGGTGCTGACGCCCAGCTTTTCCGCGATCAGGGTCAGCGTATCCTCACTGAGATACTTGTACTCCGCCTGGATCTCCTGCATGATGGCGATCAGATTCGATTGATCGCACCCGTAGTTTTCGATAATTTCGTTGGCCCGCGTCAATTCTTTGTTGATCGGCACTACCATTCTCCTCCTCTGCATAGTTGCTTGTGGGTGATTCCGTGAGAAAATTCTACCATTACTTTTTAAAAGATGCAATCATTTGTGTAATCTGCAAAGAACATATTCCGAAATATCTGCTCATTTTGGGGAAGTTGGAGCGCTGCTTTGCGTGCTATCCCAGCCGACACGGCTGACAGGTCGAACGTTCCACCAGAGTCGGAGGAATAAGCCGCAGACGCGGCGTGACAATGTCCGGAGAGGAGATGGCCTCGATCAGACACTCGAGGACTGTTTCAAGGATCTGCCGGCTGTCGGGGTCAAATGTGGTCAGGTGGACATGGGGGAGAGACGCGTAGCCGATATTGTCAAAGCCGATCAGTGAGAGCTCCTCCGGGATGGAAATGTGGAATTCCTTCGCGGCGGCCATGACGCCCATGGCAATACTGTCGCACGAGGCGAAGATGGCGGTCTCCTGAAAGTTCTGGAAAAAGAACTGCTTGGCAAGCCGGTGCCCGACCTCAACGGAGGAATAGAGGGCGTCGTTAAAGAGGAGCTGGACGGACATACCGAGCTGTTGGGCGGTTTTGAGAAAGCTTTTGTAACGGAGGGCGTGGGAGGCGTTCTGGTCCTGCGCGCCGAGATATGCGACCCTGCGGTGGCCGAGACGGAAGAGGTATTCGGCTGCCATTTTTCCGCCGGCTGCATTGTCGGTGCATACCACGGGAACAGGGGGCGGAGAGTCGGGAAGCATCAGGCTCCCCCGAAGGACGATGGGAACACGGCCAATATAACGCTGAATCAGCGCCGGCGCCTGCCGGGAGGAGCTGAACAGAACGATGGCCTCTACCCGGTGACCGATCAGGTAATCAAAAAGCCGGTTGATGTGGGGGTCCTCAACACGGCCGCGGCAGAGCATGACATGGTAGCCGTGTTCTCTGGCCAGCCGCTCAATGATCAGCGTCATTTCGGCAAACAGCGGGTTGTCGAGACCGGGGAGAATGCAGCCGATGATCCTGGTGCGGTTGACGCTGAGTCCTTGTGCCAGCCTGTTTGCACGGTACCCGTACTGACGGCACAGAGCCAGGATGCGCTCCTGCGTTTCTTCGCCAACGCCGGGGGCGTTGTTCAGCGCACGGGACACGGTCGCCAGGGAAACGCCTGCAAGCCTTGCGATATCTTTGATTGTCACAGTGGCCATATGAAGACCTCCTACGGGAACGAAAACGGTTGCATAAATTATACAACAATTTGGAAAAGAAGTAAATGATGGATTTCAGGAGAATTTGAGAAGGAACATCGGCTTTTTTGACGCGGAAATCGAGAACAAGCGGCAAAATACGCAAATAAGAGAGTATATAATATAGAGACAAGAGGGCACGCGGTTTAAAATCGCATATGTCAACTTATACAAAGACGGACAGTGTATTCTTGAGTACATTATAGAAAATGTTGCCGCTTGATTGACACAAACAAGTGTGAATGATATCATTTGAAAACGAAAGCGGTTGCATAAGCAGAAATTTCTGAAGCCGATTTGACAGGAAAATGCAACCGCAATGGAAAGAGGAATTGCCGTGAAGCGAGTAACGATCCGGGATGTAGCCGCCCTGGCAGGTGTCAGTTCCACGACGGTCTCCCGAACGTTGAATGACAGCCCGGCGATCAGTGAAGCCACGAAAGAAAAGGTGCGTGCGGCCTGTGAGGCACTGAACTATGTGCCGGATATTGCCGCCCGCGGGCTTTCCAGCCATACCACAAATATGATCGGCGTCATTGTGCCGGACGTCTCCAATCCATACTTTTCCGCATTATGCGCTTCCATTGAGGAATGTGCGGCAGAGAACAGCTATCAGGTGCTGCTGACGAATACGCTCCACAATCCGGATCTGGAGATGGAGGCCATCGACTGGATGCTTTCCCAGCAGGTGGACGGTATGATCATCTCGGCCTATTCGCCCCAATCCCAGGAGCGGGACACGGCCTTGCTGGGAGATCTGCCGTGTGTCTACCATGGCAGCAACCACGGCTCGTCGTGCAGCTACGTGGAGGTCGACAATGACCTGGGCGCTTTTGAGGCGTCGCAGTATCTCTGCCGTCTGGGCCACCGGCAGATCGTGTTCCTGGGGGGCCGCACAGGCTCCCGGACACTGGAACAGCGTCTGGCAGGATACCGCCGCTCCATGCTGATGAACGGACTGACGCCCTATGAGTTCGTTGCGCCGGAGTCCGTGCAGAAATTGCGGAGCTGGTGTTACGAGCAGGCGGAGGAACTGTTCCGGGGGGGATGCATCCCGGACGCGGTGATCGCCTATTCGGATGCTATTGCCATGCAGGTTTTGGCTGCGGCGGAGAAGCATGGCCTTCGGGCGCCGGAGGATTTTTCCATCGTCGGCTTTGACGACATTTCCATCAGTATGCTGCCGCAGATACATCTGACATCCGTTTCCCAGCAAAAATCCAGGACGGGGCGTATGGCAGTGGAGCGGCTGGTCGCTCAAATCAAGGATGGTACCGGACAGACGGCTGACATCGTACAGCCTGAACTGATGATTCGTTCGTCCTGCCGGAAGAAGTGACGAGAGGAGCGCTTTTGGATGAACGGAATTCCATTAAAAGAGCGAAAGAGGCTGGGAGCGCTGCTGGATACGCAGACGCAGGAAGCTGTTATGGCGCAGATCCCGCAATTTCATGAGGCGGAAACGGATAATTTTGTGACGCCGCCGGACATCTTGCCGGAGCAGATCGGCGTGTTGATGTTTAATATGGAGCGGGGCGTCAACCTGAAGGAGATACAGGAATTTCTCCGGGATTGCCCGGATATCCAGCCCTTTGACATCATTCTGGCCAATGAACTGGATGACGGATGCGCCCGCTCCGGAAACAAGAACACAGCTCGGGAACTTGCCGAGGCCTTTGGCCTGAACTACGCCTGGGGCCTGGAGTTCATTGAGCTGGTGAACGACGAAAACGAGAAGGGCTTTCACGGCAACGCCGTGTTTTCCCGGTGGCCCATCCGCCGGGCGGGGGTCATCCGACTGCCGGAGGAATATAACTGGTACTTTGACCGACAGAAGCGCATCGGCGGCCGTCTGGCCGTTTTCGCGGAGCTGGATGTGGGCGGAAAGCCCCTGGGCGCCGTATCCATCCATTTGGAGAACCGCACCCACGGTGAGGGCCGCCTGCACCAGATGAAAACGATTCTGGAGGGCGTCCGCCGTGAACTGCCGGATATGCCGCTGATCCTGGGCGGCGACCTGAACACGAACACCTTTGATGGACGGGATAAAGAGGACATCAACGATGTTGGCGCCAGCCCGGAGATGCGCCGGCGGTGTCTGGAGGACGTGTTCGACTTTGAGCCTTTGCTGCCTCTGACGGCGGAGGAGGGCTACCAGATTGTCCCCGGTGAGCCGAAGCTGACCCGCCGCAAGCCTATGCCGGACGGCGGCTTCCTGCCCCTGCGGCTGGACTGGATCATGGTGAAGGGCGTCCGGGCGAAGGAGAGCCATATGGTATCCACCGCCAAAGAGGACTTTACCTACGCCGTTCCCGGTTCCGCCCTGGCGGCGTTCACGGGGAAAGAACTGTCCGACCACAATGCCATCTGGGCACTGTGCCGTCTGGAGTGAAACATTGTTTTCCCTCCCGCCCTGCGGGATCGAAATAAAAAATTGGCTGAAAAGGAGAAACGAATCATGAAGAAGTCCACCAAGCGTCTGTTTGCCCTGCTGATGGCAGCTGTGATGCTCCTGGCTCTGACCGCCTGCGGCGGCGGCAAGAAGGAAGAGCCTGCCAAGGAGCCTCAGAAGGAGACCCAGGAACCCGCGGCCCAGCCCTCCGGCAGCAAGGAGCTGACCGTTTACACCGCGTTCCCCGAGGCTGAGGTCATCTACTACTTCAACAAGTTCGAAGAAGAGACCGGCATTAAGATCAACTACATCCGTCTCTCCGCCGGCGAGATGCTGACCCGCGTGGAAGCCGAGAAGGACAATCCCCAGGCTACCCTGATGTTCGGCGGCTCCACCGATAACTACATTGCCGCCGTGGACAAGGGCCTGCTGGAGCCCTATCAGTCTCCCGAGCTGAGCAATACCCCTGAATCCTATCTGGATCCCACCGGCACCTGGAACCCCATCTATGTGGGCTGCATTGCCTTCGCCTGCAACAAGGACTGGTTTGCCGACAAGGGCCTGGATTATCCCGCCAGCTGGGAAGACCTGCTGAAGCCTGAGTTCAAGGGCGAGGTCATCATGGCCCACCCCGCCACCTCCGGTACTGCTTACACCGTTTTGTCCACTCTGGTCCAGCTGAAGGGCGATGACCAGGTTTGGGATTACCTGGGCAAGCTGAACAACAACATGTCCCAGTACACCAAGTCCGGCTCCGCCGCTCCCAACGCTGTTGCCATGGGCGAGGCTGCCATCGCGCTGACCTTCTCTCACGACGGCCTGCAGCCTACCGCTGAGGGCTATCCCATCGCACTGAGCTTCCCCTCTGACGGTACCGGTTATGAGGTCGGTGCCACTGCCCTGATCAAGGGCGGCAAGGCTGAGGAGCAGGAGAACGCTAAGCTGTTCATCGACTGGATCTGCTCCGAAAAGGGCCAGGGCTGCTATGCCGAGAACAACTCCTTCCGCGTGCCCACCAACACCAAGGCTCCCGTGGCCGACGGCCTGGTGACCCTGGATCAGGTGGAAGTCATTGATTATGACGCCGTCTGGGCTGCCAGTGTGAAGAAGGATTACTGCGAGCAGTTCGAGGCTAAGATCGCCAGCGCTCCCAAGGAGTAAGCGATCCTCGAAAATATTATTGCACCACAACCATGGGCTTCCTCCCCCTGGCGGGGAGGAAGCCCACTTTCCCAAACAAACCGATCCCGGAAATCACGCAGGAGGAACTGACATGGCAAAAACTGCTGCCGCGGGCGAAAAGAGTACCGCCCGTATGAAAAAGCTGAATGAGACGAAGATGATCCTGCGGCAGCCGCTGCTGCTGGTGGCGGTCATCCTCACCATTCTGCTTTTACTGCTGTTCGTGGTCTATCCGCTGCTGAAGATCCTGATCTTCAGTATGACGGACACGGACGGAAACTTCTCCCTGGAGAATCTGAAAACGATCCTCACCACATCCCGCTATCTGGCGGTCTTTGGCCGGACCATGCTGCTGGGCGTCATTGTGGCCGTCATCGCCACCTTTATCGGATATGTATTCGCTTACACCATCACGCGCACCAATGTCCCCTGCAAGGGATTTCTCAAGACCATCGCCACTCTGCCCATTCTGTCCCCGCCTTTTATCCTGTCCCTGTCCATCATCTTCCTCTTCGGCAAGCAGGGCTTTATCACCAAGACGCTGTTGGGCATTACCGGCAACAATGTCTATGGCATGGGCAGCCTGGTCGTGGTGCAGGTCATGAGCTTTTTCCCCATCGCCTACCTGACCCTCTCCGGCATCCTCTCCTCCATTGACGCATCTGTGGAGGACGCCGCCTGCAACATGGGCGCCAGCCGCTGGCACACCTTCTGGACGGTGACTTTTCCGCTGTCCCTGCCGGGCATCATCTCCGGCTGCCTGCTGGTGTTCATCCAGTCCCTGGAGGACTTTTCCAACCCCGCTACCATCGGCGGTGAATTTTCTACCTTGTCTATCGAGGTCTATCAGATCATCACCGGCAGCTACGATATGCAGAAGGGCTCCGTCCTGGCGCTGTTGCTGCTTCTGCCGGCGGTGACCGCATACCTTTTCAATAAATACTGGGTCAGCAAGAAGAGCTTTGTCACCGTTACCGGCAAGCCCACCCAGGCCCGGAAGATGATTGATGAAGGCCATATCAAGTGGCCCCTGTTCGCTTTCTGCATGGTGGTGGCTGCTGTGATCCTGCTGTTCTACGGCACCGTGATCTTCGGCTCCTTCGTCCGGACCTGGGGCTACGATTACTCCCTGACCCTGGACCAGTACCGGAAGGCTCTGGCCTATGGCTGGGACAGCCTGAAAAACTCCATGATCTTGGGCCTGATTTCCGCTGTCATCGGCGGCCTGCTGGGCATGATCATCGCCTACATCACTGCCAAGCGCAACTACTACGGCAAGCGGTTTATCGAAGTCTCCTCCGTGCTGATGTTCGCTGTTCCCGGCACCGTGCTTGGCATCAGCTACGTGCTGGCCTTCAACACCAAGCCCCTGGTTCTTACCGGCACGGCGCTGATCCTCATCATCGTCTTTACCTTCCGTAATATGCCGGTAGCCATTGAATCCGGCACCACCACGCTGCTGCAGATCGACAATTCCATCGAGGAGGCGTCTACCATCCTGGGCGCGGATACCGGATATTCCTTCCGGCGCATCACATTGCCCATGCTGCGCAACGCCTTCTTCTCCGGCATCGTGTATTCCTTCACCAAGGCTATCACCGCCGTCAGCGCGGTCATCTTCCTGGTTTCCGCCCGGTGGAACCTGGTGACCAGCAAGATCTACTCCCTGTTTGACCAGGCCAAGTACAGTCAGGCGGCGGCCTTTGTCACCATGCTGGTCCTGATCCTGCTGGTGTTCATCGGCATTTTCAACGGCATTATCAACATGCTGCTGGCACCCCGTTCCAAGGTGCCGCAGGCTAAGACACAGAAAACGGAGGGAACGAAATGAGCAATCAGAATGAAAAGTCGGCCTTCAGCAAGAAGAGCTCCGGCGTTGTTTTGAAGGATGTTACGAAGATTTTCCAGCAGCCCGATACCGGCAAGGATTTCGTGGCGGTAAATCACATTGATCTGGAGATCAAGGATGGTGAGATGGTCACTCTGCTGGGCCCCTCCGGCTGCGGTAAAACCACGACCCTCCGCATGATCTCCGGTTTCGAGTATCCCACCAGCGGCAATGTGTTCATCGGTGACCGGGACGTGGCGAAGGTGCCACCCAACAAGCGGGGCATCTCCATGGTGTTCCAGAGCTATGCGCTGTTCCCCCAT
This sequence comes from uncultured Clostridia bacterium, assembly GCA_945876285.1. GTDB lineage: Bacteria > Bacillota > Clostridia > Oscillospirales > Oscillospiraceae > Oscillibacter. The sequence goes on along the minus strand of CAMCNO010000040.1, from coordinate 1,683 downwards.
CTGAACATTTGGGAGAACATTGCCTATGGTCTGCGGGTGGCCAAGCTGCCGCAGGAAGAGATTATTCAGCGTACCAACGACGTGGTGGAGCTTATGCAGCTCAAGGGCATGGAGAAGCGGTTCCCCAACCAGCTCTCCGGCGGTCAGCAGCAGCGTGTGGCCCTGGCCCGCGCGGTGGTCATCGAGCCCAGCGTGCTGCTGTTCGACGAGCCGCTGTCCAACCTGGACGCCAAGCTGCGGGAGAGTATGCGGGACGAGCTGCGGGCCCTCCAGAAGCGCCTGGGCATCACCTCCCTGTATGTGACCCACGACCAGTCCGAGGCCATGGCCATCTCTGACCGCGTTGTCATCATGAAGGATGGCGTTATCTGCCAGCAGGGAACGCCTACGGAGATCTACGAGCAGCCCAACAGCCGCTTCGTCGCCAACTTCATCGGCAAGGCCAACTTTATCGACGGCATCTTCCGCGGCAAGGACGGAGATGCAGCGCTGGTTGAGATGCACGGCAAGACCTTCTCCATTCCGGCGCCCGGCAAGATGGAGGGCGTGGTGGAAGGCGGCGGCTGCTGCCTGGCAGTCCGGCCGGAGTCCATTATCCTCTCTGCCACCGATGGCCCGCTGCCCGGAACCATCTCCCGGGCCACCTATTACGGCGCCAAGGTGGAGTACGAGGTCATGCTGGGTGACCAGCCCATCATTGTGGAGGTCTACAATCCCCAGCTGACGGAGCGCTTTGCCGAGGGAGACCAGGTCCATATGGCCCTGATCGACCGCTGTGTCAGAGTGCTGGCCTGAGGCCTGCCGAATCATCCCGTTTTTGCAAGGAGAGAGCGCATGAAACGGCCCCTTTTGTTTGCGCACCGTGGTTTTTCCGGCGATTATCCTGAAAACAGCCCCCTGGCCTTCCGGATGGCGGTGGAAAAGACCGCTGCCGATGGCATCGAGAGCGACGTCCACATCACCAAGGACGGCAAGCTGGTGATTTTCCATGACGCCTCCGTGGAGCGCACCTCCAACGGCACCGGCTTTATCAAGGACATGACCTACGACGAGCTGCTGGCGCTGGACATCGGCGCGTGGAAGTCCCCGGAGTTTGCCGGCCAGCACATCTGGACCTTTGGAGAGCTGCTGGACTTCTGTAAGGAGACCAGGATGCTGCTGAACATGGAGCTGAAAAACTACGAGGTGTTCTACGAGGGCCTGGAGCAGCGGGTCATTGACGAGATCTGCGCCCGCCGGATGCAGGAGCAGGTGTTCGTCTCCTCCTTCAACCACATCTCCATGCAGCGCTTCAAGGAGTTGTGCCCGGACATCGAGACCGGCTTGCTGTATGACAAGCCCTACCTGGATATGGAGTACTACGTCCAGCGCTCCAATGCCGACAATATGCACCCCCGGTACATGCTCCTGCAGTACCAGCCGGAGCTGATGGAGCTGTTCCATGGCCGGGGCATGAAGGTCAACACCTGGACGGTGAATGACGAGGAGAACATGAAGGACATGATCGCCCGGGGCGTGGACTGCATCATCTCCAACCATCCCGACGTGCTGTGCCGCGTGGCGGACGAGGTCTGCGAATAAAAACTGCATGAAAGCATCCCGCGCTGCAGCCGCAGCGCGGGATTTGTTTTACCAAGCGTGGCGTAAAGCCCCTGCCTTTAGGCATGGGGATATAAGCCACAC
>CAMCNO010000039.1 GCA_945876285.1 uncultured Clostridia bacterium | reverse complement strand
AGATTGATGACCCTCTAACACGCAAAATGCTCAACTTGTTATTGCAATTTGCGACGAAGAAAAAACGGCAGAAAAATAGAAAATTATTCGCCGAAATTTTTCAAAATTTACTCGAATTTTTGAAAAAATCGCATTGATTTTCTGAAATTTTTCGAGCTAATTTTATCCTATTTTTTGGCCCGGTCAGAAAAGTCATGTTACACCTATCCGTGGTGCGATACATTTGGAGGCGAAAAAACGGCTGAAACCCTTGCAAACACTGGATTTATTTTTTGAATTTCATTGGCTTTTTGCGACAGTAGCGAACTGTCACTTTTTGCTAACGAAAAACGCATAAAATGCTCGCGAGTCACATGCGACGTCGCAGCTATGTCACAAAGACGTCGCGGAGCTGTCGCACGACATAAGATAATATTATATAAGAGGAGGGATTTTTTCGGCATCTTGAGTTGACGGTTTCGGCGCTATCGCGCCAACTGTCTGGCGAATGCATCCATTTGGTTTCAGCGGATTACGACACATACTGCTACGCGGTGGATGTGTGCTACTTTATCTTAATTTAGTGACATAGGCTTTGCCAGATGGGTTCCATTTTCACGCAAAAAACACGCAAAATTCTGTAAAAAGTACGAAAATTTGCGTACGCAAGCGATTGAGACAAAAATTTTGATGAAATATTGTTGCAATTATAAATTGACAGCACAAATGGCCGCGGATTATCATAAAGTTAGTTGCAACAACGCAACTAATTTCCGGTGAAGGTCTGAGGGGAGCTTCACCAGAAGTAATCAACCCCACAAGGTAAAAAGGAGGAGCCATGATGAAAAGGACCCCCGCAAAAGCTGTATCGCTGGTATTGGTCCTGGTGATGCTGCTGTCCCTGCTGACAGTGGGAGCCGCTGCCGAGGAAAGCGGCTGGTGGACCGAAGAGGTTTGGGACACAGAAACGCTGGTTTCGCTGGGCGCCAAGCCTCCCGTTTACAACAAGAGCACCGGCTGCTATGAGATCGGAACACCGGAACAGCTGCTGTACCTGTCCGGCGCATGGAAGTCCGCCGATACCAATGGCGACGGTTATCCCGATGGACCCCGGGACGGCCATTATGTGCTGACGGCAGATTTGGACATGGGCCCGCTGATGGAGAAGATCGGAAAAGCGATCACCGCGGCATCCGGCAAGGAGACCGAGGGTCGTATGGCGCCGCTTTCCGCCAATAAGGCTGAGAACGGTGATAAGACCGACGGTTGGTTCAAGGGCGTGATTGATGGACAGTACCATACGATCTCCAATCTGCGTATTAGCCGTCAGGACGGCAAGTATACCGCCCTGGTGGGCTATATGGGCGATGAAACCTTTACCAGCCCCGTCATCCGGAATCTGGGTTTGGTAGATTTAAAAATCGAGGGCAAAAAGTCCTGCGGCGCTTTCGTGGGCGTCTGTTCCGGCACTGTGGAGAATTGCTTTGCCACCGGTACCATCAAGGCCAAGGAGACCACCGGCGGCCTGGTGGGCAAGTGCGAGGGCGTGCTGCGCAACTGCGTGTCCTACATGAAGGTGAAGGCCAAGACCCTGGTGGGCGGCCTCATCGGCAACACGGAGACCGGCGGCGCCGTGGAGAATTGCTATGTGGGCGGTTCCGTGACGGCGGGTGACGGCAAGGCCTCCGCCGGCGGCGTTACCGGCGCGTTCAGCGCGGCGACCTATCTGAGAAATGTGGCCTCCGTGGTCCATGAAGTCAGCGGCGACGAGGGTATCTCTGACATCGACCGCCTGGCGGGCACGCTGGAGGGCGAGAGCGGCGCCAACATTACCAACAACTACATCTGGGAGGGCGCGGTCCTGAACGGCAACGCGCCTTTGGAGCATCCCAACCGCTCCGTGGCCCAGGCGGTCTCCGCCGGGACCCTGATGGGCAAAGCCCTGTATGAGAAGCAGTTGGGCTGGGACTTCGACAAGACCTGGAGTTGGGTCGGCACCGCCAATCAGGGCTATCCCATGCTGACCGGTTTCGTGAAGGCCGGCAACGCGCCGGACCTGCTGGAAGACATCCGGGAGGACCTGACGGTGGAGCAGCCCGTTCTGCTGATCGACGACCCGGTGGTGAACTGGGTAGCCAAGGGTGAAAAGGCTGTCATCAACGCGCGGCTGGTGCTCCCTGAGGGTGCGAAGGCCGACAGCGTGAAGGTGTTCTACGGGAAAGACAGCGACGGCAGCGCCTTCACCGATTCCGTGGAGACGACCGCCGGAAAGAATGGCTATCAGGGCACCCTGCCGCTGAAGGAGCCCGGCAATTATTACTACTACGTGGCCGCCGAGGTGGCCGGCCAGACGATCACGGTTCCCACTGATATCACCTCCGCGCTGCCCCTGGAGCTGGATGACGGCGTGGTGGACGCCTCCCCCAGAGAGATTCTCTGCCAGGTGGGCGAGACCTATCAGGAAGTGGGCTTCAACTGGATCACGGACCCCGCCGTGAAGGATTCCAAGGTCTGGTACCGGGTCAAGGGCGACAGCGCCTGGAGCGTTGTCTTTGGCGAGAGCGTGCTGCACTACCTGACCGAGGGCTGGGAAGAGGTCCAGAGCCACTGGGCCACCGTCACCGGCCTGGCAGCGGAGACCACCTATGAGTACGCGGTGGGCGGCGTCTACGAGGGCAAGGAGGTCCGCAGCGCCATCCACACCTTCACCACCCTGCCCGCCTCCGGCAGCTTTACCTTTATGCAGTACGGCGACCTTCAGGCGGAGGAGCCGGATGGCTATGATCCCTTCCTGAACACCATGGAGCAGTTTGTCTCTACCCTGCCTGTCCAGCCGGACTTCCTGCTGAACACCGGCGACATGGTGGACGCGGGCTACAAGAGCACTCAGTGGGCCAGCTTCTTCGACGTGGCGGAGACCTATATGGCTGACCAACTGAATGTTCTGCTCCCCGGCAACCATGAAAACGCCGGCGACCTGCTCTACAAGCAGTACGGCGCCCGGACCAGCCTACCCAATGAGATGGAATACGGCCCGCTGGAGGGCACCGGCTGGTGCGTCATCGGCGATGCCTGCTTCGTCTTTGTCAACGCCGATCCTTACTCCGGACAGGAGGGTGCGGATATTGAGGCCGACCGGGCCAGGTTCTTTGAAGAGCAGACCGCTTGGGCCAAGGAAGTCTACGAGGAAGCGGACTGCACCTGGCGGATCATGGCGTCCCATGTCGGCACCTACATCGTCAACTTCAGTGATCCCTCTGACTATCCCTACATCCCTGATATGTGCGATGAACTCCAGGTGGACCTGTATATTAACGGCCATGACCATGAGTATATCCGCACCACCACCAAGGATAACGAGATCCGTCCCATCGGCAGCGGCACGACCTACATGACCTGCTCCTCTTTGGGCGAGAAGCTGGACGCTTTCAAGGAAGACACCGCCGCCGGCAAGTTCGCCGTGGTTCATAAGGACGGCGCCGAGGAATCCCAGCAGATCTTCAGCATGGTGACTGTGGACGGGAGCGGCATCCATGTCACCGCTTATCAGCGGGGCGTGGCGGAGGACTGGTCCAAATTCGACGTTATCGACCGCTATGACATCACCACCAGCCTGACCAAGGGCAGCCAGGCACCCGCTGAGCCGGAGAAGCCTGTGGAGCCGGAGAAGCCCGCTGAGCCCGAGAAGCCTGCGGCGGACACCTACACGGTCCAGCCTGGAGACTGCCTGTACCGGATCGCCAAAAAGTTCTACGGCAGCGGCGCGGAATGGGGCCGCCTGTACGAGGCTAACCGGAACATCATCCGGGATCCCGCGTGGATTTATGTGGGCCAGGTACTGAAGGTGCCTGAGAAATAATCGGATAGACCGCGAAACCGCCGTGTCCTGTTTATAGTGACACGGCGGTCCTTTATATATAATATAATATAAGAAAACCACTCGCTTGGCGAGTGATACCAAAGAAGCTTATCAGGATTTTATCTCTGTCATGCAGTCCCTTGTGAACGAGTGTGAGCGCCATCTTGGTATCTCAGTAGATGGAGATTTCAAATATCTAATAGCTGGTTCTATTCCGAGGCAGTTGCCGGAACCTTGATCAATGTGCTTCAGAACAAGGAGACCTATGACCGAGAAGCGGTCACGCGGGATACGGTTTTGATATTCAAATCCTCCATCCCGGCTATTTTGAAAAGCAAAAGTGAGCAAGCATAATTGCCCCTCGTTCCACAAAAAGCCGTTGCCTGCGATTTGCAGGCAGCGGCGTCCTTATCGTATATGGAGTTTGTTACATGGGTGCTTTGCTCATTTCGCATTCGTTATTACTGTACCATCACTGTACCGAATCGGCATGGAGCCTCATGCAACTTCAGGGAATTATGCAATCAGGGCATCGGCTCTCAAATGATAGGTTGATTTTTACCTATTTTTGAATATAATAGAGGCAGGAAGAAGGTGTGCATATGAATATTGACAGCAATACCATCGTTTCTGTAACGGAAGCAAATCAAAACTTTTCCCGCGTGACCCGCATTGCCGAACAGAAAGGCAGTGCTGTTATCTTCAAGAACAATCGTCCCAAATATATGTTGATTGACCTTGAGAACTCTCCTATTATCGACATGAGTGATGACGAGAAAATTGACTTTGTTGCAGCACGCATCCTGAAAAAATATAAGCCTGCATTTCTGGAGTTGGCGAAATGATCAAGTTTTCAAAAGGAAAGGTCCTTTTACTGCATCGGTTGATTGCAGAGGAAACAGGCGGCAGTATCGGTGTTCGGGACGAAGGACTTCTGGAAGCCGCCTTGGAGAACGCCTTTGCCAGCTTTGGAGGAGAGGAGTTCTACCCCTCAAAGGAAGAGAAAGGCGCACGCCTGGGCTATGAGCTTATCTCCAACCACGCATTTGTCGATGGCAACAAGCGAATCGGCATCTATGTGATGCTGACATTTCTGGAAGTCAACGGGATTCGTCTGGAATGTACCAACGAGGAGGTCGCAGAGGTGGGTCTCGCTGTTGCGGCAGGCCAAATGAAATATGAGGCATTGTTGGCTTGGGTCAGGGAGCACAGGATTTGAGAATTTCTGACTACTATTTGACTACTGTTTTGGAAGATACGAAAAAACCGGGAGCCATTGCGCCGCAACGGCTCCCGGGTTTGCTCTATTTTTCCTCCGGATTTGTGCGAAACCGCTGAAACCCCTGGGGCATCAGCGCTCCAGCGTTGACGGCCTGATAACTCCGACTCTGAAGGCCGCTGGTTCGAATCCAGTCGGGCGTACCAAAAGAAACCCTAGAGCTTTAACGGCTCTAGGGTTTTTATATTTCCCTGCTGCGTTTTCTTCGGAGTTATATCGTGCGATGTATAGCGCAAAAGCTCAGTCTCGAAAAATACAGATTGTAACCCCAGACCATCAGGCGTATAATCATTAACAAGAAAACGATGCAAACCGCCTGCATATCGGGAGCGGTTTGTAAAAGGCAGGAGGTCATCCCTATGCTGACTATGGAAATGCTGGAAGATGCCAGGACAGCCCTCCAGGGCATCGCCCGTCGGACGCCCCTGGACCCGGCCCGGGGACTGGGGAAAAACGTGTACATCAAGGCGGAAAACCTGCAGCTTACCGGCGCTTTCAAACTGCGGGGCGCATACAACAAAATACGTGCCCTGTCCCCCGACGAAGCGTCCCGGGGCGTTATCGCCTGCTCAGCGGGCAACCACGCCCAGGGTATCGCCTGGTCCGCCACGAAGCTGGGCATCAAATCCATCATCTGTATGCCTGCCGGCGCCCCCATCAGCAAGGTGGAGGCCACCCGGGGCTACGGTGCCGAGGTGGTGCTGGTCCCCGGCGTCTATGACGATGCCGCCCGGGAGGCGGAGCGTCTGACGGCGGAGCACGGCTACACCTTCGCCCATCCCTTCAACGACCCCCTGGTCATTGCGGGCCAGGGCACCATCGGCCTGGAAATTCTGGAGCAGCTCCCCGACGCAGAGCAGATCGTGGTGCCCATCGGTGGCGGCGGCCTCATCAGCGGCATCGCTTTCGCGGTGAAGCACCTGAAGCCCGACTGCCGCGTCATCGGCGTCCAGGCGGCCGGGGCTGCCTCCATGTACATTTCCCGCCACTCCGGCAGACCCACGGAGCTGCGGGGCGTGTCCACCATTGCCGACGGCATTGCGGTCAAAAAGCCCGGAGACCTGACCTTTGAGCTGTGCCAGCGGTATGTGGACGAGATCGTCACCGTGGGCGAAGACGAGATCGCCTCAGCCATTCTGGCACTGATGGAGGGCCAGAAGACCGTGGCAGAGGGTGCCGGCGCCACGCCGGTGGCCGCCTGTATGTTCGGCAAGGTGGACACCAGCGAGAAAAAGACGGTATGCGTCGTCTCCGGCGGCAATGTGGACGTGACTACATTGTCCCGGGTCATCACCAAGGGTCTGTCCAAATCCGGCCGCCTGGTGGAGCTGACCACCAAGGTAACGGATAAACCCGGCAGCTTGCTCCAAATGCTGCAGTTAGTCAGTCAGAGCGGCGCCAACATTCTCACGGTCAACCACTCCCGGGAGGACCGGGACTCCGAGGTGGGCGCCTGCATCGTCTCGCTGGTGCTGGAAACCCGCAACAGCGACCATGTGGCCGCCATCAAGCTGGCTCTGACCGATGCGGGCTATCCCCTGCTCCACAATTCGTGACCCACATATGAACAAAAGGAGAAGACTCGCCTTTGATGGGTGAGCCTTCTCCTTTTTGCTTTATACTAATTTTCAATAAAACGATTTCATCGTTTTATTGCACCGCAGAATGCGGCGCAAGCGGCAAAGCCGCTGAAAATGTTGTTCAATACTATCTTCACCGCCGCAGGCGGTACGGCGAAATACGCCGTAATAAAAACATTTTTTAATGTTTTTATTGAAGAATAGTATTACAACCGCTCATACTCCATCACGCTCCGGCGGTAATCTCGACTCCCCGGCGGTAATCTCGGGGCGTGACGCCGTAGCGCTTTTTGAACTGCTGGTTGAAATTGGACAGCGTTTCAAAGCCTACCGCCTCCGCGATGGAAAGGATGCTGTCCTCGGACTGGCGCAGCCGTTCCGCCGCGGCTGCCAGACGGCGCTCGTTCAGGTAGCTGATGAAGCTGCTCCCTGTCATTTGCTTGAACCAGCGCATAAAATGGCTGGCGCTGCACCCGCAGCCCTGGGCCATGGCCGCCACGGTCAGCGGGTGGGCGTACTCCCGCTCCACCCGCTGGAGGACCTCTTTCAGCCGCTCTGTGTCCCTGTGCTCCTCCGGCAGAGGCTCCGCCTGGGCCTGGGTCATCCAAAACAGGAAGCGCAGCATGGCGGCCTTGACCCCCAGCTCATAGCCGTTCCCCCGCTGGCCGCACAGCTCCTCCGCCTCCTTCAGGCAGGCCGCCGCGCCGGGATATACCGGCTGCTCCGCCCGCAGGCAGACCGGCAGGGGCAGCCGTCCCGCCGCCAGGGGCACCAGATACCGCTGGGCGCAGATGTCCGCCGCGCCGGAGCCGAGGAACTCCGGGTCGAACATAATGTTCTCGTATTCCATGGCGCTGCCGGGAACGCCCCGCAGCGCGTGGAGCATCCCCGGCGGCAGGATGAAAATGTCTCCCGCCTCCGCGTCCATCCAACGCATTCCGGCCTGGACCTGCCCCCTGCCCTTTTTCACATACACCAGCTCCATGCTCTTGTGCCAGTGCAGCGCCACAGAGGGAAAGTCCCTTGGGATGGTGCAGGGATAAATATTAAATGGAAACAACACGGTGCCGTGCCGCTTTGTCTCCTGAAGATAGGCTGCCCGGGTCTCGCTCATGGAATGCCTCCTTTCCTGTCGATCAGGGTAATATGATAGGATTCTGTCAGAATATGCAATGATTATGAGAGAAAAGTCATCAATAAGGATATAATATACCAGCAAGCGTGAAGATGCACGCAAAATCTTCCGAACGGGAGGAACTTTTATGAACGAAGCGATTTCCGCCAAGCTGACTGCCCTCTGCGGCAAACCTATTCAGGAGGCCGACAATCAGGAATTGTATCTGGCCCTGCTGCGCCTTGTGGAGGAACAGGCCCGGGACCGGGTGCGGCCTGTCACCGGCAGAAAGCTGTACTATATCTCCGCCGAGTTCCTCATCGGCAAGCTGCTCTCCAATAACCTCATCAACCTGGGCCTCTACAACGACGTGCGGGACTGTCTGGCCGCCGCCGGAAAGTCCCTGTCCGACCTGGAGGAGCTGGAGCCGGAGCCCAGCCTGGGCAACGGCGGCCTAGGCCGCCTGGCCGCCTGCTTCCTGGACTCTCTGGCAACGCTGGACCTGCCCGGCGACGGCATCGGCCTGCGGTACCACTGCGGATTGTTCCGTCAGAAGTTCCGGGACGGCCTCCAGACCGAGACGCCGGACCTGTGGCTGACGGACGAGAGCTGGGCAAAACCCACGGACACCGTCTATCCTGTGGAACTGGCGGGACAGGTGTATCAGGCCCGGCTATACCGTCTGGCCGTCACCGGATACAATGGCCGTACCAACTCCCTGAACCTGTTCGACCTGGACAGTGTGAATGAGCAGCTCATCACTGAGGGCATCTCCTTTGACAAGACCCGCATCGGCGAGAATCTGACCCTCTTCCTCTACCCCGACGATTCCGACGAAGCAGGTCGGCTGCTGCGCATCTACCAGCAGTATTTCATGGTCAGCGCCGGCGCCCAGCTCCTGCTGGACGAGTGCGTCGCCCGGGGCTGCAATTACCATGACCTGCCGGACTATGCCGCCATCCAGATAAACGACACCCACCCCAGCATGGTCATTCCGGAACTCATCCGCCTGCTGGAGCAGCGGGGCATCGGCTTCGACGAGGCGGTGGACATCGTCACCCGGACCTGCGCCTACACGAACCACACCATCCTGGCAGAGGCCCTGGAAAAGTGGCCCCGGCACTATCTGGAGCAGGTGGTGCCCCAGCTCATGCCCATCATCGAAAAGCTGGACGCCCTGGCCCGCTCCCGCACGGAAGACGGCACCACCGCCATCATCGACGGTGAAAACCGGGTCCACATGGCCCACATGGACATCCACTTCACCCACTCCACAAACGGCGTGGCGGCGCTGCACACCGAAATTCTGAAAAGCAGCGAGCTGAAGAACTTCTACCAGCTCTATCCCGAGAAGTTCAACAATAAGACCAACGGCATCACCTTCCGCCGCTGGCTCCTGGCCTGCAATCCCCAGCTCACGCGGGAGATTGAAGCCCTCATCGGCCCCGGCTTCAAGCAGGACGCCTCTCAGCTGGAGCTGCTCCTCCCCATGGCCGACAATCACGACCTGCTGCGCCGTCTGGCGGACATCAAGGCCCGGAACAAGGAGGCCCTGGCGGGCTGGCTGTACCAGAAGCAGGGCGTGCTGGTGAATCCCAAGGCCATGTTCTCCATCCAGTCCAAGCGGCTCCACGAGTACAAGCGCCAGCAGTTGAACCTGCTGTTCCTCATTCATCAGTATTTGGAAATTTTGGACGGCCACACGCCTGCCGTTCCCCTGGTGAGCATCTTCGGTGCCAAGGCCGCTCCGGCCTACACCATCGCCAAGGACATCATCCACGCCCTGCTGACCCTGTCCCAGGTCATTGCGGCTTCCCCGGAAGCCTCCCCCTGGATGCAGATCGTGTTCGTGGAGAACTACAATGTCACCGCGGCGGAAAAAATGATCCCCGCCTGCGACCTCTCCGAGCAGATCAGCCTTGCCAGCAAGGAGGCCAGCGGCACCGGCAACATGAAGTTCATGCTCAACGGCGCCGTGACCTTGGGTACCATGGACGGCGCCAATGTAGAGATCGCCCAGCAGGTCGGTGACGAGAATATCTATATCTTCGGCCAGACCTCCGGACAGGTCATCCGGCGTTATGATGCAGGGGATTACTACGCCCACGAATGGTACGAGAACGATCCCAACCTCCGCCGGGCTATTGACTTCCTCACCGGCCCCGAAATGCTCCGGATGGGCCATGAGGAAAACCTGTCCCGTCTGCGGAACGATCTGATCAACAAGGACTGGTTCCAGACCCTCCCCGACTTCAACGCCTACCTGGTCCGTAAGAAGCAGGCCATGGCGGACTACGCCGGAGATCCCCTTGGCTGGCAGAAAAAGTGCCTGGTCAATATCGCCAGGGCAGGCTTCTTCTCCTCCGACCGAACCATCGCGGAATATGACCGGGACATCTGGCATTTGGGCTGACAGGTTCATCACCGGCAGACAGGCACGCATCCGCGTGTCTGTCTGTTTTTATGTGTCCGAAAAAAGTTCGCATTTATAAGAAAACGATTACGTTTTGAAGCGCTTTGGCATATCACACATAACTTGAATCGCAACTTTGTATCAATCCACGAATTTCAAAAACCTCATTGACAGCGTCTCTGACTTTGTATATATTTAATAACAGAAAGACGCTGGAAACGTTCCCGGTAACGTTTCCGCATCAAAAATGTCAAAAGAAGGAGTGGACGTCGATTGACTATCAAGGATGTGGCGGAGCACAGCGGCGTTTCTGTCAGCACAGTGTCCCGTGTCCTGAATAACCATCCCGACGTCAGTGAGGCGGTTCGCTCCCGGGTCATGGAAACTGTTCGGGAACTGCACTATGTTCCCAACAGCAGCGCCCGTGATCTGGTCCGCCCTCAGTCCGATGCCATCGGCCTGGTGGTCCGCGGCGTGGGCAATCCCTTCTTTACCGGCGTCATCCGGGCCATTGAAGATACCATCGCTCAGGCAGGCTACACCATGGTCCTCCACCAGATCAACTCCGGAGAGGACGAGCTCCGGGCGGGCGCCGAGCTGGCCCGTTCCAAGCGGCTGCAGGGCCTGATCCTGCTGGGCGGCTGCTTTGACTACACGCCGGAGCAGACAGCGGCGCTGGACATCCCCTTTGTCTGCTGCTCCTATACCAACAGCTTCGGCAGTCTGAAAAAGTCCGCCTACTCCTCTGTCTCCATTGACGACCAGGCAGAGGCCCGCCGGGCCGTGGAGCTGCTGATCCAACAGGGACACCGGAAGATCGCCGTTCTGCTGGACTCCATTCACGACCATTCCATCAGCGAGCTGCGCTACCGCGGCTACTGTCAGGCTTTGTCGGAAAACGGCCTCTCCCTGGATTCGGAGCTGGTCGCCGAGACCGATACCTTTGATATGGCGGCCGCCTACGAGGCTACCCGCCGCCTGCTGGAGCAGAAGAAAGACTTCACCGCCCTGTTCGTCATTGCGGACTCCATGGCCATCGCCGCCATCAAGGCCCTCCGCGACGGCGGCCGCCGCATCCCGGAGGACTGCTCCATCATCGCCATCGACGGCATCGACGTTTCCGCCTACACCGTCCCCACCCTCACCACTCTTATCCAGCCCCAGGCATCCATGGGCGGAGAAGCCGTCCGCATCTTGCTGGATATGGTGGAACGGGGCACAGGCAACCGCCACGTCCGGGTGGACACCACCCTTCGCGTCGGCGGCAGCGTCGCCCCACTCAACTGATTTTTACATCTCTGATGTGAAAATAATAAATGAAGAATCAATTTAGGAAAAGGAGTATCAAGATGAAAAAGGTATTTGCGCTTTTGCTGACCCTGACTCTCTGCGTCGGCCTCCTGTCCGCCTGCGGCGGCACGAAGACCGAGACCCCCGCTTCCTCCGGTTCTAGTGGAAGTTCCTCCGCTGCCGGCTCCGTTTACTACCTGAACTTCAAGCCCGAGCAGGACGAGGCCTGGCAGAACCTGGCCAAAGCCTACACTGAGGAGACCGGCGTGCCCGTCACCGTGGTCACCGCCGCCTCCGGTACCTATGAGCAGACCCTGATGAGCGAGATTGCCAAGAGCACTCCTCCCACCCTGTTCCAGGTCAACGGCCCTGTGGGTCTGGCCAACTGGAAGGATTACTGCCTGGATCTCACCGGCACTGATGTGCTGGGCCAGCTCACCTCCGACGGCTTTGCCCTGAAGGACGGCGACGCCACCCTGGGTATCGCCTACGTTATCGAGTCCTACGGCATCATCGCCAACAAGACCCTGCTGGCCAAGGCCGGTTACTCCGTGGATGACATCAAGTCCTTCGCCGACCTGAAGAAGGTCGCTGAGGACATCACCGCCCGCAAGGACGAGCTGGGCTTCGCCGCCTTCTCCTCCGCCGGCATGGACGGCTCCTCTGACTGGCGCTTCAAGACCCACCTGGCCAACCTGCCCATCTACTTCGAGTATCAGGCTGACGGCATCGGCACCACCGACGCCATCAAGGGCACCTATCTGGACAACTACAAGGCCATCTTCGACCTGTACATCAACAACTCCACCTGCGATCCCGCCGCTCTGGCCGGTAAGACTGGTGATGACTCCCGCAACGAGTTCCTGGCCGGCGAGGCCGTGTTCTTCCAGAACGGTTCCTGGGAGTACGGCAACCTGGTTGGCGAAGGCAAGCCCTTCACCGATGACGACCTGCAGATGATCCCCATCTATGTTGGCGCTGGCGACGAGGCCAAGCAGGGCCTGTGCACCGGCACTGAGAACTACTGGTGCGTCAACAACTCCGCCAAGGAAGAGGACATCCAGGCTACTCTGGACTTCATGAACTGGTGCGTCACCTCTGAGACCGGCACCAAGGCCATGGCTAACGACATGGGCTTCGTCATCCCCTTCAAGGCCGCTCAGGAGTCCCCCAACCTGTTCGTCAAGCAGGACGCCGCTTACACCGCCGAGGGTAAGATGCCCGTGTCCTGGAACTTCCCCACCATGCCTTCCGAGAACTGGAAGAACGAGGTCGGCAACGCTCTGACCGCCTATGCCGCCGGTACCGGCAGCTGGGACGCCGTCGTCACCGCTTTCGTGGACGGCTGGGCCAGCGAGTACGCCGCTCTGAACGGCTGATACACAACACCGCGCATGACAAAACGGGGTGGGCTTTCCGCCCACCCCGTTTTTTTCGCTCCGCCAGGGGCACGACAGAATTCAACTCACCTCAAGGAGGGATATTGTGGAAAAAGCGATCAAGCGGTACTGGCCGGTGTTTGTCCTCCCCACTCTGGCGGCGTTCATCATCGGCTTCGTCTGGCCCTTTATCCAGGGCCTGTACCTGTCCTTCTGCAAATTCATTACCATTGACAAGGCCAGCTTCAACGGCCTGAAAAACTACATCTTCGCCCTGACGGAGGCGGACTTCCTGCACGCCTTCTGGTTCACGGCATTGTTCACCGTTGTCTCTACCGTGTGCATCAACGTGGCGGCCCTGGCTATCGCTCTGGCCCTGACCCGGGAGATCAAGGGTACCAACCTGTTCCGCTCCGTCTACTTCATGCCCAACCTGATTGGCGGCATCGTTCTGGGCTACATCTGGAACATCCTGCTCAACTGCGCCCTGACCCTGATGGGCAAGCCCCTGCTGAGCCTCCATGCGCCCTACGGCTTCATCGGCCTGGTCATCCTCATGTGCTGGCAGCAGATCGGCTACATGATGATCATTTACATCGCCGGCCTCCAGTCCATCCCCAACGATTACCTGGAAGCCGCCCGCATTGACGGCGCCACCGAAAGCCAGATCCTCTGGAAGGTGAAGCTGCCCAATCTGATGCCCTCCATCACCATCTGCCTGTTCCTCAGCCTGACCAACGGCTTCAAGCTGTTTGACCAGAACCTGGCCCTGACCAACGGCGACCCCGCCCACAAGACGGAGATGCTGGCTCTGAACATCTACCAGACCTTCTACGGCCGCTCCGGTCCCCAGTGGAAGGGCTACGGCCAGGCCAAGGCCGTCCTCTTCTGCATCCTAGTGGTTGCCATCGGCCTCATCCAGCTCAAAGCTACCCGCTCCAAGGAGGTGCAGCAGTAATGGAAAAGAAACGGACTTTACGGGACAATATCCTGTCCGGCATCCTGGGTATCCTGTGTATCGCCTGGGTATACCCCATCTTCATGATCCTGTTCAACTCTCTGAAAAAAGAAACCTCCATCAGCACCGGCTCCGCCTTCCAGCTCCCCAACAGTGAGAGCTTCGCGGGCCTCGCCAACTATGTGAACGCCTTGACCTCCAAGGGCTTCCTCAGCGCCCTATGGTACAGCCTGGTCATCACCATCAGCTCTGTGGTGCTGATTCTGATCTGCTGCTCCATGTGCGCCTGGTTCATCACCCGTGTGAACTCCAAGGTCAGCAAGGCGCTGTATTACCTGTTCGTCTTCTCCATGGTCGTCCCCTTCCAGATGCTGATGTTTACCCTGTCCGCCACGGCGGACCGCCTGCACCTCAGCAGCCCCTACACCATCTGCATCATCTATTTGGGCTTTGGCGCGGGACTGGCCGTGTTCATGTTCTGCGGCTTTATGAAATCCATCCCCATCACCATTGAGGAAGCGGCCATGATCGACGGCTGCAACCCCATCCAGACCTTCTTCCTGGTGGTCCTGCCCATCCTGAAGCCCACCCTCATCTCCGTGGGCATCCTGGAGACCATGTGGCTGTGGAACGACTATCTGCTGCCCTACCTGGTTCTGGACCGCACCAAGGGCTATATGACCATCCCCATCCTGATCCAGTATTTCCGCGGCAGCTTCGGCAAGGTGGAGATGGGCCCCATGATGGCCTCCATCATGATGAACATTATCCCCATTATCATCGTCTACCTGCTGTGCCAGAAGCACATCATCAAGGGCGTGGCTGCCGGCGCCGTCAAGGGTTAAGAGGTATCGCGCATGAAAAGAAGCAGCGGCATCCTGATGCCGATCTCCTCTCTCCCCTCTCCCCACGGCATCGGCACCCTGGGCGCGGAAGCACGGAAATTCGTGGACTTTCTGGCGAACGCCGGACAGTCCTGGTGGCAGATTCTCCCCGTGAGTCCCACCAGCTACGGCGACTCCCCCTACCAGAGCTTTTCCGCCTACGCGGGCAACCCCTACTTCATCGACCTGGATTTGCTCTGTGAGGACGGCCTGCTGACACCCGAGGAAGTCAACACCATCAACTGGGGCGCGGACCCCGCCAGGGTGGATTACAGCGCCATCTATAACGGCCGCTTCCCCCTGCTGCACCTGGCAATGGAAAGAGGCTGGGAGCGTGACGCTGACAAGGTAAAATCCTTTTCAGCGCAAAACGATACCTGGCTGCCGGACTACGCCCTGTTTATGGCGCTCAAGCGTCACTTTGGCATGAAGTCCTGGACGGAATGGCCCGACGAGGACATCCGCCTTCGCCGTCCCGAGGCCGTCCAGCACTATCAAAAAGAACTGGCGGACGACATCCGCCTGTTCACCTACATCCAATACCTGTTCTTCCGCCAGTGGGAAGCCCTCCGGGCCTACGCCCACGAAAAGGGCATCGGCATCATCGGCGACCTGCCCATTTATGTGGCCATGGATTCCGCCGACGTCTGGGCCGACCCCCGGGCCTTTCAGCTGGACGAACGGAACGTACCCGCCGAGGTGGCAGGTGTTCCTCCCGATTACTTCACCGCCGACGGGCAGCTCTGGGGCAATCCCCTCTACGACTGGGACGCCATGAAGGCCGACGGCTACTCCTGGTGGGTCCGGCGCATCGCAGGCGCCTCCCGGCTGTACGACATTCTCCGCATCGACCATTTCCGGGGCCTGGAGAGCTACTGGGCGGTGCCCTACGGCGAGACTACCGCCAAGATCGGCCGCTGGGTAAAGGGGCCTGGCATGGACCTCATCGGGGTCCTTACCGAGAAATTCCCCAACATCCAGTTTATTGCCGAAGACCTGGGTTATCTGACCCCGGAGGTCCGCCAGCTTTTGGCGGATTCCGGCCTGCCGGGCATGAAGATCCTGCAGTTCGCCTTCGATTCCCGGGAAGCCGCCAACTACCTCCCCCACACCTATCCCCGCAACTGTGTCTGCTACGCCGGCACCCACGACAATTCCACTCTGATGGGCTGGAAGAACGACGCCGCCCCCGCCGACATCGCCGCGGCCCGGGAGTATCTTGGTCTTAACGAGGAGGAGGGCTTCCACTGGGGCATCCTCCGGGGCGGCCAGAGCAGCGTGGCTGACCTCTTCGTGGCCCAGATGCAGGATTACCTGGGGCTGGGCGCGGAGGCCCGCATGAACACCCCCGGCATCCTGGGCGGAAACTGGCAGTGGCGGATGCTGCCCAGCCAGATCACAGAGGGCCTGACAAAGCGTATCGCGCGAATGACTTCACTTTATGGAAGGAGCAACGAACAATGGCAGATGTAAGCCTGAAACATATCAAGAAGGTATATCCCAACAGCGAATCCAAGAAGAAAAAGAAGGGCGAGCCTGAAAAGAAGACCAACCTCCAGATCACCGAGGAAGGCGTTCTGGCAGTCCAGGACTTCAATCTGGAGATCTCTGACCGGGAGTTCATCGTGCTGGTCGGCCCCTCTGGCTGCGGCAAGTCCACTACCCTGCGGATGGTGGCCGGCCTGGAGGACATCTCCGGCGGCGACCTGCTGATCGACGGCAAGCGGATGAACGACGTGGAGCCGAAAGACCGGGACATCGCCATGGTGT
>CAMCNO010000038.1 GCA_945876285.1 uncultured Clostridia bacterium | reverse complement strand
GCCGTGGAGTGCGGCTACTGGCACTGCTACCGCTATGACCCCCGTCTGGCGGAGCAGGGCAAGAATCCCTTCCAGTTGGATTCTCCCGAGCCGGACACCAGCAAGCTCATGGACTTCCTGATGGGCGAGAACCGCTTCGCCTCTCTGAAGAACAACTTCCCCGAGAAGGCCGACGCTCTCTATCAGAAGGAGATCGCCGACGTCAAGGCCCGCTATAACAAGTACAAGAAGATGGCGGAAGACGCTCAGTAAAACTGCGAAATAATAGTGCTGCGGAGCATTACTCACAGGCTGATCGTAACAAATAAATCGAGGGCAGGAACCCAAAGCGGGTTCCTGCCCTCGATTTATTTATATTTGTTTTTATTTTTTCTCCAGAGTTTCCGCTGTCAGCGCGTCGATGTCCTTGAGGTCCACCTTCTTGGGCAGAGCCAGGGAGAGGATCATGGATACCACGAACACGCCGGCCACCGGGTTGCCGGAAAAGATGTCGCCGACGACCTGGGGCATGTGGGAGAAAAAGCCGTCCACCTGGGTCACACCGATGCCAATAGCAAAGGAGGCTGCCGCGATCAGGGTATTGCGCTGGTCCAGGCCGCACTGGCCCAGCATGGTCACGCCGGAGACAATGATGGCGCCGAACATGATGACCGTGCAGCCGCCCAGCACGCAGGAGGGCAGGGTGGAGAAGAAGGCGCCGATGGGCGGGAACAGGCCCGCGATGACCAGGGTCAGGGCGCCGAACATGATGGTGAAGCGGTTGACCACTTTGGTCATGGCCACCAGACCCACGTTCTGACTGAAGGAGGTGATGGGGGTGCAGCCGAACAGGCCGCCGGAGATGGCGGAGACAAAACCGTCGCAGCACAGGGAGCCGGACAGCTCACGTTCCGTGATGTCCCGGCCCAGGCCGCCGGTGCAGACGGCAGTGGTGTCGCCGATAGTCTCAGCCGCGGAGACCAGAAACACCAAGGTGACGGAAATGATGGCGCCAATTTGGAACTTCGGCGTGTAGTGCAGCAGCATGGGCAGGGAAATGATGCCCAGCTCGTCCACAGTGGCGCCGATGGAGGAGAAGTCCACCATGCCGAAGAAGATGGCGGCAACATAGCCCACCGCCAGGCCGAAGAGGACGTAGAGCTGCTTCCAGAAACCTTTGGCGAGGGCCTGGAACACCAGGCAGGAGACCAGGGTAATGGTGCCCACCAGCAGATTCTGCCAACTGCCGAATTCATAAGCGTCAGAGGCACCGTAGGAGTTGATGCCCACGCCCAGCAGAGAGAAGCCGATGGTCGTCACCACGCAGGCGGAGACGATGGGCGCCACGAACCGCCGCCAGTATTTGACGGTTAAGCCCAGCACGCCTTCAATGCAGCCGCCGACAATGATGGCGCCGATCATCAGGCCGTAGTCCCGGGCTGCCACCACCATCATGGCGGAGACAAAGGTGAAGCTGACGCCCATCACCACCGGCAGGCCGGAGCCTACCTTCCAGATGGGATAGAGCTGGATCAAAGTGCCGATGCCGGCAATCATCATGGCATTTTGAATGAGGCGCGCTACTTCCACCGCCGTGAAGCTCTCGCCGTTATACAGGGCCACGGAGGCCACCAGAATAATGGGCGCGACATTGGATACGAACATTGCCAGAACGTGCTGCAGGCCGAAGGG
This sequence comes from uncultured Clostridia bacterium, assembly GCA_945876285.1. Taxonomy (GTDB): domain Bacteria; phylum Bacillota; class Clostridia; order Oscillospirales; family Oscillospiraceae; genus Oscillibacter. The sequence continues at coordinate 15,121 of CAMCNO010000038.1, read as the reverse complement.
AATTGCTTTGCCGATAGGGACACGGCCTTCCAGCTGGTAGATGTTTTCTACCTTTGCTTGCGATGCTTGTCTCATGCGATCATGCTCCCTTTCAAAAATTTGCTGCGGTCGTCCCGCGGTTGTCTTTTAGTATAGAATAATTGACTTCAAAATTCAATACTTTTTGTTAGGATTGCTAAAAAATAGTTTGGTTTTGGAGCGAAAGCAAAAAACGGCCCGCCGCAGGATACTGCGGCGGGTCGTTTTGCTCGGCGTCAGGCTCTTGCCATGGCCTCCTGGAAGTCCTTCTGGTCGGTGAAAATTTCCTGCTTGTAGGGGTTCTTTTTCTGGGCCTTTGCCCGCTTGATGATGACGGCCAGGATGACCACATTCACTACCAGTGCCACGATGGCAACCACACCCTGGGCGGTGGGATCCGCCGCGGTGGGCCGGATGGCAGGATCCATGAAGCCGTCGGCATAGATGGTAGGAATGGTGGTAAAGACGCTGTTGTCCTGGAACAGGGGGAACACCTGGGCGAACATGCACCAAAGGGCCAGGGTGTTAGCCCGGTTCTGGATCCACCCGCCCTTGTTCCAGAAGTGGTTGGCGAAGGTGGGAGCCAGCAGCAGGGCCAGGCCGCAGTACCAGGAGTGAGTGGGCAGGCAGTTGTATGTGTACTCGAAGTTCCAAAGGTCATAGGCCAGAATGTAGCACCAGGTCATGTCCGGCCACAGCATATCCTTCTGGTCCCTGGAGGTGTAGATGCCCCACCAGGCGGTCATGCAGAAAATGTTGATGATGCCGGCGATGCCGTTGACCCAGTTCCACCAGCCGCCGTACAGCCACACGTTCTCGGAGGAGAGCCACCAGCGGTCCCCGAACTCCGCCATGGCCATGGCACCCCGGATACCGGACTCGAAATCGCTGGCTACGGCGATGAGAATGTTGATGGCGACGATGGCAAAGGGAAACACCTTGAACCACTCCGTCTTGCCGATGCTCCACTTGTATTTCAGCATCATAAAGCCGATGCAGCCCGCGGTGGCGGCGTACAGCTTGGCGTAGTGGAACCAGCTGTTCATGTTGGTATAGGTCTGGTTGTTCAGCGCCCACTCCGCTCCGGCGGCGGCGCCGACGTAGATGGCAATGAAATATACTGTCAATGCGGCAGGCAGCGCCAGGAAGCAGAGGATGCCGCCGGCCTTGGTGCGGCGGGCAAATTCGTTTGCCAACACGAGACAGGTGAACACCAGAACGAATCCCAACAGCTGATAACCGGCGGTCTCGCCGTAGATCTGGAACAACATATCCGATTCCTCCCAGTAATATTTTCTCCCAATTATCCTATTTGTTGCGGAATTTCGCTGTTTTCCGGCTCCGGGTCCGGCACCTCGATCTCCTTGATGTTCAGCTCAGACCCGGTCAGCAGCCAAGTGTCCCCGCTTCCACAGTGGGGGCAGGTCTTCCCATGGGCCACAGTGGGGTAGTCCTGTCCGCAGCCATCGCAGTGGGTGACAGCGGGAAGCAGATCCGTCCGCAGCTCCGCTCCCCGAAGCAGGTCGGACTTTTTTACCGCCCAGTCCCAGCAGTCGGTGAGGTAGGAGGGCACCACGCCGGAGACCTCCCCGATCTCCAGCGTCACGGCGCTGACCCGGCTGAGGCAGTTCTGCCGCCCCACCTCCTCCACGGACTTGATGACGTGGAATACAATCCCTAACTCATGCATTACTTCTTCCCAAACTTGATTTTCAAACCCCGCTTCACCATGTAGGGCAGCACGGCCTTCAGCTTATCCTCGATGGGCACCATGGTACTGCACTCCGGACGCTCCCGGAACAAGTGGATGGCGTCGAAGCCGCACTTGGTGGTGCAGACGCCGCAGCCGATGCACTTGTTGGGGTCCACCACGGAGGCGCCGCAGCCCAGGCACCGGGCGGTCTCGATCTTCACCTGCTCGGCGGTGAAGCCGGTGCGCTCGTCGGAGAAGGTCTTCCGCAGGGCCTCGTTGTAGCCGGGGCGCTGGCGGGGGGTGTCGTCATAGCTGCCGATATCCAGGTTCTTCTTGTCCAGCTCAATGAACTGGCGGCGATTACGGCCAATGGTCAGGCTGCTGTGGGGCTGCACAAAGCGGTGCAGGGACACGGCGCCCTCCTTGCCGGCGGCAATGGCGTCGATGGCGAACTTCTGGCCGGTGTAGGCGTCGCCGCCCACAAAGATATCCGGTTCGGCGGTCTGGAGGGTCAAGGGATCTGCCTTGACCGTGCCGTTGGGATTCAGCTCAACCTTGGTGCCCGCCAGCAGCTGGCCCCAGTCGGCTTTCTGGCCGATGCAGTAGAGGACTGTGGTGCACTCCGCGGTCTCGGCGACGGAATCGTCAAAGGTGGGGGCGAAGCGGCCTTCCGCGTTTTTCACGGACAGGCATTTGCGGAAGGTGATGCCGGTGCATTTGCCGTCGGCGGAGGTGATCTCCACGGGACCCCAGCCAGCCCGAATGGCGATGCCGTCCTTCTCACACTCGGAGCGGTCTTCCTCGCCGCAGGGCATGTCGTCGTAGCCCTCCAGGCAGTACATGGTGACGCTCTCCGCGCCGCAGCGGACGGCGGTGCGGGCCACGTCGCAGGCGATGTTGCCGCCGCCAATGACAACGACTTTACCCTCCAGTGTCTGGGGGCCTTCCAGGTTCACCAGCTTGGTGAAGTCAATACCGGCCATGACGCCCTGGGCGTCGTCGCCGGGGATGTTCAGCCTGCCGCCGCTCTGGAGGCCGATGGCCACATAGAAGCCCTGATAGCCCTCGTCCCGCAGCTGCTGGATGGTGACGTCCCTGCCGACCTCCACGCCGCAGCGGAACTCCACGCCCATCTCCCGGAGCACGTCGATCTCCGCCTCCACCACGTCCTTTTCCAGGCGGAAAGAGGGGATGCCGTTCATCAGCATACCGCCGGGACGGGCGGCCTTGTCAAATACCGTGGGCTTGTAGCCCTTCTCCGCCAGGTAGTAGGCGCAGCTCATGCCGGCGGGGCCTGCGCCGATGACGGCGATCTTCTGAGGGAAGGGGCCCCGCAGGGTGGGCGTCACCACAGGGGGAATGAACCGGGTGGCACTGTCCAGGTCCTGCTGGGCGATGAACCGCTTCACCTCGTCGATGGCCACCGCCTGGTCCACGGTACCACGGGTGCAGGCGTCCTCGCAGCGGCGGTTGCAGATGCGGCCGCAGACGGCTGGGAAAGGATTTTCCCGCTTGATCAGCTGCAACGCCTCGGTGAACTTGCCCTGAGCCGCCAGCTTCAGGTAGCCCTGCACGGCGATGTGGGCGGGGCAGGCGGTCTTGCAGGGGGAGGTGCCGGTGTCGTAGCAGTTGACGCGGTTGTTGTCCCGGTAGTCCACGTCCCATTTCTCCGGGCCCCACTTGGCGGCGTCCGGCAGCTCGTGGCGGGGATACGCCACGGGGCCGTCCTTGGTGCAGATCTTCTGGCCCAGCTTCACGGCGCCTGCGGGGCAGTATTCCACGCAGCGACCGCAGGCCACGCAGTTCTCCGGCTCCACCTTGGCAACATAGGCGCTGCGGCTCAGGTTGGGCGTGTTGAAGAGTTGGGATGTCCGCAGGGCGTAGCAGACGTTGACATTGCAGTTGCAGATACCGAAAATTTTCTGCTCGCCGTCGATGTTGGTGATCTGATGGACGAAGCCGTTGTCCTCCGCCTTGCGGAAGATCTCCAGGGCTTCCTCCTTGGTAATGTAGCTGCCCCGGTTGGTCTCCACGATGTAGTTGGCCATGTCGCCCACGGCGATGCACCAGTCCTCCGGGTCGTCGGCGCAGCCCTCGTCGAAGGTGCGGCGGGACAGGCGGCAGGAGCAGGGGGACTTGGCGTACTGGCCCTCGTACTTGTCCAGCCAGTGGGAAATGTGCTCAATGGAGATGGACTGGCTTTCGGTGGGGATAGCTTTCTCCACGGGGATGACATGCATACCGATGCCTGCGCCGCCGGGAGGCACCATGGGGGTGACCCGCTCCAGCGCCTCGAAGCTCATGCGCTCAAAGAACTTTCCCAGCTCCGGGTGCTCCTCCAGCTGCCTGGCATTCATGTTGGTGAACTCGGCGCTGCCGGGGACAAACAGGGGCAGGACGTACCGCTTTTCGTGGTCGGGGTTCTTGCCGTCCAGGTTCTCCCAGTTGTACTCGATGAGGCCCACCATGCACATCTCAAACAGCAGCTTTTCCAGGTACTCCGGGTCCTTGCCGGTGAGCTTGGCGATCTGGGAAAGGGTCTTGGGCTTGCGGACCTCCATTTTCAGGGCAACCTCGGCCATCTCGTCGGTGACGATGCCCTGGAGGCCCCAGTATTCCGCGTCCTCATAGGTGATCTTCCGGCCCATGCGGTTGGTGATCATCTGGCCCAGCTTCAAAATGATCTCCCTCTTGGGCATATCCTCCGGGATTTTGTAGGGATGGGGGTCGTAGTTGGACATAACACACTTCCTCTCTTTCTCTCAGCTCTGCCAGTCGCGGACCTGCTGGCGCAGCCAGTCCGCCCAGGCGTCGATACCCTCGCCGGTCTTGGCGCAGATGGGGATGATCTGGATATTTGGGTTGCGCATTTTGGCGTACGCCGTCACCTTTTTCATGTCGAAATCGAAGTAAGGCAGTACATCGATCTTGTTGATGAGCAGCACGTCGCAGACGGTGAAGATCAGGGGGTATTTCAGGGGCTTGTCGTGACCCTCGGGGACGGAGAGGATCATGGCGTTTTTCACCGCGCCGGTGTCAAACTCCGCCGGGCACACCAGATTGCCCACGTTCTCCAGCACCACCAGGTCCAATTCCTCTGTGCCGAAGGCCTCCAGGCCCTGCTTGGTCATATCGGCGTCCAGGTGGCACATGCCGCCGGTGTGGAGCTGAATGGCCCGGACGCCGGTGCCGTCGATGGTCCGGGCGTCCACATCGGAGTCGATGTCCGCCTCCATGACACCGATACGCAGCTCGTCCTTCAGGGCCTCGATGGTCCGGCAAAGGGTGGTGGTTTTCCCGGCGCCGGGAGAGGACATGAGGTTCAGAAGAAAGGTCTGCTCCCCTTTCAGCTTCTGCCGCAGAGCGTCGGCCTGTCGGTCGTTCTCCGCGAAGATGCTCTCCTTCACCTCAATGACTTGAAATCCTGCCATAGTATCCTCCGTTTCTGGTTTGACCAGATAAATCAATTTTAGCTTTCTATTTCGAATGTATCACGATAATTCACAAAAAGTCAACTGAAATTCAGAAATAATTGTGAAAAGTAGTTGAAAAAACTGAAAATATCATCTAAAATAGGAAAAAGATAGTATGTGGCATGTGGTCATACCACAGCCGGAAGGAGGAAATGGGTGTGGAGTTTGAAAAGCTGGTATCGCCCTCGCTGAAGGATTTATTCATCAGCCATATCGAGGCCATGATCCTATCCGGCGAGCTGCCGGTGGGGCAGCAGCTTCCGCCGGAGCGGCAGCTTGCCCAGTCCATGGGCGTCAGCCGGGCGGTGGTCAACAGCGGTATCGTGGAGCTGGAACGCCGTGGCTTTCTGGAGATCCGCCCCCGGGTGGGGACCTTTGTGGCGGATTACCGCCGGGCCGGGACCCTGGAGACCCTGAAATCCATTATGACCTACAACCGGGGCCGCCTGCGGAACGAGGAGATCCGGTCCATTCTGGAGGTGCGGGACGCGCTGGACAAGCTGGCGGTGGCCGGCATCATCCCTCATGTGACAGAGGCAGACATTGACCTTCTGGAAGAAAAAGCAGAGGCCATCCGTCTGGCCAGTGACAACCGCCAGGCGGCGGAGGCGGCTTTTGCCTTCCAGCACGAGCTGGCCATGCTGTCCGGGAACACCCTGCTGCCACTGATCTTCCGCTCCTTCTATTCCTCGGTGCTGGTACTGTGGGAGCGGTTCTGCGCCCTCCACGGCATCCCCATGCTCTATGAGACCAGCCGCCGCCTGTGCGACCACATCCGAAACAGGGATGTCTTTAGCGCTGTTTCCTGGATCGACTACTGTACCCAGGAGGCCATCTCCGGCAGCCGCCAGATCTATTATTAAAGGTGTTTTGTACGATTCAAATCTTAAGCTGCTTGTCGAAAAAACTTTTTCGATAAGCTGAGGAGCCTCTGCGGAATTTTTATTCCGCAGAGGCTCCTTTTGGTATCTGTGAGAGTCTGTTTTCAGCCTTGTTCCGGCATGGCGCTCCATGCGTTGTGGTCGGTGTGCAGCAGATGATGGGCCTTTTCCCCAAGGGGCTTTTTCAGGTAGGAGCGGTACAGCGTCTGGATATCCGGGTTCTCGTGGGAGAAACGGATGGGCGCCTTGGCGTCCAGCTTCCAAAGCTGGCTGCCGCGGGAGGCCGCCATCTCCACACCTTCGTGGATGGGCTGTCCGCCGCCGCCAGCGCAGCCGCCGGGACATGCCATGACCTCCACAAAGTCGTAATCCACCTCACCGTTATCCACGGCCTCCATCAGCCTGCGGGTGTTGGCAAGGCCGCTGACCACCGCCACCCGGACGTTTCCGGCGCCCGGAATGTTGAACGTGGCTTCTTTCCAGGGCTGGCTGCCCCGGATCTGCTCAAAGGCGTCCGGGTCGGGATTCTGGCCCGTCACCAGATAGTAGGCGCTGCGCAGGGCCGCGTCCATGACGCCGCCAGTGGCGCCGAAGACCACCGCCGCGCCGGTGCCGGAGCCGAGAGGACTGTCAAAGGGCTCTTCCTCCAGGTCAGAGGGCACAATGCAGTCGCTGCGGAACAGCCGCACCAGCTCCCGGGTGGTCAGCACCACGTCCACGTCCCGGTCGCCGCAGGCGTCCTTCATGGTGGGCAGCTCGCTCTCTGCCTTCTTGGCGGAGCAGGGCATGATGGAGACCACGCAAAGCTTGTGGGGGTCAATGCCCATCTTCTCGGCAAAGTAGCTCTTTGCCACGGCGCCGAACATCTGCTGGGGAGACTTGGCGGTGGAGAGATTCTCCGTGTAGTCGGGGTACTGGGTCTTGAGGAACCGCACCCAGCCGGGGCAGCAGGAGGTGAACATGGGCCAGCGGTACTTGCCCCGGTGGGTGAACCGCTCCACGAATTCGCTGCCCTCCTCCATGATGGTCAGGTCGGCGGAGAAGTTGGTGTCAAACACATAGTCGAAGCCCAGCCGCTTCAGGGCCGCCACCAGCTTGCCAACCGGCGCCTGCTTGTTCTTGTTCACCACGCCGAACACCTCCGCCCAGGCCACCCGCACGGCGGGAGCCACCTGGACCACGGTGGTGATCTCCGGGTCCGCCAGGGCCCGCAGCACCCGGATGGTGTCGTCCCGGACCGTCAGGGCGCCGGTGGGGCAGTGGGTGACGCACTGGCCGCAGAAGGTGCAGGCCGTGTTTTTCAGGTAGCGGTTGTAGCTCACGTCCACGGTGGTTCGGGAGCCGGTGCCCGCCACGTCCCAGATGTTCATGCCCTGGATTTTGTCGCAGACCTGGACGCAGCGCATACACTTGATGCACTTGCTGGCCTCCCGGACGATGGGGACGCTCAGATCCACCCGGGAGCGCTCCGGCTGCACATCGTATGGCTGGTAGTGGATATTCAGGTCGTGGGACAGCTTTTGCAACTCGCAGTAGCCGCTGCGGATGCAGGTGGTGCAGTTGGAGTTGTGCTGGGACAAAATCAGCCGCAGGTTGGTCTTCCGGGCCTGCCGCACCCGGGGGGAGTTGGTCTGGATGACCATGCCCTCCAGCACCTCCGTGTTGCAGGCGGGCACCAGCCGGTCCGTGCCCTCGACCTCCACCACGCACATCCGGCAGGCGGCGATCTCGTTGATGTCCTTCAAAAAGCACAGGTGGGGGATGGGAATGCCGGCCTTCTCAGCGGCTGCCAGGATGGTGGTGCCCTTCGCGGCAGACAGCTCCCGGTCGTTGATCTTGAAGTTTACCATTTTTCCACACGTCCTCCCTTGAAGATTCCATAGCCAAAGTGGTCGCACCGCAGGCAGCGGGAGGACTCCTGAGCGGCCTCCTCGTCCGTCATGCCGCACTCGATGCACTGGAAGTCACACTTGCGCTCACAGGCGTCCCGCTCGGTGGCGTCCACCCGGCCCCGGGGCCGCAGGTCCGTGCAGCGGGGGGTGGGCACCGTGACGTCCACCTTGATCTCGTGGTTGAAGCCCATATAATCGTCGATGTTGGCAGCCGCCGCCTTGCCGGCGGCGATGGCCCGGATGACAGTGGCGGGGCCGGTGACGCAGTCGCCGCCGGCGAACACGCCCTCCATATCAGGGATCTGGGTGCTGGTGTTGGCGGCCACATTGCCGCCCCGCTGGATCTTGATGCCGCTTTCCTCCAGGCCGCGGGACTCGATGCCCTGGCCGATGGCCACGATAACGGTATCCGCCGGGATGCGCAGGGGCTCCACGGAGGCGGTGTTGGGCCGGGGACGGCCCGCTTTGTCGATCTCGCCGATGATCTGGGGCTGGGTCCACAGGGCCGCCACATGGCCGCTCTCGTCCGCCTCGATCTTCAGAGGCGCCTGCAGCGTCAGCACCTCGGCACCCTCCGCGATGGCGCCCTCCACTTCCTCCTGCTGGGCCGTCATGTCCTCCTGGCGGCGGCGGTAGACGCAGGTGACCTTGGCGGCGCCCAGGCGAATGGCGCTGCGGGTGACGTCCATGGCCACGTTGCCGCCGCCGATGACCGCCACGTTCTGGCCCGTAAAGTCCGGCATATCGTCGTCGCCGATGCGGCGCAGCAGCTCCACGGCGGATATGACGCCCTGGCTGTCCTCGCCCTCGATGCCCGTCTTTTTGTCGGTATGGGCGCCGATGGAGATATACACGCAGTCGTGCTCCTTCTTGAGCTGGTCAAAGGTGACGTCCTGGCCCACCTTGACCCCGGTATGTACTTCGATGCCCAGAGACAAGATGGAGTTGATTTCAGCGTCCAGCTTCTCCCGGGGGAAGCGGTAGCTGGGGATGCCGTAGCGCATCATGCCGCCAAGCCTTGCCTGCTGCTCGTAGACCGTGACCTTGTGGCCCATGAGAGCCAGGTAGTAGGCCGCGGAGAGGCCGCCGGGGCCGCCGCCCACGATGGCCACGGACTTGCCGGTGGCAGGCGCCTTTTTGGGCTGGGGTACGTCCCCAGCGTGATCCACGGCGTAGCGCTTTAACCCGCGGATGTTCAATGCATCGTCCACCATGTTCCGGCGGCAGCGGGCCTCGCAGGGATGCTCACAGATGTAGGCACAGGCGGTGGGGAAGGGGTTGTCCTTGCGGATGAGCCGCACGGCGTCGGCGCAGCGGCCCTCGCTCACCAGGGAGATATAGCCGGGAATGTCCACGCCCGCGGGGCACAATGCCACGCAGGGCACCGGGTTTTTCAGGGTCCCCAGGCAGCGGTGGTGGAGGATGTGCTCCTCGTAGTCGTCCCGGAAGCCTTTCAGGCCCATCAGCACCAGGTTGGCGGCGTCGATGCCGATGGCGCAGTCCGCCGTGTCCACAATGACCTGGGCGGTGTTTTCAATGCGGCGGAGAATGCTGATCTCCGGCTCGCCCTCTAATACTTCCCGGATCATGTTGGAAAGCTGGGTGAGGCCGATGCGGCAGGGCACACACTTGCCGCAGGTCTGGGCCTGGCACAGGTTCAGGAAGTTCAGAGCCATGTCCACCGGACACAAGCCCGGAGGGCTGGCGGCAATCCGCCGCTCCATATTGCGGTACAACTGTTCCACCACGGCTTGGGCAGCGCCGGGCATTTTGACTTCTAATCTGCTCATTTCTGTTGTCCCTCCTTCTGGTCATCATCAAAGATGACCGTATTGCGAACCTTGTTACCGTAAGTATAACGTTAATGTTGCGTAAACGCAAGATGATTTTACAAAATTTTTTAGGGAACCAAAAAATTTGTTATTATACCGGAGAGGGACCCGCAGAAAGGGCGGTGCAATTTGCTCAATGCAGAATCAGATGCAAACGCATATCAATATCAACATCCTTCTGCATTCCATGTTGGTGAACGCAGTTGATGTTGCCTACAAAAAAGGATCTCCGCCCACAAGTGTGAGCGGAGATTTTTTTGCCTATTAAGCGCTGAATTGGTGTAAATTTGGTGTAAATCAACCACACCACTTACAGAAAATCCAACAATTTCAAGGGTTAGCGGCTGTCTTTTAGTACATGCCGCCCTTACGGACTTAGTTTTCAAAATATCTATGATATACAGCGAATAGTAATGATTTTTCTGAAAAATTGGAGAAAAACGATACTATTTGAAAGAAGTAAATGATCTGCTGTATTTGCTCCCTGTTTATAAATCTCCGCAAATCTCCTTAAATTCACGGGCAAAGTGTGTAAGTTGTGTGTAAGCCATGTGTGAGGTGTCGCCGTGCCAAAACTCTGTGATTACAAGGCCTGCGCGATCTGCCTGAAGGCCCGTTCGGCAGATTCAAAATCGCTGTGTGTGTAAACATCCAATGTGACGCTGGCTGTGGAATGGCCCATGATATACTGGAGGCTCTTGACATCCAGCATTGCCTGCTGGGCGTTGGTGCAGAAGGTGTGCCGCAGTACATGAGGCGTCACAGTGGGGAGTGTCTTGCCATACAGCTTGACATACTTCTTCTGCATTCCCCGCATATAGTTCTCCAGATGCATGGCTACTTTAGGACGACCATCCTTGTCCAGAAAGAGGAATCCACTGTACCCATCCACCATCATCTCAACCTTCGGTGTTCCACGGTTCAAAAGCACTCGCCGAATCGACATATACACCGAATCTGTCATGGGGATACTTCGAATTCCGCTGCTCGTTTTAGGCGGAGCAATGAAATAGGGCTTGTCTGCGGTGCGGCAGAGTTGCTTTCGAATATGGATACAGCGCCGGTCAAGGTCAATATCCGCTTTCGTCAGTCCGTATAATTCGCTGACCCGCATTCCGGTCCCAAGCAGAATCACAATATCGTCATAGTAGTTATCCTTGCCATAGTCACGGAGGAACTGCAAATACCGTTCCTGCTGAGCTTTGGTCAGTGCGCTGCGCACATAGGCGTCATTAGGGATCACATCAGACAGCTTGAACTTGAACGGGTTCTTGCGAATCATATCATCATCTACAGCCATTTCAAAAGCCGGACGGACAACGCTCTGGATAATCCCAATGGTGTTCTGTTTCAAGCCTGCATCGTGCAGGGCAACGAACCAGCTCTTCCCATCAGAGAGCTTGACAGTCTTGATTTTGCGCTGTCCAAACGGGTCTGCATGAATGCGTTTGATTGCTGTCCCATAGGCCCGCATGGAGTTTTCCTTCAAACCACGCCGCAAATTGATATACCGGTCAACCAGCTCGGCGACTGTGATCTCACCGCCTGCATAATCGATCCCATCCAACAGGTCACGCTGTATCGTTTCTTCTTTTTGGCGGAGTTCTTCCAGTGTCGGGGCGTACACATAGTACCACTTTTTATCACCATCTCTGCGATAGCGGTAAAAATAGGTGTTGTTGGGACGCTGGCCCTCTCCGGAACGGAAGATGCGTCCCTTATTATCCTTGCGCTTTTCGGACAATTTTTCGCTCCTTTCCGCCGGAAAGCGCTTAACATAGTATGGTCATAGCATACACCACATGAAAGGCTTTTCCAAGCTTAAATTGAATAGGCGGACTCCAAATATTTTTCAAAGGCTTTCCGTTTGATCAGCCGCTTGCTCCCATTCCAGAGTACAAACGGGCAATTTTCATCATTGGTCATATCCCGCAGCTTGTTGATGCCGATTCCGAAGTAGGCTGCGGCTTCCTCCAGACTGAGGTTGGCTTTTTCCCACACAGGAACTCGCTCATTCGCCATCTGAATCACCACCTTCCAATGACGCAAATGACGGTAATGACAGTATTTTTCCCTCAGGGGCAGAACCGTCATTTGCGTCATCATCGTCATACTGCGGTATCCTCAAAAAGCGAAGTTCACGCCGCTCAGAACTGCGGACATTCCGGAATAAGATTCCATATTCCCTTGATAGTTGCTCCGTCAGTGTGTTCAGTTTCCTCGTCAGAGTGTTAGGCATCAGTTCTGTATCCGGGGCAATTTGCTGGACACAGCACAAAAGCTCCGTTGCAGTTCCGCTCCAGCCATCTTTGCCAATAATCTGATCAATGACTGGCAGGAGAGGATCGGGAGGTTCCGGCAATGGCGTATGCTCCATTCTGATCAGATCCCAAACGCATCGACTCTTATCAAAACGCAGCACATATCGCTGGTTTGGCGCATCCCTGCCGGTCTGCTCCAAAAGCACTTCGTTTTTCCCCTGATGCAGAAGGAAAGCGCCGTCTGCAGCGCCCAATAGGCCGTTGGTCCCAGAGATTTGATTGAACAGATTATCATCGCCCTCGTTTTTCCGCGTGTGGTGAACGACAATCAGAGCAATATCGTATGCATCTGCAAATGTCTTCAGCGGCATAATGGTTTCATAATCATGGCTGTAGCTGTATGACGATCCATCGCTCTCCCGTACCCGCTGAAGTGTGTCAATCACGATCAGTCTCGTGTCCGGGTGTGCAAGAATAAAATCCTGAAACCGCTGTATCAAGGCGTCTCCTTGCTGATTGATCTGAAACAGCAGATGGAATTCGGAGCCGGACCAGTCTGTTCCGAACATTCTGGCCAAGCGGCTCTGCAGCCGCTCCTGGGTGTCTTCCAAGGCCAGATACAATACGGTGGATTTCCGCGTAGCCAGCCCCAGGAAAGGTATTCCTTCTGCTACGCTCCAGCAGAGCTGGGTCATCAGAAATGATTTGCCTATTTTCGGCGTGCCCGCCAGAATATAGGTCCCGGCAGGTAGCATTCCTTCAACAATCACAGGCTTGGGCAAAAACTGCTTGTCCATCAGTTCACCTGCAGTAATCGGTTCTCGTTCAAACATCGTTGTGATCTCCATTCATCTCAAAATCTAAAAGCCAGCGGTCAGGTATGACGAGCAAATCCGGGGCGATCTTGCAGAACCTTTTCAAAGTGTCTATCTGGCACGCAAAGAATGTGCCTCTGTCCAGGCAGCGCGCTTCCCGTTTCCCTTTGCCCGGGTCATAATGCTCAGACAGCGATTCCAAACTGGACAGATACCCCGGCAGCATGGACGGCTGACACACACCGTTTTGCAGCAAATACTGCTGGAAAGCAACCAGGTATGTATTGTCCAAATAAAGTTTCAACAAACGCAGGCCCATATCGTCCATAGTAAAATAGCGGAAACTGCTGTACTTCGTGAAATGAATCAGACGGCTGTGGGGATTGACTGCGTGGGTGATCAGAGACTCCACCAAGTCCCAGCTCTCTCCCAACAGGAGGCTGCTGCCGAGAGTTCGACCACGCCCCAGCGGGGAATACTCCACATGGTCGAGGAACATCCGCTCCGCCTCCTCGGACCAGCGCATATTGCTGTCGCCGAGGTAGTAGAGAGGGGAGTAGGTATACCTGGACACAAGGATGCCGGACAAGCGAGCTCCCTTGTTATCCCAGCCGTATTCTCTGGCAAGCTCATAGGCGCTGTAATAGGTGAGCTGGTTGCCCAGCGCGGCATCTTTCTGCCGTCCGGGCTGCCAGACCGCTTTCAGCTTTATAGCAGCCATCAGGCAGGCCGCTCCCCGGTGAAGCCGCAGCGTTTTCTTCCAGTTTCCGTGCCCATTCTCCGGAGCCAGCACATGGGCTCGGACACGCTGTGCCTGTCCCGGGCTTACTCTTTGAAGCTGACCCAAGCCAACCTCCGTAAGGCTCAGGGAGCGGACGATCCTGCGCCGGTATCCCTTCATGCGCCGTTCCTTCAGATACCCCTCCTGCACCAACTTTGTAACCAGACGGCGATTATAGTCATAGTACCCCGGCAGCTTCCGCACCAGCGACACCGGCACCACTCCACACAGGCCCACAAATTCCATCAGCTTCACTGCCATACATCCATTTTTCAACTGCATCTCAATATCCTCCATACGCATTCTCACAGCAACAGCGCACCCGACAGGCTCACAGCAGCAAACACGAAACACGATTCACAAGACTGCCGGCGCCTCATACCCGCAACCCTCAACTGCCCTGCGCCCTTCCAACAGGCTGCCTGATTGCGCTCATCGCCTATCATCAAAATTCTTACCATCTCACTCCCGCCCCCGACCGTTTTTGCACCAGGAAACCCTTGTGCTCCAATGGGTTGACGGTTCCACACAACACCGAAAATCTGCAAGGAGTTTTCGACATAAATAGGTATGTATTTTTTGGCCTATTCCTGCATAGTTTCGGTGGTGCCGTTCCAGCATTCCGGGTGACTTTTTAACCATTCCGGGAACTGCTCCGGCAGCAGGATCCAGATACGGGTTCCGTCCTGCTCTCCCCGGTGACTGCACTGAAACGCAGAGCAAAGGGCTGCTGTATCGTTTGTGAGGAAGGCTGCCTCCAGTACATCCTGACAGTGCTTCAGCTCCAGATTGTCGTGGTCGATAAAGCGACGGCTGCGGCTGATGTCGTAGATGTGCTCATACACCAACACGCAGGCACGGAACTTCGGCTGGTCATGTTCTGGAAATGTCCGGCGAATGGCATCCCGCAGCAGTCCGGAAAGAAACCGGGAGCGGTCAGCGTCATCCCACCGGGGCATTACACCCAGAAGGGAGGCTACCAGCCAGCCCTCTGGGGTAATCTCTACGACTGCGGCTTGGCTGTTGTCAGAAAACGCGTCTCCCAGAACGGTCTGCGCAGGCTCCAGAACAGCGGCGGCATACTGCCGGAGTTGGATGGCAGCATCTTCTGCCGACCGGACGGCATCCAAAAGAAGCTGCTCTCTATAGGTATCAGAATGCTTCATCGTCTATCTTCCTTTCAGGTATCGGATAGGGCTTACAGACATGTCCTGCATATCCCTTCATAATAAATGGAGAAAAAGCAGGGCAGTTTGTACCCGTCTCAGACAAATTTTTTTCTTCTTCGAGTGATTAGCAGTGATTTTCCTTCTTTTCCGTTGGTTAGCAAGGGAGACTTACAGGTATAGCCTTCATATGCCTTCATAGTAAACGGAGAAATAGAGGGGTAAAATGAAACCCCCTTCGGCAAAAAATTTTACTTTGTTAGCGCCGGGCGGAATTAGCCATTCCGGGCCGGGCGGAAATCGCCAATT
>CAMCNO010000037.1 GCA_945876285.1 uncultured Clostridia bacterium | reverse complement strand
TTTGGTGGGAACAACTGGACTCGAACCAGTGACCCCCTGCTTGTAAGGCAGGTGCTCTAACCAGCTGAGCTATGCTCCCGCATTGCCGCCGCACTCGTCAGACGGCAAAAGTTATTATACGCAAAGACGCCCGGTCTGTCAACCCAATTTCAGAAAAAAATCAGGTTTTTTTCTTCATGTTTTTCAGCAGTTCTTCCAAATCCGCCTTGGTGAAGGTCTGCACGTTGTCGCAGAACTGGCAGTGCAGCTCCGCGCCGCCCTGTTCGTCGATCATCGCCTGCAGCTCCTCCTGTCCCAGGCTGATGAGCGCACGCTCCATCCGGTCCCGGCTGCAGTAGCAGCGGTATTCGATGGGCGACTTTTCCAGAATGTCCAGTTCAAAGTCCGGCATGACCCGCCGCAGCAGCGACTCGGCGTCGCTGTCCTCATGCAGCAGGGCGGTTACAGCTCCGGCTGCCATGATGCCGCCCTCCACCTTGGCAATGACATCCTCCCCGGCGCCGGGCATCAGCTGAATGAGGTAGCCGCCCGCCGCCAGTACGCTCTGGTCCCGGTCCACCAGGACGCCCAAGCCGCAGGCGGTGGGGATCTGCTCGGACTCCACGAAGTAGGCCGCCAGATCCTCGGCGATCTCGCCGCCAAGCAAGCCCACGCTGCCCACATAGGGCTCCTTCATATGCAGGTCCCGGATCACGGTCAAGGTGCCGTCACAGCCCACTGCGGAGCCCACATCCAGCTTTCCATCGGGCCGCAGTGGCAGGTCCACCGACGGGTCGCCGACTGTGCCCCGGACATTGCCCTCGTTATCAGACACTGCCAGAACGGTGCCCAGGGGGCCGCCGCCCTTAATCTGCAGCGTCACGCTGGAACCCTCGCCCTTCAGGGCGTTGCCCATCATGGACGCCGCCGCCAGGGTCCGGCCCAGCGCGGCGGTAGCCACGGGCGTCATCCGGTGTATCTGCCGGGCCCGCTCCGTCAGTTCTCTGGTGGACACCGCCACCGCTTTTACAAAGCCATCCTTGCTGATGGCGCGCACCAACTGGTCGCTCATTGCTTCATTCTCCTTTTTCCGCACGGAAGATCCAGCGGTCCTCATCCGCCCGGGGCGGCTTCATCGTCAGATCCCCGGTGACTGTTACGGTCTGAAAGCCCGCCTCCGCCAGGAACTGGCGAAGCTGCGCCTCGCTCCAGGCCCGCTCCCGGTGCTCCTCAAAGTCCCGGTCCCAGGTTCCCTCCCCGTTCAGCCGGAACAGGTCCACCTGATAGGTGCACACCTGGGTCCGGTGGGAGAAGAAGGTCCGCCACACGCAGAAGCTGTCCTCCGTCTCGTCCATATACATCTGACAGTCCATCCGTTCCAGCTTGTAGGGCGAATTGACGTCGAAAATAAACTGCCCGCCGGGCTTCAGCCAGCGGTACACCCGCCGGAAGGTCTCCCGGATAGCGGACTCCCTTGTCAGGTAGTTCAGGGAATCCAGGGTGGACACCACGGCGTCCACCGGCTCCGCCAGGCGCAGGCGGGGCATGGCCTGGTGCAGGAACAAAGGCGGCCGCCCGTCAAGGGCCGCCGCTTTCCCCGCCGCCTGAGTCAGCATCTCCACCGACCCATCCGTGGCAATGACCTCGTATCCCCGCTGAGCCAGCAGGCAGGCGATGGTGCCTGTGCCGCAGGCCAGATCCAGCACCGAGTGGACGGGGATGCGGCTCTTGCGGAACAGCCGCTCCAGCCAGTCCGCCCGCTTGCGGTAGCTGCCGTCCGCCATGAGGCCGTCATAACTGGAGGCCAGCGCGTCGTAGCTGCTCATTTCTTCTTCATCCGGGCGAAGAGCTTTTCATAGGCTCCGGTACCGTAGCTCAGGGAACGGTTCACCCGGCTGATGGTGGCGCTGGAGGCACCGGTACGCTCCAGAATGTCGTTGTAGATCATGCCGTCGTCCAGCAGGGACGCCACCTCGAAGCGCTGCTCCATGGACCGCAGCTCGGACACGGTGCAGAGGTCCTGGAAAAAGTCATAGCACTCCTGCTCGTCCTTCAGCTGAAGGATCGCCTTGTAAAGCTGATCGCTTTTTTCCTTCTTGCCGATCTTCACCATAGCAAAACACCCCTTTTCGGCGCGCTCGTCTATCCGCGCCATCTATGATATTTTAGCATTGTAGAGCGTGAAAGTAAAGGGGGTAAATTGTAAATTTTCTGATACTTTAAAGCGTGCATGGCGCACCCATCCGCCCCGTCCGGCATAGGCTGGAACAGTCTGAACTGGGGAAGGAGCGGGAAGCATGAAAACGTGCCTGACAGAGCTGCGCACAGAGCCCTTCGCGGCGGAGCGGGAATGGACGGTGGAGGGCATCCCGGTGCTGACCGCCGCGGTTGAGCTGCCTCAGCCCCTGGACGCAGACGCCGTCTCCCGCCGTATCCGGCGGTACTATCAGGCCCAGTGCAAAGCCTTTCTCCGCTACTGCGAACGGTGGCTCTTTCCCCAGGCGGAGGCGGAATACCGGGCCGCTCTCGCCGCCAGCGCCCCCCTGCCCTGCTTTCGGGCGGAGCTGGGCTACCGGGTGACCTACAACAGCGGCGGCCTCTGGAGCCTGTACACACAATCCCGGGAGGTCACCGGGCATACCTTTCTCACCCGCCGAGGGGACACCTGGGACCTGGCGGCGGGGTATCCCGTTCCCCTGTCCGCCTTTTTCCCGGCCCGCAACCCCTGGCGGCGGCAGCTCCTGGCGCTGGCGTCGGAGGACATCCAGCGGCAGGAGCGGGCGGGGATCGCACACTATGACCCGGAATGGCGAAAAAAGCTCCGCCGCTTCAATTCCCGGAACTATTATCTCACAGAGGAGGGGCTGACATTCTTCTTCCCCATGTACGCCATCGCCCCAGCAGCGGAGGCCATTCCAGCCTTTACCCTGCCCTATGGCCAGCGGGACCTGCTCTCCCCCGGTGAACGCCGGAAATAATACGATTCTTCAATAAAAACATTTAAAAATGTTTTTATCACAGCGTTTCACGCCGTGCCGCCTGCGGCGGTGAAGATAGCATTGAACAACATTTTCAGCGGCTTTGCCGCGTACGCCGCATTCTGCGGCGTAATAAAACGATTATATCGTTTTATTGAAAATTAGTATAAAAAGTGGGCCTGCTTTCGCAGGCCCGCTTGGCGCGTTTGGCTTATTTCCCGGCGCTGACGCCGTGGGTGGACTTCACCACCATGCCGGTCAGGGCGAACAGGGCGATGGCGTTGGGGATGACCATGAGGTTATTGAACATGTCGGTCAGCTCCCACACCAGGTCGTTGCTCATGACGGTGCCCAGGAAGATGAACACCAGGGCGATGGCGGAGTAGATCTTGGCGGAATTCTTGCCGAACAGGTAGATGACGTTGATCTTGCCGAACAGGTTCCAGCTCAGCACGGTGGAGAACGCGAAGAAGAACAGGCAGATGGCCACGAACATGGCGCCCAGGCTGGAGCCGAACACGGTGCCGAAAGCGGTCTGGGCCAGGTTGGCCTTGCCGATACCCTCAGGGATGACGCCGGCGGCCAGAATGCCGTCGGAGGTGTACAGGGTGGAGATGATGACCAGAGCATTCAGGGTCAGCACCACGAAGGTGTCGATGAACACGCCGATCATGGCCACCACGCCCTGGTCGTGGGGATCGGTGACGTTGGCCTGGGCGTGGGCGTGGGGGGTGGAGCCCATACCGGCCTCATTGGAGAACAGGCCGCGCTTGGCGCCCTGGCTGACGGCGGTCTTGATGGCATAGCCGAAGCTGCCGCCGATGATGGCCTGGGGCTGGAAGGCGTACTTGAAGATCATGCCGAAGGTGGCGGGGATGTACTTGATGCGGGCGATGAGAATGACCAGGCCGCCCACCAGGAAGATGCCAGCCATGATGGGGACGATCTTCTCGGTCACAGAGGCCAGCCGCTGGACGCCGCCCAGGAAGATGACGCCGCAGATGATGACCAGCACGAGTCCCACGATCCAGGAGGGGATGCCGAAGGCGGTCTGGAAGGTGGAGCCGATGGAGTTGGACTGGACCATGCAGCCCATGAAGCCCAGGGCCAGGATGATGGCCACAGCGAAGAAGCCCGCCAGGAACTTGCCGAAGGCGCCCTTGAAGGCGGTGGTGATGTAGTAGACGGGGCCGCCGTGGATGGTGCCATCCTTGTCGATGACGCGGGTCTTCAGGGCCAGGGTTGCTTCGGCGTAAATGGTAGCCATGCCGAAGAAGGCGATGATCCACATCCAGAAGATGGCGCCGGGGCCGCCGGTGAGGATAGCGCCGGATGCGCCCACGATGTTGCCGGTGCCGACCTGGGCGGCAATGGCGGTGGCCAGAGCCTGGAACGAGGTCATGCCGCTGTCATGCTTCTTGCCGTTCAGGCTCAGGTTGCCGAACACCTTCTTCATGCCCTCGCCGAAGCAGCGGATCTGCACGAAGCGGGTCTTGATGGAGTACCAGAGGCCGACGGCCACCAGCAGGAACACCAGAATGTAGTTGGACAGGTACGTGTTGATTTTGACGACGATGTCAAGCAGCGCGGATTCCACAGATGCGAACATAGGTTGTTTCCCTCCTGCAAAATAAAACGGGCCGGCTGGATATCCAGCCGCCCCGGAAAAGAAAGCACAGAAGTCCACAGATGCTCCCATCCGTGTTTCCCTACTCTGTCCTTTTACCTGAGAGATTCAGCGGGCCATGCCGCCTTGCACCTTCGGTACCCGTCACCGGGCTTCTCCAGAGCCACATCCATCCTTAGTCCCCACCCGGTACGCCGGGCGCCTGAGAGTTTCACTCCTTCGGCGGGCTTTCGCCGCTTCCCTAAGAACTTCGTTTGCCGTTTTTTGATTGTGGTCATACCTTACCACGTTCATTTTTGATTGTCAACACCATTTTTCGCCAATTTGTCCGTCTTTCAGCGACGCGTATTCGTGTTTTGTGGACAAAAGGGCCGTCCGCGTTCTTCGCGGACGGCCTTTTTCTCATCTTCAATAAAACTCTTTGATATAGTCCAGCACGTCCTGGCGGGTGCCCTGGAATGGGCCGGGCGTCTCCATTTTCAAAGACACCAGCGCCGTGCAGTACTGCAGAGCATCCTTGATATCCGCCCGCTGGCGCTCCGTGATGTAGCCCGCGAAGGTGGTGTCGCCCCGGCCGGTACGGCCGGACAGGTTCCGGGCCTTGATGGGGCAGGTATAGATGTCCTTGCCGTCGTAGGCCAGCACCTCGGTGTTGTGGGTGATGAGCACCTCTTTCGCGCCCCAGCTGTGGAGCAGTCTGGCGGCCTCCGCCCGGTCAGTGAGGCCCGTCAAAATCTCCGCCTCGGCGGCGTCGGTCTTCAGATAGTCAATACAGGGAAGGTATTCCATCTTCTCCGCCCAGTCGTGGAAGGCCATGGTCTTATCCGCCTCCACGTGCCGCAGCAGGCACTGGACATCCACCGCCACCTTGCCGTGCTTGGCGGCCTCGGCGAATAGGGCGCCATCAAAGTCGCCGTACACCAGTCCGGCGAAGTGGTAAATTTTCGCCTCGATGTCGGGCAGCTCTTCAAATTTGAAGGGGTCGCACACGCCCATGGAGGTGCAGGCCCGCTTCTCCTTGTCGGCGGTGAAATACTGGTTGCGAATAGAGCAGGTGGCCTTGGACTCCTTCCAGTAAAGATCCGCTCCAGAGCCTGCGAACCGCGCCTCCACATCGGCGTCGGCGGGATTCAGCTTGGTGAACAGAGCGGTCCTGTTGCCACTCTTGGCCGCTGCGAAGCCGGAGGCCACCACAGCGCCGCCCAGCTCCTTGCGCTCATTGCCCTGATAGTCGATGTTGTGGTCCAGGGACACCGGTCCGATGACCAGCACGTCGTATGTCTTTCCCATGATGTTCTCCTTCCTGTTTGCCGTATTACAGTTCTTCCACGGAAACAACGCCGGGGATGGCGTTCATGTTTGCCAGCAGGACCTCCAGGCTGCACCGCTTGTTCAGCCGCAGGGTGAAGATGGCGCAGGCGTTGTGGGTCTCGCTTTCGGTGGAGCGGGTGATCTCCATGTTCAGCACCTTCAGCTCCCGCTCCCGGTACAGCTTCAGAACCTGCTCCAGGCAGGGTTTGCCGGAGTATTCCATGTACAGGTTGACCTCCGGGGCGTTCTCCAGCATCCGGTACTCCAGCTTGGAGAACAGCAGCTCCGCCAGCAGGATCAGCACCGTGGCGGCAATTCCGCCCTCGTAAAAGCCGGCGCCCAGCGCCAGGCCCACGATGGCCGCCGTCCACAATCCCGCCGCGGTGGTCAGACCCTTCACCCGCTGGCGGCGGGTGACGATGATGGTACCCGCACCGATGAAGCCCATGCCCGCCACCACCTGGGCACCAAGGCGGGCCATATCGGTGTAGTAATGCAGATTCAGATACAAAAACTGGCTGGTGAGGGTGGTCATGGCCGCGCCAAGGCAAATCAGAATGTGGGTACGGAAGCCCGCCGGACGGCGTTTGAATTCGCGCTCCACACCGATGATGCCGCCGCAGATCACCGCAAGCACCATCCGCACGGTGATGGACAGCACCGTTACATCCCGCAGGCCGTCAAACACAGATGACATGAGCTCTCCACCTCCTTAAATCTCATCGATGGTGCGGACGGATTCCAGCTCGGAGATCGCCGCCAGCACCTGGGTATGCATCTGCTTCTGGTTCAGCCGGATGGAAAACACAGCACTGGGATGCCGGGACTTCTCCTCCCGGCCATGGTCCAGCTCCACATCGTAGATCTGTACATTCTGGGACTTGATGCGGTTAAGGATGTCGCCCACATCGTCCAGGGAGTTGAACTCCACATAGATATTCATGTTCCGGGCGTTCTCCACGATGTAGTTCTCCACAAAGGGCAGTACCCGGATGACCAGGGAGATGAGCAGGAACGCCAGCAGCACGCACTCGTAGAACCCGGCGCCGATGGCCAGGCCCGTGCAGGCGGAAGCCCACAGCGCCGCCGCCGTGGTCATGCCCTTGACCTCCTGACGGCCCGTCACGATAATGGTGCCCGCGCCCAGGAAGCCGATGCCGTTGACCACCTGAGCACCGAAGCGGCTCACGTCGGTCCGAATGCCCAGCTCCGCCGCCAGCTCCGCCCAGTCGTGGGTGAGCATGTAATATTCGTACTGGCTCAGCAGCATCGTCAGCGCCGCGCCCAGAC
Organism: uncultured Clostridia bacterium; assembly: GCA_945876285.1. Taxonomy (GTDB): domain Bacteria; phylum Bacillota; class Clostridia; order Oscillospirales; family Oscillospiraceae; genus Oscillibacter. Next base: position 9,627 of record CAMCNO010000037.1, on the reverse strand, counting down.
ATACCAGCATATAAGTACGGAAGCCAGCCGCCCGGCCTTTCCGCCCCCGCTCCAGGCCGATCACACCGCCGAACAGCATGGCCAGCACCAGACGCAGCAGCACAGAGGACATGCTCAGCGTCCGCAAAGGATCCAATACCCCGATCAAGAAATCACTCCCACTCCGCATTCTCACCGCATGATAAATCGAAGGAAGAACCGGCAGCCGCCGCTTCTCCCCCCGTATCCATGAATATTCGGAAGCGCCGCAGCAAACGTTTGCGCTCTCCCGATTCTCCTTTGTTGAATATTATTCTTACCACGGTATTACTATTTTGTCAATCTTTTTCTTCGTATGCCGGCTGTTTTTAGCTCTTTTGCACAGTGCCATTTTCATTTCCTACACACTCCGCCCAAAGCAGCCGGCATACCGTCAGCGGCCCACCATGATGTCCAGGATCTCCTCGTCGGTGCCCCGCATTCCCAGGCGGGCCAGACGGCCCACATTGCCGATGGTATTTTCCACGCCCTTCTGGATGATGCCCTCGCCGCCCACAAACTGGTGGCCGCCGTTCACATACATATAATAGCCCATCAGTCCCGCGTCCACGGCGGAAGCGATCTTCGCCGCGCAGGAGGGCTTGGCGCCGTCGCAGATCATGCCGGAGCAGATGGCCAGGGTATTGGCGATGGTATGAGCCACCACGTCGTACCGCCCGCCCCGGAGGTAGGCGATGCCGGCGGCGGCGCCGCATCCGGCGCTGACAGCGCCGCAGAAGGCGGACAGCCGTCCGATGCCGGTCTTCTGGTGAATGGTCACCAGGTCCGCCACCGCCAGGGCCCGGTACAGTTCCTCCTCAGAGGCGCCCATGTCCCGGGCGTACTCGATGACGGGCAGAGAGGTGGTCATGCCCTGGTTGCCGCTGCCGGAGACAATTACAACCGGCATCTCGCAGCCGCTCATCCGGGCGTCAGACCCGGCGGCCGCCGCCGCCTTGGCCCGGACAGCCACATCGTTCCCGTACAGGCCCCGGAGGGTCTTGCCCACCTCGGCGCCCCAGCCACCCTTCAAACCCTCGTCGGAGATGGCGCTGTTATAGGCCGCCTGGCGGCTCAAAATAGCCTCCACGTCCTTCACATCCAGGCAGTCCGCGAACTCAATGATCTCCTTGACGGACAGCACGGAGCGGTCCGTCTGCTCCTCTCCGCCGCCGCTGGCCGCCTCGGCCCGGAACAGCACCGTCTCATCCCGCTGGATGCGGGTGATGTTCGTGTGGAAATCCACGATTTCGCAGCAGGCGGAGTGCTCTCCCGCCATGACGGTGACGTTGATATAAAACACCCGGTCTCCTTCGGCGGGCACCACATGGAATTCACAGGTCTCCAGCAGACGGTGCATGGCCTGGATGTCCTCCGCCGTCACCTGGGACAGCACTTCCAGCTCCAGGTCCGCCCGTCCGGCGGCAAGGCCTGCCGCCGCCGCGGCCTCGATGCCCTTCAGTCCGCCGGTGTTGGGCACCGTCACAGCCTTCACGTTCTTGATGATATTGCCGCTGACCTCCACCCGGCACCGCTCCGGCACCGCGCCAAGAGCCGCCCGGGCTTTCGCCGCCGCCAGAGCGATGGCGATGGGCTCTGTGCAGCCCATGGCGGGAATCAGCTCTTCCTCCAGAATTTTCACATAGCTGTCATAATGGGGCGTCTTGTTCATTCCGTCCTCCTCCTTCATCCCAGTACCACGTCCAGCAGCATCATCACCAAAAAGCCCAGCATCACACTGACGGTACCTGTGTGGGAATGCTCACCCAGCTGCGCTTCCGGGATCAGCTCCTCCACAACTACATAGATCATGGCGCCCGCCGCAAAGGCCAGCACCCAAGGCATCACGCCCGTGATGCTGCCTGCCACCAGCACCGTCAGCAGACCGAAGATGGGCTCCACGATGCCGGAGGCCGCGCCGCAGGCAAAGGCCTTCCAGCGGCCCACGCCCTGGGAGCGCATGGGCAGGGACACCGCCGCGCCCTCCGGGAAGTTCTGCAAGCCCATGCCGATAGCCAGGGCCAATGCCGCCGCCAGGGCGCCGGAGGCAGTATCCTGGGCCGCCACGGAAAAGCTGAGGCCCACCGCCATGCCCTCCGGGATGTTGTGCAGCGTCACCGCCAGCACGATCATGGTGGTCCGCTTCCAGTGGGCGGGCAAACCCTCGGCCTCATCGCTGCCGATGTGCAGGTGGGGCAGCAAGCGGTCCAGCGCCATGAGGAACAAGCCGCCCAGCAGGAAACCGCCGCCCACCGGCAGCAGCACATTCTGGCCCCGGCTCTCCGCCATGTCCATGGCGGGTATCAGCAGCGACCACACCGACGCCGCGATCATCACCCCGGCGGCAAAGCCCAGAAACACCTTCTGCATGGTGTGGGACATTTCTTTTTTGAAAAAGAACACCATGCCCGCGCCCAGCACCGTGGCAAGACAGGTAAAGCCCGTTCCCAGGGCGGCGTAAAGCAATTCTCTTTGCAGCATGTTCAGCCTCCTTTTACCGGATCACATTCCAATAGAGATACAGCCCCGCCGGGATCACGATCTGCAGGATCAGGATCGCCGGGATGCCGAAGCGAAAGCTCTTGTGCAGCGTCTTGTGGTGCCACACCCGCATCCCCAGCAGAGCCCCCACACTACCGCCAATGACGGCCAGCAGGAACAGTGTCCTCTCCGGCACCCGCCGGACCGTCTCATGCTTCTCCTTATACTTGGCCTTCCACTTATCGAACCCAAACACGAAAAATGTCACCAGGTTGATCAGCACCAGCCAGATGACCAGCAGTCCCCAGGGGGAGCCTATCACCGTCCAGAGAAAAGCGCTATGTGCTTCAGGCGTATACGTCATGGATATCACCTCGATTAGTCCAATGTTCTCCTTTCAGTTTACCGTATTTTTTCAAAACGTCAACCTCTTTTGCCGCCTGTGATCAGGAAGGATGCAGCCTCATTTCGTCTTCATGTTTTTCAGAAAATTTTGGAACTAAACCGTTCTTCTTTTCGTCTGTTCCGATAAAGGAGGCGGTTTTCCATGAAAAAATGGCCCTTATTGTTAGCGGTTTATTTCTCCATCTGTCTGCTGGTTGCCTGTGCGGCGGCTGGAAACGGTGCTCCGGTCCCCGGCGGTGCGCCCTCCAACGAGGAGCAGTCCGGCGGCGAAAGCACCCAGCCCGCGGCTGTCACAACGGTCTGCCGGGTGATTTCCAACGATGGCTCCCTCCTGCTGGCAGGCATGGACGGCGACCCTAATATCTACACCCTGACTCCGGAGGACGATACGAATCTGGCCGCCGGCGCACTGGTGGAGGTCACCTATGACGGCACTGTCCTGGAGTCCTGGCCCGCCCAGTTCAGCGGCGTCACCGCCGTGAACACCGCAAGGGGCGGCTTCGATGACCGCTGCGCCCTGTACCTCCAGGTCCTGGAGGACCTGTGGGAAGTGGATTCCGGCCTGAACGGCGATGTGACCTACATCGGCGTGGACCTGTCCCGGACCAGCCTGTCCGACAGTGAGCGGGCAGCGGTGGCCTGGGCCTTCGCCGGGCGTCACGGCGGGGAGCTGGTCACCGGCACCTTCGATGAGCTGGCGGAACAGGGCTATTTTACCGCGTCCCCCATCAGCACCCCGGCCCCGGAAGAAGGGGAGCCCATTCCGAGGGCGTGGTACCAATGGGAGGACGGCATTTTGTTCTCCATCACAGAAAAAGAGATGGAGGGCGTGTACAGCCTGACACCCGTCACCTTTGACGCGGAGAAGTGGCGCAGCGGCCTGGGGGCCTATTTCTTCTTTGACTGTACCTCCGTCCAGACCGCCGGCGGCCACTGGGACGGCTACACCATCGGCGGCGAGGCGATTTCGTGACGCTTTTCCCGAAAAAGTCCCGTTTCCTCTTGTAAAACGGTTTGGAATGGAGTACACTATTCCATTATTGTGCGTATATCCCACCAAAAACAAGAAAACGGGTGAATTTCAATGAGCTATACAAAAATCGCAACGATCTTCGCCGACAGTGAGACCCTGTCCGGCAAGGAAGTCACCGTGGGCGGCTGGGCCCGCACCATCCGGGACATGAAGAACTTTGGCTTCGTGGAACTGAACGACGGCTCCTGCTTCAAGAACCTCCAGATCGTCATGGAGGCCGGCAGCCTGGAAAACTATAAGGACATCGCCGCCCAGAACGTGGGCGCCGCCCTGATCGTCACCGGCACCGTGGTGCTGACCCCCGAGGCCAAGCAGCCCCTGGAGCTGAAGGCCAGCAAAATCGAGGTGGAGGGCACCTCCACCCCCGACTATCCCCTGCAGAAGAAGCGCCACAGCGTGGAGTTCCTGCGGACCATCCAGCACCTGCGTCCCCGGACCAACCTGTTCTCCGCCACCTTCCGGGTGCGGAGCGTGGCGGCCTACGCCATCCACCAGTTCTTCCAGGAGCGGGGCTTTGTCTACGTCCACACCCCCATCATCACCGCCAGCGACTGCGAGGGGGCCGGTGAGATGTTCCGGGTCACCACCCTGGACCCCGAGAATCCGCCCCGCAACGAGGACGGCACCATCGACTTTACCCAGGACTTCTTCGGCAAGCCCGCCAACCTGACCGTCTCCGGCCAGCTCAACGCCGAAAACTTCGCCATGGCCTTCGGCGATGTGTACACCTTCGGCCCCACCTTCCGGGCGGAGAACTCCAACACCCAGCGCCACGCCGCCGAGTTCTGGATGATCGAGCCGGAGATGGCCTTCACCGACCTGAAGGGTGACATGGACGTGGCCGAGGCCATGATCAAGTTCGCCATCCGCGAAGTGATGCGCAAGTGCCCCGACGAGCTGGCCTTCTTCAACAGCTTCGTGGACAAGGGCCTCATTGAGCGTCTGGAGCATGTGGCGAACTCCGACTTCGGGCGGGTGACCTACACCGAGGCCGTCTCCATTCTGGAGAAGAACAACGACAAGTTCGACTACAAGGTGTTCTGGGGCTGCGACCTGCAGACCGAGCACGAGCGGTATCTCACCGAGCAGGTGTACAAGAAGCCCGTGTTCGTCACCGACTATCCCAAGGAGATCAAGGCCTTCTACATGCGGATGAACGACGACGGCAAGACCGTGGCCGCCGCGGACTGCCTAGTCCCCGGCATCGGCGAGATCATCGGCGGCAGCCAGCGCGAGGAGCGTCTGGAGCTGCTGGAGGGCCGCATCAAGGAGCTGGGCATGAAGCCCGAGGACTACTGGTGGTACTGCGACCTGCGCCGCTACGGCAGCTGCAAGCACGCGGGCTTCGGCCTGGGCTTCGAGCGCCTGGTGATGTACCTCACCGGCGTGTCCAACATTCGGGACGTGCTGCCCCATCCCCGCACTGTGGGCAACGCGGAGTTCTGATCATACAAGCAAAGTAGTACCTGATCCCGTGTGGACCAGGTACTCTTTTTGGTTTAGATATTAGTATCACTTATATTAAAGTTGCAAAATATATCTGTGCTTCTTTCAAAAAGGCTCTTCCATTTCTGCCGGATTCGTGGTATATTTTTCAGGCACATAAAAGTAATACCTATTTTGATATATACGGAGGCTGCTGCATGAAAATCATGTCCGATATTGAGATCGCCCAGTCCTGCGCCATGAAGCCCATCACGGAGATCGCCAAAACTGCCGGGGTGGCCGACGAATACCTGGAGCTGTACGGCAACTATAAGGCCAAGGTGGACTACCGCCTGCTGCGGGATAGCAAGCGTCCTGACGGCAAGCTGATCCTGGTCACCGCCATCAATCCCACCCCCGCCGGCGAGGGCAAGACCACTACCACCGTGGGTCTGGCCGACGCCATGCGGCAGCTGGGCAAGAACACCCTGGTGGCCCTGCGGGAGCCCTCCCTGGGCCCCGTGTTCGGCGTGAAGGGCGGCGCCGCCGGCGGCGGCTATGCCCAGGTGGTGCCCATGGAGGACATCAACCTCCACTTCACCGGCGACTTCCACGCCATCGGCGCCGCCAACAACCTGCTGGCCGCCATGCTGGACAACCACATCCAGCAGGGCAACGCCCTCGGTATCGACGTCAAGCGCATCACCTGGAAGCGCTGCGTGGACATGAATGACCGCCAGCTCCGCAACATCGTGGACGGTCTGGGCGGCCGGATGCAGGGTGTGCCCCGTGAGGACGGCTTCGACATCACCGTGGCCTCCGAGATCATGGCTGTTCTCTGCCTGTCCGCCGACATTCCCGACCTGAAGGCCCGGCTGGGCCGTATGGTGGTGGCCTACACCTACGACGGCAAGCCCGTCACCGCCCACGACTTAAAGGCCGAGGGCGCCATGGCCGCGTTGCTGAAGGACGCTCTGAAGCCCAACCTGGTCCAAACCCTGGAGGGCACTCCCGCCTTCATCCACGGCGGTCCCTTCGCCAACATTGCCCACGGCTGCAACTCCGTCATGGCTACCAAGATGGCCATGCGGCTGGCGGACTACGCCGTCACGGAGGCGGGCTTCGGCGCGGACCTGGGCGCTGAGAAATTCCTGGACATCAAGTGCCGTCTGGCGGGGCTCAAGCCCTCTGCCGTGGTGGTGGTCGCCACCGTCCGGGCGCTGAAAAACCACGGCGGCGTGGCCAAGGCCGACCTGAACGAGGAGAACCTGCCCGCTCTGGAAAAGGGCCTGCCCAACCTGCTGCAGCATGTGGAGAACATTACCAAGGTGTTCGGCCTGCCCTGCGTGGTGGCTATCAACGCCTTCCCCACCGACACCGCCGCTGAGCTGAAGCTGGTGGAGGACAAGTGCCGTGAGCTGGGCGTCAACGTGGCCCTTTCCGAGGTCTGGGCCAAGGGCGGCGAGGGCGGCATCACCCTGGCCGAGGAGGTCGTCCGCCTGTGCGAGCAGCCCAATGACTTCCGCTTCGCCTACGACACCGAGGACACCATCGAGCAGAAGCTGAACGACATCGCCCGGAAGGTCTACCACGCCGACGGCGCGGAGCTGACGGCAGGTGCCCGGAAGCAAATGAAGGAGCTGGAGGCTCTGGGCTTCGACAAGCTGCCCATCTGCATGGCAAAGACCCAGTATTCCTTCTCTGACGACGCGGCCAAGCTGGGCGCCCCCAAGGACTTCACCATCACGGTGCGGAACCTGAAGGTCTCCGCCGGCGCCGGATTCCTGGTGGCCCTGACCGGCGATATCATGACGATGCCCGGCCTGCCCAAGGTGCCTGCAGCCGAGAAGATCGACGTGGACGAAAACGGCAAGATCACCGGACTGTTCTGATCCGCAAAAAGAGCCCGCTTCGCAGGATTTCTGCGAAGCGGGCTTTCTTTATATACCCACGATTTTACTGCGGCATCGTCTGCACCACGCCCCGGGCGCAGTCCACAGACACCACCGTGCCGTCCGTCAGGCGGCGGGTGGCGTTGGGAGCCGCCACGATGACGGGCTTATCCAGCGTCAGGCCCACGGTGGCGGAGTGGCTCTCCGTGCTGGCCTCCTCGCTGATGACAGCGGCTGCCTGGCGGATATAGGGCAGCAGGGCGTTGGTGGTATAGGGCACCACCAGAACATCGCCGGGGCGGAACTTTTCCGCCACCTCGTCCAGCGTGCGGCAGACGCACAGGGGGCCGGAGGCCTTCTGCGTACCCACGCCCACACCGCTGAGCAACGCGCCGCCTACCTGGCAGACCCGAATCATATTGGTGGTGCCTGCGATACCCACCGGAACGCCGGCGGTGACCACCACCAGGTCTCCCTGCTTGACGATGCCGCCATCCTCCGCCGCCTTCACGGCGAAATCCACCAGCTCGTCGGTGCTACTGGCGTATGGCATGGTCAGGGGCATCACGCCCCAGTACAGCGCCATCTGGCGGCGCACCTGCTCGTCCAGCAGCAGGGCCACCACGGTGGTCTGGGGCCGGAAGCGGCTGACCATCTGGGCGGTGACGCCCCGCTGGCTCACCGTCAGGATGGCGTCGGCGCCGATGTCCAGAGCAGTGGTGCAGGCGGCGTGGGCCGTGGCGGCTGTAATGGACAGGCGGCTCTTGCCGATGTTCTTCACCCGCTTGGAGCAGTCGATGTTGGCCTCAGTCTTGCGGGCAATGGCGTCCATGGTGCGGACGGCATCCACCGGATACTTACCCGCGGCAGTCTCGCCGGAAAGCATGATGGCGCTGGTGCCGTCGTAAATGGCGTTGGCAACGTCGGTGATCTCCGCACGGGTGGGCCGGGGATTCTCCATCATGGAGTCCAGCATCTGGGTGGCGGTGATGACCGGCTTGCCGCAGGCCACGCACTGGGCGATCATATTCTTCTGGATCAGGGGGATCTCCGTGAAGTCGATCTCCACGCCCATGTCTCCACGGGCCACCATGACGCCGTCAGCCACCGACAGGATATCCGGCAGATTGCTGACGCCCTCCTGGTTCTCGATCTTGGCGATGATGCGGATGTTGGAGTGGTGCTGGTCCAGCAGGTTCCGCAGCTCCCGCACGTCGGCAGCCGTGCGGACGAAGCTGGCGGCGATATAGTCAAAGCCCTGCTCCACACCGAAAAGGATATCGTCCCGGTCCCGCTGGCTCATATAGGGCATGGACAGCCGGACATTGGGCACGTTGACGCCCTTCTTGCTCTTCATGGTGCCGTCGTTCTCCACCCGGCAGCGGATGGCGCCGTTCCCGCTCTCCAGCACCGTCAGACGGACCAGGCCGTCATCCAGCAGGATGGTGTCTCCCTCCTTCACGTCGTTTGGCAGCTCGACGTAGGTAATGGCACAGCGCTTCTCGTCGCCCACGATGTCCTCGGTGGTCAGAGTAAACTCCTGGCCGGTCTTGAGCCGGACGGAGTCGTTCTTGAAGTTCTTCAGCCGGATCTCGGGACCCTTCGTGTCCAGCATGGCGGCAACCGGCAGATTCAGTTCCTCCCGCAGAGCCTTCAGCTGATCCAGACGGGCCTTGTGCTCTTCGTGGCTGCCGTGGGAAAAGTTGAACCGGGCCACATTCATGCCCGCCAGCAGCATCTCCCGCAGAACACCATCCCTGTCCGTGGCAGGGCCAAGGGTGCAGACGATCTTGGTTTTTCTCATATATTTCCACCTTTCCTTCAGGTAATCGATTTCCTTCCGATGGTATTGTATCATATTCTTCCCGTGCATGGAAGAGAAAAACCGCAAAAATAAGGTAAGCGGAGAGGGAAAATATCCTCTCCGCTTTGCTGTTTATGTGGTTTACAGGCCCAGCTTGGCTTTCAGGGCGGCGATCATCTCCTGATACTCCGCGTCGCTGAGCAGGACGGGCTCGGGATTGGTGATCTGGAAGTTGCCGCCGAACTCAAAGCCGCCCTCGTACTTGGGAACGATGTGGAAGTGCAGGTGGGGATTGGCATCGCCGAAGGAGGCCAGGTTCAGCTTGGTGCAGCCCCACAGCTCCTTGACGGCGCCGGAAGCACGGGCCAGATCGTCGGCAAAGTCCGCCAGCTCCTGAGGCTCGCACTCGCACAGCTCCTTCTTGTGGTTCTTCAGTGCCAAAACACAGCGGCCCTTGTGAGCCTGGTCCTTGAACAGGTACAGCACGCCGGCCTTCATCTCGCCGACCTTGAACATAATGGCCTCCCGGCCCTCGTGGTGTTCATCACAGTAAAAGCAGCCCATTGGTA
>CAMCNO010000036.1 GCA_945876285.1 uncultured Clostridia bacterium | reverse complement strand
CCTTACAGTGGATGGATACAAAGTATTTACCACTGGGTTCTCTGGTTATGGTAGCGGAGGTGACTCGGCCTTTTACCGCTTGAGATATTTTGCATTTCACACGACCGAGCTTCGGCAACTGAATGGCATCATCGAATATCTTGATACCAGACTTTGAACGAAAGCTCTGCCGATGGTCATGCTTCTTCTTAAACTGAGGGTATCCGGCTTTCGGTTCATGGTTTCTGACTCTGCGGAAGAAATTTTTGTATGCTTCATCGAGGTCTTGAAGAGAGGACTGCAATGCAGTGGAATCCACCTCATTCAACCAAGGAAGATTCTTCTTGAAGGAAGTTAAATCCTTGCAGCAGGCGTGGTATCCCATATTCTTTTTGTCGGTAGCATATCTCTCTTTGCGCAGGTCGAGGTAGTGATTCCAGACATAACGACAGCCCCCAAGAGTTTTTGCAATCAAAATCTCTTGAGCGGGAGTCGGATATATGCGGAATTTGTAGCCTTGTTCCATGAATTATCACCGGTATTATTATACCATATTAAGAGTACAAAATCAAACAAAGGTTCTAATTTTAAGAGAAGCAATCACTGACGGCTTATATCCCCATGCCTAAAGGCAGGGGCTTTACGCCGCTTTCGGTAAAAACCGGCCCCTCTCCGCTTGGGCAGGCCCTCGGTGGATGCCAGGAAGTAGAGAAACAGCAGGAAAACGATGGAATCCAGGCTGATGAAAAACAGCAGGTGCAGCACCAGGTTCAACATAGACGGGACAGTGTCCAGGCGGTTGACGGTCCAGGCCGTCACGCCGTCCAGCGTCAGGCTCAGAATGCCCAGGGCCAGCAGGCCGTCAAAAGGCGTGGGACGCAGCTTTTTCTCATACCGCCGCCGCTCCCGGACGTAGAGAAACGCGATATAGGCAACGACCAGCAGACAGCCGGTCTGGAGCTTGCAGTATTCCGTGTGCTCGCCCTCCTTCTATAGCACATATAGCACAGAAACGGAAAACCGTCAACCGGAACGGGACGAAAAAGCCGCCAGGAGAAACCCCTGACGGCTCTTGCATCATTCGTAAATGGGGAAGCGGCGGCACAGGGCGTCCACCTCGCTGCGCACCTGGTAGCGGCAGCCCTCGAAGTCCCGGGCCACCATGCCCATCCACCGGGCAATCTCTACCATCTCCGGTTCCTTGAAGCCCCGGGAGGTGACGGCGGGGGTGCCCACCCGAATGCCGCTGGTGACGAAGGGCTTTTCCGGGTCGTTGGGGATGGCGTTCTTGTTGACAGTGATCTGCACCGCGTCCAGGCGGCGCTCGAACTCCTTGCCGGTGATCTGGAAGGGCCGCAGGTCCACCAGCATCAGGTGATTGTCCGTGCCGCCGGACACCAGCCGGAAGCCCTGTTTGGTCAGCTCCTCCGCCAGGACCCTGGCGTTCTTCACCACCTGCTCGCCATAGGCCTTGAATTCCGGCTTCAGCGCCTCGCCCAGGCACACGGCCTTGGCGGCGATGACATGCTCCAGAGGGCCGCCCTGGGTGCCGGGGAACACGGCGGAGTTGATCTTCTTGTAGATGGCCTCGTCATTGCAGAGGATCATGCCGCCCCGGGGGCCACGGAGGGTCTTGTGGGTGGTGGTGGTCACCACATCGGCGTAGGGAATGGGGGAGGGATGGACCCCGGCGGCCACCAGGCCCGCGATGTGGGCCATGTCCACCATCAGATAGGCGCCCACCTCGTCGGCGATGGACCGGAATTTGGCGAAGTCCAGCGTCCGGGGATAGGCGCTGGCACCCGCCAGGATCAGCTTGGGCTTGCATTCCTTTGCCAGCTCCAGCACCTTGTCGTAGTCGATGACCTCGGTGTCGTCCTCCACGCCGTAGGGGACGATGCGGAAATACTTGCCGGAGATGTTGACGGGGCTGCCGTGGCTCAGATGGCCGCCATGGGCCAGATTCATGCTCAGAACGGTGTCGCCGGGCTGGAGCAGGGCGAAGAAAGCCGCCAGATTGGCGTTGGCGCCGGAGTGGGGCTGGACATTGGCGTAATGGCTGCCGAACAGCTTGCAGGCCCGCTGGCGGGCCAGCTCCTCAGTGACGTCCACGGCGTAGCAGCCGCCGTAGTACCGCTTGCCGGGATAGCCCTCGGCGTATTTATTGGTCAGGCAGGAGCCCTGCGCCAGCATCACCGCCTCGCTGACGATGTTCTCCGACGCGATCAGCTCAATGTGGCGGCGCTCCCGGGCAAATTCCTCCTGAATGGAAGCGCCCAGCTCCGGGTCGTACTGGGCGAGAAAATCCATGGCTTGCTGCAGCATAACAAGGTCCTCCTTTGCGGGCGTATCTGCTGAAAACGTATTACGTCCATTGTACGGGAGAAGCCTGGATTTGACAACAGACGGTTTTCACGGAAAACAGCACCTTTTTTCAGGGAAAACCGCCAATTTTGTCAACCCAGCCGGGCGGGGATGCCGTCCTCGTACAAACCACGCTCTGTGAGTACCCAGGGGACAGGCATATCCCGGGGCTCCAGAGGAATTTCCTCCCGGATGAGCTTTTCCCGGCACAGCAGCACGGTGCCGCCCCGGTAGTGGGCGAGGAAGCGGTCGTAGTAGCCGCCGCCCTGGCCCAGCCGCGCTCCCAGGTGATTGCAGGTGACGCAGGGGAGGACGGCAAAATCCACCTCATCCGCATCTACTTGAGGAGCGTCAGCGGGCGGCTCCAAAATGCCGTAGGCGCCGGGGACCAACTGGTCAAGCTCTGTGACCTGCCGCAGCTCCATGATGCCCGGCTCTGTACAAAGCGGCACGCACAGCCGCTTTCCGGCGGCGAGAGCGTCCTCCAGGATGGGCCGGGTGTCCACCTCCCGCTCCGCCCCCACGAAACAGAACACGGTCCCGGCGGCCTGGTATTCCGGCATGGCCAGCAGGTGGGCGGCAATGGCCTTGTTGCTCTCCGCCTTGTAGCGGGAGGAGAGCTGGCGCTCCAGCTCCCGGATGACGCGGCGGAGCCGCTGCTTTTCCTCTGCTTTCGTCATGGTAAGGGGTCCTCCTCTTTTTCGGGCCGTGCGGCGCCGAACACGATGGCGTCCGCTCCGAATTTCTTTCGTATCCGGTCCATAGCGCCCTCCAGCTTTTCTTGTTTTTCCTTGCCGGGGCCGGAGCCGAACAGGTCCACCTGCTCATAGGCCTCGCCCTCCTGTACCAGATGGATGGCGGTGACGGTCAGCGCCCGGATGGGCGTCGGCGGCTTCCACAGCTCGTATACCAGCTCCATGGCGGTGTCCGTCAGGTCCCGAATGAGGTGGGTGGGGGCGGCAAGCTGCCGCTGGCGGGAGCGGTCGTGGAACTGGGGGTCCCGGACCGTCACCTGGACGCCCCCGGCGTATAGTCCCGCGTGCCGCAGTCGGGAGGCCACGGAGTCCGCCAGCACGGCGACGCCTGCGTGGACCTGCTCCCGGGTGGTGAGGTTCTGCGGAAAGGTGGTGCCATTGCCCACGGACTTCACCGGCTCCGCGTCATACCGGGAGCGCACCGGGTCGTGGTCCAGGCCGTTTGCGTAATCGTAGAGCTGGAGCCCCATCTTGCCCATGAGAGTCTCCAGCATCTCCGGCTTGCAGGCGGCAAGCTGGCCGATGGTGGTGATGCCGTACTGCTTCAAGAGCTTCCGGGCCGCGCCGCCCACATACAGCAGGTCTCCCACCGGCAGGGGCCAGACCAGCTCCTTCCAGTTTTCCCGGGAGATGACGGTGGTGGCGTCGGGCTTTTTGTAATCGCTGCCCAGCTTGGCGAAGACCTTGTTGAAGCTGACGCCCACGGAGAGGGTCAACCCCAGCTCCCGCTTCATCCGCTCCCGGAGAGCGTCGGCGAGAAGCCTGGCGTCACCGCCGAATAGGTGGAGCGTGTTCGTCACATCCAACCAGCTCTCGTCGATGCCGAAGGGCTCCACCAGGTCAGTGTACTGGTCGTAAATGGCGTTGACCTTCCGGGAGTATTCCCGGTACAGCTCATGGTGAGGCGGCAGCAGCACCAGGTCCGGGCACTTCTTTTTGGCCTGCCAGATGGTCTCCGCCGTCTGGACGCCGAATTTCTTGGCAGGCTCATTTTTTGCCAGGATGATGCCGTGGCGGGATTGGGGGTCGCCGCAGACGGCCGTGGGCACGTCCCGCAGGTCCGGGTGGCTCAGCAGTTCCACGGAAGCGTAAAAGCAATTCAAATCACAGTGCAGGATGATGCGGTCCACGGTATCCCCCCTTTCGCTTCATATCCCTATAATAGCACATCTGTTCGGAAAAGAAAAGATGGATTTCTAAAAAGAGAGGGGCGGCCCGCAAAAGCGCGCCGCCCCTCCCGGAATAAAAAGTATGGGCAAAATCAGATGATTCCCATCAGCACCAAGGCAAAGGTCACGAAAGTAGCCAGCAGGGCCAGGGAGAACAGCAGGAACCCGGCGTTCAGCTTCCGGGCGGCCGGCTGGGGGGCATGAGACTCCGGCACCAGCTTAGCCTTCCGCAGAGCGGTGACCACGGGCTTATACAGCAGCAGGATGAGGGCCATGTTCAGACCGCCCTTGACCACGTTGAAGGGCAGGAACACGGACAGCATCATGCCGGCCACCATCTCCCGGGGTACACCCATGTACAACGGGGTGATGAGGTAGTTCCACAGCATCATCACGATGGTCAGGAACACCACGCCCAGGGCCAGACCGATGACGGCGCCCTTCTTGGTGTGCATTTTCTTGTAGACGAAAGCCGCGGTGCAGCAGAAGGTGCAGGTAGCCAGCACGTTCATGATCAGGCCGATGATGCCGGTGTCGCTGACGGTGAACATCTCCACGGCGGCGACCACGATGGAGATGATGGCGGCGGCCAGAGGGCCGAACACGAAGCCGCCGATGCAGATGACGGTGTCCTTCAGGTCCAGCTGCAGAAAGCCGGAGACCTGGGGCAGCATCTTGGAGAGGACCATCACCACGTAGGCGATAGCGGTCAGCATGGCCATGGAGGTGATGGTTTTGACATTGGTCTTGGACTGGGTGGTGGGGATGGTGTTGACATTGGGTTCGGACATAAAAAATACACTCCTTTGTTGTTTTGAAAACACCCTGGATGCTTTGACTTCTCTCCAAGGTAACAAAACAACAAAGAAGCGCGTCAAAAACGCGCGGCCTTGCCGCATTCATCTTCTTCCATCCAGACTATACTGTTGGTCCCGGAGTTTCACCGGGTCAGCGGATACCAAAGGTATCCGGTCGCGGACTTTACCGCCAGTGGGGAATTGCACCCCGCCCTGAAGACAAAGTATTCAGTTGTTTCCTGTGACGTATTATATGACAGGGCGAGTGAAAAAGCAACCCCTAATTTTTTCGTTTTCGCTTTACAAATTAAAACAAATGTTCTATACTAACGGTATCTACGGAGAGGAGGAGCTGCCATGCGGGCCAGACAGGAATCCTGCTGCTTCACCGGGCACCGGCCGGGGAAGCTGCCCTGGAAATATAACGAGAACGACGGGCGCTGCCTGGCGCTGAAGCGCCGGATCGCTGACGCGGTGGAGCTGGCCTACCAGGAGGGCTTCCGCCACTTCCTCTGCGGCATGGCTCTGGGCTGCGACCTCTATTTCTGCGAAGCGGTATTGGCTTTGCGGGAGGTACACCCGGATGTGACGGTGGAGGCCGCCATTCCCTGTCCCACCCAGGCTGATACCTGGCCTGCTGCGCAGAAGGAGCGGTATGACCGTCTGGTGTCCTCCTGCGATTTTGAGACGATGGTGTCCGACCACTATACGTCCTCCTGTATGCAGCGGCGTGACCGTTACATGGTGGACCACGCGTCGCTGCTCATCGCCGCCTTTGACGGCACCGCCGGAGGTACCAGGTACACGGTGGAGTATGCCTTGAGCCGGGGACTTTCCATTGTAGACCTGCCGATTTTGGCGGAATGACGGATTTTTTCAGATTTTTTTACGCAAATTTAACAGATTTCTGCTTGCGCTTTTTCTTTGTAATCGGATATACTAGCAGGGAAAAGGCGGTGGAAGTATGAATGTGACACAGCACATCCGTCAGTTGGAAGCAGTCGGCTTCGCAGAGGAGACCTTGGACCGGGCCATCGCGCTGGCAGGCGCCGACCGGCTGGCCTATCAAATGCTGCACCACGCGGTGACGAGCCGGGGCATGAGCCCGGCGGATGCCCTGCGCTCTCTGGAGTCTGAACGGCCCGAACGCATATAGAATTTGTCCATTTGCGGATGGGCGGCCCAAGGGGGCCGCTTTTTTTGTACAAAAAAGGAGCGACGGTAAAAACCGCCGCTCCCTTTGCATATAGGGGATCAATAGCACTTGCGATAGATGGCCTCTTCGCTCTCCAGATCGAAGGGATAGTAAGCGTTGGTCATCAGGCGCTGCTGGTTGGCCTCCACGGACTGGGGGAAGGCCTTGAAGTCGGCCTCGGTAAAGCCGCAGTCACGCAGGGGACGCAGGGGCAGGATGCGCTGCAGCAGGGCGTTCATCTCGGGGATGGCGTCCTTGGCCTCGCAGCCCAGAATGCCGGCCACCAGGTTCTTGAACTTCATGATCTCGCCGTCGGGGTTCTTCTCATCATAGTAGTCCATGATGGCGCCGAACAGCATGTAGTTGGACTCGCCGTGAGGCACATGATAGGTGCCGCCCAGGGGGAAGCTCATGCCGTGGACAGGGCCGCAGCCGGCCTTCAGGAAGGCGATGCCGGCATAGAAGGAAGCGGTGACAAACTCGTCCATGTACTCGAAGCGAGCCTCCTGGCCCTTCTCGTCCAGCAGCTTGAAGCCCTTCAGGATCATGTCCATGGCCTTCTCGCTGAACAGCTCGGAGGTGATGGTCTTGCGGTGGGGGCTCAGGAAGGACTCGGTGGCGTGCACCAGAGCGTCGATGGCGGAGCAGGCGAAGGGCTTGTAGGGCAGGGTGCGCAGCAGGTCGGGGATCAGGCAGACCTTGTTGGGGATGATGTCGTCGGAAACCAGGCCCAGCTTGGTCTCGCCGCCGGTCAGCACGCCGTCCTTCTCGTCCTTGACGATGGCAACGGAGATGTTGGTGCACTCAGAGCCGGTGCCGCAGGTGGTGGGGATAGCGATAACGTCCTTCTCGTGGACGACGGGGAAACGCTTGAAGTACAGGTTGTGCACGGTGTCGGGACGCTTGCAGCCCAGCAGCTTGCACAGGTCCATGATGGCGCCGCCGCCGACGGCGATGACACGGTCATAGCTGTCATAGGGGATGGCATCGTACATGGTCTGGATCATGGCCTCGGAGGGCTCACCGGCGCCGAACTTCTCCTGGAACACGAACTGGCACTTCAGGCCCAGTTCCTCCATGAAGGGCTTGTAGATAAACTCGTTGGTCAGGACCACGTCACGCTCGTTCAGCTTGAACTCTTCGGCCATCTGGGCGAAGGTCTCGAACTTGTACACGGTGGGAGCGAAAATGATCTCGCGCTTATCGGCCATCAGAGAGGCGGAAAAAGCGTCCATTGCTTTAGCCATTGGAATCAACTCTCCTTTGAAATATAAAATTATTTGACACTGTCCCGGCTACCGCCGGGACAGCAGTCAACGAAATTACTTGCGGGCGACGGCCTTCTTCACAGCCTCCACGATGTTGGCGGCACGCAGGCCGTAGGTGTCCATCAGGAAGTCCTGAGGACCGACCTGGCCGAACAGGTCCTGAACGCCCACGAACTCCTGAACGGTGGGGCAGTTCTTGGCCAGGCAGTTAGCGACCACGGAGCCCAGGCCGCAGGTGACATTGTGGTTCTCAGCGGTGACGATGGCGCCGGTCTCCTTGGCGGCCTTGATGACCAGCTCCTCGTCCAGAGGCTTCCAGGTGAACATATCGATGACGCGGACATTGATGCCCTCGGCCTGCAGGGCCTCATAGGCCTTCAGGCTCTCGTCCACCATGATACCGGAGGTGATGATGGTGGCAACATCGTTATCGCTCTCGTGCAGGACAACGCCCTTGCCGATCTCGAACTCGGAGCCCTCGCCATAGACCTGGATGATGCCCTTGCGGACGAAGCGGGTGAAGGTCACGCCCTTGGTGATGGAGGGCAGCTGGCGGGTGATGCTGGCCAGCTGATCGTAGTCAGCGGGATCCAGCACGGTGGTCTCGGGGATGCTCAGGTACATACCGGCATCCTCCAGAGGCATGTGGGTGCCGCCGTTGAAGGCAGCGGTGACGCCAGCGTCGGAAGCCAGCACATGGACAGTCAGGCCGGCGTAAGCGGCGGACATGTAGATCTGGTCGTAGCAGCGGCGGGAGGAGAAGGTACCGAAGGAGTGATAGAACACCTTCTTGCCGGTGGCGGCCAGACCGGCAGCCACGCCGGCGCCGTTGGCCTCGGCGATACCGGCCTCAAAGGCGCGGTCGGGATAGTTTTTGCGCAGCATCTTGGTGTTGATGCAGCCCATCAGGTCGCAGTCCACGTAGCAGATGGACTTGTCCTCCGCCATCATCTCGTTCAGGGTCAGAGCGAGACCGTCGCGGCAGGCGCGGGAATCTTTCTTGTGCTCACCAATCAGTTTCACGTTCATCGTTCTTACCCTCCTTTAAGCGTTCTTGGCGTCTTCCAGAGCCTTCTCAGCGGCGGCCAGAGCCTCGGCCCACTGCTCTTCGTTGGGCTGAGAGGAGTGATCGTGCTTGGGCTCGGCGAAGGTGGCACCCTTGCCCTTGCAGGTGTCCAGAACGATGCAGCTGGGCACGCCCTTCTTGGCGTAGGCATTCTGGATGGCATCGTAGATGGCCTTCACATCGTGGCCATCGATCTCCTGGGTGTACAGGCCGAAAGCCTCGGCCTTTTTGGCCAGGCTGCCGTGGGCCAGGATGTCATCGGTGGGGCCGTCCAGCTGATAGCCGTTGTTGTCGATGAAATAGATGATGTTGTCCAGCTTGTGGGCATAGGCGAAATGCAGGCCTTCCCAGACCTGGCCCTCGTCAGCCTCGCCGTCGCCGATGACGCAGAACACGTGGTTGTCACGGCCGTCGATCTTGTTGCCCAGAGCCGCGCCGGTGGCGGTGGAGACGCCCTGGCCCAGAGAGCCGGTGGTCAGGTCAACGCCGGGAGTCAGCTTGCGGTCAGTGTGGCTGGGGAACTTGGTGCCGGGCTGGTTCAGAGTATAGGCATCCTCCAGGGGATAGAAGCCCATCAGGCCGAAGGTGGCGTAAGCCACCGGGCCGGCGTGACCCTTGGACAGGACCAGCCAGTCACGGTCTTCCCAGCGGGGGTTCTTGGGATCGAATTTCATGACCTCGCCGTACAGAACGGCCATCAGGTCCGCCAGGTCCATGGAGCCGCCCACATGACCGAAACCGCGGGAATGGATGACCTTCAGGGTCTCCAGCCGGATCTCGGCCGCCAGAACTTTCAGATTTTTCTCGTTCATGGGGTGTGTCTTCCTTTCCTTTTTTAATGAAGCGCCGGGTCAGAAAGGGCTGACAGGGCGCAAGCTCAACGCTGGCAGCCGCGCTGCCCGCCGTACCGAAAACAGCGTCGGGACGGGTGGCTGCGGTAACAGGTAATCGTTTGCCAAATGGATATAAAACCCATTCTGACAAAACGTCCCTGCGTTCATAGCTATTTTACAGCAGAACTATCCGCTACGTCAATGACAGTTTGGTTTTTAACAAGGATAAATGTGATATACGGAAAAAGGAGGCGGCGGCCCCGCCGCAGCTCCGTGGGGGAGCCGGATGGAGGGTGCCGCCGCCGGAGATTTTATTCGTACTGAGTGCCCACACCGTCGACCATGGCGTCGTAGGCGCGCTTGACCTTGTCGTAGTTCTTGTCGCGGTCCAGCACCACGCCGCGGCCAACGCCGTCCACGACGCGGCCCAGGCCGATCTCGTCCAGCTTGGCGTCCAGCTCGGCCAGCAGGGTGGGGGCGGAGCCGGGCTCGGTGGAGCGGCCGTCGAAGATGATGTGGAAGTAGACCTTCTCCAAACCGGCTTCCTTCGCCATCTCGCAGATGTTCAGGGGATAGTCGATGCAGCCGTGGGAGGACTTGTAGGTCAGGTAGGCCAGCAGGTGCAGGGCGGTGCCATTCTTCTTGGCGTGCTCGATGGCCTGCAGGAAGATGGGGTTCTTCTTGAAGCTGCCGTCCTTCACAGCGGCGTCCAGGCGTACGTCGTCCTGCATCACGCAGCGGCCAGCGCCCAGGTTGGAGTGGCCGGCCTCGGAGTTGCCGGCCTTGCCGGCGCCCAGGCCCACGAACTCGCCGGAGGCGTGGAGCTTGCTCCAGGACTGCTCGGCAAGCAGGGAGTCCCAGTAGGGGGTGTCCGCCACGTGAATGGCGTCGTTCTCGTCGCCGGTGCCCAGGCCCCAGCCGTCACAGATGATGAGCAGCATCTTGCGGTCCTTACCCCAGACCTTGCCCTCGGCCAGGGTCTTGCCGTCCATATCGGCGGGCTGAGGAATACCCATGACGTCGAGAACGGTGGGAGCCACATCGCCCAGGGAGCCGTCCCGCAGAGCAATGGGAGCCTTGTCGGCGGGGTCGATCATGATGAAGGGCACCAGGTTGGTGGTGTGGGCGCCGTCGGGCTTGCCGGCAGCGGTGTACAGCTTTTCAATGTTGCCGTGGTCGGCAGTGATGGCCACCACATAGCCCTTGTTCAGAGCATCGTGGACCACCACGTCCAGGTAGTGGCTGACATGGCCGCAGGCCTGGATCTTGGCGGCGGTGTTCTGGGTGTGGCCGATGACGTCGCCGTTGGCGAAGTTGGTGACCACGAAGTCGTACTTGCCCAGAGCGTCCATCACGGTGTCCGCCACCTTGGGCAGGGACAGCTCAGGCTGCTGGTCGAAGTCGATGCCCTTGGGAGAGGGAATGCACACATCGTCCTCGCCGGGGAAGGGGTTGTTCTCGCCGCCGTTGAAGAAGAAGGTCACATGGGCGAACTTCTCGCTCTCGGCGCAGTGGAACTGGGTCTTGCCGGCCTCGCTGAGAACCTGGGCCAGGGGCTTCACCACCTTGGCAGGGGCGAAAGCGATGGGCAGATCCTTGAACTTGTCATGGTACATGGTCATGATGACAAAGTCCAGGTCGTTCAGCTTCCGACGCTCCACCTTGTCGAAGCCCTCCTCGGTGAACATCTCGGTCAGCTCGATCTCCCGCTCGCCCCGGCGGCAGCAGAAGATGGCCGAATCGCCGTCGGAAATTTTGCCCACGGGCTTGCCGTCCTCCACCAGGAGCATAGGCTCCAGATGGTAGTCGTCCTGACCCAGTTCGTATGCTTTCTTGACGGCTTCCGCCAGCTGGGTGCCGCCGCGCTTGATATCAGACATAGAATGTACCTCCTAATTACAAATTACTGTCCGTCGTTGGGGGCGATCAGTTTATCGACAGCCACCTGGCCGCAGGCGGGGAAGATGTCCAGCAACTGGGGGAAGGTGTAGATCTTGCCGCTGGGCATGTTTTCCTCGGTGAGCTTCAGGGGCTTGTTTTTGTTGTACTGGACAGCCACGGTCATGCCGAAGTCCACGGCCTTGGCGCCCACGATGTCGCGGTTGAGGTTGTCGCCCACATAGCAGCAGTTCTCCGGCTGGGCGCCCACTTCCTCCATGGCGTAGTAGTAGATGGCGGGGCCGGGCTTGCGGACGTAGGTGATGGAAGACTGCTGAACGGTCTTGAAGTAGGGGCGCAGGCCGTCGGCATCCAGCCACTCGTCCACCTCGCGCTTACCCACCAGGTCGCTGATGATGCCCAGAGTGTAGCCGCGCTTGCACAGCTCCTTGACGGTCTCGGCGCCGCCTTCCACCACAGTGCGGCGGCCTTTGGTCTGGCGGTACTGATAGGTCAGCTCAGCAGCGTTTTTCAGGATGCGCTCCCGGTCCATGTCATAGGCCAGCCAGCGGGTCCACAGGACCTCCTCGGGAGCCTCGCACATATACTTCAGCGCCCACTCGCGGTACTTGTCATACCGCTTGTCGATGACGTCATCGAACCACTTGTTGGGGTCGTCGGTCTCCACACCGCACAGCTCGGCGATCTTGGCACGGGCGGCGGAGAGGTAGGCGGGATCCTCGTCGATGACGCGGAAGGTGCCGCCCAGATCGATAAAGATATAGCGGATATCAGTATTCATTGCGGATTACCTCCATAACGCGGGACGCGTCCGGGTGGCCCCGGACGTCCCATATGTGATTTTAGTTCAGGGGCGGCAGCAGGTCCAGGATCTCACGGAAGTCCTTGATGACCGCGTCGGGCCGGGTCTCCTCGGTGAATTCCACGGCGTGCTTCTTCTCCGGGGACTCGAAGATGATGTTGCAGCCGACGCCGGCCTTCTTGGCGCCGGGAATGTCCCGCTTGACATTGTCGGCCACGGACACGCAGTCCGCCAGTTCCACGCCCATTTCCTTGGCGCAGAGCTGATAGATCTCAAAGCCGGGCTTGCGCAGGTGGCACACGGAGGAGAGGATGACAGAGTCGAAGTACTGGTCCAGGCCGTCCTCCTCCAGCCAGTCGGGGACCTCGGTCTCGCCGATCAGGTTGGAGATAATGCCCAGCTTGTAGCCCCGCTCGTGGAGCCCCTTGATGACCTCCACGCCGCCGTCCACCACGACGCGGCGGCCCTTGGTCTGGCGGTACTGGTAGCTCAGCTCATGGCAGACCTGCTTGATACGGACCGGGTCATAGTCGGGCAGCAGCCACTTGCACCACAGCTCTTCGTCATCGGACTCCTTGAACTCGCTGAGGGCCCACTTGCGGTAGGGCTCGTAGCGGTCCTCAATGAGCTGGAAGAACTCCTCGTAGGGCATGTCGGTGCCGGCAATCTCCGCCATCTTGCGGCGGGCGTGCTTCATGTAGGGCTCATCCTTCAGGGCAATGCGCAGGGTGCCGCCCAGGTCAAAAAATACTGCTTTGAAACGCTTGGTGTTATCCATGGGACGATTCTCCTTTTCTCAAGTTCTGTCGGGGAAGAGGTCCAGCAGATCGCTGAGATTCTCAATCAGGTAGTCGCAGGCCTCCCGCATCTGCTCTGTCCGGCCCTTCTTGGGGTCGTCAATGAGGATCATGCAGCCAAAGCCCGCGGCCCGGGTGCCCTCCACGTCCCGGTCGGGGTTGTCGCCGATGTAGGCGCAGTTGGCCTCCGGGGTGCCGCAGCAGCGGCAGGAGAGGTGATAGATAGCGGGGTCAGGCTTGCGCAGCCGCACCTTGGAGGAGAGGATCGTGGTGGTGAAGCAGTGGGAAATGCCTTCCTCGATCATCCAGTCGGTGATCTCCGCCTCGGTGATGGTGTTGGCGATGATGCCCAGCTTGTAGCCCCGGCGGTAAAGCTCCTTGATGGTGTCCACGGTGTCGAACCGGGTCAGGCGCTTGCCGTTGGTGCCGTCCCGCCAGAGGGTGGTGAATTCCTGGGCGTGGGCGGCCACATATTCGCCGTCCACATCCGGCAGCATGATCTGCTGCCAGAGCTCGATCTCGGGGTAGTCCAGCAAAGCGACCTTGGAGGCCTCCCGGTAGACATCATAACGGTCTTTCAGCTTCTTGTAAAAGACCTCCGGGTCCTCGTCGCTCTTGGCCAGGGCCGCCAGCTTCCGGCGGCCCTCCGCGATAAATGCGGGATCCTTGTCCGTCACCCGCAGCGTGCTGCCGATGTCGAAAAAGATGGTTTGAATATCAGACAGTGCCATGTCGCTCACCCACGGGCGGGAAAGATGTCCAGCAGGTCGCCCAGCTTTGTGATGACGTGATCGGGAATGAACTCCTTGCCAGTGGCCTTCTCCTTGTTCAGGGTGTCGGGCTCGTCGATGCGGATCATCATGCCGAAGCCGGCAGCCTGGGTGCCCTCCACATCGCGGACGGGGTTGTCACCGACGTAAGCGCAGTTGGCCTCGGGAGTGCCGATGCAGCGGCAGGCCAGGTGATAGATGTCGGGATCGGGCTTGCGCAGACGCACTTTGGAGGACAGGATAGTGGTCTTGAAGCACTGGGCCACGCCGTCGGCGGCCATCCAGTCGGGAATTTCGGTCTCAGTGACGGTGTTAGCGATAATGCCCAGCGTGTAGCCCCGTGCCTGCAGCTCCTTCAGGGTAGCCACGGCGTCGGGACGGGCCACGCGGCGGCCGTCGTGGTCGCGCCACAGGCGGGTCAGGCGGGCAGCGTTGGCGAAAACCATGTTAGGATCATAGTCGGGCAGCATGAACTGGGTCCACAGCTCGCCTTCGGAAACGTCCAGCAGGGAGGTCTTGGACAGCTTGCGGTAGACCTTCCACCGCTCCTCCAGCTTGGCGAACAGTTCATCGTGGGACTCTTTGGTCTGGATCAGTTCCATCAAGTCGGCCTCGGCCTTGTCGATGAATTCCTGGTCGGGCAGCACAATGCGCAGGGTGTTGCCAACGTCAAAAAAGATTGTCTTGATATCGGGAGTCATGGTATCGTCCTCCTTAAAAATATAATTGGTTTGTTATGTGAAATGGCTTACCGGGCGTTGAAAGCCCGAATGATGCCGGGGATCTCAGAGAGGTCATGGATCAGCGCATCCGGTGCCAGGCCGGTGCCGGTGAAGGCGGTGTCCCGGTGGGCGATGGAGGGATTGCTGATCTGGATGGACAGGGCCACGTTTGCGTTCCGGCAGCCCAGCACGTCCCGGGAGAGGGTGTCGCCCACATAGGCCATCTCGCCGCAGGGGACGCCGCACTCCGCGGCGGCTTTTTCAAAGATGGCGGCGTCAGGTTTGCGGACGCCGGCGGTGGAGGACAGGATCACGCAGCTCATCAGATCCGCAATGCCGTAGTCTTCCAGCAGCCTGGGAACAAAGGTGGTGGAAATGATGTTGCTGATGATGCCGGTTTTCAGCCCCTCGCGGTGGAGCGTGCGGATGGTCTCCTGCATATTGGGCCGGGGGACGTTCTCCACCCGGACGGCATCATACATCCAGGACAACTCCTCTGACACAGGCGCCAGAAGCTCCTCACTGAGCTGAAACTCTTTTAAATAGTATTTGCTCCAAATCTTCGCACTGGGCAGCTCCAGGCGGGTCTCCTCCGACCAGTGCTTGTAGGCCTCCGCGTTCTCGTGCAGCCGGGGCGCCAGTTCGCCGGCGGTGACGGGAAGGGCGATGCCGTGAGCGGAGAGCAGGTCCAGAAGCCTCTGGCAGAAGCTGGTCTCCAGCTCCGGGGAGTGATGAACTTCATGCAGTGTGCCGCCCACATCAAACAGAACGGCGCGGATCATAGGCATCCCCTCCTGATTCCTTAAAGCGCTTGTAAACGTTTACGACTTTTCGCTGGTTTTATTCTAAATAAGCGGCGCGGCTTTGTCAATATGACAAATGCCAAAGAGTAGGCGAGATTTTCGTTTTTCTGCCCAAATGTGGGAAAAATACAGATTGTTATTGACATTGCCGGGAAAATCATATATGCTTCTATTGAACAGCCAAGGGGGAAGTTTCGCCTGCGGCTGCAAAAAATAAAACGGAAACGTTTGCGATTTTCCGCGGCATGGAGGAGACGATACAGATGAAAAGTGTGACCTTGAAAGATGTCGCCAAAGCGGCGGGCGTCTCCTATGCCACGGTTTCCCGCGCCCTGTCGGGCAGTCCCCAAATCGGCAGTGACACCCGGGAGCGCATCATCAAGCTCTGTGACGAGATGGGCTATACCACCAACTATGTGGCCCGCTCCATGGTAATGAAGAAGACGGACCTCATCGGCCTGGTGGTGCCCTCCATCGACAACGCCTTCATGTCCGAGCTGGCCTATTATGCGGAGATGAGCGCCCGGTCCCACGGCTACAACGTGATGCTGTGTAACTCCGGCCCCGACCTGAAGCAGGAGAAGACGGTGGTCAAGCTGTTGCTGGGACGGCAGGTGGACGGTATCCTCATCGTCCCCCAGAGTCCCAAGACCTATGAAAATATTCGGGCCTATACTGACCAGGTTCCCACGGTGTTCCTCAGTGAGAACCTCCGGGACCAGCCCCAGAGCTATGTGGCTGTGGACAACAGCCGGGGAACCTATATCGGCACCAAATACCTCTATGAGCTGGGCCACCGGGACATCCTGTATTTTGGCCGCCGCCATACCACCACCCACCAGCTCCGGGCGGAGGGCTACATGAAAGCCTGTCAGGAGCTGGGGCTTCAGCAGCACTTTGTCAACAGCGAGTTCTCCCGTTCCTCCATCGCCAATGGCTATGATATGGCAAAGGAACTGTTTTCCAAGCCCATTGATTATTCCGCCATTTTTGCCTCCACGGACTCCAATGCGCTGGGTATCCTGAAGGCGGCGGATGAGATGCATATCGACATTCCCGGCCATCTGAGCCTCATCGGTTTTGATAACATCCCCTCCACAGGCCTGCCCCGTATCGACCTGACTACCATCGAGCAGCCCAAGCGGGAGATGGCGGTCCAGGCGGTGGATATGCTGCGGGACAAAATCGAAAACGGCACACAGGGCTATGTCCACCAGATCCTGCTGCCGACGCTCATCAAGCGCGGCACCTGCCGGGAGCTGGATTAACACAAGTGAATCTGGGACGCCCGGCGAAGAGCCGGGCGCCTATCACGAAAAAGGGAGTAGATTACATATGAACGGTTACCTGTATGACCCCCACACCCATACGGCGGAGACCAGCAAGTGCGGCCACCTGTTTGCCGCAGAGGTGGTGGACCGCTACGTGCGAAACGGCTTTTCCGGCCTGGTGGTCACCGACCACCTCCACCCCGAGTACCTGTCCCGCATCGATACCCAGCACAACTGGGACATGGTGATGGACCACTATCTCTCCGGCTACCACGCCTCCAAGAAGCGGGGCGATGAGGTGGGCCTGGATGTTCTGCTGGGCGCCGAGTTCCGCTTCCCGGAAAACGATAACGACTACCTGGTCTACGGCATTGACGAGCAGTGGCTTCGTTCCAATCCCTACGCCTGCTGCATGAGCGCCCAGGAGTTTTACGATAAGTTCCACAACGAGGTGCTCATCATCCACGCCCATCCCTTCCGGGAGGGCAGCGCCCCGGTGCAGGAGACCGCTATTCATGGTGCGGAGATCATCAACAATAACCCCCGTCACCCCAACAACAACGACCAGGCGCTGGCCATGTGCCGCCGCCACCCCGAATATTTCCGCCTGGCCGGATCCGACACCCACCGGGACGGCGACGAGACCCGTGCGGGCGTCATCCTGCCGGAGCGGGTCAAGGATTCCCGTGCCTACAAGCACATGATCGAAACGCTGCAATTCCAGCCGTGGTGTCCGGACTATCCCGACATTCTGGCGGCTGATGCTGAGATGCGAAAGGAGAATGACAAATGAGCCAGTTTGAATCCCTCATCATTGGCGAGATCGCGGAAGACACCAACGTAGACTATGACGGCACCACCATCCAGGCCATCGGCGGCGCGGTGTATTACTCCGGCTTTGCCGCGGCCAACA
>CAMCNO010000035.1 GCA_945876285.1 uncultured Clostridia bacterium | reverse complement strand
CGTCAGATAGTTCGCTTTTTGCTCCACTCATTTTTCCCCAACTGGCAAACTCGGGTTTTAGCATACCACACACAGAAAAGTAAACACATAGGAATACACAAAGGGGCGTGCCCAAAAGCGCGCCCCTCTGTTTATGATTTTAGATTTCGTCAAAGAACTTGGCGTGGATGGCCTTGACGGCGCGGCTCACGTCGACCTCGTCCAGCAGGACGGAGACGCGGATCTCAGAGGTGTTGATCATCTGGATGTTGATGCCCGCCTCATACAGGGCCTCGAACATCTTGGCAGCCACGCCGCAGTTGCTCATCAGGCCCACGCCCACGATGGAGACCTTGCCGATGTGCTCGTCGGCCTCGATGTGGTCGAACCGAAGGGCCTCCTTGTGCTCGTTGAGGATGTCCTCGACCTCCTCCAGATCCTTCTTATGGACAGTGAAGGTGATGTCCTTGGTAGCCTCACGGCCGATGGACTGCAGGATCACGTCCACGTTGATGTTGTGCTTGCTCAGCAGGTCAAAGACCTGGAAAGCAACGCCGGGATTGTGCTGCAGGCCGATCAGGGCGACACGGGCGATGCTGGTGTCCTTTGCGACGCCGGCGATATTGGTTTTTTCCACTTTGGTGACCTCCTTAACTTTCGTGCCGGGCTTGCGCTCCAAGCTGGACACGACTTCCAAATTCACTCTGAACTTCTTTGCCAGCTCCACGCTGCGGTTGTGGAGCACCTGGGCGCCCTGGGATGCCAGCTCCAGCATCTCATCGTAGGTGATCTCCTCCAGCTTGCGGGCATTGGGGACGATGCGGGGATCGGTGGTGTACACGCCGTCCACATCGGTATAGATCTGGCACAGGTCCGCCCGGAAGGCGGCGGCCAGGGCGACGGCGCTGGTATCGGAGCCGCCGCGGCCCAGGGTGGTCACGTCGCCGTTGCGGTCCACGCCCTGGAAGCCGGTGACGATGACGATGCGGTGCTGGTCCAGCTCGGACTGGATGCGCTCGGAATCGATCTTCTTGATGCGGGCGTCGGAGTGGACGCTGGTGGACTGGATGCCCACCTGCCAGGCCGCCAGAGACACACAGGGCAAGCCCATGGACTCCAGAGCCATGGCGCACAGCGCCACGGAAATCTGCTCACCGGTGGACAGCAGCATATCCATCTCCCGCTTGGAGGCGTGGGGATTGATCTCCTCCGCCTTGGCAATGAGGTCGTCGGTGGTGTCGCCCTGGGCGGACAGCACCACGATCACGTCATTGCCCTGTAAGTAAGTCTCCGCGATGATACCGGCGACATTTCGGATGCGCTGGGCGTCCTTCACGGAGGTGCCGCCGAATTTCTGTACGATCAAACTCATTTCGTTTCCTTCTTTGCTTCAGATTGGGATAGGAGCTTCCGCCCCATTATACGCGCCAAGCGGCGTCTTTGGCAATCACGCCAGCACCCGCATACAGGCCAGCACGTTCAGGCAGCGGGACTGCTGCTGGGCGTCCTGTCCGCTGATGCGGTCGGTGAGGAAGGCGGTCTCGCCGTCCTCGCTGAGGACCTCCACCTGGCCGAAAGCCAAAGCCGCGTCGGTGAGGCTGCCCTCGATGCGGAAGTAGTACCGGGTGTGAAGCTCCATGGGGTCCTCAAAGCCGGCGGTATCGGCGGACCAGCCGATCTCCTCCCGCTTGGGGCTGGCCTGGAGACACTCCATCACATCCGCCACGCAGGCGGAGGCAGTGGGCATTTCTCCCGCGCCCTTGCCGTAAAACATGACCTCGCCGGTGGCATTGCCCCGGACCACCACGGCGTTGAACACATCCTCCACGTTGGAGATGGGGTTCTCCTCCGGGATGAGGTGAGGGGCGACGTAGGCGGTGCGGCCGCCGCCGGGCAGCCGGACGGCACGGCCCAGCAGCTTGATGCGGTAGCCTGCCCGCTGGGCGATCTTCACGTCCCGGAGGGACAGCTTGGTGATGCCCTCCATGGGCACAGAGGCGGGGTCCACCTGATGGCCGAAGGCCAGGTCCGCCAGGATGCAGGTCTTGCGTCCGGCGTCGATGCCCTCCACGTCGGCGGTGGGGTCGGCCTCGGCGTAGCCCTTGGCCTGGGCTTCCCGCAGGGCGTCGGAGAAAAAGGCGCCGGTGCGGACCATGCGGGTGAGAATATAGTTGGTGGTGCCGTTCAGAATGCCGTACACCTCGTCGATGCGGTTGGCGGCCATGCACTGGGTCAGGGGGTGCAGGATGGGGATGCCGCCGCCCACGCTGGCCTCAAACAGGTAGTTGACGTTTTTCTTCTTCGCCAGTTCCAGCAGCTCACAGCCATGCTCCGCCACCAGCTGCTTGTTGGCGGTGACGACGTGCTTGCCAGCCATCAGCGCCCGCTTCGTGTATTCGTAGGCCGCCTCCACGCCGCCGATGGTCTCCACCACCACGCGGATGTCGTCGTCCTCCTCGATCTTCTTGAAATCGTCGGTCATCAGCTGACGGTACGGGCCGTCCTTGAAGTGCCGGACCAGGATGGTCTTCACCTGCAGGGGCTCCCCCAGCTTGTGCTCGATCTGTTTGGCGTTTTCCGCCACGACCTTGGCAACGCCGGTGCCGACGGTGCCCAGGCCCATGATCGCAATCTGTATCATGTACGCTCTCCTCTTTCTCAGCCTGCCAGGATCTCGAACTTCACCACGCCGTCCAGTCCGGACACGTCCGCGATGAGCTGCTCCAGGGACTCCGCCATCTCGCTGGTCTCGGCGGAGATGGTGACGGCGGCGCAGCCGTTGGTGGGGATGGACTGGTTGATGGTCAGGATGTTGGCGCCGGAAGTGGCGAACACCGACAGCACACGGCTCAGGACGCCGGTGCTGTCCTTCAGCATGGCGTAGAACGTGATGATGTGCTCGGACTTCATGTCGTTGAAGGGCTGCACCGAATCCTTGTACTTATAAAAGGCGCTGCGGCTGATGCCCGCCAGCTTCGTGGCCGCGCCCACGGTGTCCACCTCGCCAGTCTGCATCATGCGCTTGGCCTCCGCGACTTTCACAAAAATCTCCGGCAGCGCGTCCGCCGCCACGATGTAATACTTGATCGCTTTTGCCATATCGTCCGCCTCCTACGGTCAAATGTCTTTCCATGTTGCTTATCCTACCATATTTTGCGACCCGGCACAACCAAAAATCCCAAATTTCTTTTGGTGGAAACAGTAAAACTTTTGGACATTTGTACGCCGGACGTGGGCAATTTGACAAAGAGCGCAAAAAGGAGACGCCCCTTGCGGCGGCGTCTCCCGTAAATGGAGTCAGCTTTTTGCCTGATAGACGGCTTTCATGCCCTTATAGGTCTCCCAGCAGTCCAGCTTGGCGACCGTCTCAAACGGTGCATGCATACTGAGCACGGGCACGCCCGCATCCAGGGTGGTGATGTTGCGGTTGGCCATATACATGGCCACGGTGCCGCCGCCGCCGGCGTCCACCTTGCCCAGCTCCGCGATCTGCCAGATGACGCCCGCGTCATCGAACAGGCGGCGGACGTAGGCCACGGTCTCCGCGTCGGCGTCGCTGGCGCCGGACTTGCCCCGGGCGCCGGTGTACTTGCACAGGCCGATGCCGTAGTTCACAAAGGCGGCGTTCCGCTTCTCGTAGACCTCGGCATAATCGGGGTCGTAGGCCGCCGTCACGTCGGCACTGAGGCAGAAGGACTTCTCAAAGCACACCCGGACGGGCACGTTCTGGGCGGCGCACAGGTCCTCCATAAAGGTGTCAAAGGCGGCGGACTGCATACCCGTCACGCCGTCGGAGCCGATTTCCTCCTTGTCCGCCAGCACACAGACGGCGGTCTTCTCCGGCGTTTCCTCCAGGTCCAGCAGGGCCTTGAGGGCGGCGTAGCCGCAGACCCGGTCGTCGTGGCCGTAGGCGCCGATGAGGGAGCGGTCCAGGCCGATGTCGCAGGCGTTCGCGGCGGGGACGGCCTCCAGCTCGGCGGAGGTAAAGTCGTCCTCGGTGACGCCGTACTTCTCGTTCAGCAGCTTCATCACCGCCAGCTTCACCCGGCCGGTGTCGTCCTCGTCTCCGATGGGACGGCTGCCCAGCAGCAGGTTCAGCGTCTCGCCGGGGATGGCGGAGGCCAGGGGCTTCTTGGCCTGCTCCTGGCCCAGGTGAGGCAGCAGGTCGGTGATGACCAGCTTGGGGTCGCCGGTATCGGCGCCAATGTTCACCTCCACAGAGGTACCGTCTTTCAGGGCGATGACGCCCCGCAGCTCCAGGGGGATGGTGACCCACTGGTACTTCCGGATACCGCCGTAGTAGTGGGTCTTGAAGAAGGCCAGCTCGCTGTCCTCATACAGGGGATTGGGCTTCAAATCCAGCCGGGGAGAATCAATGTGGGCGGCGGCGATCTGGGCGCCGTCAGCCAGGGACTTCTTTCCGATGTGGGCCAGCATGACGGATTTGCCCCGGTTGCAGAGATACACCTTGTCGCCGCTGCTCACCTCCATGCCCCGGACATAGGGCTTGTAGCCCTTCTCCTCGGCCAGACGGAGGACTTCGGCGGCGCAGAGCCGCTCGGTCTTGCCGGCGTCCAGGAACGCCTTGTAACCTTCACAATATTCGTCCATTGCCGCCTGCTCCGCGTTGTCAAAGCGGTCATAGCCGTTCTTTCTGCCGGAGAGCAGCTTTTCTTTCAGTTCTTTCAGTTCATCAGACATTGGTAACCCTCCCAGGTCTTATTTGTTTCCGCGGCGCTTTTCCTCCCGCAGGGATTCCACCAGCCGCTCGAAGAACAGTCTGGCCTCCCGCTGGAAAGCCTCCGCCGTCTCAGCGCCGTTATTCAATTCCAAATCGCACTTGCCCCGGTAAAACTCATCGGGCTTCTGGGCAGAAATACGCAGCCGGGCATACTGCTCCGTGATGTTGTCCCGGGCCATGATGCGCCGCACCCGCAGCTCCGTGGGGGCGGTCACCGCGATGGTGCGGTCACACAGCCGGTCCAGGCCGCTTTCAATGAGGTTGATGGCGTCAATGGCATACAGGCCGTCCGGGGCGCCCTCCATCCGCCGCTCCAGCTCCGGGATGAGGAAGCGGAACACGATGCTGTTCAGCTTATCCAGCCGCTCTTTCTTGGCAAAGACCTCCTGGCCCAGCTTCTGCCGGTTCAGCTTGCCGTCCGGGCCGAAGACGCCGGGAAACGTGGCGTTAATGGTGTTCCGCAGCTCCTGGTCATGGTCCAGCATCTCATGGTACACCGCGTCACAGTCGATGATCTCGCCGCCCAGCTCCCGGATGGCGTTCAGGGCGCTGGTCTTTCCCGCGCCGGTGCCGCCGGTGAGTCCCAGGACAATGCGCTGGCTGTCGGACTCCACGATGTGGAACCCGGCGGCCTTTTTCAGGCGGTTGCCTACCGCCAGTCCCAGTCCCCGGCTGTCGGGGCACTGGGCCAAAATCTCCGTCACATCGCTGTTGTCGAAGGTCCGCAGGGCGTCAAACACCCGCTGGGCCTGGGCCAGCTTGTCGTTGCTGGGGCCCAGGGCGTGGACCTCCTGCTGTGGGAACAGGTGGACGAACTCGTCAAAGCAGATGACACCGGTGGTGGGGCCAACCCGCCGGGCGATCTCCCGGGCGGAGGCCTCCGGTGCGCCGGTGAATACTGTCACCGGGGCCTTGGGGGCGTAATGGCGGTACTTCATGCCGGGAGCCTTGGGCTGCTCGCCCTCCTGCAGGGGACTGACCACCGCCTTATCCACGGAGATGGGGCCGATGATCTGCTCCAGGGCTTCCAGGGGCAGTCCGCCGGGACGCAGCAGCCGGGGCGGGTCGCAGGTCAGATCCAGAATGGTGGATTCCACGCCCACGGTGCAGGGACCGCCGTCCACCACGCCCTCGATCTTGCCGTCCATGTCCTCCAGCACATCCTGCGCGGTGGTACAGCTGGGGCGGCCGGAGGTGTTGGCGCTGGGGGCCGCCACGGGGATGCCCGCCTCCCGGATGATAGCCAGGGTGACAGGGTGGTTGGGACAGCGCATGGCCACTGTGTCCAGACCCGCCGTGATGACGGAGGGCACCACATCCGTCCGGCATTTCAAAATCATTGTCAGGGGGCCGGGCCAAAATTTCCGGGCCAGCACATAGGCCAGGGGCGGGATGTCCTTACAGTACCGGGGCAGCCACTGCTGGCTGGGAATGGTCAGGATCAGGGGGTTGTCCTGGGGACGGCCCTTGGCCTCGAAGATCCGCTTGACGGCCTTTTCGTCCAGGCCGTTGGCAGCCAGGCCGTACACCGTCTCCGTGGGGATACCCACCAATCCCCCTTCCCGCAGTATTTTGGCAGCGGCGGAGATTTTATCTTCAATTTCTTTCTGCTGGCCCTTAGTGTCCCGCAGGTCATAATAAATCGTCTGCATATCATTCGCCTCTATCTTTATCAGTCGGCGTCCTCGCCGCCGTTCTTGAGCTTTTCCGCCCGGTCCGCTGTGACCAGCGCGTCGATGAGTTCATCCAAATCGCCGTCCATGATGGCGTCGATTTTATATAATGTCAGGCCGATGCGATGGTCTGTGACCCGGCCCTGGGGAAAGTTGTAGGTGCGGATGCGCTCGCTGCGGTCTCCGCTGCCCACCTGGCTTTTCCGCTCCGCCGCCGTGGCGGCGTCCCGGCGGGAACGCTCCTCCTCATAGAGCTTGGAGGCCAGAATGCGCATGGCCTTGTCCCGGTTCTGGAACTGGCTCCGCTCCTGCTGGCACTCCACCACCGTGCCGGTGGGCTTGTGGATGAGCCGGACCGCGGAGGAGGTCTTATTGACGTGCTGGCCTCCCGCGCCAGAGGAGCGAAACACCTGCATCTCGATGTCCGCCGGATTCAGCTCCACGTCCACTTCCTCCACTTCCGGCAGCACTGCCACCGTGGCGGCGCTGGTGTGGATGCGGCCGCTGGACTCTGTCTCCGGCACCCGCTGAACGCGGTGGACGCCGCTCTCAAATTTCAGCCGGGAGAAAGCGCCCTCGCCCTCGATGACGGCGCTGCACTCCTTCACGCCGCCCAGCTCCGTCTCGTTTATATTCACAATGTCGATTTTCCAGCCCCGGCCTTGGGCGTACATGGTATACATCCGCAGCAGGGAGGCCGCGAACAGCGCACCCTCCTCCCCGCCGACGCCGCCCCGGAGCTCCATGATGACGTTTTTCTCGTCATTGGGGTCTCTGGGCAGCAGGAGGAGGCGCAGCTCCTCCCGGAGCCGCTCCAGCTCCAGCTTGGCGGCGGTAAATTCCTCCTGGGCAAGCTCGTGGAAATCCGGATCCCGGAGCAGTTCCTCCGCCTCCACCCGGTCCTGTTCGGCCCGCAGGTAAGCCCGGTAGGTCTCTACCACCGGCTCCAGCTCCTTGCGCTCCCGGTTGATCTGCCGCAATCGGGCCGCGTCGCCGTAGACAGCGGGATCCGAAAGCTGGGCCTCCAGGTCCTCGTACCGCAGGGCCAGTTCTCTTAGTTTATCCAGCACATGACCGCTCCTTTCAAAAATTCAAAAAGAACGGAAGCGCTATTTTTCCTGTCCGCTCAGAAAATCCCGGGTCTGGCGCAGGAATTCCTCCTGCCAGAAGGCATAGCCCACGGAACCGCTTCGCAGGGACACCGCCGCCCGGTGGCCGCAGGGGACGTACAGGTCCATCTGGTCGTAGACCTCCTCGTTCTTGTCCTCGCTGCCCCGCAGCAGAACATAGGCGGCATTCTGGAGTTCCTTGCCGTACTGCTTCAGAAAGCTCCGGGCCACGCTGCTGCACCGGCCCGCCCACACAGGAGAGCCGATGATGACCAGACGGTAGTCGGCGAGGGGCCGCTTCGTCTCCGGCTTTGCCACCGGCGGGCAGGTGCGGCGCATGGCGTCCATGCCGCAGCGCAGCCAACCTTTAAAGCCACTCCGATTTACGCCGTCTTTCAGCTCCACCAGTTCGGCCCCCAGCGTCCTGGCGATCTTCTCCATGGCGCCGCGGGTGCTGCCCGTCCGGGAATAATAGATGCATAAAATATCACTCATGAAAAATACCTCAGTCAAATATCCACGTTTTCACCATGGCAAAGGCTTCCCGCAGATAGTAATTCACTTCCAGATGGAGCCAGGGTAGCTCCGCCGGTACGCCGAAGGCGTATCCGTAGCCCTGACGGGCGGCGATGAGTCGGGAACGGGCGATGTGGAAATCGTTGGTGACGACAGCCACGTTGTCTTCCGCCGGGTTGATGCCCCGCTCCTCCAGCAGCTTCCTGGAAAAGGCGAAATTCTCCGCCGTGTTCCCGGCCTGCTCCTCCAGAATCAGCCGTTCCGGGTCCACGCCCCGGGCGGCGAGCCAGTCGTACATGCATTGGGCCTCGGTGATCTCTTCGCCGTAGCCCCGTCCCCCGGTAAGCACCACCGGGATGTCCGGGTTCTCCTCCAGGTAATCCAGTGCCACGGTCAGCCGGGTATACAGGGACAGGGACGGCTGCGTGCCGTTGACCCCCGCACCCAGTACCACCACCGCATCGGCGGGGAGGGCGGACAGGTCAGAGCGTCCAACGTTGATGACATAGCTTTCAATGATGATCAGAGGCACCAGCACCAGAGTCAGTGCGGTATAAAAAACACGCCGACACAGACGGCCCGCCCTGGAGGTTTCCGCCCAGCGGTCCAGCAGCAGCGCCAACACCAGCACCGCCCCAAGGCCCACCAACAGAAAGCCGGAAAACCGCATGCCCCACGGGCGGACGGTCATCAGAACGGCGCCTGTCAGGGCCAGGGCAGCCGCGATGACACACTGTATCTTTCCTCGCTTTGTCATTCTCCCGCTTCCTCACTGAGCTGTTCCCACTTTTCGTACAGCGCGTCCAACTCCGCCTGGGCGGCATCTTTCTCTTTCAGCAGGTCATTCAGCTTCTCATAGTCGCAGGCGGCGGCTTCCATATCGGCGTCCAGCGATGCGATGCGCTCCTCCGTCTTGGCGATGTCCCGCTCACAGATGGTGAGCTGCCGCCGGGCGGCCTGCTGGGCCCGGTTAGCGGGTCGGGGACGCTCTGTAACGGCTCTTTCCTTCACAGGCTTTGGCGGCTCTGTCTTCTCCGCCTCCTCCTGGGCCTTCATCTGGCGGTACTGAGTAAAGCCCATGGGATAGTCGGTGATGGTGCCGTTTGCCAGCTCCCAGATGCGGGTGGCGAAGCGGTTGATGAAGTAGCGGTCATGGCTGACGAACAGCAGCGTGCCGTCGTAGGCCTCCACCGCCTCCTCGATCCACTCCCGGGAGGCAATGTCCAGGTGGTTGGTAGGCTCGTCCAGGATCAGGAAGTTGATGTCGTCGTCCATCAGCATACAAAGCCGCAGTCGGCTCTGCTCACCGCCGGACAGGACGGACACAGGCTTCAATACATCCTCGCCTCGGAAGTCATAGGCCGCCAGCCGATTCCGGGCGCTCTGGGCCGACAGGCCCCGCTTGGCGGCCATCATGTTCTCCACCATGTTCCAGTCCGGGTGGTCGAAGTGGATGATCTGAGGCAGATAGGCCGCTTTCACCTGGGGTCCGGTGCGGATGCGGCCGTCGTCCGGGTAGAGCTCTCCCATGATCATCTTGATGAGGGTGGATTTGCCCGTTCCGTTATCTCCGATGAGGGCGATGCGTTCGCCCCCCTCTATTTTCAGGTTAATGCCGTCGAACAGGTGCTTGTCCCCGTAAGATTTGGCAAGGTTCCGCAGGGCCAGCACCTCATCGCCGTGGAACTCGGCGGTGGAGAACCGGGCGTCGATTTTCCGCGCCTTGGTGGGCTTTGCGGTGGTGCGCATCCGCTCGATGCGCTTTTCCATGGAGATGGCCCGGCGGTAGGTCTTGTCCATACCCTGGAACGCCCACATCCGAAGCTGCTCCGCCGCCTTTTCCAGCTGCTCGATCTTGGCCTGCTCCTTTTCGTACTGCTTCATCCGTTCCTGGAAACGTCGTTCCTTTTCCACGGCGTAGAAGCTGTAATTTCCGCTGTAAAACTCCGCCTTGCCGCCCTCGATCTCAATGACCCGGGTGACGATGCGGTCCAGGAAGTAGCGGTCATGGGAAATCGCCACCACAGTGCCCCTAAAACCCCGGATATACTCCTCCAGCCACTCCGTGGCGTGAAGGTCCAGGTGGTTCGTAGGCTCGTCCAGCAGCAGGATGTCCGTGTCCTCCAGAATCAGGCGGCCCAGGTTCACCCGGGTCTTTTCGCCGCCAGACAGGCTGTCGAAAAGCTGCTTGCGCTGCTCGTCGGAGATAGACAGGCCGTTGGCGATTTTATTCACCGCAACGTCGGTGTCATAGCCGCCGAACACCTCGAACTTTTCGCTGAGGGCACCGTATCGCCGCAGCGTAGCGGGGTCGGTATCGCCCTCCGCCATCCGGGCAGCCAGCACCTCCATCTCCTCCGCCAGCTTTTGCAGGCGGGAGAAGGCGGAGCGCAGCACGTCCTCCACCGTGTACCCGGCGGGGTACACGGGGATTTGGGAGATGAGGCCCAGACGGCGGCCCTGGCCCACGGTGACCTGGCCCTCGTCGTAGTCCAGCTCGCCCGTCAATATCTTAAATAAGGTGGTCTTCCCCGCGCCGTTCCGGCCCAGCAGGCCCACCCGCTCGCCCTGGTCAATCTGGAAGGTGAGGCCGTCCAGCACGTTCTTCCCCACCTCAAAGGATTTGACCAGGCCGCTTACCTGTATCTCAATCATACTCTCTCTGAAGCGCTTCCACCAGGGCGCCAAAGTGCATGGCGTGGGAGGCCTTCACCAGCATAGCGGTGTTCGGTCTCAGCTCCGCTTTCAGCGTCCCGATCGCTTCCTCTTTCGTTGCAAAAT
The DNA here is from genome assembly GCA_945876285.1 of uncultured Clostridia bacterium. GTDB lineage: Bacteria > Bacillota > Clostridia > Oscillospirales > Oscillospiraceae > Oscillibacter. The sequence goes on along the minus strand of CAMCNO010000035.1, from coordinate 6,785 downwards.
GTAGGACCTCACCGCCGCTCTGGGCGGTTCCGTCGGCAATTTTAGCCGCTTTTTCTCCGATAGCCACCACAAAGTCGATGCCCAGCATGGAAGCCAGGGCGCCCATGTTGTAGTGGGCCTGCTCCGTCAGGTCGCCCAACTCGCCCATATCGCCCAGCACCGCCACCCGGTGGTCGCACTCGGTCTTTGCCAGCACCTCCAGCGCCGCGGTGACGGACTGGGGATTGGCGTTGTAGCAGTCGTCCAGGATGATGCGTCCCTCCGGGAGCCGCACCACCCGCATCCGGGAACCGGCAGGCTCATAGGCCGCCGCGCCCCGGACGATCTCGTCGTGGCTCAGGCCCAGCTCCTCGGCCACCGCCACGGCGATAGAGGCGGAATAGGCCATATAGACGCCCGGCGCGGGGATAGACAGGCGGTAGACGTCTTTCGCCGTTTCCACCGTGCAGGTGATGCCCTCCACGCCGCGGTCCGCTATCTCGGTAATGCGGGCCTGGCAGTGCTCCGACTGGCCGCAGCGGACGGTACGGAACGGAATGTCCACAGTGTCCAGCAGAGAGTCGTCTCCGTTGAGGACGGCCAGGCCGCCCTCTTTCAGGTGCGCGAAAACCTCGCACTTCGCCTGCAGGATCCCCTGTCGGCTGCCTAAAAACTCGATGTGGGCGTCGCCGATGTTGGAGATGACCGCCACATCGGGCCGCACCATGGCGCCCAGATATTCGATCTCCCCGAAGTGGTTCATGCCCGTCTCGATGACGGCGGCCTGGTGCTCATGGCCCAGGCCCAGCAGGGTCAGGGGCGTGCCGATGTCGTTGTTGAAATTCTCCGGGGTCTTTAAAACACGGTATTTGGCACCGAGGACGGCGGCGATCATCTCCTTGGTGGTCGTCTTGCCCACGCTGCCGGTGACCTGCACCACAGGGATGTCGAATTTGTCACGGTAGGCGGAGGCCAACGCCCGCAGGGCCAGCCGGGTGTCCGCCACCTGGATGTAAAACTTATCGCCGCGCAGCGTCTCCGGCACCCGGGCGCAGAGGCACCCGGCGGCGCCGCCCTCCAGCGCCTTTTCGATAAAATCGTGGCCGTCGAACTTCTCCCCCACCCAGGGCAGGAACAGGCAGCCCGGCGTCAGCTTCCGGCTGTCGGTGCAGACGGCGGTGACGGCGGGGGCATCCTCCCTGGGATTCAGCCACTTGCCGTCCACGGCGGCGGCGATCTCTTGGATTGTCATGGGTTCCATGGACTCACCCTCTCCTCTTGATAGGGTAGGACAGCCGCACGATCTCCTCGCACAGCTCATTGTAGGTCATGCCGATAGCGGCGGCCTCCTTGGGCACCAGGCTGGCGGCGGTCATGCCCGGCAGGGAGTTGACCTCCAGGCACCAGAACTTGCCGTCGTCGTCCAGCAAAAAGTCCGTCCGGGAGTAGACCTCCAGGCCCAGGGTGCGGTGGAGCTTCAGCGCCAGGGCGCCCATCTCCTCCTGCTGCTCCGGCGTGATGGGCGCGGGGCAGATCTCCTGGGCGCCGCCGGTCTGGTACTTGGCGGTATAGTCAAATTCCTTCACAGCGGGGACAATTTCCACGGCGGGCAGGGCACGGTCACCCAGCACGCCCACCGTCAGCTCCCGGCCATGGATCTTCTTCTCCACGATAATGTGGCTGCCGTAGCGCAGCATCTCCCGGAGGGCTTTCTCCAGCTCCTCCTTGGTATCCGGCAGGGCCACGCCGATGGAGGAGCCGCCGTTGACCACCTTCACAGCGCAGGGGACCTCCAGCTCCTCCACCAGAGCAGGGATGTCCGCCTCGGTGTAGGACGGAATGTCCCGCCAGGGGGCAGTTGGGATACCCGCGGAATCCATCATCCGCTTCGTCATGGCTTTGTCCATGGCAAGACCGGAGGCAAGATACCCGCCGCCGGTGTACCGGATGCCCAGCAGGTCAAAGGTCGCCTGGATCCGGCCGTCCTCGCCGTCCTGGCCGTGGAGGCCCAGGAACACGATGTCCGCCAGGGAACACAGCTCCAACACATTAGGGCCAAACAGCCGCCCGCTCTGGTCCTTCCGGCTCTTTTTCACCGCCTCGATGTCCGGCGCGGTGACCTCGATCTTCGCGTCGGGGCACAGGCCGTCGGGCGCGTCGAACAGCGTCTCCGGGTCGCTGGGCATCGTCTCAATTCCCAAAAACAGGTCCACCAGAATGGCCCGATGTCCGTTCTCCCGCAGGGCACGGCACACGGAGCTGCCCGTCACCAGGGAGACGGCCCGCTCTGTGGACAGTCCTCCCGCCAAAACCACGATCTTCATATTCTCGATCCCTTCTGTATCGCTCAAATGACAGATGCACATAGTGATACTATTATAATTTTTCCTAGTTTAGCACAATTCTGCCATGAATACAACCGCCAAAACCACGAATCGGGAAAAGAGAAAGAGGGCCTTTCAGCCCTCTTTCGTTATTTTGCTATCAGCCCAGCCAGCGGAACAGGCCCTCGGGCTCCTCGCCGTCCAGCAGGGTCTTAGCGGCAGAGAGCATCTGGGCCGCGTCGGCCCGGGTCACCGCCTGCGTCATGGTCTGGCTGCCGAAGCTGCCGGCGGACAGGACGCTGACCGCCTCCATGTTGCCCACGGCCTGAGCCGCCCAAGAGGGCACCGCCTCCCGATCGGCGTACCACACGTCCAGCTCCACATCGCCCAGGTCCAGCACACGGTCCAAGACCGTGGCGGCCTCGTTGAAGGTGATGGCCTGGTCGCCCCGGAAGGCCGCGCCCTCCGCCGTGGTCTTACCCTGGACGATGCCGTCCGCCACACCGGCGGCGGCGTAGGCCTTGGCCCAGGTGGGGATGGTCTCGTCGTCACAGAAGCCGGTCATAGTCACCGGCGTGACCTCCCGGCCCGCCGTCTCCATCACCATGGCCAAAAATTCGCTGCGGGAGACCGCCGCGTCGGGCTGGAAATAATACTGGTCCCCGATTTTGGTGCCTGTGAAGACGCCCGCCTCCGCCAGATGCTGGGCGGCTGCTGCGGCTGCGCTGCCCTGGGTGTCGGCGTAGGTGACGCCGGATTTGGTCTTTTCAATGGTCACCGTCACAGTGGCGGGCTGGGAGACGTGTCCGGCGCTGTCGGTGGCGGCGTAGGTGAAGCTGTCCCCGCCGGTGACGCCCTCGTCAGGCGTGTAGGTGAAATCCGCCCCCTGGATGGTGACGGTGCCCTTCCGGGGCTGGTCCACAACGGCAAAGGTCATGTCCTCTCCCTCGGCGTCGGAGGCCAGGAACTGGCCCTGGACGGGGATGCCGCGGTAGGTCCGCACTTCCACGTCCTGGGCGGTGGGAGCGCCCTCCTCCGCCTGGACAGGCTGCTGCTTTTTGCCGAACAAGGCCTGGGCGCTGCCGCCCAGGAGCATGGCTGCCGCCAGGGCCAGTACGGCGGTGCGTTTCAAAAGTTGTCGTTTCAAGGTGATGCCCTCCTGTATGATTTGGTACAGGAGTAGTCTTTTCCCAGCGGCGGGAAATATGCAAAAAAGCGGCTGAAAAACAGCCGCTTTTTTCTATCGGGTACGGAGCAGGCGGGCCGTCCGCCGCATGGTGGGTGAGCGCTTCTTGATGCTGGACACCACGCCCATGGCCGCAAACAGCGTCACGATGGAGGAACCGCCGTAGCTGAAAAACGGCAGGGTGAGGCCGATGACCGGCACCACGAACAGGCACATACCGATGTTGATGATGGTCTGGAACATCAGCATGGCCGCCATGCCCACGCAGACGTAGCTCTGGAAGGGCGTCTCGGCCCGCTTCGCCACCAGCAGCACGCGGATGATGATGGCCGCCAGCAGGACGATCACAAGCACGCAGCCCACCAGTCCCAGCTCCTCGCCGCAGACGGCGAAGATCAGGTCCGTGTGGCGGGCGGGCAGATTGGTCTTGTAGCTGCTGTGGGTCTGGGTGCCCTGCAGATAGCCCTGCCCCAGCACACCGCCGGAGCCGATGGCAAGCAGGCTCCGGGACTGCTGCCAGCCTTTGCCCAGGGGGTCGTAGCTGTGGTCGAACACCACGACAAAGCGGTCCAGCATATACTTCATGGACGAAGGCACCAGGTCCAGCAAAAACACTGCCGCCACAGCCGCGCCGCCCCCGCCCAGCAGCAGGGCGAACCACCGCAGGGCAAAGCCCGCCGCGAAAGCCATGGCAAGGAAAATGAAGAAGAACACCAGAGCGTTGCCCATATCGCCGGAAATCACGAAGTAATATCCCATCAGCAGGAAGGTGTGTCCTGCCGCGAAAAGGGCGGCCCGGAAGGATTTTAAATCCCGCTTTTCCACCCGCAGCCATTCGATCTGCTTGGCCATCAGCAGCACGAAGGAAATCTTCACCACCTCCGCCGGGCCAATACTGACAGGGATACCGGGGAATTTCAGCCAGGCGGTGTTGCCGGTGTTGTCCGACACTCCAAAGGGCGTCAGCAGCAATCCGATGAACACGATATTGAACAACACCAGCCACTTCCACTTTTTCATCAAAATCTCGAAGTCCACCATGGACAGCGCGATGTACACGCACACGCCCAGCAGCAGCGCCGCGCCCTGGACGCCTACATAGCGGATGACCTTCGCCAGTCCCATATAGCTGGAGGCACTGGCAATGAGGGCCATGCCGTACAGCGTGGCCACGCAGCACAACGTCAGCAGCACCAGGTCGGCCTGACGGAAAAAGTCCGCCAGAATATCTTTCAAACGATGTAGCATATCCAAAAACCTTTCTCCAAAGGCATAAAATTCTATTGTGTAGTATAGCACGCAAAAAAACTTTTGTAAACGCGGGGAAAACTCTTTTACAGTTTATTTAAAATGTGTTATACTGTTTGCGGCAAAATTCCGGCACGCAGAAAGGCGGCATCATTTCATGGAATATCTCTCCCACAACGAAGCGGAGACAGAGGCCCTGGGGGCCCGTCTGGCCGCCGTTCTGACCCCCGGCGCGGTGGTGGCCTACCAGGGCGGCCTGGGCATGGGCAAGACCGCCTTCACCCGGGGCCTCGCCAAAGGGTTGGGCTACGGAGGCCGGGTCACCAGCCCTACGTTCACCATCGTCAACGAGTACGAGGGCGGACGGTTGCCCCTTTTCCACTTCGATATGTACCGCCTGGAGGACGCCGACGCCCTGTTTGACATCGGCTGGGAGGACTACCTGGACCGGGGCGGCATCTGCGCCGTGGAGTGGAGCGAGCAGGTGGCGGACGCCATGCCGCCGGAGACCGTCTATGTCACCATCTCCCGCCGCCCGGAGGATGACCGGGCCCGGAGCATCACCATTGAAGGAGTCGAACTCCCATGAAGATACTGGCACTGGAGACCTCCGCCAAGGCCGTCTCCGCCGCCGTCAGTGAGGACGGCAAAATTCTCTGCTCCGGCTATCAGGACACGGGGCTGACCCACAGCCGCACCCTGATGCCCATTGTGGAGCACATCTTAAAAAACACCGGTCTGACGGTGGCCGATATGGACGCCATCGCCGTGGCCGCCGGCCCCGGCTCCTTCACCGGCATCCGCATCGGCGTGGCCGCTGCCAAGGGGCTTGCTTTTGCGGCGGACAAGCCCGCCGTGGGTGTGTCTACCCTGGCCGCCATGGCCCGGAACGTGGCCTTTTGTAACGGACTGGTGGTCTGCGCCATGGACGCCCGCCGCCAGCAGGTCTACAACGCCCTGTTCGAGGCGAAGGACGGCCAGCTCACCCGCCTGACCCCTGACCGGGCCATCTCCCTGGAGGACCTGGCGGCGGAGCTTGCAAACGACCCACGGCCCAAGACGGTGGTGGGTGACGGCGCAAAGCTGTGCTTTGCCCATCTCACGGAGGCGGGCATTTCCTGCCGCCTGGCCCCGGCCCATCTGGTGATGCAGAACGCCATGAGCGTTGCGCTGGAGGCGGAGGCCATGGCCGCCGGGGGTAAGCTGGTCAGCGCCCAGGCGCTGGAGCCGGTGTACCTCCGACCCGCCCAGGCCGACCGCCTGCGGCAGAAATAATAGGTTTCAATTTGTTTGACAATAGAAAAAACAACACAAAGGAGACACGATTATGAGCGGTAAAGTACACGTTATGGACCATCCCCTGGTGGCTCACAAGCTGACCATCCTGCGGGACAAGAACACCAGCGTCAAGGATTTCCGGGAACTGGTATCCGAGATCGGTATGCTCATCACCTATGAGGCCACCCGGGACCTGCCCCTGACCACCAAGGAGGTGGAGACCCCCATCTGCAAGACCGTGGCTCCCACCCTGAAGGGCAAGAAGTTTGCCGTGGTGCCTATCCTCCGGGCGGGCCTTGGCCTGGTGGACGGCGTGCTGCGGATGGTGCCCGGCGCCCGTGTGGGCCACATCGGCATGTTCCGCGACGAGGAGACCCTGGAGCCCCATGTCTACTTCTGCAAAATGCCCAAGGACATCGCGGAGCGGGACATCATGATCGTGGACCCCATGCTGGCTACCGGCGGCAGCGCGGAGGCCGCCATTGCCGAAATGAAGAAGCGGGGCTGCACCAGCATCAAGCTGATGGTCCTGCTGGCCGCTCCCGAGGGCATTGAGCATATCCAGAAGACCCATCCCGACGTGGACATCTACTGCGGCGCCGTGGACGACCATCTGAACGAGCACGGTTATATCGTGCCCGGCCTGGGCGATGCGGGAGACCGCATTTTCGGCACCAAATAACATCCAGAACCAAAGGAAAGGGACTCCGGAGCATTGATCTGACCACTGTCAAGTAGACAAACGAAATAAGTAAAGACACACAGCGCTG
>CAMCNO010000034.1 GCA_945876285.1 uncultured Clostridia bacterium | reverse complement strand
ACCCTCTCATTTCTGAGGGTAGGAGGATTTGTCAGTTTAACTTACTGACATTGCCCAGTATGGGCCGGATAAAATTTACTTGGTCACGATCACGAGGACATAGCTGTCTTCCATTTCAGCCGGATGAAGCTCTCCGCTGGGGACGATTCCGGCTTCGGACAGGGCTGCCAACAGGGTTTCCAGTTCCCCCGAGGTCAGCTCATACCGCAGTTCCGTCTCCGTTTCCTCTACTGGCGTGAAGGCTGCCAGCAGGCTGCCGGCCTCCTCTGCTGTCAGTGTCAGCCAGGAGGAGGTATCAGCTTCTGTGCAGAAGGCCGTGGCTCCGCTGTCAGCAGCGGCGCTGGGGGCCGGAGCGGCGTCGTAGAGCTTGCTGGAAGCCAAATCTTCCCGGGATTTCTCGGCGCTTTCTTCGGCAGGGGCCTCTTCTGTTAAGGCAAAGCCCATGGCCCGCTCCGTGGGGGCGGCGGCAGCGGCGGGAGCCTCGGCAGGGGCGGCTTCCGTTTTGGAGCCGTGGGAGAACATGGGGGCCGCCAGCAGCACGATGGCGCAGCAGGCCGCCAGGGATGCCAGGGCTTTCAGCCAGGGGCGGGATGTTTTCTTTTGGGGAGCGGCTTCCGCCTGGGAGGCAGCCTCTGCCTGGATGCGGGCCATGACGCTTTCGGCAAAGCCGTCAGGTACTGGGGTGTCCTCCGCGTCGGGGAAGGCAGCCCGGATAGCCAGGGCGTCGTCCATATAGGCGCGGCAGGCAGGGCACGCGTCCAGGTGGGCCTGGACGCGGGCCATCTCATCGGGGGACAGCTCGCCGTCGACAAACGGGTCCAGCAGGGCCGCGAAGTTTTCACAGTATTTCATTTGCAGCCCTCCTTTTCTGATTGTTTGGACGCAGGAGGGGCGGAAAAGTTCCCGCTTTCCAGCAAAATTTTTCGCAGTCGCTTCCGGCCCCGGTTGATGCGGGATTTTACCGTGCCGAGGTCCAGGGAGAGGATGTCCGCAATTTCATCGTAGCTTCGCTGGTGCAGCTCCCGGAGGATCAGCACCTGGCGGTAGTCCGGCGGCAGGGCGGCAAGGCCGTCTTCAATTTGTTGGCGCAGCTCCGCCCGTTCCGCCTCGTCGTGGGGGGACAGGGAGCCGTCGGGGAGGTCGATGGCGGCGTCCTCGTCATTCAGGGAGAGGTTGGGCTGGTGGCGGCCCTCCCGACGGAGGATGTCCACGCAGGCGTTGGATGCCAGACGGTACAGCCAGGTGGAGAAGCTGGAATCCCCCCGGAAGAAGGGCAGGCCGTGCCAGGCGGCGAGGAAGGCCTCCTGGGCGGCCTCCTCCGCGTCCGCGGGGTTGCGGCACATCCGGCTCGTCAGGGCGTAGACCCGCTTTTCATACAGCCGCACCAGCTGCTCAAAGGCGCTCTGGTCGCCCGTTTGGGCGGCGGCGATCCAGTTTTGTTCCTGTATATCCATCATGCCAGATCCCTCTTGATGCCCTTTGTCACATGATACACGTCTTCCAGGGTGTTCATTTTCACGATCTGCTCCTTATAGTAGCCGGAGTGAGACACGCCCTTCAGATACCAGCAGTAGTGGCGGCGGGCTTCCAGAACCGCCACCCGCTCTCCCTTGTCCGCCGCCGCCAGCTCGAACTGGCGCACGGCGGTGTCGCACCGCTCAGCCAGGCTCGGCAGGGGCGGGACGGGGCGCCCCTCCAGCACGGCCTTGGCCTGCTGGAAGAGCCAGGGGTTGCCGAAGCTGCCCCGGGCGATCATCGCCATGTCCGCTTTCGTGTGCTGCAGGATACGGGCGGCGTCCTCCGGCTTCCAGATGTCGCCGTTGGCGATGACGGGGATGGAGACTGCCTCCTTTACTTGGCGGATGCAGTTCCAGTCCGCCTGGCCGCCGTAGACCTGGGCCCGGGTGCGGCCATGGACCGCCACGGCGGCGGCGCCCGCCTGCTCCAGAACTTTAGCGAATTCCACGCAGTTGCAGCTGCCCATGTCCCAGCCCCGGCGGAATTTGGCGGTGACGGGGGTGTTGGGGAGGGCTTTGACCACAGCCTCCACGATGCGGCCCGCCTTGTCGGGGTCTTTCATCAGTGCGGCGCCATCGCCGTTGTTCACGATCTTGCCCATGGGGCAGCCCATGTTGATGTCCAGAATGTCCGCCCCGGTGTGTTCAATGGCAATCTGGGCGGCCTCCGCCATGCAGACGGGGTCGCTGCCGAAGATCTGGACGGCGGCGGGATGCTCCCCGGGGAACTGGGTCAGCAGGGAGAAGGTCTTTTTGTCGTGGTAGCACAGGGCCTTGGAGGAGATGAGCTCCGTGACCGTATAGCCCGCCCCCAGCTCGGAGCAGATCTGGCGGAAGGCCGCGTCCGTGACGCCGGCCATGGGGGCCAGGGCCAGTTGGGAGTTGATTTCAACATTGCCAATGCGCATGGGCGGCGCTCCTTTCTGAATAGAATATCTTATTTTATCACGGAAACGGGAGATTGTCCACCGGAGGAAGATGGGGAAAGGAGCGGGACCATTTCCCGACGGAATTTTTTGTAGTGTCTCTGTAAAATAATGGAAAACCATCACCATAGGGGGGACAGGCTGTGGAACACGGTCCGATTACGTTGGGAAAAGAACAGTCGGCGAAGCTGCTGGGCTGGGGGATCCGCTTCTTTTTGGCGGCAGCGCTGACCGCCAGCCAGACGCCGGGGGGCTACGCGCCCTTTGCCCTGGGACTGGTGGCGGCGGCAGGACCGGGGATGAACGGCGCCGCTGCACTGGCGGGGGCCGGACTGGGAGCGCTGCTGTTCCTGGACTTTGCAAGCGCCCTGCCTTTTTTGGCGGTGGGAGTGCTGATCCTCACCGCGGCTACCGCCTTTCAGGGCAGCCAAAAGCTGACCCGGCCCGGGGCCGTGGCGGTGACGGCGGCGGGGCTGTTCCTGGCAGTGGGGGGCATCTACGTCATCCAGTCGTTGTCGCCCCTGCGGCACCTGACGCCCTGCGTAGCAGCGGCGGGGCTGACGGGAGCCGCTGCCTGGTTTTTCTGCCCGGTGTTTCGGCCAGAGGAGGGACGGCCCGCTTCCGACGGGCTGCTGTTTCTGGCGGCGGCGCTGGTGCTGGCGCTGGCGGACCTGGAGGTGCTGGGAGTGTCTATCGGGCGGGCGCTGCTGTGTCTCCTGCTGGTCTATACCGCCTATGAGCGGGGCGCGGTGACGGGCGCCGCGGCAGGGCTGGGGCTGGGTTTGACAGCGGACCTGTGCGCCGGGACCGGCAGCGGCGTGTTCGCCGCCGGACTGGGCCTTGCGGGGCTGCTGGCGGGAAAATGCGCGCCGCGGCGCCGGGGAGAGGCGGCGCTGGCGTTTCTGGCAGCGTCCCTGGTGAGCCTGCTGCCCGTTACGGAGCCCCTGGCGGCGCCGTTGGTGCTGGAGGCCGCCCTGGGGGTGGGGCTGTTCCTGCTTCTGCCGGGGCGGCTGTTCGGCGGGAAGCGGGTGAAGCGGCAGGAAGCCGCCAACCCGGCCTCCGCCGGGCAGCAGCTCAAGGAGCGGCTGACGAAGGCGGCGGGGGCGCTGCGGGAGCTGTATGACAGCATGGGCCGGGTGCCCAAGACCAATGAGGAAAATCCCGCCATCGTCTTTGACCGGGCGGCGGAGCGGGTATGCCGGGGCTGTGCCCTGTGCGGCCTGTGCTGGCAGCGGGAGTACACCGGGACGTTCAACGCCATGAATGACGCCACGCCCTTCATGCTGGAGCGGGGGCGGATGATGGCCAAGGACTTGCCCAAGTATTTCTCCGACCGCTGCATCCACCTGACGGATTTTATCACGGCGGTGAACGGGGAGCTGTCCGCATTCCTGCTGCGGCGGCAGTACCGGCGGCAGCTGGAGGAGACCCGGCGCAGCGCCCAGGGTCAGTATGCTCAGCTCAGCGAACTTTTGACCGCCACCGCCGCCGGGTTGGGCGAGGCTGTCCCTGCCGCCGGGGAGGGGGCCTTCGCCTGCCGGGTGGGGGCCGCCCTGCGACCCAAGGAGGGGGAGACCGTCTGCGGCGACACCGTGACGTCCTTTCAGACGGAGACAGGGCAGTGGTGCCTGCTGCTGGCGGACGGCATGGGCAGCGGAGAGCTCGCCCGGAAGGAATCCGCCCTGACCTGCCGCTTATTGCAGCAGTTCCTGGAGGCGGGCATCGCCCCGGAGGCGGCCATGAAGACCCTCAATTCCGCCATGGCCCTCCGGGGGGCGGAGACGGGGAGCTTCACCACCATCGACTTGTGCGTGTTCCGGCCCGCCACGGGGGAGCTGGAATTCTACAAGTACGGCGCGGCCCCCAGTTATCTGAAGAAGGGGGGCACTGTGCGGCGGGTCACCGGGGCCAGCTTGCCCGCCGGTTTGCGGGGCGCCCCCGCGGCGCCGGACGTGACCCGGCTGCGGCTGGAGTCCGGCGGCTTCGCGGTGATGGTCTCCGACGGCGTGGCCGACCCCGGTCGGGATGAGTGGCTCCAGGACCTGCTGGCAGGCTGGGAGGGGGAGGACCCCCAGGCCCTGGCGGGGCTCATCTTGTCCGAGAGCATCCGCCGGGAGAAGCTCCAGGACGACTGCGGCGTGCAGGTGCTGTACCGGGCGGAGGAAAAACGGGAAGTGTGAGATTTTTCCGGGAAGGCGGTATAAAGTCCCGGGCCGTGCGGAAAAATGGAAATATCAAACACGCAGGAGGCATGGACGATGGTGAAAGGTATTTCCAGACGGGTGGTCGTGGTAGACTCCCCCGACCAGCGGTTTTTTGAGCAGGCTATTTTTATCGTGCGGAACGACGCCGCCGGGGAGGGCGTGACCTCCCGGGAGCTGGTGGAGGAGGCCCGGCGGGTGGCCCGGAACTACGCCGGAGGCGACCACGGGCGGTTCAGCCGGGTGTGGCGGGAGCTGAGCCCGGCGGTGTACACCCTGATGGGCGCGGGAGCCATCGGGCTCCTCTGGCTCATCGTGGCGCTGATGTAAGAAAAAGGCAGACGCTTTCGCGTCTGCCTTTTGGCGTATTACAGGGAGGCAAAGTACTGGCGGGTGGTCTCGGCGTTCCGGGTGATCTCCGCCTTCAGAGCGTCCAGGGAGTCGAACCGAATCTCGTCCCGGATGTGGTGGTAGAACTCCACCCGGACCGTCTGGCCGTACAGGTCGCCGTCAAAGTCCAGGAGCCAGGCCTCCACCGTGACGTCCGTGCCGTTGTTCACTGTGGGACGGGTGCCCACGTTGGTGACGGCGGGGTAGGAGGCACCGTCGGGCAGGACCACCCGGGTGGCGTAGACGCCGTGGCTGGGCACCAGAACATGGGGCGGCACCGTCAGGTTCACCGTGGGGATGCCGATGGTGCGGCCGATGCGGCGGCCGTGGCGCACCACCTGGGTCAGGGTATGGGGATGGCCCAGGAAACAGTTAGCCCGCTCAATCTGCCCCAGTTCCACCAGACGGCGGATATAGGTGGAACTGACAGTGATACCGCCGATCTCTACCTTGGGGATGATGTCACATCCAAGACCCAGCTCCGCACTTTTTTGCACCAGCAGCTCCGGGGAGCCCTGGTTTTTATGGCCGAAGTGGTGGTCGTGGCCCGCCACCAGGTGGACGGCGTGGTAGCGCTCCACCAGAATTTTGGTGACGAAATCCTCCCAGCTGGTGGTCCGCATCTCGTCATCAAAGGGGACCATGATGACGTCCCGGATGCCGTAGAGGCGGCGCACCAGGTCCGCCCGGTCCTCGGGGGAATTGATGAGGGGGCAGGGGATACCGGTGAGGACCTCCTTCGGCACCCGGTCGAAGGTGAACACCGCTGGGGTGACGCCACGGGCGGCGGCTTCCTCCACCGTCCGGCGGAGCAGGGCGGCGTGGCCCAGATGGACTCCGTCAAAGAAGCCCAGGGCAATGACTCTCTCTTTCATGGACGTTACGCTCCAAAGAAGTTCTTGATAGATGTCAGCGTGCCGCTCTGGGCACGGGAAAGACACAGAAAATCTCCATTTTTGCCGTAGACCCGGTAGGTGCCGTCAGGCAGGAATGCGTCCGTGATGGCGCCGCCGTTGCGGACCCTTGTTTCCTTTCCGGCAGAGGGGACGGTATAGGCGGGATACTGGGCAAACAGGGTATCGACGGGCTGAAGCAGGGATTCACCGCGCTCCTGGACTTCCTCCAGGGTGTGGGCCATGGCGGTGGTATAGCCCGCCGCCATGGTGCGGCGGAGGCTGTACAGCGTGCCGCCGCAGCCCAGGACCTGCCCGATGTCGTGGCAGAGGGTGCGGATGTAGGTGCCCTTGGAACAGACGCAGCGGAAGGTATAATCCGTCCCGCTGACCTGCTCCAGAAGCTCCAGCTCATAGATGGTGACAGGGCGGGGCTTTCGCTCGATTTCCTTGCCCTTGCGGGCCAGGTCGTAGAGCTTCTGGCCGCCGATTTTAATAGCGGAGTACATGGGGGGTATCTGCTGGATGTCTCCCCGGAAGCGCTCCAGGGCGGCTTCCACGTCCTGACGGGTAACCGTGACGGGGCGGACCTCCTGCGTTTCGCCGGTGACATCCTGGGTGTCCGTCACCTGGCCCAGGCGCAGATCCGCCACGTATTCCTTGCGGCTGCTCTCCGCGAACTCCACGGCCCGGGTGGCCTGTCCCACGAACACCGGCAGGACGCCGGTGGCCATGGGGTCCAGCGTGCCGCCGTGGCCCACCCGCTTTTCATGGAGGATGCCCCGGATCTTGGCACAGACGTCCATGGAGGTCCATCCGGCAGGCTTGTCGATAATAAGGATTCCGTTAGGCATGGGAGGTTCTCCTTTGCTCGGGGACTTATCTTGTGAAATCGGGCACGTTCTGAGCGATGGCGTTCAGGATGCGCTCCTTGCAGGCGGCCCAGGTGCCCTCAATGGTGGCACCCGCCGCGGCCCGGTGGCCTCCGCCGCCCAGAAGGCGGCAGACCTCCGTGGCGTTGACCCGGTCTCCTGTGCGCAGAGACAGCTTCCAAACGTCCGGCCGCAGCTCCCGCATGGTCACGGCGCAGTCCACGCCCTCGATCTGGGGACCAAGGGCGGAGAGGTCCTCAGCGTCGGTCTCCGTGGCCTGAAAGCGCTCCATCAGGGAGCGGGGGACGGAGAGAATGGCCACCCGGTTGTGGTCATAGAACTCGCAGGTGTTCATCATGGCGCCCTCCAGCTGCATCCGCTTCCGGGATTTTGTGCGGAAGAACACCTTGTTGACGGTCTTGTAGTCGATACCGGTGCGCAGCAGCGCTGCTGCTGCGGCGTGGGTATCGGCGGTGGTGTTTGCGTAGGCAAAGCAACCGGTGTCCGTGGAGATGCCCACGTACAGCGGCAGGGCGATCTCCGGCGTGATGGGGCCCAGAGACGCCAGGATGTCATACAGCAGCTCCGCGCAGGCGGCGGCTTCCGGGCGGACGATATTGGCCTTGCCGAAATGCTCAAAAGAGGGGTGGTGGTCGATGGCAAGATCCACCCGCCCGGCGTAGGGCTTGGCGTTTTCCGGGAACAGTCCGGTGGTGGCGATGTCCGTGGAGACCACCTTGTCCGGCACAAAGCCCGCCGGGGCGGTGTAGGGCGCGGCGTAGGGGCCCACGGTGTCCGTCAGCTCCGGGTTGGGCAGAAGATACGCGGTCTTGCCCAGTGCCCGTAATCCGGCGCACAGGGCGGCGGCACAGCCCACGGTGTCGCCGTCAGGGCGGACGTGGGTGAGGATGAGGACATTGTCAAAGGTCCGCAGCAGGGCGGCGGTCTCGGAGACGCTCAGCATGGCTCACGCCTCCTCTTCCGGCAGGACGGCGTCGTTGTCCGGGTTCACGGGCTTTACCTGGTTGGGGTCCCGCAGAACCTCCAGAATGTGGGCGCCGTACTGAATGGAGTCATCGGGGATGAACTGCAGCTCCGGGGTATAGCGGAGCTGCAGGGCGCGGCCAAGCTCCCGCCGGAGGAAGCCGGCGGCGGATTTCAGGCCCTTCAGAATCTCCTTTTCCTGGCTCTTGTCCAGAGCGCTGACATAGACCCGGGCGTAGCGCAGGTCGCCGGTGGTGTCCACCCGGGTGATGGAGACCATGCCGGAGGAGACGCGGGGATCCTTCAAGCGGCGGAACTGGTCGGACAGTTCCCGCTGGATCTCTTCGTTGATGCGGCCGATTCGGTTACTGGGCATAGGGATGACCTCCTTTGAATGAGGAATCGCGCCGCTTTACGGCGCAGGGATATTCACGAAAAAACCAGGGGCGGCGACGCGGTCGCCGCCCCTATTGTGTCCATTACTGAGGAATCTCCTCCATGGTATATCCTTCGATGATGTCGCCTGGCCCATGAAAACAGGTTTTCATGGGGACCCGATCAAAAATCCTCGGTAGGCAGAGCCTACCTGCGGCAAGGTTTTGCTGCGCAAAACGCTTGGACCCGCTGACGCGGGGCGCCGCTTTGCGACGCGGGAAGGCGACAGGGGGCAAATGCGGAGGAAAAGACGGCTGCGATTACTGAGGAATCTCCTCCATGGTATATCCTTCGATGATGTCGCCTTCCTTGATGTCGTTGAACTTCTCGATGGTCAGGCCGCACTCGAAGCGCTGGACGACCTCCTTGGCGTCATCCTTGAACCGCTTCAGAGAGGCCAGGCTGCCCTCGTGGATGACGATGCCGTCCCGGACCACCCGGACGGAGCAGGCACGGACGATCTTGCCGTCCTGGACATAGCAGCCGGCGATGGTGCCCACGCCGGAGACCTTGTAGGTCTGGCGGACCTCCGCATGGCCCAGAACCACCTCGCGGTACTTGGGGGCCAGCATACCCTTCATGGCGGCGGTGATCTCGTCGATGCAGTCGTAGATGACGCGGTACATCCGCATATCCACGTTCTGCCGGATGGCACCGTCACGGGCAGCGGCATCGGGACGGACGTTGAAGCCAACGATAATGGCATTGGAGGAGGCGGCCAGCATGACGTCGGACTCGTTGATGGCGCCCACGCCGCCGTGAATGACGCGGACGTTGACTTCGTCGTTGCTGAGCTTCTCCAGAGAGGCCTTCACAGCCTCCACGCTGCCCTGGACGTCGGCCTTGACGATCAGGGCCAGCTCCTTGCGCTCACCGGCCTGGATCTGGTCGAACAGGTTCTCCAGAGACACCTTCTGCACGGGAGCAGCGGCCTTGAGCTTTTCCTCGGCCTTGCGCTGCTCCACCAGCTCACGGGCCATGCGCTCGTCAGCCACGGCGAAGAAGGGACTGCCGGCAGAGGGAGCCTCGGACAGACCCGCGATCTCCACGGGGACAGAGGGGCCGGCCTCGGTGAGACGGTTGCCCTTGTAGTCCAGCATGGTGCGGACGCGGCCCACGGCGGTGCCGGCGATGATGATGTCGCCCTGCTTCAGCGTGCCGTTCTGCACCAGCAGCGTAGCCACGGGGCCGCGGCCCTTGTCCAGCCGGGCCTCGATGACGGTGCCCTGGCCGGCGCGGTTGGGGTTGGCCTTCAGCTCCTGGATCTCGGCCAGCAGCACCAGGTTCTCCAGCAGGTTGTCGATGCCGATGTTCTTCTTGGCGGAGATCTTGCAGACGATGGTCTCGCCGCCCCACTCCTCGGGCACCAGACCGTGCTCGGTCAGCTGCTGCATGACGCGGTCGGGGTTGGCGTTCTCTTTATCGATCTTGTTGACAGCCACGATGATGGGAATATTCGCGGCCTTGGCGTGGTTGATGGACTCAATGGTCTGGGGCATGATGCCGTCGTCCGCCGCCACCATCAGAATGGCGATGTCGGTGATCATAGCGCCGCGGGCACGCATAGAGGTGAAGGCCTCGTGGCCCGGGGTGTCCAGGAAGGTGATGGGCTTGCCGCCCACCTGCACCTGATAGGCGCCGATGTGCTGGGTAATGCCGCCGGCCTCGCCGGCAGCCACGTTGGTGTTCCGCACGGCGTCCAGCAGGGAGGTCTTGCCGTGGTCGACGTGGCCCATGACCACGACGACGGGAGCCCGGGGCACCAGGTCCTCCGCCTTGTCCTCGGAGACGTCGATGAGCTTTTCCTCGATGGTGACGACGACTTCCTTCTCCACCTTGCAGCCCATCTCCTCGGCGATGATGGCGGCGGTGTCGAAGTCGATCATCTGGCTCAGAGAGGCCATGACGCCGTTCTTCATCAGGCACTTGACCACCTCGGCGCCGGTCTTCTTCATGCGGCTGGCCAGCTCACCGACGGAAATCTCATCAGGAATCTGGACCTTGACGGGGGCTTTCTTGGCGATTTCCAGCTGGAGGCGGCGCATTTTCTCCGCCTCGTCCTGCTTGCGCTTGTTGGAGAAGGTCATGCCGCCCTTGCGCTGGTTATTGTTGCGGAACTTCTCCTTGCCGCCCTTCTGCTGCATCCGCGCTCCGCGCTCGCCGCCCAGGTCCTCCAGGCGCTCGTCGTACTTGGCCAGGTTCACGTCGCCGCCCTTGCGGGTGTCCACGATCTTCTTCTGGGGCACGCGGGTAGTGGGCTGCTGCACCAAAGGCTTGGCAGGCTGCTGCTTGGCAGGCTCCTGCTGCTTAGGAGAGGCGTCCTTCCGGGGAGCCTCCGCCTGCGGCTTGGGAGCGGCGGGCTTCTCAGCGGGCTGCCCGGCAGGCTTCTCGGCGGCCTTGGGGGCCTCCTTGGGCTGCGCCTGATAGGTGTCCGCGAAGATCACCTGGATGCCGGAGACCTGGTTGTGCTGGGTCAGATAGTCGAAGATCACGGAGAGCTCGTGGTCGGTCAGGACCTGCATATGGTTCTTGGGCGCGGCCACGTATTTCGTCAAAATTTCGGTAATGGTCTTGGTGGGAAGGCCGAAGTCCTTGGCCACCTCATGCACTCTGTATTTTTCCATACCCAATCAAATACACCTCTTTAAGGCAACGGGAACCAGCCCCGTGCCGGGAATTTTTATGTCATGCGCTCACGACTGCTCTTTCTTGCGGAAGGAGCCCTTGCCCTTTTTCACCGGGCGGCTGTGAGCGTAGGGATCAGTCCGCGGCTTGGGGCGGTTTTTCTTGGAGGGACGGGACTTGCGGCGCTCCGCCGCGTCCCCGGCTGCGGGCCGGGCGGGGGCTTTCGGAGCGGCGGGCTCCTCCGGCGGGGCGGCCTTTTTCACCTTGCGCTTGCCGGTGCGGAGGTTCTTCTCGTGGGCCTGCTGCTCGGCGCGGCGCTCCGCCGCCCGCTTGGCTTTCAGCTCCAGCTTTTGGGCCGCTTCGCCGTAGGCTTCCGGGTCCAGTGCGGCCAGCTTGTTCACCACCGCCGAGGCAAGGCCCACGTCGGTGACGGCGGCCACGGCCACGGAGGTGCGGCCGAACTGCCGGCCCAGCTCCGCCTTCGTAAAGGGGACCCGGAGCCACAGGCACTGGCCTGCGACCGCAAAATGCTCCACCCGGCGGCGGGTGTTATCCGCTGCGTCGGAGGCCAGGAGCAGTACCCGGGCGTCCCGGGTACGGGCCACGGCTTCCACAGGCTCCTCGCCCATGACGAGCCTTCCGCCCCGGAGGGCGAGACCCAAAAGGGATAGGATGTTGTTACTGTCCATCCGCGCCTCCCAGCTCCGCCTCCATGGCGTCGTAGACCTCGGGGGGGATGGCCGTCTCGAAGGCCCGCTCCAGCGCCCGGGATTTCCGGGCTTTTTTCAGGCACTCCACATTGTGGCACACATAGGCGCCCCGGCCGGGCTTCTTCCCTCCGAAGTCCAGGCTGACGGCCCCTTCCGGGGAGCGTACCACCCGGAGCAGGGCCTTTTTATCCTTCATTTCACGGCAGCCCACACACTGCCGCTGGGGAATTTTCTTCACTTTCGGCATCTGTCGGACCGCCTTTCTGCCTTAGTCTTCGGCGGGGGCGGCTTCCTCATCCAGGAAAGCCACGTTGTCCTCGTCCACGCCGTCCTCAGGGTCCTTGTAGCTCTCGGGCTTGATGTCGATCTTATAGCCAGTCAGACGGGCGGCCAGGCGGGCGTTCTGGCCCTCCTTGCCGATGGCCAGGGACAGCTGATCGTCAGGCACGATCACCCGGCAGGCCTTACCCTCGTCCGCCATCCAAACATCCACCACGTCGGCAGGCGCCAGGGCGGCGGCGATAAAGGCGGGAGCGTCCTCGCTGTACTTGATGATGTCGATCTTCTCGCCCCGCAGCTCTTCCACGATGCTGCCCACACGCTGGCCCTTGGGGCCCACGCAGGCGCCGATGGGGTCCACGTTCTCGTCGTTGCTCCAGACGGCCATCTTGGTGCGGCTGCCGGCTTCACGGGCGATGGACTTGACCTCCACGGTGCCGTCGTAGATTTCAGGAACTTCCAGCTCGAACAGGCGCTTCACCAGGCCGGGATGGGTCCGGGAAATCAGAATCTGGGGACCGCGGGTGGAGCGGCGGACGTCCACCACGTAGACCTTGACGTGCATCCCCTCGGTGAGCTCCTCACCAGGGACCTGCTCGCCTGCCATCAGCAGCGCCTCGGTGGACTCGGTGCCGGTACCGATGCGCAGGGACACGTTGCCGTTCCGGGGGTCGATGCGGGTGACCACGCCGGTCAGAATTTCATGCTGCTTGGAGTTGAATTCGTCGTACACCTGGCCCCGCTCGGCTTCCCGCAGGCCCTGGATGATGACCTGCTTGCCGTTGCCGGCGGCGATGCGGCCGAACTCCGTGTTGTCCACGGGGATATTCACGATGTCGCCGATCTCATACTTGGCGGAGAGGGCCTTGGCCTCGGCCAGCGTCATCTCGTTGGCGGGATCCACATAGTCCTCCTCGTCCACCACGTTCTTCTGGACGTACATCTTCAGGGTCTGGTGCTCCTCGTCCACATCCACGATGACGTTCTCCACGCCGTCATGGTCCCGCTTGTAGGCGGTGGTGATGGCCTGGATGATCTTATCCATCATAAAGGACTGGGGAATGTTGCGCTCTTTCTCCAGCAGAGCCAGAGCCGCAAAGATCTCCGCCGGGTTCATGCCGGCGGGTTCCTTCTGCTTTTTGCCTCTCATGTCGATTCTCCTTATTCTTTTTTTCGATACGTCTTTTTTGACGGGGGTTGGCTAATCAAAATTCCACCCGGAGGCGGACCAGGGCCACGTCCTTCTTGGCAAAGGTCATGTCCTGCTTGCCCACGGTGACGGTGACGTCGCCGGTGGACTCGTCGTAGGCGGCGAGGGTGCCGGCAAACTCCTTGCGGCCGTCCAGATTCCGGTAGAGCTTCACCAGGACGGGGCTCGACAGGAAACGCTGGAAATCAGAGGGACGCTTCAGCGCCCGCTCGGCTCCGGCGGAGCCGACCTCCAGGGTGTAGCTGCCCTCGATGGGATCCGCCTCATCCAGCAGGTCTGAGAGCTTCCGGGACACGGCCTCGCAGTCCAGAATGTCCACGCCGCCCTCTTTATCCAGCAGGACCCGGAGATACCAGGTGCCCGCCTCCTTGACGTACTCCACGTCCCAGAGGGTGCAACCCTGCTCCGCGATGGCAGGGGCCGCCAGCTCAGCGGTGAGTTCCGTGATTTTTTTCATGGGGTTCCTCCCTTTCTTTGGCAGGATCTTCAATTTTTAAGCAATCGAAAAAGGCCAACAAAAAGAGCGGACCGTGGGGCCCACTCCGTAACTTACACTTTCTAACATATGCAATATAACACGGTTTTATTGAAAACGCAAGAGAATTTTTCGTATTTAATTAAAATTAGTATAGGGATACGGGGAATTTTGCGACATGGGCGCGAGACGGGGGCTCCTCATCGGCGGAGGAGCCCTATCAGGCAGGACGCCAGAAACACCGTCAGGTCGGCGGCCACCACCGTGGCGCCCACGGGAGTGGAGAAAGCAAAGGAGACGGTGAGACCCAGACAGAAGCAGGCCACCGAGGTGACGGCGGCGCAGACCACCACGCCCCGGAAGCTGCGGAACAGCCGCATAGCCGTCAGGGCAGGGAAGATGACAAGGGAGGAGATCAGCATGGCGCCCATCATCCGCATCCCCAGCACGATGGTCAGGGCCGTCAGAATGGCGAGGAGGGTGTTGTACCGCTCCACCTTTAAGCCCGTGGCCCGGGAGAAGCTCTCGTCAAAGGTGACGGCGAAGAGCTTGTGGTAGAACAGGATGAACAGCACCAGCACCGCCAAACACAGCACCACGGACAGCACCACATCCGTTTTGCTCATGGCGAGGACGCTGCCGAACATATAGTTGTCCACGTCCGTGGTCATGCCCGTGGTGCGGGAGATGACCAGAATGCCGATGGCGAGGGACGAGGCGCTCATGGCGGCAATGGCCGCGTCGCTGTTCCAGCGGGGATTGTCCGCCACCCGCAGCAGCAAGAACGCCGCCAGAATCACTACCGGAATGGAGAACCACAGCGGCGTCACCCCCAGGGCCACGGCGATGGCCAGCGCGCCGAAGGAGACATGGCTCAGCCCGTCGCCAATCATGGAGTACCGTTTCAGCACCAGGGACACCCCCAGCAGGGCGGCGCACAAACTCACCAGCACGCCGGCGATCAGCGCCCGCTGCATGAAGGGGAAGGAGAACATGGTCAGGATATTCATGATTCCACCTCCCGAAACCTCCGCCCCTGGGGGGAGGCCAGATAGTCCGCCACGGTGCCGGAGAACACATCCCCCCGGCGGCCGATGTGGAGGACGGTTTTCGCGCTGCGGAGGGCGGAGCGGAGGTCGTGGGTCACCATGACGACGGCCATGCCCTCCTTTTCATTCAGATAGGCCAGCGTCTTGTACAGGTCCTGGGCGGCGGCGGGGTCCAGGCCGGTGATGGGCTCGTCCAGAATCAGCAGGCGGCTGGCGGCGCACAGGGCCCGGGCCAGCAGCACCCGCTGCTGCTGGCCGCCGGAGAGGTCCCGGTAGCTCTTGTCCTTCAATTCCAGGATGCCCAGCTTGCCGAGGTTCATCAGCGCCTCGGATTTCTGGGCGGAGGTGTAGAAAAACCGCATCCCCTTCCGGTTCAGGCAGCCGGAGAGGACCACCTCCATCACCGTGGCGGGGAAGTCCCTCTGAGCCTTTGTCTGCTGGGGGAGATACCCCACGGCGCCCTTTTGCAGCTCCGGGGCACGCCATATTTCCCCGGCCTGGGGCTGAAGCAGGCCCAACAGGCCCCGCATCAGCGTGGATTTGCCGGAGCCGTTGTCGCCCACCACGCAGAGATAGTCCCCGCAGCGGATGGTGAGGTCCAGGTGGCTCAGGACGGTCTGGCCCTCATAGCCCAGAGACACGTCCCGGCAGACGATGAGTTCAGTTTGCTCCATGGAGGGCCTCCTTTCCGGCACAGGCCTGGCAGCGGCCCGTCAGTACCGTCTGCCGGGGGTCCACCCGGAAGTGGTGCTCCGCCGCCAGATGGTCGCACAGGGTTTGCAGGTGGCCGCAGTCCAGGTGGCTCACCCGGCCGCAGCTCTCGCACCGCAGCAAAAAGCAGCCGTGAGGCGCCGACGGGTGGGGGCAGTATTGGTACAGTGCGCCCTCCCCGGTCTGGATACGGTGGAGGAGCCCGGTGGACTCCAGCTGCTCCAGCTGGCGGTAGACGGTGGCAAGGCCCACCGGACTGCCTGAGCGGCGCAGTTCCTCCGCCACTTCGCCGGGGGTCAGGGCGTCGCTGGCCCGCTCCTCCAGACATTGGAGGACGGCCCGGCGCTGTTTGGTGGTATAGGGCATATGGGTTGCTCCTTTTTTAAATTGAGAATCGTTTTCATATTATAGCCCCCGACGGAAAAAGTCAAGAGCGGTTGCAAACGGCCGGGAAATGCGGTATGCTGATGTTGCAGAACCATACGAAAGCAGGAGGCGTTTACATGAAGGTTTCTCTGGTCATCATGGCGGCGGGCCTGGGTTCCCGCTACGGCGGCAGCAAGCAGGTGGACGGCATCGGCCCTCACCGTGAGATTTTGATGGAATACTCCATCCATGACGCCATCCGGGCGGGCTTCAACAAGGTCGTGTTCATCATCAAGCCGGAGATGGAGGAGATGATGGAGCGGCTGTGTGGCGGCTACCTGCGGAACAAGACTGCCGCGGACGGCAGCCCTGTGGAGGTAGCCTATGCCTTTCAGGATTTTTCCTCCCTGCCTGATTTTTACACCATCCCGGAGGGACGGACGAAGCCTTACGGCACCGTCCACGCCCTGCTGTGCGCGGCGGATGTGATACAGGAGCCCTGCTGTGTCATCAATGCCGATGACTACTACGGCATCGGCGCCTATCAGACGATTTATGAGGAACTGATGCGTCTGCCGGAGAGCGGCAGAGCCACCATGGTGGGGTATCTGCTGAAGAACACCGCCAGCCTCCACGGCGCCGTGTCCCGGGGCGTGTGCACCGTGGAGGACGGGAAGCTGGTCTCCGTTCAGGAGACGAAAAACATCCAGCTCTATCCCGACGGGTCTCTGCGGGACCTGGAGCGGGACCGGGAACTGGACCCGGAGTCTGTGGTGTCCATGAACTTCTGGGGCTTCATGCCCTCCATTTTCCCGGTGCTGCGGACGTATTTTGAGGAGTTCCTGCGCAGTGAGAAGGGAAAGGAACTTAAGTCGGAGTGCCTGCTGCCTGTCATGGTGGACGACCTGATGCGCAGGGACGAGCTGGAGGTATCCGTTCTCCATTCCGCCGACCATTGGTTCGGCATGACCTACCAGCAGGACCGGGAGACCGTGGCGGCGGAGCTGCGGCGGCTCCATGGGGAGGGCGCCTATCCTGAGAGCCTGCGGGAGTAAGGGGCCTTCGGCGCGGAAAGCCTGCATACAGCGTAAACAAAACGGCTGCTTCGGCGGCCGTTTTGTTTGCACGGATTTGGTACGGAACCGCGGCAGGCTGCTCCGTTATTTTTGATAGAATTTGTTACCGAAATTTTTACATTTTGTTTCGACTTTTTTCGCCCTGTTTCGTCTATAATAGTAGATAAGAAAAAAGGCCCGGAGGCACGGCATCATGGTGGGAAAGAGAGTCAAGAAAAAGAAAATGCGGCTGCCGGCGGTGATGGTGCTGCTGGCGGCCATGATGACGGTGCTGACCACCGCGGGACCCCGGGGCGCGGCGGCAGATTCGCCACTGGAATCCCCTGCGGAGCCGGCGGCTGAGAGCACGGTGCCGGCGGCCAGGCTCGTCCCGGTGGAGACGGAGGAAGTCCCGCCGGAAACGGACGACCCGCCGGAGCCTTTCACCTCCGTCCCGGAGGGCGGGCCGGTGGAGGATATATATTTTGAAGACGCCGCGTTCCTGGGCGATTCCCGGACCGAGGGATTCCATCTGTACAGTGGGCTGAAGGCGGGAGCTTACTATTACTCCGTGGGCGCCACGGTGGAGTCCGTATTCTCCAAGGAGGTGGAGACCCCGGCGGGGGAGATGCCGCTGCTGGACGCCATGGCGGAGGAGGACTTCGGCAAGATATACGTCATGCTGGGCGTCAACGAGCTGGGTTGGAGTAAGACGGAGACCTTCCATGACCAGTACGCCAAGGTCATTGACCGGCTGCGCTCTGACCACCCGGATGCCGAGATCATTCTGCAGTCCATCCTGCCGGTCAGCGCCAAACAGGAGAAGAAAAAGACATACGTCAACAACGGGCGCATCGCCGCGTACAACGAGGTTATTTTCCAGCTTGCGGAGGAGAAGGACTGCGCCCTTGTGGACGTTGCGGAGGCGGTGACAGATGAAAACGGCTGCCTCCGGGCCGAGTGGAATTCCGACGGCGTTCATTTGAACATCAAAGGCTGCCGGGCGTGGCTGGAGTACCTGCGGACCCATCCCGTGGGGGAGGTGGAGGCACCGACGGAGAACCCCGCTGAAACGGTGGGCGAAGAACCTTTGGAAACGCCATAAGAAAGCAAAAAGAGCTGCGAAATGTTATGATCCTCCTAAAGTAGACCATGGAAATATCCAAAGTCTACTTT
>CAMCNO010000033.1 GCA_945876285.1 uncultured Clostridia bacterium | reverse complement strand
GTTCGCTTTCATCCCCGGGTTCCAAACCCGAGGTTTTCCCGCTCACTTTTATAACTTCACACGGCCCAGCCGCAGGGCGTTGCCCACCACGCACACGGAGCTGAGGGACATGGCCGCGCCCGCGAACATGGGGGAGAGCAGCGGCCCGCCGAATAGATACAGCAGACCCGCCGCGATGGGAATGCCGACAGTGTTGTAGCAGAAGGCCCAGAACAGGTTCTGCTTGATGTCCCGCAGGGTCAGGGCGGACAGCCGCAGAGCCCGAGGCACGTCCCGGAGGTCGGAGCGCATCAGCACGATGTCGGCGGACTCGATGGCGATGTCGCTGCCGCTGCCGATGGCGCAGCCCACAGTGGCGGCAGTGAGGGCGGGGGCGTCGTTGATGCCGTCGCCCACCATCATCACCTTGCGGCCCTGGTCCTGCAGCTTTTGCACGACGCCGGCCTTTTCCTCCGGCAGCACCTCGGCGATGACCTCGTCCACACCCACAAGAGCGCCGATGTGCTCCGCCGCCGCCCTGTTGTCCCCGGTCAGCAGCACCACCCGGATGCCCTGTTTTTTCATTTCCTGAATGGCGGCGGCACTGGTCTCCTTCACCGGGTCGGCTACGGAGATGAGACCCCGCAGCTTGCCGTCCTCGGCGAAAAACATGGGGGTCTGGCCCTGGGCGGACAGCCCCTCCGCTTCCGCCAACAGGGGAGAGGCGTCCACGCCCCGCTCCTCCAGCAGGCGGCGGTTGCCTGCCAGAACGGTTTTGCCGTCAAGCCGGGCGGTCAGGCCCCGGCCGGACAGGTTTTCAAACTGCTCTGGCTTTTCCGGTTCTGCAAGCCCCTTTTCGGCGGCATAGGCGGTGATGGCCGCCGCCAGGGGGTGGGCGGAGGCCGCCTCAATGGCCGCCGCCGTTTTCAGCAGGGCCGTTTCGTCACAGTTGTAGGGGATAACCTGCGTTACGGCGGGAGATCCCTCGGTGACGGTACCTGTTTTGTCCAGCACCACCGTGTCTACGCCGTGGGTGATCTCCAGAATCTCGCCGGAGCGGATGAGGATGCCGTGTTTGGCGCCCAGCCCGGTGCCCACCATGATGGCGGTGGGCGTCGCCAGTCCCAGAGCGCAGGGGCAGGCAATCACTAACACGGAGGTGAACACCCGCAGCACAAAGGCGAAGGGCTGTCCCGCAATGGCCCAGGCGACAGCCGCCAGCACCGCGATGCCGATGACGGTGGGGACGAACACTCCGGCCACTTTGTCGGCGGTCTTGGAGATGGGGGCCTTTTTCCCCTGGGCGTCCTCCACGAACCGGATGATGCGGGCCAGGGTGGTGTCCTCTCCGGTGCGGGTCACTTGGACGTACAGCACGCCGTTCTGGTTCACGCTGCCGCCGATGACCTCGCTGCCCGCCGTTTTCTCCACCGGCAGGCTCTCTCCGGTGAGCATGGCCTCGTTGACGCTGCTCTCGCCTTTCGTCACCACGCCGTCCACCGGCACCCGCTGGCCGGGCTTCACCAGCACCATGTCCCCGGTTTTCAGGCTCTCCGTAGGCACCTCCCGGCCGGAATCCGCCAGAATGGCGGTGTCCGGCGCCAGCTGCATCAGGGCGGTGATGGCGCCTTTCGTCTTCTGCATATTCCGGCTCTCCAGGAACTTGCCGAGAGACACCAGAGTCAGCACCACGGCGGCGGATTCATAATAAAGGTTGTGGACATAGGCGTGGGGATCGTCGGAAATCAGGAACGTCATCACCACGCTGTACGCGAAGGAGCAGGCGGAGCCGATGGCCACTAGGGAGTCCATGTTGGGATTTCCGTGGGCCAGGGCTTTGAAGCCGCTGGTGAAGAAGTTCCTGCCGCAGTAAAGGACCGGAATGGTCAATAATAGCTGTACGATGGCGAAATTCACCGGATGGGTGTGCATGGAGAAGATGTCCGGCAGGGGCAGGGCGGGCAGGCCGAAGGGCAGCATCTGGCCCATGGAAACATACAGCAGCGCCGCGGAAAAGACCGCCGCTGTGATCAGTTCCCATTTTTTTCGTTTCAGGGCGGCGTCTTCCTCGCTCTGCACGGCCTCCGCCGTTTTTTCTTTTTTCTCCGCATGGAGGGTACAGCCGAAGCCTGCCTTTTCCACTTTCGCCGTGATCTGTTCCGGGCCCACCTGGCTTTCGTCGTAACAGATGGTCATGATGCCGGTGGTCAGGTTCACATCGCTGCGCTCCACACCGGGGAGCCGCCGGGTCACTTTTTCAACGGATGCGCTGCACGATGCGCAGTGCATCCCGGAGATGTCATATTTTTCCTCTTTCATGGGGCCTCCTGTATAATGGGGAATATACCCTAGGGGGGTATCTTAACTGCACTTAATATATACCCCCCGGGGGTATTTGTCAAGCACGGTTTCCGATAGTATTTCCCCTGCGTCGAAAAATTTGCGAAAGGCCTTGACTTCCCGTGAAACTGTGATATGATGTAGCCAAAGCAAACAAAAAATTTGTTAGGCTAAAAAATTTTGTATATGCATGGTGAGGGAAGTATGAAAGAGAAGATCAAGTGGGCCGTCAATCATATGCCGGTCAGCGAAGACCGCCAGCTGGAGGTCATGTCCCTGCGCAACGTGGCAAAGGCGTCCTTTTTCCACAACAGCTTTCCCCAGTACTCCATTACGCCTCTGGCCTGTCTGAACGGCATGGCCCAGTATCTGGGTCTGGGCGGCCTGTATGTGAAGGACGAGTCCTTCCGCTTCGGTCTGAACGCCTTCAAGGTGCTGGGCGGCTCCTTCGCCATGGCGCGGTACATTGCCCAGCAGATGGACCGGGACGTCAGCGAGATGACCTATGATTATCTGACCAGCGAGGCCTTCCGCCGGGAGTTCGGCCAGGCCACCTTCTTTACCGCCACCGACGGCAACCATGGCCGCGGCGTGGCCTGGGCCGCCAACAAGCTGGGCCAGAAGGCCGTGGTACATATGCCCAAGGGCAGCAGCCAGAGCCGCTATGAGAATATCAAAAAAGAGGGCGCCCAGGTCACCATTGAGGAAGTGAACTACGACGAGTGCGTCCGCATGGCAGCCGCCGAGGCCGCCCAGACGAAGCACGGTGTGGTGGTGCAGGATACTGCCTGGGAGGGCTACGAGGAGATTCCCGCCTGGATCATGCAGGGCTACGGCACCATGGCCGGTGAGGCTGCCGACCAGCTGCGCCAAATGGGTGTGAACCGTCCCAGCCATGTGTTTATCCAGGCCGGCGTGGGCAGCCTGGCCGGCGCTGTGGTGGGCTTTTTCACTAACCTGTTCCCCAACGATCCTCCTAAGTTCATCGTCATGGAGGCCCGGGCGGCGGACTGCCTGTACCAGGGCGCCGTAGCCGGGGACGGCGAGCCCCGCATCGTGGACGGCGACCTGAAGACCATCATGGCGGGCCTGGCCTGCGGCGAGCCCAATATCATCTCCTGGGACATCCTCCGCAACCATGTCTCTGCATTCGTCTCCTGTCCCGACTGGGTCAGCGCCCGCGGTATGCGGATGCTGGGCGTGCCTGTCAAGGGCGACCCCACCGTCATTTCCGGTGAGTCCGGTGCCGTGGGTATGGGTCTGATTGCCGCCATCATGGAGACTGACGAGTACAAGGACCTGCGGGATTTCCTGGGCCTGGATCGCTTCAGCCAGGTGCTGATGTTCTCCACAGAGGGCAATACGGACCCCATGAAGTTCCGGAAAGTGCTGTGGGACGGCGAATATCCCACGGTTTAAGAGCAAAAAACAGCGGCGAAAGCCGCTGTTTTTTTGCGCAATCAGGAACTTGGTGTTTCGGTAAGGGTGAAGCTATTCAGCTCAAGCCAGACGCCGCCGACGCGGATGGCCTCCACCTGGGCGGGATCTACGATACGGTCAAAGGAACCGGTGTAGGCGCTGCCGCGCACATTGCCGTCCTCGTCGTGTTCCAGAGTACTTCCCCGGGAGTTAGAGGGGCTGTATTCCTCGCCGTTTACCCGGATGCGATCCACCTCTGTTGCGTAGTGCAAGGCTTCGGAATCGTACTGCCCCTCCGGAAAGGGAACAGAGAGCTCATAGGTGATCTTTGCCCGGAAAGGAGAGACCTCCGCGCCGGTGACATAGATGCCATAGTCCTCACGCTCCGCCAACAGAGTCCGGCCCGTATAACGAACTGTTGCGTCCTTTTGCTGGGCGGTGAAGGTGAACTCAAAGGGACCGGCTATGGTGGTTTCACCGAACACCAGGTTTTCCAGGTGCAGAACCAGCTCATTGCTGTCGTACTGCGAGCGGCGGGACTCGTCCTTTACCAGTAGACGGCAGCTCCCATCTTCATCCTCCTGGGTGCTGGTGATTTCCAGATACGAGAAGGTAGACCTCCAGTTTTCCAGATACTGCTTCACAAATTCATCAATTTCCGCTTCTGTCAAGTGAGGCATCTCCTGCGGCAGCGTGCTTCGTATCTGTGCTTCGGACGCACTCAACCAGGAATCCTCGGAACGTACCTGTACCCAACGGTAGTCAGGGATGCTCTCTTCAGTCAGAGTCAGAGAGAGGAGCATGGTGTTCCCGTCCCAAATGGCTCCGTTCAGGGTCATCGTCACGCCGTCCACCGTCTGGCTCTGGCCGATGACGGTGCCGATGCTGGACAGTAGCTCCTCGGAGGCTTCCGGCTCCGCCGGATCTTCCGCTATCTGCCGGAACCAGTCGGAGAAATGGCCCGTCGCCACGGCGTAACCGCAGGCGGAGAGCACCAGAACGGCGGCGATGACCGCCACCAGAGCGCGGCGCTTTTTTCGGCGGGGCAGGGCAGCACGGACGCGCTTTTCAATGTGGGCCCGGGACACCTCGTCCAGAGTGAGAACGTTGGTGTCCAGAGAATTTGTCAGGTCATACCAGTCGTTCATCGCGGCACCTCCCTTTGCAGCGTTTGGCGGACCCGGTGGAGCCGGGCGCGGACGGCGGATTCCGTCAGGCCGTAGCGTTCCCCGATCTCCGCCGCCGTTTCCAGCAGCAGGTAGTGGCGGAGGAAGATCTCGCCGTCCGGCGGGGAGAGGGTACGGATGTAGTCCGCCAGAGCGGAAGAAAGCACCTCCCGCTCCAGAAAATCGGAGTCGGCGCCGTCGTGGTCGAACAGGGGAACCTCGTCCCGGCGGCGGAGCTGACGCCAGCGGTCAATGGCCAGGTTCCGGGCGGTGGTGATGACGAAGCCCCGGAGAGTGTCCGCGTTCAAGGCATCCCCATTTTTCCAGATGGCGATAAGAGTATCCGCCGCAATCTCCTCAATATCGGCCTGACGGCCCGGCAGCAGGCGGCCGGCCATGGCGGCGGCCAGGGGCGAGTAACGGGCCGACAGGGCGGCCAGGGCTTCCTCCGGCGCGGAGAAGAGGCGGGAGAGCAGTTCACGGTCTGTCACGGCGGCACCTCCTTTTGGTGGGTTCATATAGAGTACGATGGAAACGGGGAAAACGGTGCAAAAAAGCTGAAAAAAGGTGACAGCCCCGCCCGGACCGGGCGGGGCTGCTGTACGGTTATTGCCAGCCCATGGCGGTGAGGAAGTCCGTCAGGGCATCCTGGGGCATCTGTTCTGCCGGGTCCTCCACGGCGGAGAGATACAGGGTGCGATCATCCTTTTGCAGGTCAATGACCAGAGCGGAGTAGTTTTTCCGGTAAGCGAAACCGGCGTTTTCATAGCCGTTCCAGTTGTAATTATTGGCACCAAAGCTACACCAGCCGTAGAACCAGCCGCCCAAGGATTCGTCGATATACATGCCAAGGTCACTGTCATTTTGGAAGGTCTCAGCTTCAATGACGATGTGGCCGTCCAGATCGAATTGATCCCGCGTTAAAGAATAGACACGCTTGCCGGACATGGTAACGGTGACGGCTTCCACCTTCTCCTTGGTGTTCGGGTCATAGATACCGCCAGTGTAGGTATGCTCTCCAATGTCCACGGGAATGGAGACCATGGGCAGCACAATGGCGAAAAAAGCAAGGAAAATGATGAGAAGAATCAAATTTTTGCGGTCCTTCATCGCAGCTCCTCTCTGCTGGAAGTTCAGATGCGGGCCACACCGGAGTCGTAGGCGGCCTGCTTCACAGCAGCAGCCACGGCGTCCTTCACCCGGGGGTCGAAGGCGGCGGGAATGATGTAGTCGGCGGACAGGTCATCGCCCACCAGGTCGGCCAGGGCGTGGGCAGCGGCGATCTTCATCTCGTCGTTGATGTCGCTGGCCCGGGCGTCCAGCGCGCCCCGGAAGATGCCGGGGAAGGCCAGGACGTTGTTGATCTGGTTGGGATAGTCGCTGCGGCCCGTGGAGACCACCGCCGCGCCGCCGGCCTTGGCGTCATCGGGGAAGATCTCCGGGGTGGGGTTGGCGCAGGCAAAGACGATGGCGTCCCGGTTCATGGTTTTCACCATGTCGGTGGTGACGGAATTGGGAGCGGAGACGCCGATGAACACGTCGGCGCCCACCAGTACCTCCGCCAGAGAGCCGGACTGCTTGGCGGGGTTGGTGACCTGGGCCATCTCCTCCTTGATCCAGTTCAGGCCGTCCCGGCCTGCGTAGATGGCGCCCTTGCGGTCGCAGAGGGTAATGTTCTTCGCTCCGGCGGACAGCAGGAGCTTGGTGATGGAGATGGCGGCAGCGCCCGCGCCGTTCACCACGATCTTCACGTCCTCCAGCTTTTTGCCGACAACTTTCAGGGCGTTGGTCAGGCCCGCCAGGGTGATAACGGCGGTGCCGTGCTGGTCATCGTGGAAGATGGGGATGTCGCAGCGCTCTTTCAACTTCCGCTCGATCTCAAAGCAGCGGGGGGCGGCGATGTCCTCCAGGTTCACGCCGCCGAAAGAACCGGCCAGCAGGGCAACGGTGTTGACGATGTCATCAACGTCCTTGCTGCGGACGCACAGGGGGATGGCGTCCACGCCGCCGAAGGCCTTGAACAGGACGCACTTGCCCTCCATGACCGGCATACCGGCCTCGGGGCCGATGTCGCCCAGGCCCAGGACGGCGGTGCCGTCGGTGACCACAGCCACGGTGTTCCAGCGGCGGGTCAGCTCGTAGCTTTTATTCACGTCTTTCTGGATCTCCAGGCAGGGCTGGGCCACGCCGGGGGTGTAGGCCAGAGACAGGGCTTCCTTGTTGTCCACCGCCGCCCGGGGTGTCATTTCCAGCTTGCCCTTCCATTCATAATGCAGACGCAGGGATTCCTTTGCGTAATCCATATGGTAGCTCCTCTCGTTGCTTAAAAAGTCGTACCTATTTTAAGGGAAAAGTATGGGAATGTCAATTCCTGTCGGCGGGAAAATGCTTGCGTTCCGGGTGGGTTTGTGGCAAAATGAGGGTGAAACGAACGAGGAGGCGCCTGCATGAAGATTTCGACAAAGGGGCGGTACGCCCTGCGGCTGATGATGGACGTGGCGTCCCATGACGAGGGCGGGTATGTATCCCTAAAGGATGTGGCTGCCCGACAGAATATTTCGCCCAAGTATTTGGAGCAGATCGCGGGGTTGCTGGCGAAAGCGGGATTGCTCCGCAGCGGTCGGGGCGCCCAGGGCGGCTACCGGCTGGCGAAGGAGCCGGAGAACTACACCGTGGGCAGCATCCTGCGGCTGACAGAGGGAGACCTGGCACCGGTGGCGTGTCTGGCAGGGGAGGAAAACCGCTGCGAGCGATGCGGCGAGTGCCCAACACTGGACTTCTGGACGGGGCTTTACACCACGGTGAACGCGTACATCGACCGCTATACGCTGGCGGACCTGCTGGAGGAGCAGAAGCGGAAGCAGGGGAAGATATGAGAGAATAGAGGACCGGCCCGATTGGGCCGGTCCCTGTGCTGTCCAGGGGAAGTTACAGAGACTTCTCGTAGGACTCGATCATCTTCTTGACCATCTGGCCGCCGACAGAGCCGGCCTCGCGGCTGGTCAGGTCGCCGTTGTAGCCTTCCTTCAGGTTGACGCCCACCTCGGAAGCGGCCTCCATCTTGAACTTATCCATGGCGGCGCGGGCCTCGGGAACGTTGATACGATTGGAATTCTTGCTAGACATAACGATTTCTCCTTTTCATCCATCAAAATTGTTTGGGTCTCTGGGTATCGCAAACATAGATTGCGTCGAAAAAGAAGAAATATGCTGTTTTTTTCGCGGTAAAATTTGCAAAAATGACACGGAGCAGAAAAAATATCAATACAATTTTCAACTATATCAAAAAAATACAAAAACAGTTGACATTTTCTGCAGATTTCGCTATATTATAACATAGAAAAAGATTGGGGGCGTTTTGTTCCCAAACGCGAGAAAAGCAAAACCGTCGTGAGGCGGTGACGCAAAACTACAGGGGCTGCCTGTGGGCAGCCAGCCAGTTGCCGCAGTCATATCCCATGAGGGGTATGAATGCGGCTTTTGTTTTTGTTATAAGCGGCGCACAGCAGCCGTTTATAAATACAGTGGAAAGGCAACTCCGCCGAAAGGCGGAGGCGCAAAACGAGAGCCTAAGGCCGCTTTTTGAATGCGTCCCTGCTGAGAGATCAAATTCCCACCGGAAGGTGGGGAAGTGCTCTTCTCAACCGGGCCCGGTGAGAGTGTGATCTGTCTGCTGGGGAGTACGAGAAAACACGGCTATGGCAGTTCAGTTGCCGGATGTGTGGACGGTCGTTAAGCACATCCGAAGGAAAATCCCGCTTCGCAGCAGCGGGTGGGCCTCCACACGACCAAAATGTTGACATAAAACTATAAAAAGGAGGGAAAAAGATGTCAACAAAAGCTTTGAAGTCCCAGCTTCTTGCTGCTGTGGCCATGGTTCTGGTCTCCAGCATCGCACTGGGCAGCTCCACCTTCGCATGGTTTGCCATCAACAACAAGGTCACCGTAACTGGCATGGAAGTGACCACTCAGGTTTCCAGCAATCTGTTCATCGCTCAGTCTACGTTAGACAAGACCTCGGTTGAGGATGATGGCGACTTCCAGACCGCCATGGATGTTTCCATTTTGAATGGTGTGCTGGAACCTGTCTCTACCATTAACGGTGTGAACTATTTCTACAACAGCACCAAGAATGTAAATGGTAGCGGTGATGCAATTGCAGATACTTACACAGCTTATAATGCTGGTGATCTTTCTGCTTTCAACACCAATTATGGAACCACTGGTGCAGTCGGCTATGTGGACTATGTGTTCCAGTTGAAGGCGATCAACACCGGCAACGCAACATCCTATGTTAACATGACCGGACTGAATCTGGTTTACGGCGGTTCCGAAGCCACTGAAAAGGCATTCCGCGCTGCCGTGTTTGTGTGGGATATGGGTGAAGACGGTGGTACCGCTGCTGGCAGTAATGTTGCCGCTGATAAGCTGAAGACCATTCTGGCTCCTGGCGGCGCAGTAAACTTCACCGATGGAGAGGCTGTTAGTGAGGTAGGTGCGCTGGCTTCTGTTGTTAACCCCGGTGCGGCTGCTAACATTGGTAATGTTGAAGCTGGCCATACAAGATACTGGAAGGTAGTTGTCCGTCTGTGGCTGGAAGGTGAGGATACCACCTGCACCAACACCACCTTTGCAGCGTTGAAGGATAAGTGGGCAATGAATCTGGTTGTTGAACTGGCTGGTGCTACCGGTGGTACTACTGCTATCAATCGTACTGCCACCGACCCTAAGGTTGATCTGTCTGGTGCACCCAGCTCTGGAAGCGATGTTGCCTTCACAATCGATGGTGATTCTTACTATGAGATCACCGGTAACTCCGGTTACTATCTGAAGACTGCTTCTACCGCTGTTAGCAGCAGTAGCGTGATCTATCAGATTGTGGATGGTCATCCCATCGATGTGACCAACCAGTGCAAGCTGCCCGCTCCTGTTGGCCCCTAATCGGTGAGTACACAAACGGATAACAAGTAAACTTTACGGATGCTCTCCACCTGCTGTGGGGTGGAGAGCAGTTCAAAGGGCACAAGGGTTTGCGCCCTTTGAACTGCTCTACGGCGAGGCTGTGACAGGAAAAGGAAACGGTGATGAAGAAGCTTTTTGGAAAGGATCTGAATACGGATGTTCCCGCCGCAGCGTCTGCAGCGCAGGCAAGAAAAACGCTGATGCTGTCCACTTTGAAGATGGCGCTGGTGCTGGCGGTGCTGATCCCCGCGACTGTGGCCTATCTGTCCGCTGCGTGGTTTTCAAGCAACAGCCGGGTGCCGGGAAGCGGCGGCGGTTTGACTACCCAAATCGTGCAGGGCAACCTGTATATCGCCGAGGGCAAAACCGTTCCCGACAAAGGTGACCCCACTTACCACAACACGGGTTCCATCCAGGTGAAACTGAACGGCAACCTCTATCCCATCTCCACGCCGGACTGCAGCGCGTGGTACTATGTGCGCCGGGTGGTGGACGCGTGGGACGCCATCAACCATACCTCCCTGATCTATGACAGGGTGAACGAATGGGTGTCCGAGGGCGTGTACCGCGCCGCCAACGCAAAGAACGAGTATGATGAATTTACCGCCTTCAATCTGGCCACCTATGTTCTCTACACCGATCCCAACAGCGCGCTGGATCTTTACATCAACGCCGAGAAGCTCATCGCCGTGTCTACGGAGGGGGAGACGAGAAATCTGGTGGATGCCCTGCGCATCGGCCTTGTGGCGGATGAAAACAAGAACGGCATGGTGGACAGCGGCGAGCTGAAGCTGGTGTATGCGCCTGTGAAGGAAAACGGCGTAGGCAACAGCAATGGCGCCGTATCCGGCGGTATCGTGGACGGTCAGCCGGTCTATTACTACTACTGTATCGATGTGGTGGATGACAGGCCCTGGCTCAGCGACATTCCCTATGACATTGCCGACCCCGAGACCTTGGACGCATACACGCCCGAGGGCACCGACGGCAACGGCGGAACAAAGCTCTGCCACATCTCCGGCGAGGAGGGTACCGTGCTGATGGTGTACATCTGGCTGGAGGGTACGGATGCGCAGGCCCTGATCGGCTCGTCCGACAGTGTGGGCCTCGCGGAGGACGATGCCAGCCATATCTCCGTACAGATCAGCTTTACGGGGGCGCTGGTCAACTGATTTTATCCGATCAAACGAGAAGGGAGGGTTCCGAATGAAAGAACGCAACGAGCAGGCGCAGGACTTGATGGAGGACGTGGTTTACAGCGGCGGGGACAAGCGGGAAGCAAAGCTGGCCAAAGCGAAACACCGCGTGTTCCGCAGTGCGGTGCTGACGGTGCTGCTGCTGACCTTTGCCACAGCGGCGGTCTATTTCGGGACCTCTTTCGGCTGGCTGTCCCCGCCTTCCCGCGATGTGGGCGCTCACGGCAGCGGCGTAACGTCGGAGGGAATCGCAGCCACCGTGGGTTATGACGTTTATAAGTACGATGAGGACGATCTGAACGAAAACGGCGACGTGGACGAGGGCATCAACATCAACGCCAGCCGCATGACGATGAATCTCTACGACCAGATCCTGCTGGGCCGCAATGACCGTACTCCGCTAATTCTGCGGGCAGTGCTGTCCGAGGCCTACAAGTACGAGGTGGAGCAGAACAACAAGAAGGTCATGCTGACGGTAAAATGCGCCAGCGAGTCCACCACCCGTGAGAACTATGACATCGACGGCGACGGTGTTTTGGAGGAAGTCGATTGGCTGTCCAACGTGGTC
The DNA here is from genome assembly GCA_945876285.1 of uncultured Clostridia bacterium. Lineage (GTDB taxonomy): Bacteria > Bacillota > Clostridia > Oscillospirales > Oscillospiraceae > Oscillibacter. The sequence continues at coordinate 6,364 of CAMCNO010000033.1, read as the reverse complement.
AGCGTCTGCGCCGACTATATTCCGGAGATCATTCAGAATATCGAGAATGGAACCATCCCCAAGAATTCCAACGGCGAAGATTACAAATCCGTGGACGACTATATTTACCACGCCGCCATCGACCACTTCGCCAATGATTACATCTATGACCCCGTCCGGTTCCTGGGCGATATTGAGCAGACCGCGGCAGGCTGGGAGGAAACCTCCTATATCATTACGGAGGTGACGGATACCGGCAACCTTGGCGCCACGGCCTCGCACACCGAGCGGGAAGACGGTATGGACGTGACCTACAAATACGTGGTGGAGGAGTATCTGATCTCCGACGGAAATGGAAACTTTCTGGGCATGAACGCCGGCGGAACCGCAACCGCCAACTATTCCCCCTCCTTCAGCGAAGGGACACAATACACCGAAGATGAGTGGAATACCATGAAAGCAGCAAATGCCATGAAGTATTCCCTCTGGACTATGAAAGATTCCGAGAACGGTTCCACCAGCACCACGCTGTATAATCAGGGTACGAGAAAGTATCTGAACGGCGCACGAAGTGGAAACTGGTGGTATACATATACCCTCTCCGCGGCCGCCACCGGCAACAGCTGGACGATCGGCAACAACCTGACCTTCCTCAGCAGCAATTGCTACATCCGCTACAATAACGGCTCCTGGATCGGCTCCAATAACGCCAACAGCACCAGCTGCACCATCTACAAGGTGGAAAAGTGCACGCGGATCGTTCCGGATCACACCGTCATCGTCCATAACAAGACCATGACCATTCCGGTGAATCTGGACGCGGCGCTGGGCGCCGACGGCAACTATTACATGTATTTCCTGATCGATTACGAGCCCAATCTGGTCACGGACTATATGAATGCGCAGAACATGGAGATCCAGATCGGCGCTGAGGCCAGCGCCCAATATAAATTTGAGGACATCTTCGACATCTCGGTGGTGCTGGTGGACGCCTGAGTGACATCACGCTTGAAATTCTGACGAAAGGAGGCGCGCTCAATGACGGTTCGAACCTTTTTGAAAAAGCTGATTCTGCCCGTGGCGGCAGTCGGCTTGCTGATCGCGGTGATTGCGGCTGCGCCGTCTTTCGCATGGTACCGTGAAAATCCCGCCAACTTTGGCACGGCGCACATCAAGGGCACCATCCGTGCCGACTACTTCGAGCATGGCACCGGCACTGCCGAAGACCCCTTTATCATTCATACCGCGACCCATTTCTATAACTTCGCCTGGCTGCAGTACCTGGGCTACTTCAATGACGAAGTGGTTTACTTTGAACTGTGCGACGGCAGCGACTGCCTGATCGGCGACGGCATCTCCAAGGTGAATGATGTGCGTACCCTGGATATGGAAGGCCGGACGATCCCGCCCATCGGCACGGCGGAGTTCCCCTTTATCGGCCACTTTGAGGGCAATGGCGTGGCCATCACCAACGTCTCCATTTCCAACAGCGCGACGCCCGATGATTTCTATGAATTCCCCATCAAGGAAGGCAAGACCTCCAAGAAGGGCGGAGAACTGGTGGTATGGGATCCCGAAACGGACTCCACAGTCGCCGGCGTGTTCGGCGTAGTAGGCGAATATAACGGGAACGGTGCGCGGGCGAACGAGTATACCTGTGTCCAGAACGTCTATCTGGACAACGTCACCGTGGAAACCACGACCGGCGAGACCGTGGTAGGCATCGTGGCGGGCTATGTGAACGCACCTGTGGAAAACGTGGGCGTGAGCAACAGCCGGATCGTTGTAGGCGGCTCCGTTTCCGGCACCGTGTCCGGTCTGACCGACAAGATCTCCGATTATACGCTGATCGGATACTGCGAGGAGGAGTACCGCGGTTATGCCTCCACGGTGGAAAAGAGCGTCACAGTAGGCGAGCCGCAGCAAAAGCCGGTAAACTCCGGCTCTGGTGCAGGCGACAAGTGGGGCGGTTCCATCAACATGAAGAACCTATACAATCGCCTGATCGCGGTGCAGAACGCAGCTACGAATACGGGCAAGTATGCGTCCAGCGCAATTATCACGATTGATGAGAGATCCGATGGCGACCCGCTGGTGGAGTATACCTACACAGATACGACTTATAGCAGAGGTTTTAAAAACTTCAAAAACGACAACGTACCCGAAGTGGGCAGCTTTTCATTCAGCGCATACAGCCAAGGCACTTTCAGCAATCAGTACCTGTACCTCTACGGCCGGGACGATAAGCATTTTACGCAGGAACAGATCACGATCACGCTGAAGGATCAGGATGTGGCGGCCTACCTGATCCAAAGCGGCGGCTACTATCTCAACCGTACGGACACCCACACCGTGTCCAGCTCCAATACCGAGACCTCCGCCCAGAAGTGGGCTAAGGAGGATGCGGGCAATGGGATGTTCTACCTCTATTATTATGAGGCGGGCGAAAAATACTACCTCAACAATTCCGGTGAGACGCTTCGGATCAATAAAGAAACTGCAGCCACCCGGTGGACGATCGATACCGTCAACAATACCATCAATACCACCTTTGATAACCGTGAATACTACTTAGCCTTTGATAATCTCAGCAGTGGCTGGAAGCTGATCCCCGCGGTTTCCTACCGCATCGTGTCCGGAGGAAAGGCGCTGGGCGCGACCACCACCGGTGTGAGCACCACCACGGAGTCCAGATGGTACTTTACCGGCACGGAAGCAGCCCCGGGCAATGTTTACACCGTGATCGGCAGCCAGAAATACTATTTGGTGCAAAACGGCAATGCGGTCACCGTGCAGAGCAATCCCGCAACCCCCACAGTCTGGTATGTGCAGGATGGTACGTTCTATTGCGTTTCCAACGGCTTGCATTATTATCTTACCTACAGCGCCGCTACCGGCTGGGAGCTTCAGACGCTTTTAAAATATAAAATCGCTTTCGGCGCGAATTATTTGTCCGCTGTAAGCGGCGACATTGTCAATCAGGACAGCGCCAATGCCACGGAGTGGACCTTCTCCACCACAGGAGACAATCCCGAAGGCTATATTTCCGCAACGGTGGACGGAACGCTCTACTATCTTACCTGGACGGACAGTAAGACCAACGGGCTGGAACTCAGTACATCCGCCAGTACCAAGTGGATCAATGACAACGGCCTGTTGTACTGCGAGATCGGAACGCCTACCGTGCGGTATCATCTGATGTATGACAATGGCTGGTGCGCCAAACCGCTGAAATATTATATTTCCTATACCAGTACCAGCGACGGTACCACGCACTATTTGACGGACAGCGGTTCCGGCACCACTGTTGAAGACCGGACCAGTCAGGCCAATGCCACGGCATGGATATTCTCCAATCCGGGAGAGTATCCCTCTGGTACGATCCACAGTGGAAGACGGTATCTGTACGGCGCCGGCAATAATAGCCTGCAAATGAGCACTACGTCCCGGAGCTGGACCAATAACGGCACTTATTTGTACTATAGATACAACAATAGCAACCGATATCTCCGCTACACCGGCACTGCATGGACTGTCAGCAACAGCACTACCGGCGCTCGTGTGGATATTGAGCCGACGATCTTTCCTTCGTCGCTCTCCATTACCAGTTCGGATGGCGACCTTTCGGAAGCTCCGCAGACCGCCCTCAACCGCGTGGATGAGGACGTTACCCTGACGCTGACGGAAACCACCCTGCAGGTGCAGGAGCGCAGCGGCCCGGTGACGGTCCCGGCGGAGTATCCCTATGATACATGGTTCCCTCTGTCCGTTGAGGCAAAGGATGTTTTGGACGACAGCGGAAATGTGACGCAAGCGGCATCGTACGATCCCTTGGCAACCAATAATGACAACAATACCTCCATTGCGGTGGATGGTGAAACCAACACCGGTTATGTTATCAGCGGTTCTGCCTATCAAAATACGACAACAGCCTGGCCGTATCGTCACGGTGATATCCGTGTTTCCTATTATAATATGACGAACAATCTGGGGACTTCGCTGGGTGGCGGCAGTTACGGTACTACAGGCAACAGATTGGAAGTTTTGACAGTTACACCGTACACAGTTGCCCAGAATTCCAACGGCGAGCTGGTTCAGAGGATCAGCGATGTCTATAACCAAAACAATACATCCATCTCCACCGCTTTAAGCAACTATACAAAAACCGACGCTGAAACGCTGGGGCTGACAAAATACAATGATTTCTATTTCGATGGGCAGATGATCTCGCTGGGCGCACGATCTAATCTGCATAACGTCTTTAAGGGGCAAACGAATGTTTACGGTCTCCACTTTATGGACGCCGCCATTGATAAGGACGACTATGTGGTTGCGCCCATCGTAAAAATCAACGGCAAGACCTATTACGATTATCCCCTGCCGCGGCACTGCATCGACTTTAACCTGAAAGAAGCCGGCCGTATTACCTTCTTTGCCGGCACGTATTTCCCTGATAACAATACTTTCTTTTCTCTGCATCACATCCAGCGCAAGGACGATCAGACGATTGACTGGATCAAGGAGATCGAATTCGTATACCAGCGCGGTGAGGGAGACAATGCCGAATACTACTACCAGTATGCGGATGGCAGTTATTCGGACGGGTATTCCTATCAGGCGGGCGACACCGTGGCGTTCGACCTGAAGTGGATCACCGACCCTGCGAACAACGGCGTTGACTTTATTGATGATGCGGTGTATTACTTCGAGATCCCGGCCAATGCAGGCGAGTATGCGCTGGGTTCCGTTGAGAACCGCAATGGCGCCTACCTGTTCTATCTGGATATTGCGGCGAACAATGTGGTGAAAATGGAATGGGTCAGCACCATCACGGATTCCACCATCACCAGAACTTACGAGTTCCCCAAGGGCGTGGATATTGTGGAAAATCCCGGTGACCCCATCGGTATCACGCCCTCCGCAACAATCCGCCTTCCCGGCAATACAAGCGGAAAGACTGTGGAAATCCATCGCACAGGCGATACGGTTTATCACACCGGCCCGCTCGGCACGGACTACTCTACGTATACCGCCACGCTGGCGGATGCCAATGCGGAGTATAACGGGGAAACTCCCGCCATTATCCTCAGCAGTCTGGCCCACAAGACCGGCGAGAGCGACGCGAAGGGCGACATCTTCTCAACAGAAGGTGAGACCGAGATTACAAAGGATAACCAGCACATCACATCGAGTATTACACTCGACGCAGAAGTGGATGTCGTCCCCATCAGAATTGACGAGGCGATCGTAGAGACTGATGTGCCGGTGGAGACGGCGGCAGCGCAGAGCCTGCAGTATTCGGCTCTGCCGTCCCAGAGCGATTCCGCGGTGACCTCGCTGCTAAAGTCGCTGGGCAATCTGCTTTCGACGGTCTCGGCCAACGAGACTTCGGAAACGCTGATGGGCACGTTGCTCCGCTACGCACAGCCCCGGAGTCTGGCAATGCGGACGGTGGGCAGCTCGGCCTCCGGCACAACTGACTCCGGTGCATACCCCTGGGCGAAGCTGTCGGATAAGTCGCTGGTCACATGGGTGCAGGAAAAGGCCAACGCGGACTACCTGCGTGAGGTCCTCGGCGATACCGGAAGTTCCGCTTACAAGTCGCTGCAAAACCGTGTGAAAAAGGTCATCACGCCCACGATTTATCGGGAGGTGTCCGGCCGCCTGAACGATCTGCTTCGCAGTGATGTGGAATGGGTGGTGCAGGAAAAGGCGGATGACTCTGATGAGGCTTTCTGCGCATGGCTGCTGGATCCGAAAAATGCGGAGGCCATCCGGGCAACTTTGATGGAGCCGGAGAGCAGCGCATATACAGAACTGTTTGCACGGTTAAGCCATGTGGTCAACGACGGCATGTATTTCGAGGCGTTCCGCTATCTGCAGCAGCTTCTGGTGGTGAACAGCGAACCGGAAGCAATGACGGATGAAGAATTCCTTGAACTGCTGCTGGACGAGGCCAATCTCGATACACTGCTGGAAATTCTGGAAGATCCTGAGAGCGCAGAATACAAAGAGTTCTTTGAACAGTTCGACAATATGGAAGATCCAGAATTGAAGCAGGCCGCAGAGACGCGAATTCAGGAAGTCATGGGCATCCTTGCACAGGTAAATCCCTGGGCACTGATGACAGACGAGGAATTCGCCGCATGGCTGCTGGACGAGGCAAACGCGGAAACGATCCTTGAAATTCTGGATGATCCGGACGGCAACGCCTACAAACGCGTGTTCAGGCGCCTGAACAGGGTGAAAGATCCTGCGCTGAAGGAACAGCTTCAGGATCGGGTTCAGGAACTGTTCGACATTCTGAATCCGCCTGCACCGTGGAGGGGCATGACAGACGAGGAATTCGCCGCATGGCTGCTGGATGAGACGAACGCGGAAGCGA
>CAMCNO010000032.1 GCA_945876285.1 uncultured Clostridia bacterium | reverse complement strand
GGTGTGGCTTATATCCCCATGCCTAAAGGCAGGGGCTTTACGCCACGCTTGGTAAGTATCCGTACGTCTATGTGAATGGCATCTACCTGCGGCGCAACTGGGGTGGAGAGTACGAAAATGTCGCGATTTTGGTGGCAATTGCGGTCAATGAAGACGGATACCGTGAGGCTTTAGGCGCTGCTGAGGGTATGAAAGAAGACAAGGCCAGCTGGGTGAATTTCTTTCAGTGGCTCAAAAGCAGAGGATTGGACGGCGTAAAACTCATTGTTGGGGACAAGTGCCTGGGAATGCTGGAAGCCGTAGGAGAAGTGTTTCCTGACGCCAAATACCAGCGCTGTACGGTCCACTTTTACCGCAATGTATTTTCTGTCGTCCCTCGCTCCAAAGTAAAATTAGTGGCCAAGATGCTCAAGGCGATTCACGCTCAGGAGAGCAAGAAGGCCGCCCGTGAAAAGGCTAAGGCTGTGGTGACCCAGCTACGAGAAATGAAGCTGAAAGAGGCCGCCAAGAAGGTAGAGGACAGTGTTGAGGAGACGCTGACTTACTGTGATTTTCCCTATGAACACTGGACCCGGATCCGCACCAACAACGTGATTGAACGGCTGAACCGGGAGATCCTCCGCAGGACCCGTGTGGTGGGGACCTTCCCGGATGGAAACTCTGCCCTCATGCTGGTCTGCGCCCGGCTGCGCCATGTGACCGGCACCCAGTGGGGCAACAAGAAGTACATGAATATGAAGCACTTAGAGGCGGTTCATATCGGGAAAGCTGCGGTCACGGCACCGCGGCACCTGCATCATGCTCCGCGCCCCAGATGGCGTGGCAGTTCTCCACGGCACCGTGCAGCTTTTCTGCCAGGCCCGCATCGATGTTCCCGTCCTCCAGACTGCGGTACACATCGAGCAATTCGAAACGGCAGGGGCCGCTCTCTCTGTCCAGCATCAGCATGGGCTGATAGCGCCAGTTCGTAACGACGGTCTCGCCGGTGATGGGGTCCTTTGTCAGCTCCAACGTCAGTATCGCCGTGGTATCAGTGAGGGGATCGTTCTGGGCGGAGATGAAGTTCCCCAGGGAGTAACATACGAAGCCCTCACGGGTGGTTCCATCTGGTTCAGTGACGGTTCTGTACTCGACAGGCTGTGGCACATGGGAGTGGCCGCCCAGCACGATATCCGCCCCGTTGTCTAGAAGCAACTGGGCGATGGTCTCCTGATAGCTGTTTTGCTTCGTGCGGTACTCTGTGCCCCAGTGGATCATTACCACAACTAGGTCGGTATCCAGCGCCTTTGCCGCCGAAAGATCGGAGATGAGGCGGTCTGTATCCGGCGTTGAGAGGCTGGTAAGATAGTCGGTGTTGAAAAGATTTACCGCATAGGGGGCGTCCTTGGGCAGAGGGATGCCGTTGGTGCCGTAGGTGTAACCCAGGAATGCCACGGAGATGCCTCCGATGTCCGCAACAGAGATGTTATTGTCATGCTCCTCCTGGGTTCGGCTGGTGCCCACATGGGCAAGCCCCACTTCGTCCAGCACATCCAGCGTCCTGCAAAGGCCGGGCATGCGCTTATCCAGGCAGTGGTTGTTGGATGTGAGGACCAGATCCACTCCCGCGGAAGCAATGTCCTGCGCCAGCGCGTCCGGTGCGTTGAAGGCAGGGTAGCCGGAATAGTTCGGTCCGCCAGCGGTGGTGGTCTCAAAATTTCCTACCGCGTAATCCGCCTGGCTGAGGTAGGGCACCGCTGCAGCAAAGACCCTGCCGAAATCATAACGCTGGGCAGCATCGTTCCAGGTGTCGTTGGTCAGGGGCAGATGGCTCATGATATCCCCCACCACAGCCAGTGTGGCCGTCACTGGCTGCGGTTCCTCTGGCTCGGGCTCCTCCGCGGAGGCGGATTCTGCCGCAGAGTCAGCGGACTCCGCGGAAACGGGTGTTTCCGTAGGCGGTGCTTCGGCAGGTGCCTGGGCGCAGGATGTCATGATCCACGCCAGCAAAACTGCCAGCACAACAGTCAGCGTTCTCTTTTTCATGTGCGTTCTCATCTGATATCAAGTGACCTCATATGTATTACCGGATGGCCTCATAGATGGGGGTGCTGATTTCAGCGCAGATGCGGTAGATCCCATGATCGTCCTTGGCACCGCTGGCACCGGTGGTCAGCACCACCACGCCGTCGCCGGTCAGGGGATCATAGGACATGCAGTTGAACACGCCGTAGGCGCTGCCAGTGTGGTAATAGGCGCCATCTCGGCCGAAGATATCGTCCCAATGGCGCAGGGGCAGGGCTTGGCGTGACCCGCCCGGCACGGCCTGGGGAGCATATGTCTCCATCATTTCCACGGATTCCCGGTCCATCAGCTCCACGCCCTGCCAGCAACCGTCACAAGCCAGCAGCGCTACCAGCTTGCCAAGATCCTCGGCGCTGATGGTCAGTCCGCCGGCAAAGGGTGAGCCGGTGGAGCCGGGGAAGTTCCCCCGCTTGATGCCCTGCTGATTGGAAACCGTGCGGCCCACGGAGCCGTCATGGCGGTAGATGGTGGCAAGAAGTTCCGTCTGCCGGACCTCCCCGGGGAAGAAGTCGGCATCAATATCCATGGCGTTGAAAAGCCGCCGGTCCAGGATATCACTGATATACTCCCCCGAGGCCAGCTCCAGCGTCATGCCCAAAACGCTGAAGGCAAAGTTGTTGTAATTCCAGTTGGCCAGGTCCCCGGGCTTTACGCGGCTGAAATAACCGCTGCGGAGCTTCGCACTTACATTACTATAGCTACGGGAGACATCATCCCCCGCATTGACGATGGAGGAGGTATGGGTCATGATGCTGCGAATGGACACGGGCGTATTGGGATAGGCGGGATTCTTCACGGGGAAGCCCCAGTAATCGCCGATGCTGGTATCCAGGTCAATGGCGCCTTCTTCCCGCAGACACATGGCGGTCATACCTACCGCCACCTTGGAAATGGAGGCCACCCGCAGCTTGTGCTGTGGGGTCATGGGATTACTTCCTTTTGTAGCCCAGCCGTAGGCATAGGTATCTGTTACCTGTCCCTTTTCGATGACGGCTACCTGTACGCCTGCGGCGCCGTATTTCTGGGAGATGCTGTCCACCACCGCCTGAAGCTCCTCATGTCGGGCAGCGGCCTTGCTCTCCGGCGGCGCAGGCGGTGCCGTCTGCGCCAGAATCTGCGCTGCAAGAGCATCTCCTGCGGCAGCTTGGAGAGCCGTCAGCGCCTGGGCAAGCTGCAGGCGGGATACTGGCATACGAGGGCTAAGGGCCGCATCCAGCACGCTTTTGAATATACCCCCCTCCACAGCCCATGTCAGTGGCAGCACGGCATAAGCTTCCACCCGATCTGCATCATTGTAGGCGGAAAGATCACCGGAAATGGAAACATCATCGCCCCGCCATGTGGCAAAGCGGTACAAAACCGCCGCAAGCTGACTGCGGGTCAATCGGTCCAGGGGCGCGAAATGCTGATCGTCCACCCCCTGCACAATACCGGCTTCACTGGCCCAGGAGACGGCCTCCGCATACCAGCTGTCCGTCGGCACATCCTGCCACACGGCGGAAGGTTCTGCTTCAGAAGTGCTGCCCTTGGCGGCGAGTTCTATCTCACCGGCGGGCCCTATCTCTCTGCTGAGGCGGTACAGCACCGTGACGATTGTGGCTCTGTCCACCGCCCCGCAGGGATGGAAGCTGCCGTCTTCCATGCCCCGAAGAAGGCCGTAATAGGCCGTGTAGCGCAGGGCATCATAGCCCGCATCCGATGTGGAAATATCGGTGAACTCCGCCTGGGGCAGCATTTCCAGCGTCAGAGGTTCTTCCTCCTGCACCGCCGCCGTCTCCACAGCTGCGGCTGTCGGCTCCTGCGTATTTTCCTGCTGCGCTTTGTTTACGGCAACTGCGGTATTCACAACCGCCAGCCCCAGCAACGCGGCAGCCAGTGCTCCTGCCAGTGCCAGTTTCGTTTTCTGCTCCGTCATGGGGTACTCCCTTCTCTTTCTCTCCTGCAGACGAAGCACACTTCCTTTACGGCTTCACCATAAAGGAACAGAGGCCCCTCTGTCCTGCTCGAATAGTTCCTTTTTTGCGGATTTCGGCAAAATTCGACTTTTGCCGCGCGGTCTGCCGCCATTCAACGGACCTTTCAACGATCATTATAGCCACACTTCCTGTACCTGTCAATCTTCCCCATTTTTCCCGCTCTGCTACACATACGATGGCCAGATCGGCGTTGAAAATTTACTGTGTTTTAATGACTCATTGGAGAGCTTTTCGAAAAATCCGATGCATAGGAAAACAAGATCATTTGCGCTTGATTTGACTTGCTGAGATGGGTTCAATCCTCAAAGGCAGACAGCTCCGCCAAAAACTGTTTGCCATAGCGGCGGGCCTTGGCGTCGCCGATGCCGCTGACGGACTTCAGTTCGTCCATAGTGCGGGGGCGGATCACTGCCAGCTCCCGCAGCGTCTTGTCCGAAAACACGGCATAGGCCGGGACGCCCTGGCGGCGGGCCAGCTGGGCTCGCAATGCCCGCAGCCGCCCGAACAGCTCCGCCTGTGCGCCGTCCAACTCCCCTGGGACGGGACGGCGGACAGCGGGGCGCTCCTCCTTCACCGTCCGCATATACAGACCGCCCAGCACCGCGTCCTCCGCCCGCTCCCCCAGCAGCACCACTGGGTAGGGGCCGGAGCTGAGAGTCAAGACGCCCTCGTCGATCAGGAAGCGGATGCGGTCCCGCACCTCCTTCTGGGTCATATACCGCAGGAGGCCGTAGGTGGTCTCTTCGTCCATGTGGTACTTCCGCACCTTGTCCGTTTCCGCGCCGCAGAGGGTCTCTGCGATGACGGACACGCCGAAATGTTGGCCTGTCTCCATGACGCAGCGGAGGATAGCACGGGCCTCCCGCCCGATGTCCACTTCCTCAAAGTTATGGAGGCAGTTCCAGCAGGTGTTGCAGGCGTCCGGAGCCAACTCGCCGAAATACTGCAGAATATACTGCCGCAGGCAATGGCGGGTCCGGCAGTAGCCCACCATCTTCCGCAGCCGCTGCATGTCCCGCTCCCGCAGGCGCTCCGCCGTTTCGGTGTCCAGCTCCTCCCGGCTCTCGCCGTGCTCGATGAGGAACTGAGCCGTCCGCACGTCCCGGCCGCTGTACAGCAGGATGCAGCTGGAGGGCAGGCCGTCCCGTCCGGCACGGCCCGCCTCCTGGTAGTAGCTCTCGATGTCCTTTGGCATATTGTAGTGGATGACATAGCGGACATCGGACTTGTCGATGCCCATGCCGAAGGCGTTGGTGGCAACCATCACCCGGGCACGGTCGTAGAGGAAATCCTCCTGGTTCTGCCGCCGCTCCTCCGGCTCCAGCCCGGCGTGGTAGCGGGTGGCTGAGACCCCCGCCTCCTGCAAAAAGCCGCAGACCTCCTCCACGGTTTTCCGGGTGGAGCAGTATACGATGCCGCACTTGTCCGGGCGGCTTCGGACCAGCTCCAGCAGGGCTGCACGCTTGTCGGCGGGCTCCTGGACCTCGAAATAGAGGTTCTTCCGGTCAAAGCCCGTGGTCACTCGCAATGGGTCCCGCAGGCACAGCAGCTTTTCGATGTCCTCCCGGACCTCCGGCGTGGCGGTGGCGGTAAAGGCCCCCAGCGGCGGGCGGCGGCCCAGCTTTTCCAGAAACGCCGGGATATGCAGGTAAGAGGGGCGGAAGTCCTGGCCCCACTGGGAGATACAGTGGGCTTCATCCACCGCCACCAGGGAGATATCCGCGTGACAGGCGAAGTCCAGGAAGCCCTCCGTCTCCAGCCGCTCCGGGGCGACGTAGATAATTTTGTAGCGTCCCTCTTTCGCCCGGCTCAGGGCCAGCAGGTATTGCTTGAAGGTCAGGCTGCTGTTCAGAAACGCCGCCGGGACGCCCATCTGCACAAGCTGCGTCACTTGGTCCCGCATGAGGGACACCAGCGGCGAGACCACCAGGGTGATGCCCGGCAGTAGCAGGGCGGGTATCTGGTAGCAGACCGATTTTCCCGCCCCGGTGGGCATGATGGCAAGGGCGTCCCCTCCGTCCAGCAGCGCGTCGATGACCGGCTCCTGTCCGCCCCTGAAGGCGTCATAGCCGAAATAGGTTTTCAGTGCTTCTTCTTTCGTCATGGGTCCTGTCTCCTTTTCACCGGACCCATCATATCACATCCAGCGGAAAAAGGGAACGGCTCAGCCCAGATAGCTCAGCAGCCGTCCCGCTTCCATGGCCGCCAGGGCCCGGACGCCGTCGAAGTCCACGTAGGGGTTATAGACCGCCTCCAGGGCGTCGTGGCTGGCCTTGGCCTCTTTCAGTGCGGCGACGCCCTCCTCCCGGAGCAACGCCGTCATCCGGGTCTGGAACCGCAGCCGGGCTTTGCCTGACGGCTCCGCCATGGCGTCCAGCCGGATACGGCGGTAGGGCTTTTTCCCGTAGTCCATGCCGGGACGGGAGGTGACGAAGGCCAGCCCCAGTCCGGGGATGAGCAGGTGCTCCGCCTGGTCGGGGGCCTCCGGGGACATGCAGAGGATGGTGTCCCAGCCCTGTTCTGTGGCGGCCTCGTGGAGGCGGGCCAGGTACGGCGCCGCCAGCTCCCAGCTGTCCGCAAACTCGTAGACCTTTGGGCACAGGGCGTCCACACTGTCGAACAACCAGAGATAGCCCTTGTGGGTAATACTGCCCAGGAAGCGGCGGGCTGTCTTGCCCCGCCGCCCCCGCCTGCCCCGCAGTTCCCGGGCGATGATGCCCTGCACCCGGCGCTCCGCCCGGTCTGCGTCGAAGGTCTGCGCCACCGCGGCCATAGCGTCCAGCTCCACCTGACGGGCGGCCTTCAGGCTGCGGTAGGCCCGGACGTAGGCGGCCTGATAATCGTGGGTGTGGGTTTTCACCTCCTCTGCGGCGGCTTTGGCGGCGGTGAGGTCATAGAACCGCCCCAGGTCCACGTAGCGGTCCACCGCCGCAGGGTACTTCGGTTCCAGGACGTGGGGGCTGGTGCCGTCCGCGATGGCGCAGCGCAGCTCCGGCAGCACCACGCCGTCCAGGGAATCCGGATCTCCGGAGCACCAGAGGTACTCCACCGCCGTCCCCGCCTGCTCCATGGTCTGCCCGATCATCCGCATGAAGGTGTTTTTCCCCACGCCGGGGCCACCCTTCAGCACCATGAAGTCATATGTATCCTCCAGGTCCACCAGTTCGTTGAACAGATTCTGAAAACCGTCGCCGCTGTTGGCGCCCACAAAGAAATTCGTTATCTGAGCCATGCGCTCCCCTCCAGTTCCAAATTCATTCCAGCTTATGCCCCGCGGCCCGGATCTGACAGCGAACCGCCCTGTCCTTTTCAAAAAGGACAGGAGAAAATTTCTCCAGCCTCAGAATTAATGGTGAAATCTTCCGGTATTTGTGCTATGATGAAAAAAACACCTTCAAGGAGCCATTCATGGACGAACGATATACACCGGTCCTCTCCGACGAGGAGCGTACCGCCCTCCGTGCCCAGCGGGCGGCACGGAGGAAAGCCGCACAGCAGGCCCGCCGCCGCAGGCAGCTCCGGCAGCTGCTGCCTGTGGGCGCAGTGCTGCTGGCTTTCGTGGTACTTCTGGCCGGATGGGCCACCCGCCGCACGAAGAAAGAACCGGAGCCGGAGGCTCCCGCTGCTGCCACATTCACTGTGGAAAGCGTCCCGCCGGAGCCGGAGCCCCTCTGGGCCCCTGTGGCTGCATCGGACACCGTCCAGCTGGATGATACCCTGCCCAGCACTTACGCCGTGGTCATTGACCGCTCCAGCGGCAAGATCATGGCGGAGAAAAAATCCGATACCGTCATCAGCCCCGCCTCCATGACGAAGATCATGACGCTTCTGGTGGCTGTGGAAAATCTGAAAAGTCTGGATGACACTGCCGCCATCACCATTGACATCACGGATTACTGCTTTGTCAACGACTGCAGCGTGGTAGGCTATAAGCTGGGGGAGGTCGCCACGGTACGGGAACTGCTGTACGGCACCATCCTCTCCTCCGGCGCCGACGCCGCCCTGGCGCTGGCGATTTCCGTTGCCGGGTCCCACGAGGCCTTTGTGGAGCTGATGAACGAAAAGGCAGAGGAGCTGGGCATTTCGGACACCACCCATTTCACCAACTGCGTGGGGCTGTACGACGAGGCCCACCACTGCACCGTCCGGGACATGGCGGTCATTCTCAATGCCGCCATGGAAAACGAGCTGTGCCGGGAGGTGCTGGGCGCCCGCACCTATGAGACGGCGCCTACGCCGGAACATCCCGACGGGCAAATTCTCTCCAACTGGTTCCTGCGGCGCATTGAGGACAAGGATACCGGAGACGTGGAGGTCATCGGCGCCAAGACCGGCTATGTGATGCAGTCCGGCAACTGCGCCGCAAGCTGCGGACGGGACGGCGACGGGAATGAATATATCTGCGTCACCGGCAACGCGTACAGTTCCTGGCGGGCTATTTACGACCATGTGGAGCTTTATAAGACTTACTGCTACTAATATTACAAAACAGGAGGCATCCCGGATGGGTTGCCTCCTGTTGGCTTGCATATGGGCGATATCACAGAAAGACCTCATTGTCCTTCGGCTCCGCAAAGCTCTGCTCCAGCATCTTCACATGGGACAAAAACGCTTCGTCATCGAAATACTTGGCGCCCTTGGTGCATTTGCGAACACACCGCTGGCACTTGATGCAGGTGCCGGGCACATTGGACACGTTTTTCGGGTCGATGGCGCCCATGGGGCACAGTCGGGCACAAGCGCCGCAGTTGGTACACCTGGCGAGGTACGTCTTGGGCTTGGCTTTCAGGAACTTGGCAGGCTGACCGTCGGCGCCCATGGGAACATAATAGGGGGCGTTGGGGTCGCCGGGGACTTTGACAGGCTCCGGAATAGCCGTTAAGGTCTTTACCTTTACAGAAATCTTCCTGGCAAACTCCTTCATCTCGAACTGGTCGCTCCAGCCGGGACGGCCATAGGCCAGCTCATCGGTGAAGGCATGGCGGCCCACAAAGGCGCCGGCGGCTACGGTATGGAAGCCGTCGCCCTCCAAAACCGCGCACAATTCAGCCAGGGAATTGTCGTAATTCCGGTTGCCGAAGGTCACGACCGCAACCGCCAGGGCGCCATTGCCGTGGAAGCGGCTCCGGAAGTCCGGCAGCAGCTTATTGGGCATCTTTCCCGCGTAGGTGGGTGTGCCGATGACCACCAGGTCGTTCTCTGTAAAGTAGTATTCCTTTTCACGTTCAGCAGGCTTTGTGAAGCTCGCCCGCTCCAGCGGCAGGCTTAGCTTCGCCGCCAGTTCCTCGGCGATGGTGCTCACCGTCTTGTCCGTGTTGCCGGTGGCGCTGTAAGAAACAGCCCAAACCTTTTCCATCGTACATCCTCCTTCTGAAAAAGGCACCCCAGTGCGGGGTGCCTTTTCATTACAGCGAAAAATCAGACTCGTTCAATTTGCCGGTGTCCAGTGTGGCCGGGCGGGGCGGCACCCGCTTCAGAGGGTCATACTTGAACGCCCGGCAGTGGTGCTCCACAGGCACGATGCCCCGCTTCACGCAGGCCACCTCCCGCTCGTTGAGCTGCTGGCCCCGCTGGCAGTAGGCGCAGCGGGGGTCGATATCCTTGCGAAACAGCTTCATGTCTCCCCCTCCGTTCCGTTACAGCGTGTACAGCTTGACGGCCTCGTCCTCCACCGTGGCTTTCACCTGGCTGACAGGATGCTCGTAGCTGTCGATGATCTTTGTCGCCATGGGGTCCTCCAGCTCCTTCTGGATGGTGCGCCGCAGGTTGCGGGCGCCATAGGTCCGGGAGAAGGACTTCTTGGTCAGGAGGGCCACCAACGCGTCGTCATAGGTGAAGGTGATGCCCTTCTCCTTCAGGGAATCCACCAGCTCGCCCAGCATGATGCGGGCGATGGACTGGAAGTGCTCCTCGGTCAGGCGGTTGAAGGTGATGACGGCGTCCACCCGGTTGATGAACTCCGGTCGCAGGAACTGCTGGAGGGCTTTCATGGCCCGGTCGGAATCCTGCTCCTGCTGGGTGCGGCCAAAGCCCACGCTGCCCTCCTTGGTGGCGCTGCCGGCATTGGAGGTCATCACGATGATGGTGTTCTCAAAGTTGACCTTGCGGCCGTGGGAGTCTGTGATCTCACCATCGTCCAAAATCTGCAGCAGCACGTTCAGCACGTCGGGATGGGCCTTTTCGATCTCGTCAAACAGGATGACGGCGTAGGGCTTGCGGCGGATCTTCTCCGTCAGCTGGCCCGCCTCGTCATAGCCCACATAACCCGGCGGAGAGCCGACGATACGGGAGACAGAGTGCTTCTCCATGAACTCGGACATATCCAGCCGGATGAGGGCGTCGGGGGTGTTGAACAGGTCCGTGGCAAGCTGCTTTACCAGCTCCGTCTTGCCCACGCCGGTGGGGCCGACAAAAATGAAGCTGACGGGCTTATGCTTGGGACTGATGCCCACCCGGTTCCGACGGACGGCGGCAGACACGGCCTCCACGGCCTCGTCCTGGCCGATGATATGGCTCTTGAGGCGGCTCTCCAGCTGGCTGAGGCGCTGGAACTCCTGCTCCCGGATCTTGGCTGCGGGGATCTTCGTCCACAGTTCGATGACGTGGGCCAGGTTCTCCATGGAGAGCTGGGGGTCGCCCTTTGCCAGCAGGCCGTCCAGCTCCGTGTGGAGCTGCAGCTCCCGGCTTTTCAGCTCCGCCATACGGGCGTAGTCGCCCTCCTCCTTCTCCTCTTTCTCCTCCAGCATGGTACGCTCTTTCTCGTAGTCGTCCAGCTCCCGCTGGACCTGCATCCGCCGGGAGATGTCCGGGTCTTTCAGGTTCAGGTCGGAACAGGCCTCGTCGATGAGGTCGATGGCCTTGTCCGGCAGGAAGCGGTCCGTGATATACCGCTCAGAGAGCACCACCGCCTGGCGAAGGATGCCGTCGGAGATTTTCACGCCGTGGTACTGCTCGTAATTGGGGGCCAGGCCCTTCAAAATCTGGATGGAGTCCTCGATAGAGGGTTCGTTGACGGTGACGGGCTGGAAGCGCCGCTCCAGGGCGGTGTCCTTTTCGATGGATTTCCTGTACTCGTTGAAGGTAGTGGCACCGATGACCTGAATCTCGCCCCGGCTGAGGGCGGGCTTCAGGATATTGGCGGCGTTCATGCTGCCCTCGGCGTCGCCGGCGCCCACGATATTGTGGACCTCGTCGATCATCAGGATGATGTTGCCCAGGCGCTTCACCTCGTCGATGAGGCCCTTCATACGGCTCTCAAACTGGCCCCGGAACTGGGTGCCGGCCACCAGGGCCGTCAGGTCCAGGAGGTAGACCTCCTTCTCCCGCAGCTTGAAGGGCACGTCGCCCTTAGCGATGCGCTGGGCCAGGCCCTCCGCGATGGCGGTCTTGCCCACGCCCGGCTCGCCGATGAGGCAGGGGTTATTCTTCTGGCGGCGGTTCAAAATCTGGACCACCCGCTCGATCTCCTGCTCCCGGCCAATGACCGGGTCCAGCTTGCCGTCCTTGGCCCGCTGGGTCAGGGAGATGCAGTAGCTCTCCAGGAACTTCCGCTTGCCGTTCTTGGGCTCCTTCTTCTCCCGGCCACGGCCCGAGGCGCCGCCCTCGTCGGCGCTCTCGCTCTTGGGCACGTCGCTGCCGGAGAACAGGCGGTTCAGGAATGGGAAGGTGGCCGTCTTGCCCTCTTCCTCCTCGCTGTCCTCGTCTCCGCCGGGCAGATCCTCAATATTCTCCACGCCGCTCATGGCATTCATCATCTCCTGGCTGAGGGTCTCCAGGTCCTCGTCGGAGATGCCCATGCGCTTCATCATGTCGTCCACCTGGGGCAATCCCAGGTCCTTGGCGCACTTCAGGCACAGGCCCTCGTTGATGGTCCTGTCGCCCTCCAGCTTGGATATGAATACCACGGCAACGTTTTTCTTGCATCTTGAACAAAGTGTAGGCTGCATCTTGACCTCCATGCGCCCGAAGGCGCTTTTTGATATCGCTTTACTTGAAGAATGTAAGCACGCTCAAAGGCGTGTGGGTGGTGAACACCGCCAGGATATGGGCGCTGGCGAAGGGCTCCGCCTCAAAGGAGACGCCCAGCCGCTGGGCGGCCCACACTGCCAGAAACAGCAGCATCACACCCTCGATCAGGCCCAGCAGGCCGCCGCCCAAGGCATTCAAGCCGTGGATACCCGGCAGCTTCGTCAGCAGGCCCATGGCTTTGAACAGCACATGGAGCAGCACCGACAGCGCCACAAAGGAAAGGATATACAGCACGCCGTATATCATGGATTGGGCAATGCTGGTCACCACAGCGGCGGCAACGGACACGCCGGTATCCCGCACGGTATCCTGCGCTTTCTCCGCCAGGGAGTTCCGGACCTCTGTATCCAGGCCCAGCAGGGAGAGGAGCTCCTCCAACTGGCTGTCCTCTGCCGCCGGGGAGGATTCTGCCGGGGCACTCTCCGCTATGGCGGCGTCAATTTTTTTCTCGATCTGCTTTTCGATCAGCGGCGCGGCCAGCTTGGCCGCGGGGCCGGAAAAAGTGGTGGCGATCATGCCCGCGCCCACCAGGGCCACGACCACGATCACCAGGCCCGCCAGCGTCTGCAGCAGACCCCGTCTGGCGCCGATCACCGTGAAGCCCACTAAAATCAGCACAACGACCGCGTCTATTATAACAGGTACCGTCAAAAATGCCTACCTTCTCTCCTGTAAACGTTTTGTGAATTTGAACGCCAAATCATGGCAGGAACAGCTTTGCGGATTCGGAGGACAGCAGCAGGGCTGAGCCGTCCGACCGCATCAGAACTCCCCGGACAGCTTCCGTGCCCTTCAGGGATGCATAAGTCTCCAGCGCCGGGTTGTAGATGACCATACGGTCCAGATACAGTACAGCCAGGTACTTGCCGCAGGCGGAGATGTCCTGGATTTCCTCGGACACGTCCAGACTGCCCAGCTCCGTGCCGTCAGCGGCCACCGTCACTAACCGTCCCACACTGCCGGTCTGGTAGCGGTTCAGCAGCACCGACGCGAAACCGTCGCCGTTCAGGTCGTATTCCCGGAGATGGGCGCCGCTGTAAGTGTAAGTCGCCTCCACGGTCCCCTTGGTGTCCGCAAAGGTCAGGGAGGTATCGGACACGACAGCCAGTTTGCCGTCCACCCAGCCGATGGCTGCTGCCAGGCCGTCTGTCACGTCGTAATTTCCGTAGGGTTCTTCCTCCGTCAGGTGGTAGAGCACCACGTTGCTGACAAAGGTACCACTCTCCTGCCCCAGCGTCACAGCCGCCAGAGCGCTGCCCTTTCCGGCTACCCAGGCATCGGTGACAAAGCGCCGGGAGGAACGGAACAGGAACACCTCCTCCATGTCGCTGTTATAGACCCGGACACAGCCCTTGTAGCCCTTCAGCTTGGCGGTGACCGCTAACCAGCCGTCGCCGTTCAGCGTGGCGGAAATAAAGGGCTCCTCCTCCGACGCCGTCAGGGACAGCACCTCGCCGTTCTGGTCCACCACGTACAGCACCGTGCCGCCCACGTCGTAGGCCACCGCCTTGCCGCCGCCGCTGTGCAGCGCCGGGGCGGACATATTCACCGCTGTGGACCACACCTCGCCGCCGCTGGCGTTCAGAACGCGCAGCCGGGTGTCCGACAGTACCACCAGACGGTCTCCCAGAGCCGCGAAGCGGTTGCTGGCAGAGGCATCATAGTCATAGACGGACTCGCCGCCCGCCTTTTCCACGCTGCCGTAGTTCAGATAGCGGCGCAGCACGTCAAAGCCGGTGCCGTCCCGGTAGGCGGCAAACACCACCACGCCCAGTACAGCCACCAGCGTCAGGAAGAAGATGAGGCAGCCCCGCAGCTTCCGCCGGGGCTTCTTCTCCTCTTCTTCTCCGTCGTTGTCATTCCAGATGTCTTTCGTTGTATCAGCCATTGTTCAGTCGCTCATCCTCATACCAAAGTCTCGTCAGGTACAGCCCGCCGGGGGGCACAGTGGGGCCCGCCAGACGGCGGTCGCCGCTCTCCAGAATGGCGGGGATGTCCTCGGGCAGGAATTTGCCCTCCGCCGCGTAGAGCACGGTGCCGGTAATGGCCCGTACCATGTTATACAAAAAGCCGTTGGCGCAGACCTTCAGTTCCAGCAACTCGCCGTTCCGGGTCACGTCGCACCAGTAGATGGTGCGGACAGTGGACTTCGTCTCCGTCCCCACAGAGCGGACGGCCTTGAAATCGTGGGTGCCTACGAACTGATGGGCCGCACGGTTCAGAAATTCCTCGTCCAGCCGCTTGGGGTAGAAATAGGCTCGGTTGACATAAAAAGGATTCTTGAAGCGGGAGTTGTAAATGCGGTAAGTATATTCCTTTTTGATGCAGGAGCCGATGGCGTTGAAATCCTCCGCCACCTCAAAGGCCTCTTTTACCGCAATGTCCTCCGGCGTATGGGTGTTGACGGCAAAGGGCAGGCGGTCGATGGGGATGCGGCTCTCCGTGCGGAAATTGGCAATATAATGCTCCGCATGGACGCCGGCGTCGGTGCGGCCGCAGCCTGTGAGGTGCACCGGGGCCCCGGTGATCTGCTCCAGGGCCTTTTGCAGCGTCTCGCAGACCGTGACGGCGTTTTTCTGCACCTGCCAGCCGTGGTAGGCGGTGCCGTTATACATCAATTTCAGGGCGATATTGCGCATACTCCGCCTCCCCCCTTTCTTCTGATATTCAGATACCGAAATACCGCAGGACCAGCACGGCGGCCAGAACCAGGACGCCGATGGTCAGGGCGATATAGTCCCGGCGCTCGTACTTCAAAACGTGCAGCTTGGTGCGGCCCTCGCCGCCGTGGTAGCAGCGGCACTCCATAGCCGTCGCCAGCTCATCCGCCCGGCGGAAGGCGCTGATGAACAGCGGCACCAGGATGGGAATGAGGGCCTTGGCTTTCTGGATGATGTTGCCGCTCTCAAAGTCCGCGCCCCGGGCCTTCTGGGCGGACATGATCTTGTCCGTCTCCTCAATGAGGGTCGGAATGAACCGCAGGGCAATGGACATCATCATCGCCAGCTCGTGGACCGGCACACGGAACCGCTTCAATCCGTTCATCAGCCGCTCCAGGCCGTCGGTCAGGCTGATGGGGCTGGTGGTGTAGGTCATCAGGAAGGTGCCCATGATGAGCAGCATGATGCGCAGCACCATGAAGATGGCATTCCGCAGGCCCTCCAAAGAAATACGGAGGAAGCCCCACTCAAAGAGGTAGGTCTCTCCGGGGACAAAGAACAGGTTCAAAAGGCCGGTGAAGATGATGATAAACAGCACCGGCTTCAAGCCCCGGACCAACTGCTTGATTCCCACCTTGGAGATGCGGACGCAGACCGCCAGGCACAAGGCCATCAGGGCGTAGCCCACGATGCCCTTGGCGCAGAACAGAGCCACGATATACAGAACTACCAGCAGAATTTTCGTCCGGGGGTCCAGCTTGTGGGCCACGGTGGTGCCGGGGAAATACTGGCCCAGGGTAATATCTTTCAGCATACGGCACCGTCCTTCCGCAGCGCCTGAAGCTGCTTTTCCAGGGCCTCCACCGTGTACACGGCGGGGTCAATGTCCAGGCCCCGCGCTTTCAGGGTCATGGCGATGCGGGTCACCTGGGGCACATCCAGTCCGGCGGTAAGCAGCTCCTCCGCCCGGGCAAAGACCTCCGCCGGGGCGCCGCTCATCAGGACATGGGCGCTTTTCAGCACCAGGATGCGGTCCACGTTCTGGGCGATCTCGTCCATGCTGTGGCTCACCAGGATGATGGTCTTATGCTTGTTGCGGTGGTAGTCCCGGATGTTCGCCATCAGGTTCTCCCGGCCCGCCGGGTCCAATCCCGCGGTAGGCTCGTCCAGCACCAGCACCTCCGGTTCCATCGCCAGCACGCCCGCCAGGGCCACCCGGCGCTTCTGGCCGCCGGACAGCTCGAAAGGGGACTTGTCCAGCTGGTCGTCCCGGATACCCACCAGACGGGCGGCCTCCCGGACGCAGCGGTCCAGCTCGTCCCCGGTCTTGCCCTGGTTGGTGGGGCCGAAAGCAATGTCCTTATAGACCGTTTCCTCGAAAAGCTGGTACTCCGGGTACTGGAACACCAGGCCCACCCGGAAGCGGACATCCCGGATCTTCTTCGGGTCCGCCCAAATATCTCTGCCCCCCAGCAGGACCTGCCCCGCCGTGGGCTTCAGCAGGCCGTTGAGGTGCTGGATGAGGGTGGATTTCCCGGAGCCGGTATGGCCGATGATGCCGAGAAACTCTCCCTCGTAAACGTCAAAGCTCATATCCTCCACCGCGCTGCGCTGGAAGGGCGTGCCCACGCCGTAGGTGTGGGTCAGGTTTTTGATTTGCAAAATGGGTTCCAAATCGCGTCTTCCTTCCAGTCAGTTTTTGGCGGCGGCTGCAATGGCGTCCGCACATTCCTCTACCGTCAGCGCGTCCAGAGGGACGTGCCAGCCGTCCTTTTGCAGGCGGTCCAGCAGGTCCACCGTGTCCGGGGTGGTCAGGCCCATGGAGCGCAGCTCGTCAATGCGGGTGAACACCTCTTTGGGCGTGCCGTCCATGGCGACTTTGCCGTCGTCCATGACCACCACCCGGTCGGCCTCCTCCGCCTCATTCATGTGGTGGGTGATGAGGATGACGGTGATGCCCTTTTCCTTGTTCAGACGGTGGACGGTGGACAGCACCTCCCGCCGTCCCACAGGATCCAGCATGGCGGTGGCCTCGTCCAGTACGATGCACTCCGGCTCCATGGCGATGACACCGGCAATGGCGATGCGCTGCTTCTGGCCACCGGAGAGCAGATGGGGCGCATGGGTCACGAAGTCATACATGCCCACGGCTTTCAGGGCGTCGTCCACCCGACGACGGATCTCCTCCGTGGGCACGCCCAGGTTCTCCGGGGCGAAGGCCACGTCCTCCTCCACCACGTTGGCGACGATCTGGTTATCCGGGTTCTGGAACACCATGCCTACCCGCTGGCGGATAGCCAGCAGCAGCTTTTCGTCCAGGGTGTCCATCCCCTCCACATAGACTTTGCCGCCGGCGGGCAGCAAGACAGCGTTGAAGGTCTTGGCTAAAGTGGACTTGCCGGAGCCGTTATGCCCCAGCACCACCACAAAGCTGCCCTTTTCGATTTCCAAATCCACGCCCCGCAGGGCGAACACCGGATCGCCGCCCTCGTCCGCCGGGTAGGCGAAGCGGAGCTCTTTTGTTTCAATGATCGCAGACATAGCTCTTGTCACTTTCTCTTGTTCTTCTAATTCTTTTGCCTCCGGCAAAAGAAGAAAATGGAATCATTTTTGTCAGGACATGTGCCTGACAAAAATTCCCTGACTTCAGGCGCCTTGGGCGCCGGCACCAGTGACCGATGTCACTGGTGGGGGGGGGAATCTAAAGGGGGGACGGAGTTCCTTCTTTAAGGTCACTCGCTGAACCAGCGGCCTGTTGCGCCGCAAGGCAGGGCCAGGCCAGTCTCTGTCACGGGCAGGCCCAGCTCGTCCCAGGTGCACTTGCCGCCGTATTTGGATGCCACCAGGATGTTCAGCAGATACCCCAGCACAGACGGGGCCAGGCCCGTGGTGTAGGAGTTGATGAGGACGAACAGGGGCTTGTCCGACAGCACTCCGGCGCACAGCTTCACAAAGGGATACAGGTTCTCCTCCAGCTTCCAAACCTCGCCGCCGGGACCACGGCCATAGCTGGGCGGGTCCATGATGATGGCGTCGTAGGTCTTGCCCCGGCGGATCTCCCGCTCCACGAACTTGGCGCAATCATCGATGATCCAGCGGATGGGGGCGTCCTCCAGGCCGGAGAGCCTGGCGTTCTCCCGGGCCCAGGCCACCATACCCTTTGCCGCGTCCACATGGCACACGCTGGCACCTGCCTTGGCGCAGGCCACCGTGGCGCCGCCGGTATAGGCAAACAGGTTCAGCACCCGGATGGGCCGCCCGGCGTTCCGAATTTTATCCATGACGAAGTCCCAGTTCACCGCCTGCTCCGGAAACAGGCCCGTGTGCTTGAAGTTCATGGGCTTCACCTGGAAGGTCAGCTCGCCGT
>CAMCNO010000031.1 GCA_945876285.1 uncultured Clostridia bacterium | reverse complement strand
CGGAACGACTGCTCAATTTCGCCGGTCGAGGTGATCTCAGCAAGCGGTGTACACACTTTGCTTTTCGGGAAAGCTGACGCTGCAAGCGAGCCAGCCTCGGCATCAGGACGGATGACATTCCAACTGGCAAGGACTCCGCAGGTGGCGTACCCGGCGATGAGAGATCCAAATCAGCTGTCTCTGTTTGAAAAAGATGAATCATGAAAAATCCGCCCGGATAAGCCTGAGCTTGAGGCTTGTCCGGGCGGATTTTTGATTCAACAAGCAATGGCAAAACTGCCTGAAAGAACGGCCCTGCGATGGAAGTCTACTGCGGGGCTTCGGTGTCGGCATGGCCGCAAGACGTTTTTTCGCTTCGAAGCTGATAAGGCAAATCGTAATTCTCACACCATTCCCGGGCAATTTCCATAAAGGCGCAGGAACGGAAAGTATAATAAGCTTGGTCTAAATTCAGATAGATAATTTCGTCTTTAAAGTGTCGATACGGCTTCCGACCACGAAGCGCCCGGAAAAGACGGTTGCTCTTAGAACTGTCCCGGACGGATTCGGCAAAAGACTCCATGATGTGATATTCGTGAATATCATATTGGTTAGGCAGTCGAAGATAGTCGTCGGAAGCATCAATGCGTTCTGCCAGTTCTTTGTCCGGCTCAACATACTCGCCGTCGGGCAGGTATTCAAACTCACCGGTGACAACATTCAAATATTGTTCCCAGAGATCGGAGGCCTCTTCCAGCTTTTCGGCAATGTCCTCCAGGTAAACGGTTGCCAGAGTGCGGCCTGGCTTGTTATGGAGAAACACAGCGACATCTCCCCTGTCTGAAACTTTGGAATTAAACGCAGAAAGAGCGAAGAGTTCAGGATTTCTGTTCCTGATCCCGCTCCATGGTTTCAGCAATGGCGCGGTTGATGAAGCCATTCACGCTTTCGCCTTGAATTTCTGCGTGCGCTTGAATCTGGGCTTTGCGGCCTTTTTCAACCCGAACTTTTATTTCATCATAGTTGTTTTTCATATATTTGCTTACTGCTTTTTGCTGAGCTTTTGATGCAGGCATATTATCACCACCATATTTTTAGTAACTTATAGAAATTGGATATGTTGAATATATATCGGGTACGATATTTGTATAAATTGCGGGATTGATATATCGGGTACGATATAATATACTATGAGGCAAGAGGAGAACCATCAGAAAAATCGGCCTCCTCAAAAACATCTGCTCCGATTCCTTAAGGAGCGAAACAAAAAGCAAGAAGTAGCAGCACGTGAGAGTTCCTACCTCTCACGTGCCTACGCAGGTGATTACGGCACCGGCACAGTAGTACAAGACTACGCTACGGGAGAATTATACCCATTTTTCGGACATTACGCAAGAAGGATTGTTCGAAAATGGGCAGACACCTTTCCAAAGCGGCTTGATGCGCTATGCAGGTTCCAGCCTGCATAGCGCTTTTTGCTGCGGTTGAAAGAAAGGTGTGAGGTGCCATGCAGAACAGTGGGTAAAGAGCGAATCCCCCAGACAATTCAATCAAAAGAAGGGATTTCCCATGGACGAGAAAAGAGCAGATCGCTTTGCGTACGGGATGGAAATGCCTGACTCCGTGGTGGATTATCCACAAATCGGACAGCGCATCAAGCGGCTCCGCAATCAGCGCGGCATGACGCAGGAAGCTCTTGCGGAGGCTGCCTCCGTGTCAGTTCCGTACATCAGTCATTTGGAGCGTGCGGTGAAAAAGGGCAGCCTGGAGACCCTGACGCGGATCGCAGCAGCACTGGGAATAACGGTGCATGAACTTCTCGGGATTCCACGCTCCGAGAAAGAAATCTTCCTGCCGGACATGACGTCTGTGCTGGAGGATTGCTCTCCGGAGGAGCGGAAGTTCCTGCTGGAAGTAACGGCTGCAATTAAAGAGATCATGCGGCAAGAAAAACAGGAATTTTCAAATAATACGTGAAAGGACGAACGAACATGAACGATATGATCGATATGAAGGAAGAACAGTTCGAGCTGGACAACACGCCTGATGCTGAGAACCTCTGGAAGGCCATCGGCGGCAGCTTCTCCAACATCTCCCAGGCAATCAGTGAGTTTGTGGATGACAGCATCTCCAACTTCCGCCGGAACTGGGGAAAGGCCACCATGGTCCGCACCGTGCGGCTGACGCTGCATGCCTGCGGTGAGAAGGTGGACATCACCGTGGAGGACGGCGGCACCGGGATCCGGAACCTGGCAAACGCCATGACGCTGGCGGGCCAGGCTGACAAGGAGACTCCCCTGAACGAGCACGGTTACGGCCTCAAGCACGCCCTGGCCTATGTGGACGCCAAGGGCAGCGGCTGGGAGGTCGCCACCAGAACGGAGGAGGATCTGAAGCACAACCGCTGCCAGGTGGTCAAGAGCCCCTATGCCATCGGCAAGGGGAAGCTGAACAGCGTCTACCGCACCGGCTGGTGGCCGGCACACCTGGGCCCCACCGGCACGATGATCAGCGTCTCCTGCTCCATGGAGATGCTCCGTACGCTGTGCCCCGAGGACAATGAGAAGCAGAAGACTTTCTGGCAGCTGGTGGATATTCTGGAGGAGGATCTGCGTTATACTTACGCGAATATCCTCTATAACGGCGAGGCTGAAATCGAGCTGGTGGTCAGCGATGGCAAGACCAGCCGCCAGAAGAAGCTGAAGCCGCTGTTCCCCCAGTGGGAGACGGGGACGCTCCAGGAGTTGCCCGTCCAGAAGTATGATCTGGGCGGCGGCAGCATCCAGATCCACTGCCGTTACGGCTCCATCTGCACGGATAAGAACAACTACAGCCACTACATCCGCAGCATGGATGCCAGCGGCGTCGAGATCCGCATCAATGGCCGGGTCATTGAACACGGCCTGATCAAGCAGGTGTGGGGGCGCTCCATCCACAACTCCCAGAACGCCTTTTTGGCGCAGATCGACCTGCAGACGGATTCCTGGGATGCCCTGCCTTCCACCAAGAATGCCAAAAACGGCTTCCGGGAGGAGGATCCCCGCCTGCGGAAGCTGTTCAGGTGGATCCGCGCCAATGTTCAGCTCCCCCCTTCCTCCCGGGAAACGAAGGAGCAGAAGCTGCTGGCCCAGCTGGCGGAGAAAAAACGTGCCGTTCCCGGCATGACCCGGGTGGCGCAGGAAGAAGGCGTCTTCCGCACCATCGGCCTGAATGAGCGGGTGGACCTGCTGACTGCCCAGGGCGGTGCGGTGACCATCTTCGAGGGAAAGGCCGGCCAGACCAAGACCCGGGATGTGTACCAGATGATGATGTACTGGCACGGCTGCGTCCAGGACGGCATCCCCGTGGCTGAGGCGGTTCTGATCGGCGAGCGCCACACCAAGGCGGTCCGCCGCCTGATCCAGCACATCAACGGTATGCTGGGCCCGGACGGCCGGCCCTACTGCTTCCGTGCGGTGACCTGGGCTGAGGAAGGCATTACTGCCTGAGCGAAAAAACTGAGGAAGGGCGGGGCCGGTGATGCGGCTTCGCCCCCTTTCAAAAGATACAAAGGAGAAGTATATGTACATTTCTTTTCATAAGATCCAACTTCCGGGAATGGTGTGCGTTCTGATCCACCTGATGTCCCGCCTGACAGAGGAGTTCCCGCAGCTGCTCCAGAAGTATCTGTATGAGCGGACGGACCTGGCCGGTGAGCTGTATGACCCGGCGTTCCCGTGGAACAGTGCACGGCTGATTTTGCTGTATCACGGCCCCCAGGAGCTGCCGGACTGCGGCCGGATCACCCTCCCCAACGGACGGATGGTGCAGATGTTCAACATCAATCCCGGACACAGCGGAGTAGCTGCTTCCCTGCTGGGAGACTATATTCCGGCCATGGAAACCGGCCGGCAGGTACTGCTTGCCGGAGGTACGCCCCTGGAAGCGGCGCTTAAGCTCTGGACCTACTGTTTGCGAAACGATACCATGCATACCATGACCGCCACGGAGAAGAACTTTCAGCGGGTCGTGGAGGATATGGAACGGCTGCAGGAAGCGTTGGCAGAGGAACTGGCGGCCAGCCTGACGGTAAAAGGAGGTGTATCCCAGTGATGCTTCAGAAGAATCCGACATTGAAGGAGTGGGCGGAGTTCTGGCTCTCCACCTATGTGCGCCCGGCGGCAAAGCCCAGCGGATATGAGCACTACCACGACAATCTTTATAAACATATTCTGCCCAAACTCGGCTCAGTCAGGCTGAGTAAGCTGACGACGCCGAGGGTGCAGATGTTTTTAAATGAGGAAGCTGAGCATGGGAATCTCCGTGACGGCGGCCCGCTCAGCGCCAAGAGCCTCAAGAATATGCGGGTGGTGCTGGACGTCTGCTGCAAGCGCGCCGTGGCGGACGGCTATATGGCGGCCAACCCCGTCCCCGCAACGGTGTACCAGCACTGTTCTTCCCCGAAAGTGGAGGTCATGAGCGACAGCGATCAGAAGATTCTGGAGGAATGGCTGTTTCAGGATGTCTCCCTGCTGAACGCGGGCATCATTATGGGCCTGTACAGCGGCATGCGCCTGGGGGAGGTCTGTGCCGCCCGGTGGCGCCATTACGATGCGCAGCGGGGATGCCTCCATGTGGAGGAAACCGTTCGGCGTATCACCAGATTCGAGAAGAACGAGACCAGCAAAAAGCGCACGGAGCTGGTGTTTTCTTCCGTGAAATCTGATTCATCGAAGCGGACGCTGTACCTGCCGGATGTGCTGAATGACCTTGCCGCTATGCAGTATGAGCGGTTTCGCGAAATCACAGGGAGATTTCCCGGGCCGGATGATTTCATCATCTTCAATTCGCAGGGCGGCCTGATGGATCCGGATAATCTAAGCCATTACTTTGGGGATGTGCTGGATGGACTGGGACTTCCCCACGTAAAGTACCATGCGCTCCGGCATACCTTTGCCACAAGAGCTGTGGAAAAAGGGGTGGACATCGCCACGGTTTCCGGCCTCCTCGGGCATGCGGACGTGACCACGACCACACATTACTATGTACATCCCCGGGAGGAGGCCATGCGCCGGGCCATGTCCTCTATCAGCCCGGTCACGACGGCATATGCGCCGCGGGGCCACCGGAATTTCCCCGGTTTCCCACAGACGGAACCGCAGGAAGCGGAAACTCCTCAACGGATTTGCCGCCGAAGAAAGCACATTCAGGAGGTTGTGTCGTAACTGCTGAGGTAAGAGGACGCTTCCTTTGCTTTCAGAAAGGCGAGTTTTGCCGGATCATTACCTGTGCCGCTGTGGCGGCTATGATATAGAGCGGTTTTGGACATCGCAGAACCGGCGGACAGCGATTTTAACGCTGTCCGCCGGTTTTTTTGTTTCTCCCGCAAAATAAGCGGGGTTCAAAGAACTTTTCGCACAAAAAGATGGAATCAGACACCGTTCTGCGATGTGCTGTCATTTCCATGTTGTTTCGACGCTTTTTCGCCTTACTTTGATAACTTTTGGCCGTAAAATACAACAATTTAGATGCAGAAACGGACAAAATGCGCACTTTTTAAGTGAGAAAATGGAAATGTAAAAAAATGGAAATTCCAAAGGCGTCCGACGAGTGTTCAGACGCTGTGGAAGGGAGGGCGGTGCAGTTGAAAGATGCGTTGCTGTCCGAATGGCGGAGGGCCTGGCGGCAGTGTCCGATGGGACATATCTGGAAAGCCGCGGTCTTTTCCCGGGCAGGGCCGCCGTGAAAACTGTTACACAAAAGAATCAGCATAAGGAGGAAAACAGCAATATGAGAAGAAAACTATTGGCGGGTCTGCTGGCGTGCGTCATGCTGTTCAGCTTGCTCCCAGCCACGGCTCTGGCGGAAGGAGAAACCGCTGTTGCCAGGATCGGTGAGTCTTTGTATGAGACGCTGGACGATGCTGTCAAAGCGGCGGAGGACGATAATACCACTACTACCACCACCATCGAACTGCTGGCAGACGCTGAGACGGAGGGGTTGGATCTCAGAAAAAATCTGACTATCCAGGCGGCGGAGGGCGTAACGGCGCCCACAGTCACTTTCACCAAGTATGGCATTGCCCTGTGGGGAACGTCGCTGACCTTTCAGAATGTCAATGTGGTCATGACCGGTATCGGCTCCACGCCCTATACCGCGGAATGGGACTGGATGACGGTCTGTGCCAGCAAAGACGCATCGTTGACGCTGGAGAACACCACGATGACCATGGACGGAACTGGAACCGAAGAGTCCGAAACAAAGACACACGCCATCTATTTTTGCAGCAATAACAAGCTGAATCTGACAGATTCCACCCTCATCATTAAAAATTATAAGCAGGACGCTCTGGAATGGGATGGCGGCTACAGCGGCTACAATGTGAATATCACGAAGTCCACATTTATATCCGACCATAACCGCTCCGGGCTTACCGGAACGTTTTGTGCAGCGATTCAGAATTCCGAAGTGAAGGTAATCAACAGCACGGGCAACGGGTCAAATGGGTCCCACTTTGACATTCAAAATTCTGAAGTGCATTTTGACAATAACGGCGCCCATGGCCTGTCCGCAGGGAGCCTTTCCATCAGCAAATCCAACGTTACGGCCTGCGGCAACGGAGCCAATGGCATCCACGTTTCCGGGAATCTTTCCATTGCTGATGGCTCCGATGTCACGATCCGGGACAATGCCTGCTCCATCAGCAGCAAGTGGACGATCCCGGGGGCGCTTTACATCGGAGGGGAATCCAGCATTGCGGACAGCACGGTCACCATCACGGATAACAGGGGCTCCGGCATCTATCAGAAAGCCGGGACATTAACGGTGTCGGACTCCGCGGATATGACGGTCGTCCGAAATACCGCCGAAAAGCTGGGCTATGGCGGCGGCATTTATGCGAACGGCGCCGTCAGCCTGCCGGACCATATCCAGCTTTACAACAACCATGCCGGGACTGCCGGAGATGATATCTACAACTGTGGCACGATCTCATTTGGCCGCGTCGGCTCCGAATGGATGCTGGACGGCGTGCCCGATCACTGCGCCGACCCCATCGACGGCTGGTATGATGACAGCGAGGAAGACGGGCGCTGGGAGGCCCACGACAAGGAAACCCTGCACGTGCGGGAGTTTACCCAGTTTGGAACGCAGCCAAAGGCATTAAAAGCCGCCCACGGCGTTCTGCCTGACCCCGGGCCGGAGCCTGTCATCCCCGCGTGGGAGACCTCCAAATCCAAGACGGCCACCAATTTGGAGAAGAACGCCGCGGGGGATTATACCTCCGAGGTGACGCTGTCCCTGCCTTCCGCCGAAGAGCAGCTGGTCAGCGACGTGGTGCTGGTACTGGACAAGTCCAGCAGCGCCAAGGCGGAGGAGCAGGCTCGCACGATGCTGGAAAGCCTGAAAGATCGGCTGGAGGAGACCCAGGCAAAGATTCGGGTAGGCGTGGTGAGCTTCAATACGAGAGCCAGTATCGCCAATGACGGCAAGTTCTTTGACCTGGCCACCGAGTATGACGCCATTGCGGCCGCGCTTCCGAAAGGGTCGACCGTCAGAGGCACCAACACCCACGCGGGCCTGCTGGCGGGTAAGGCCATGCTGGACGAGGACACCACGGTGGACAACAGCCGCAAGTACCTGATTTTCGTCAGCGACGCCATTACTTATATGTATGGCGCGGAACCTACCGCCACCGCGTGGTCCTATCCGGATGGCAGTACATGGATGACCGTTGCCACCCCGAAGAACTGGGAGAAGAAGTACGGCTCGGATGCCGCTCCGGCAGACTGGGATACCTGGATGACTGGCATCGGTGAAAAGGTCGAGAGCCAGGGAACGGCCTACGACTATCCTTACGGCGGAACTGTTGTGAAATCTACCCCCCATGAGGAAGATTGGAATACTGCCTACGCCAACAGCGTCGATACGGCGCTGTACCTGACGGCCCGGACATATCAGGCGTCCAAGGAGGAGGGCTGCCACTGTTACGCGGTGAAGGCCGAGTCCACCAAGAAGTACGCCTGGTCCGACAGCTTTATGGACTATCTGGCGGGCGGGGAGGAAGTCAGCTTTGATGATATCCGGAACGATATCTACGACCTCCTTGGTGCCGGCTCCAGGGTGGTGGATGTCATCGGCAAGGGCACCTACGGAACGGCTGACCGGTTCGCCTACGACTTCGACTTCGTGAAGGACCCTGACTGCCTGACCCTGACGGTAAACGGCGAAGAGCTGGGTGTGACGGACCTGACGGATCCGGACCTCTTTATGAGCGATCCCAAGGAGACTGCCCGGTACGGATTCGGAGCATTGGACCAGAATATTCCGGGCGCGTATCCCTTTGTCCTGCACTACTATGCGGAGGGACAGGATGGCCAGTCCGACGAGTGCTTCGTGTGGGACATCAATGTGCCCGTCAGCAATTTTGAGAAGGTCCAGCTGACTTACACCGTCAAGCTGACCAATCCCCAGCTTGAAGCCGGCGTATACGGTGAATATGATGCGGACGGCCTGGACGATGAGACCGGCAAGCAGTTGGCAGGCAACGAATACCTGTTCACCAACAAGCGCGCCACGCTGTATCCTGTTGACAGCAACGGCAATGAAGTGAAGTACGAGAACTTTTCCAGGCCTGCGGTATCCTACGAAGTCACGACCGAACCCACTGGTACGCTGTATGTGACCAAATATGTGCTGGGTGGCAAAGCGGGTTCAGAGCAGGACGCAGAGCAGACCTTCCCGATCCAGGTGGCGGTAGGTGACGTGGAGGAGAGCTTTGCACTTTCCACGGGGGAAACGAAAGCGCTTTCCGGCCTCACAGTCGGTGCCAAATATACCGTTCAGGAAACCGACGTCCCCGGTTATACAGCAAACTATTTCCATGAGACCGGCACTATCACCGGCTCCAAGACCGGCGATACCGCCGTGATCGTCAACGTGCCCCAAAACGAATGCGCGCTGTTTATCAGCAAGACCGTCAAAAACAGCAGTACCGACGCCAAGTTTAGCTTTACTGTGGAGCTGACGTCGGAGAAGGAGCCTGTAGGAGGAACGCTCCTCTATACGGATTCTGACGCCGCCCCCGCGGAATTCACCAGCGGCGGGACGGTGGAGCTGGCGAGCGGGCACAGCGCTGTCATTTACGGACTGCCCGCGGGCACCGCCTACAAGGTGACCGAGGCGGCCAGCGCCAATTACACGGTTTCCTCCGTCACCACCGGCGTGGCGGGAACGGACAATGACGCCGTTGCCGAGGGCGCCATCGAGGGCGGTACCGTCAAGGGCGTCCACTATACCAACACCTATACCGCGCCCAGTACGCCCGGCGGTGGCGGCGGATCCAGCGGAAGTTCCGGCGGTTCCAGCGGCGGCTCCGGTGGAAGCTCTGGCGGCGGCTCCCACCTGAATACCGATGACCATTATTCCTATATCATCGGCTACAAGGACGGCACCCTGCAGCCCTACGGCTCCATTACCCGGGGCGAGGTGGCGACCATCTTCTTCCGCATGCTGACGGATGAGACCCGGGAGAAGTATTGGAGCCAGACCAGCGGCTACTCCGACTGCGGCCCCGACCTGTGGTGCAACAACGCCATCTCCACCCTGACGAACATGGGCATCATCGATGGCTATCAGGACGGCACCTTCCGTCCCTACGGCAAGATCACCCGCGCCCAGTTTGCCAAGATGGCGGTGGGATTCTTTGAGACCACCAGGGAGGCGTACCAGGGCTATTTCACCGACGTTCCCGAGGAAGCCTGGTATACGGACTATGTGGAGGCAGCCGCCCGGGTCGGCCTGGTCCAGGGCTTTGACAACGGCACATTCCAGCCCGACACCAACATCACCCGCGCCCAGGCCTGCGTCATCGTGAACCGCGCCCTGGACCGCAAGCCCCAGAAGGACCGTCTGCTGCCGGAGAGCCAGATGGTCACCTGGCCGGACTGCAAGCCCGGCGACTGGTATTATGCCGATATGCAGGAGGCCACCAACAGCCATGATTACAAGTGGCTGGCCAGCGGGAGCGACAAGAAGTATCTGGAGAATTGGACGAAGAAGCTGCCGCAGCGTGACTGGGCCGCTTTCGAGCACGCCTGGGCCACCGCCCACTCTGCCCCCGGCGGCGAGGTGGTGAAGTAAAAGCAGTCCGCCCCCTTTGGCGGACGTTATCGCATATCATCCCATATTTGAAAAAATGAATAGGAAAAGGCTGAAATCCTTTGCACTTAAGGGATTTCAGCCTTTTCTATCATTTATTTGCCTGTAAAATAGCCAATCAGAATGTCTTTAATATAGTGGTATCGTCTGGCGTAGGAATTGTCTACCCGGATCAGTTCAAATCCATGTTCTCGGCAGATGGCGTTCTTCTTCGCGTCCCTTCTCCGTACCGCTTCATCCTCCAGGTGTTCTTTTCCATCCAGCTCAATTGCCAAAACAGGCAGTTCCATCTTTCCTGCCACCCGTTCGTAGACCACAAAGTCGAACCGGCCGGTGTAAAACAAATCCGTATACGAGGGATTGTCCTGAAATACCTGAGAAACTGGCACTTCTTTGTGGACGGTATATCGGTTGCCAGAAGGCAAAATTACGCCAATCGCATGGTTCAGGCACTCAAGAAAGGCACTCTCTGTCTCCGTGCTGTACGGCTTGACACCCAGTGCGCGGGAGGCCACCGCCCGCTGCGTGACCCTGGACACACCGTTGGTTTTGACATATTGGATCAGCTCGTAAAGGTCGTCTTCCCCCTGGGCCCCGTGCAGGCGCCGGATATTTTTGTCACTGGCCAGCAGAATCAGTCGCTCCTTCGCCCGGGATGTGGCCACATTGATCAGTTCCCTGTGGTTTTTCAGCCAATCATAGGTCTTTTGACCCGTCCCGTCCGTAATGCCCAGTGAAAACAGGATCACATCCTTTTCATCACCCTGGAACGCATGGACTGTCCCACAGGCAATGTCCTGGAAGCCGGCATCCCGCAAGGTCTCGTCAATCAGCCGTTTCTGGTTGGCAAAGGGCGTGATGATGCCGATTTTCTGGTCTCTGTGGCTCCGGACATACTCCAGGATTTGCTGGACCTCTCCTGGTGCCGTATTCTTCACGGCAGCGGACGCGTTCTTGACATCTACATAGATTAGCGGATTTTCTCCGGAAGGGGTGCTTCGGATATGGAGTTTCCCATTATAGTACTTCTGGTTGTTGAACTCAATAATCTTTTTGCTGCAGCGGTAGTGATAACTGAGGAGGATCTCGTCGCTTACCGAGTCGCAGGCCAGATAGGTCTTGTAGATAGAGTTTTCAATATAATCGTATTCTGGCGACACCGCGTATTTATTCCGCAGCACCCGGTTATCCGCCTCATCCAGCAGAATAACCGGGCTGAGCTGCTGGGGATCGCCTACTAGCATCAGACTGTTTCCGCGCAGGATTGGCACCAGCGAGACAGCCGTGTTGCATTGGCTGGCCTCATCCATAATGACCATGTCAAAGTAGGGCTTGGGCTCACCGATACGATGTGCTGAAATACACGTGGTGGAGACGACTGGAAAAATGCGCAGGAACTTTTTGACATTGTCGCCATTGGAAAGGTATTTGTGGAAGGCATGAACCCGATCTTTTTCGTTCCCCTTCATGTAGAGGATTTCCAGCAGATCTTCGTTTGAGGGTTCACCCAGGCGCTTGATATATCTGGCTGAGGTAAAATAGAGGTATTTCAGGAATTCATCTTCATCATCTGTCAGCAGCTTCAGGGCGTCCTCGTCGCGGATGTCGCCGATCTCCTGCAATCGCCTGTCAATATCCGCCAACTGCTTGCCGCGCAGCTCATACTGGAAATTCAGCTGGTGGTTCTCACTCAAAAGCCGCTCCACGACCTCCTTCCGCTCCCGCAGATCCAGGATCTCCTCGTAAGCGGTCAGCAGCGCGGTCAGCTGCTGCGTGCGGCGCACCTTTTCTTCATGGTTTTTATCCAGAGTGGAGTTGTAAATGCTCAGCCCTTTCACCTGCTCATAGCGGTCCCGCATAAAGTTCAGCGCATCAGATGCCTTGTTGAAGTTTCCAAGCCGTATCATCGGAAATGGAATCTGCTGGCCGTGGTAGCGGAGGCTTTGCAGAGCTTCAAAGACACCGTCAATGGGATGGTTATTATAGGAAGAAAACAGTACTGTGCGTTGGTTGAAGA
Organism: uncultured Clostridia bacterium; assembly: GCA_945876285.1. GTDB lineage: Bacteria > Bacillota > Clostridia > Oscillospirales > Oscillospiraceae > Oscillibacter. The sequence goes on along the minus strand of CAMCNO010000031.1, from coordinate 6,498 downwards.
AGGCCGTCATGATGGTGTTGAGAATGGTGTTCGTTTTACCAGTCCCAGGCGGCCCCTGAATATATGCCAACGGATACTTCATGGCGTTGTTAATAGCCAGCAGTTGGTCCAGATTCACCCGGCGGTTCACCAGTGCAATGGGATACGCTTTCCGACGGACAGGCCGCCGGAGAATATCCCCGAAAAAAGCCTGGATGGGAACGGTCACAGTTCCTTCCTGATACATGTTGATAATGGCATTGTACTCGCGCCTGAGGTCCAGAGGAATATCCGCACCAATGGCGATGACGTAGGGCATGTCATCCACCATTTCTCCACGGCCACAGTTGTGTGCAATGCGATCCTTGATGCGCTCCAGATTCTTTTCGGGTTGTTCCAGAAGTATAAGATCATCTGCGTCCAGAAACTGACGCGCACTTATGGTGTCTCCCTCGATCTTAAACTGATGGCACAGCGTGATGCTTTCGGAAGGCCGCATGGACCGGTCCTTTACGTCCAGGTCCAGCCTGCGGTATGCCAGTACATAGAGGCCCTGCCTGCAGTTGACACTGAGGACGTTCAGAGCCAGCTGCCGGATATGAGTCTCGTCCTTCTCGGAATCCGCCTTGTACTGAAAATATTTGACGATCTCGCCAAACTGCTCATCGCTCAGGTAATAGGGCTCTCCGCTGAGATTTTCCCCGTCGAAGTGATGTACCAGCGTGTATTCGCAGCGGTAAGGCGTGGTGTCCAGCCGGTTGCAGTCGCACAGGTAATTCAGGATCTGCAGGTTGGGCACGCAGTCAAAAAGGCCCCGGTACTTCTCAGGGTTCAGCCTGATATCTCTGACCAGTGCCTGGTTCACCGGGCAATATGTGCCGTCCAGTATGGCGGAACTCACAATGGAATCGATGTAAATGCTTAGTTCCTTGACGGTGAGTTCTCCCAGGTGAAGACCGTCTACGAGGAGACTTCTATACTTCAGGTCGATCCCCTTGATCCCGATCCAATACCGGGTCACCTGCTGTTCCTTGTTTTTGTATTCAATGCTCAGCCATCTGCCCTCATGGACAGCCCGGAAAATGTCCCTGCATATGCCGTTCACCGCGCTCACCTCACTGTGAAGATTGTCGACGGGTTACACCCAGTATATACCACTCTTTTATGCACGGCAATACGATTGGACTGGCAGTGCGGGGGTCAAGGAAGTGAACATATGGAAGCCAGTATCCAGCTGTGAAATTCGATTAGCCCCATGCGTTGAGATTGATGAAATTTTTCGCCGGCCTTCCCGGAGGGAGCATTGACAAGCGCAAAAAAACGTGCTACATCATAGCAGATATGTTTTTGCCCTGAAAGGAAACCTTATTCATGAAAAAATTATGGTGGAACGGCAAGGTCGCCTACCAAATCTATCCCAAGAGCTTCTGCGACTCCAACGGCGACGGCATCGGAGACCTGCGGGGTGTGCTGTCCAAGCTGGACTATCTGAAGGACTTGGGCATCGATATCATCTGGCTCTCCCCTGTCTATCAGTCCCCCTTTGTGGACCAGGGGTACGATATCTCCGACTATTACCGCATCGCGGAGGAATTTGGCACCATGGAGGACTTTGACTTGCTGCTGGCGGAGGCCAAGCGGCGGGGCATGTCCATCGTCATGGACCTGGTGGTGAACCACTGTTCTGACCGGCACGAGTGGTTCCAAAAGGCCCTGGCGGACCCGGAGGGAGAATATGCCGGTTACTTCTACTTCCGCAAGAGCAGGGACGGCCAGCCTCCCAGCAACTACCGCTCCTACTTCGGCGGCAGCACCTGGAGCCCCGTCCCCGGCACGGACCTCTACTACCTCCACATGTTCGCCCCGGAGCAGCCGGACCTGAACTGGGAGAACCCGGTGGTCCGCCAAAAGATTTATGAAATGGTCAACTGGTGGCTGGACAAGGGTGTGGCGGGCTTCCGCATCGACGCTATCATCAACATCAAGAAGAACCTGGACTTTCCCTCCTTCGAGCCGGACGGCCCGGACGGCCTGGCGGCCTGCACCAAAATGGTGGAGTCCGCCGACGGCATCGGGGAGTTCCTCCAGGAGCTGAAGCGGGAGACCTTCGCCAGGCACGACGCCTTCACCGTGGGCGAGGTCTTCAACATGAAAGAGGACGAGCTGGCGGAATTCATCGGAGACGAGGGCCATTTCTCCACCATGTTCGATTTCAGCGCCCAGGCCCTCACCTTTGGCGGCCACGGCTGGTACGACGCGCCCACCATCCGGTTTGAGCCCTGGCGGGAGGCCCTGTTCAACGCCCAGAGGGAAGTGCAGGGAATCGGTTTCCTGGCGAACATCATTGAAAACCACGACGAGCCCCGGGGCGCCAGCCGCTTTCTACCGCCCTACGCCCAAAACGAGACGGGAAAGAAGCTGCTGGCTACTACGTCCCTGCTGCTGCGGGGCATCCCCTTCCTGTATCAGGGCCAGGAGATCGGCATGACCAATTGTCCCATGACCGATATCTCCCAGTATGAGGACATCAACACCATCGACCAGTACCAGGTGGCCCTCCGGGCCGGATGCACCAAAGAGGAGGCCCTGGAGGCCTGCTGCCTCCACAGTCGGGACAACGCCCGGACGCCCATGCAGTGGTCCGACGCCCCTAACGGCGGCTTTACCCCCGGCACGCCCTGGTTCATGGTGAATCCTAACTACCGGGACATCAACGTTGCGGAGCAGGCGGGCCGCCCGGATTCCCTGCTGAACTACTACAAGCGGCTCATCGCCCTGCGGAAGTCCGACGCCTATGCGGATACCTTTACTTACGGCGACTTCGTTCCTGCCTATGAGACGGAGCCGGGTATCCTGGCCTACCTGCGCAAGGGGGATGGCCAGGCCATTCTGGTGGCAGGCAACTACGGCAGGACTGCCCGTACCCTGACGCTGGACGGCCCCGTGAGACAGGTGCTGCTGACCAACACCGGCAGAGAGGCGGAACTTCTGGCACAGGCAAAGAGCGAGGGACGCATCACCTTGGAAAACTGCGAAAGCGCCGTGGTTTTGCTTTAAATGCAGCCAGGAAGTTCTTTTGCGGGACGGCTTCCATCGCCTGCGAAAAGTGTCCATTTTTTCTGAAACAAACAGCCTCCCCGGGCCTGTCGCCCCGGGGAGGCTGTTGCTTTACTCGTGTTCGTTTTGGAATTCCTGCAAGGCAGCAGGTTCTTTTCGGATAATATTTTTAACGGCCTCCCGGGTCTTATTCTCCGCACCGAAGAGCAGAAAACAGATGATTCGCGACCAGGAAGCAAAGCCGCCGAGCAGGGAATCCCGAAAACCGAATACCACGGCAATGATGATACCGAAGAAGGAAAACGCCAGGAGATGGTGTGCTTCACTTGGAACGCTGTCTTACTTCAGAAGACGCGGGTAGTCAGTCCGGCCATTGACGATAGCGTAAATGAACACGGTGTCATCCTGAACCTTATAAATTGCGACATAGGTTTTGGTTAATACCAATTTTCGAAATCCGTTTGCCGCTAAAATGGGATCGGGATGCGTTTGCCCCATCAAGGGAAAATCCTGCAGCCGATCGATGACGCTTTTCATCGTGTTATATATTTTGCGAGCAGACTCTGTCCCTGCTTCTGCGATATGATACTTCACGATTTCCTCAAAATCGTGTTTGGCTGGTGTCAGATAGACCAGCTTACTTCTCGTAGGCACGGAACAGAGACTCCATTCTTTCGTCGATTTCCTCCGGCGTATAGGTGGGCTCTCCACTCAAACGGCTTATTTCAGCAGCATAGATTTTATCGCGGTGACGGAACATTTTTTCTCGTTCCTCAAAGGCTTCCATGCTCATAAAAACGCCATCATCTTCACCCTTGTTCGTGATGAAGATGGGTTCGCCGGATACCTTTGCCAACTCGGAAATCTGCGTATAGTCATTCCGTAGGGCGGACGAAGGCCTGATTTGCATAGGGACACCTCCTTATCAGATTCTTGATAATATTATATCAATAGAATCCCTTCGGCGCAACGATAAATTTTGCGATATGCTTATTTAAGATGGCGGCAGGCAGTGTTATGTATTCGTGGCTTTCAGCTTTACCTGAAGCATTGTTTCAGCTTCCATCATTTCGATTTTTACATGGCCCAGGTACTTTTGGAAAACAGCCAGCGGCACACCTGTTTTGACCAGAGCAGTGGCGTGGGTGTGCCGTAGGGAATGGAAATCTCACTCCCGGGAAATAGCGGGACTGCCATTTTGGAAGATCCTGTGAATGACCCTGGAGACGTGCTGCATGATGGGCGGTTGAATGAAGAGCCGTTTTCCCGAACCATGACCAAGAGTGAAGGGATGCCTTTTCCTCTTTAACAGTTTAAGAGAAAAAGAGACGTTTCATGTCTATGATAGTAGACGCTACATGGATAATATGCTATCATACTGTCAATATCAAAACAGCCCAGGGGAACGGACTGTTTTTGAAGTAACCTTTCGGTTCAACTGGAGGGGGAAGAGCTTGACCCTGCCGACCTAACAGCATTGTATCACGGGCATCTCAAAGCCTGCTGATATCTGAATTATTAACTTTAAAACTTATTATACGAGGAGGATTCGCCATGGAAAAAAGATTACTATGCATGATTCTTTCCCTAACTATGTTTTTTTGCCTCGTTCCCTCTGCAGCTGCTGCAAGTGATGAGGCTACTGAGGCAGCGGAGGCTCTGTATGAACTGGGGCTTTTCAAAGGAACTGGCACCAATCCCGACGGCACACCCATTTTTGACCTGGACAAGACGCCCACCCGGAACCAGGCCATTATCATGTTGGTGCGTCTGCTTGGTAAAGAAGAAGAGGCCAAAGCCGGAACGTGGGAGATTCCCTTTACGGATGTTTCCGACGATATGCGCCCATACATCGGTTACGCTTACGCTAACGGCCTGACCAACGGCGTCACTGCCACGACCTATTGCGGCACAAATCCCATCAAAGCAAATCAGTATATTGCCTTTGTCCTGCGTTCCCTGGGCTATGAATCTGGGAAGGACTTTGAGGTGGCTACCTCCTGGAAGCTGGCAGATGAGCTCGGCATTACCAAGGGGCAGTATGCAAATGCCGCAACTTTTACCCGTGGTGATGTAGCTAAAATCTCCCTAAAAGCTCACGAAATTCAAGAAATTGTTGCCACCGCTCCCTACTGGGGGCTGCCTGCCGACATCAAGTGGATCGCGGCTCCCACCACGGATGATGATATGCAGAACAACGTACTCTACTCCTTCCTGATGGGCAATTATTCCCTCATCAATCCATATGACCCGGATATGGCCGAATGGATCAACAATGACCGCATGAACCGTAATGATTTCAGCAAACGGCTTACTACCACATATCCGGAATTGACTGGTGCTTATTGCAACTATTATTGGAGGCGGCAAGCTGGCAAGCTCCCGAATGGCTCAACGGTCTTTTTTGTAGCTTATGACCGTAATGATATAGCGCCCACGCTGAGCATGGAACAAGTCTACGCACAGCAGAGGTCGGCTTTGGAGGCTGCGCAGGCCATCAAGAATACACTGCACCAGAAGGGAACCGTGAAAGACGGTATGAGCCAGAAACAAATTGCTCAGGCATATTACGACTATCTGCGCAGCTTTGGCGTGAAAGTCGGCGGCGGTGCTGCGGAAGCTGACCAGGGTAAGAGCGTGGAATTCGATTCTGCCTATGCCTGCCTGGTCAACAAAAAAGCAGCCTGCGTCGGCAGGGCAGCAGCGTTTAACCTGCTGATGCATCTGGAGGGCATCTCCGCTCAGGGTGTCGGAGGAAGCATCAAGGGAACCAACAGCGGTCATGTGCTGAGCCGGGTCGTTCTGGATGGTGAGACTTACTATTGCGATTGGGGCAACGGAAGGCCACTGGCACAAAACATTGATTCTTGGTTTATCTTCGATTGATAGAACATGATAGAAGCAAGAAGACGGCAGAGGATTATCTCTGCCGCCTTTTTGCTTTTACCCTTCCAGAAGGTCAATGTATTTATAAACCGTTGTTCTGCTCAAATCGCACACCCTCGCCAACTCGCTCACATTCAACTGCTTCTTCTTGTAAGCGGGATAGTGGCGGAGGAACACGGCGGAAATATCATCAACTGTTGCCTGCGGTCTGCCAATCTTGGTTCCTTTTGCCTTGGCGTTTGCTATACCCGATCTGACCCTTGCGCGGATCATGGACAACTCCAATTTTGCGAAGATGCCGGACATCTGTAAAAATGCCTTGGTCATAGGATCGAGTTCGCCGGAACGGTAGTCAATGGTGATACTGCCGATGATCTCCAATCTCAACTTCTGCTTTTGGATGCGGTCAATGATCTCGCAGAGCTGACTTTGCTGATTCTTTCCGGTTCCCGCTTGCTGGAGACTGTTTCGGGGCTTGTTCTTCCCTGACAAATGCGTCTGTTCAGACGCGTTTGTCAGCTGTGTTAGCGCCGGGCGGAATTAGCCATTCCGGGCCGGGCGGAAATCGCCAATTAT
>CAMCNO010000030.1 GCA_945876285.1 uncultured Clostridia bacterium | reverse complement strand
AGAGACTTTCTTGCAGGCGTAGGTATACTTCATCGAGATCGCTCCTTTCGTGTGGGAGAGAGGCGGGTTCCTCTCTTTTGTACAATATACCACATATCTGCTCTTTTGTACAGATGCCGCCGTGCAGTTTTTACAAAAACTTCATCGTCGCCCATTTCCGACGCTCTTCGAGCCGCGGAAATGCTATGATGATCCAGGAAGCTTTCCAATATCCCACCCGTTTGGGCCGCGCGGCGAATCTGCCGGGCGGCTCTTTTTTATGCATTTGAAAACAGAAGCGGCAGGAAAAATCCCTGCCGCCTCTGGCAATCATCTTCTTCTGCGGCCGCCGCCCCGCTTGCCGTCGATGCTGCGGTTCAGGTCAGCCATTTTCCCCTCGGAGGAGGAGAGGAACTGCTTGAGCTTGTCCTCAAAGGACTGGTCCCCGGAGGGGGACAGAGGCTGCTGGGGCGCCCGGGCAAAGTTTGGCCGGGGCTGTGCCGCGGGCCGGGGGACAGAGGGGCCGCCGGCAGGCCGCTGGGGCCGGGACACGGGGCGCTCCTGAGGCTGGGTCTTCTTGATGGAAAGATTGATCTTTCCGTTCTCCGTGGACAGGACCAGTACCTTGACGGTCTGTCCCTCCTGTAAAAAGTCATGCACGTCGTTGACGAAGGTATTTGCGATCTCAGAGATATGTACCAGACCGCTTCTCCCGCCCTCCAATGCCACGAACGCGCCGAATTTGGTGATGGTGGTCACCTTGCCTTCCAAAATGCTCCCAACCTGAGGCTCCATATAGTCCTTTGTTTCTCCTTCCACTGATTTGCGCCGGGCACCCCCGGCAAAAAGGAACGGCACCAGGACCGAGGAAGCGGAGACCTCCTCGTCATCCGGCACCGATCATTTGCTGACATCATCAAACACGTACTCGTTGGGCGTCACCAGGCCCAGCTCATCCCGGGCGATCTCCTCGATCTTTTCCCGGGTGGGACCCTCGGCGATGTCTGCCGCCAGAGCGTCGTTCTCCCGCTGGGTCTGCGCCACCTGGGCGGCGTACCGCTCCTTTTCCGCCTGGGCGGCAGCCACCTTGCTCTGGAGGCCGTAGAGCTGCCAGCCGATGGCAGCCAGCACCACCAGAAGCACGATTTTGGTCAGCAGGCTGGCCCGGGGACGCTTTTTTTGCTGTTCCGCTTTTTTCGCCACCCCTGCTGCCTCCTTTGTAAGCTATCCGCCCAGTTTTTCTTATTGTATAGCATTTTCCCGCAAAATAAAAGAGATTTTTTGCATATCGGGCCGTTTTTTTACCGAAATTTTTCACCCACAACAGGGGAAAAGACAACAAATACGCCAAACGATCCAGCGTATCGGCCCAAAATTCCCACACCGGCCGCAGTAATTGGGAAAAGGCGCAGAAAAACAGCACCGCGCCGCCCAAGGCCCCCAGCACCAGAAAGCCCCGCAGCTCGCCGTCGGCCCGCCGCAGCAAAAACAGGAAGGAGGCGGCCCCCACGGCCAGGCAGTAAATACTGTCCAGCCATCCGGTGAGCCGGGGGCGGCGGAGCCGGAAAGGCCGCAGCAGGTCGTAAAGCACTCCCGCGGACAGCCCCAGCAGGATGGACTGGCCAAAGGCCATGATCTGGTCCGAGACCGGGGTCCCCATGGCTCATCCGAACAGGCGGCTGAAGAAGCCGCCCCGGCTCTGGCCCTGGTCCTCATAGGTCACGGAGTCGATGCGGCCGTCCACATGAAGCTCTCCGCCGTCCAGAGACAGCTTGCCGATGTGCAGGTCCTCTCCGGTGACCACCAAAGTCCCGGCGGTGGTGGACATGACGATGCCCGTCTCGTCGAACCGATCCACATCCTCCACGCCGGACACCACCAGCCGCTCCCGCCCCACCAGCTCCAACCGGTGGACAGCGGCGGGCACGGTATTGAAATCACTCATAGCTTCGCCCCCCTGTCCACACTATATGGCAGGGCACGGGCGATTATTCCTCCCGGACTTCCCGGTACAGTGCGGCGGCGTCCGCCTGCTTCACCGTCTCCTGGACGGACAGCACCTCCACGGTCACAGTGCGGGTGCCGAAGCGCATGGAGATATGGTCGCCCACCTTCACCTCATAGGACGCCCGGGCGGGCTTGCCGTTGACGGTCACCAGCTCGTTGTCGCAGGCCTCGTTTGCCACCGTCCGCCGCTTGATGAGCCGCGCAACTTTCAGATATTTGTCCAGTCTCATAAGTGTTCCTCCAAAAAGACTGCCGGCACAGATGTGCCGGCAGTCTTCAAATTCAGCTAAATTACTTCGCCACGGCGTCCTTCAGCGCCTTGCCGGCCTTGAACACGGGCACGACGGAAGCGGGGATCTCGATGGACTCCTTGGTCTTGGGGTTGCGGCCGATGCGGGCGGCGCGCTTCTTCACCTCGAAAGAGCCAAAGCCCACCAGCTGGACCTTGTCGCCTTCCTTCAGGGCGGCGGTGATGGTGTCCAGAGCGGCGGTGATGACGGCCTCAGCGTCCTTCTTGGAGCAGTCGGCGGAAGCAGCAACAGCATTGATCAGTTCAGCTTTGTTCATTTGGTTAGTCCTCCTATAAACTCATTTGTGGGATCACAGATATATCTCTTAAACGCAAATGCGCTTTAAGATTCTTGTTCTTTCGCTGCCCGCCACAGGGCCAGCAGCTCGTCTTTGGTGCAGTCCGCCAGAGGCTTGTCCGCTCCGTTCTCCACGAAACGGAACCGGCTGTCGAACTTGTCGCAGGCACGGTGCAGGGCGTCCTCCGGGTCCACGCCGGTCATCTGGCCCAGCTTGGCGGCCATGAACAGGGCGTCCCCCAGCTCCTCCCGGATACCGTGGGGCGCGTCCGCCGCCTTGCCGGCCTCCATGGCCTGCCGCAGCTCCCGAACCTCCTCCTCCAGCTTGCCCAGGGCGCTCATGGCGTTATCCCAGTCAAAGCCCGCCTTCGCGGTCTTGGAGGCGGTCTTTTCCGCCCGCCACAGGGCGGGCAGGGTGTGGGGCACGGACTCAATGGCGTCCGCCGTGGAGCGCTGGCCCTTTTCCTGCCGTTTCAGGACCTCCCAGTTGACCAGCACCTGCTCGCTGTTGTCCGCCTGCATGGTACCGCCGAACACATGGGGATGGCGGTAGACCATCTTCTGGGCCACGCCGTCCACCACGTCGTCCATGGTAAAGCGGCCCCGCTCGGCCTCGATGGTGGCGTGAAACACCACCTGCATCAGAACGTCGCCCAGCTCCTCGCACATGGCCTCCGGGTCATCCCGGTCCAGGGCGTCCAGGGTCTCGTAGGTCTCCTCGAGGAAATTCCGGCGGATAGACTGGTGGGTCTGCTCGGCGTCCCACGGACAGCCGCCCGGCCCCCGCAGCAGCCGCATGATCTCCAGGAAATCCGCCCAATCATAGTGGATCTTATACTGAAAATCTACCATACATTGCCTGCCTTTGCAAGAAATTTCGTTTGTAAACAGTTGGAAATCCAGGATTTTTTTATTTCAGGCGCAAAAGTTTCACGAGTCTCTCTCCATGAGGGACAGATTTGACATCTTCCGCCCGCAGGATACGCATGGCGACCACCAGTACGGCGTACACCGCCACGCCCGTCAGAATGCCCAGCATGGTAGCCAGAGCGTTGGCGCCGTAGGCGGAATGACCCGCCAGCAGGCGGCTTGCGAAGCCGTACACCGCCCAGGCCGCGCCGCCCATGAGGACCGACGCAATGACAGGCTTTGTGAACAGCTGCAGATAGCGGGGCTTCTCCGGGGAGTATTTCCACACGAAGAACAGGTTCAGCGCCACGATGACCATGTAGCAGCAAAGGGTGGAGACAGGCGCGCCGTGGATGTTGATGTCCGGGTTGCCCACCAGGATATAGTTCAGTGTGATCTTGGTGACGCCGCCGGCCAGCATGGTATAGATGGGGACGCGCTCATGGCCGTAGGACTGCAGGATGGCGTTTGTCAGCGTCATGATGCAGATGAAGATGCAGGCGATGCCCAGCACCCGCAGATGGGGCCCCGCCGCGGTGGCGGAGGCCTGCTGGGCGGGGTACAGCGTCAGCAGAATGGGCCCGGACAGCACGCTCAGCCCCACACCCGCCGGGATGGCCAGAATGGCGATGAGCCGAAAGGCGGAGGAGATGATGCGGTTGGCGCCCTCGTGGTCTTTTCTCGCCACCGCCGCCGCCGCGAAGGGAATGAGGCTCATGGTGACGGGATAGACGAAAGACGGCGGCAGGTTGATGAGGTCCATGCCGAAGGTGTACTGGCCGTAAAGGGCGGTGGGGGTGTCAGGCAGCAGGCCGGAGATGGCCCCCAGGCGGCCCAGGACGATCTTGCTGTCGATGAGGGTGATGATGCTCATGGCGGAGTTGCTCAGGGTGATGGGGATGCCGATGGTCAGCACCTTCTTCATCAGCGTCCCGGAGCTCTCCGGCACATCCAGGGATTCCGTTCGGTCCCTGTGGGTGAGCAGGTAGAATATCAGGAAGAACATGGACAGCACGGTGCCCACGGTGACGCCCAGAATGGCGCCGGCGGCGCTGATCTCCACGCCGTGGCCCAGCCGCAGGAAATACCAGGCCAGGGACAATCCAATGGCCAGCTTGCAGATGGCCTCCAGCACCTGGGAGATGGCAGTGGGCTTCATGTTCCCCTGACCCTGGGTATAGCCCCGCATGCAAGCCAGCAGACACACGCAGAACACGGCGGGGGCCAGGGCCTTGATGGACCAGTAGGCCAGAGAGTCGTTCATAAAGCCTGCCAGCTGCGCCGCGCCGAAGAACATGAACAACGACAATACCAGTCCCAGCACGAAAAACAGCCAGATGGCGGTGCGGAACAGCTTCCGCTTCTCGTTCTCCCGGCCCAGGGCGTGGGCCTCGCTGGTCAGCTTGGAGATGGCCAGGGGCAGACCGGCGGTGGAGACCGTCAGCAGCAGGTTATAGATGTTGTACGCCACCGTGAAGTGGGCCTTGCCCTCGTCGCCGATGATATTGCCCAGGGGAATTTTATACACCGCGCCGATGAGCTTGACGATGACCACGGCGGAGGCCAGAATGGCGGCGCCGCCCAGGAAGGACTGCTTTTTCGGTTGATTCGACATGAGGTTTACCTCGAATGAAACAAAATATGTGGAGAACTTTCTCCTGAAAGGAGCCTATGCGTTCCCCGGGAAATCATACCTGCTCCAGGCAGGCTTTTACCAGGGCGGTGAACTTGGGTCCCGCGGCCTGTCCGGCGGCGATGACCTCCTCGCCGGAAAGGGGCTGATCCAGCACCCCCGCCGCCATGTTGGTGCACAGGGTGAACCCCAGGACGCGCATAGAGCAGTGGGCGGCGGTGATGGCCTCCGGCACGGTGGACATGCCCACCGCGTCGGCGCCCAGGATGCGGGCCGCCCGCACCTCCGCCGGGGTCTCGTACTGGGGGCCGGGGAAGTACATATATACACCCTGGCGCAGCCGGATGTCAAGGTTTCCCGCGGCTTTCCGGGCCACCTCCCCCAGAGCGGGGGTGTAGACATGGCTCATGTCCGGGAAACGGGGGCCGAATTCGTCGAGGTTGGGGCCACACAGGGGGCTGACGCCGAAGAGCTTGATGTGGTCGGTGATGAGCATGATGTCGCCCACGTCAAACTCCCGGTTCACCGCGCCGGCAGCGTTGGTGACGATGAGGGTCTCCGCCCCCAGCAGCCGCAGCACCCGGACAGGGTAGCTGACGTCGGCAAAGCTCCAGCCCTCGTAGGTGTGGAGCCGGCCCTGCATGACGGCCACGTCCTTGCCGGACAGCCGGCCGAACACGAACTGCCCCTTGTGGTCCGGGGCGGTGGAGCGCTTCATGTGGGGCACCTCGGCGTAGGGCACCACAATGGGGTCCTCCACCTCATCGCCCAGGGCCCCCAGACCGGAGCCTAAAATCAGCAGCACTTTGGGCTGGAAGCCGCCCAGCCGGGTTCTCAGGGCCTCCGCGCTCTCTTGGTACTGCGCGTAGGTGTAAGCCTCCATCACAGCTTCCCTCCGCACTCCCGGCAGAAGGTATCTCCGTCTCGAACCACCGCGCCGCAGGTGGCGCAGGTGTGGGCCGCCCGCTCCTTACCAATCTGGGCCTCCAGCGCGGCGATCTCAGCCTTCAAACTGTCGATCTCCTCCAGCTTGGCCTGCAGAATTTCGGAGTCCGTGGGAGTGCCGGTATGGGTGGCGTAGAGCATCTCGCCCACCTCCCGCATGGAGGTGTTGACCTGGGCCTTCAGATCCACGATGCGGATGTTCAGCTTGGCAACGGACAGCAGCTCCTCCGTCTTTTTTCCAACGCCGTAGGCAACGTCCGCGGCGGTGTCACCCACCTGCACGGCGGTTCGCTGGACCATTTCCAGGATGTCTATCAGCTTTTCATTCATAGCGAAGCCCTCCATTCAATGATTATCGTATGTACTGCCGCCGAGAAATTCCCGTGCCAGGGAATCCGGCGCCACATATTTATCGTCCATGGCTTCGATTTTCTCAAAGCCCCGCAGCATATCGTCCACCACGGCGTACTTCCCCGCGGGGATGGCCTCCAGCAGGGGCACCACCATGGGCTTGAGCACGGCAAACTCAAAGGCCAGGGAGGAATCAAACATGACGTGGGCGTTCTCCTTGTAGGGGGAGATATACAGCTTCTCGCCCCGGCAGACGTTATCCCACAGCTTTAACGTAAATCCGGCGTCACAGCCCCGGAACTGATAGTCCCGGACGATGCGGCGGCACAGCCGCAGCCAGGCGTGCTGAAACACGATGTTCCCATCGTCGTCCACCAGATTGCTGCGGGCGGCAATATACAGCCGGAAGGCGTGGGGATTCTTGCCCACGATGATGTCGTTCAGGGCGTGGATGCCCTCGAAAATCGCCAGGTCGTCCGGCCCCAGCCGCAACGGGTGGCACATGATGTCGGAGCGCATCTGCCGGGCGAACTCATATTTGGGCACGTGGATGGTCTCCCCCCGGTCCAGCATGGCAAAGTGCCGGTTCAAAAGGTCCACATCCAGGAAAAACGGCGACTCAAAATCGATTTCCCCGTACCGGTTCCGGGGTGCGGTCTCCGGGTCCATGGTCTTGAAATAATCGTCCATGGAAATGGTGTGGGTCTCGATGCCCATGTTCCTCAGCCGCTCCTCAATTTTCAGGGCGGTGGTGGTCTTTCCCGAGCCGGACGGGCCGGAGAGCAGGATGACCCTGGACTCCCGGCGGTGCTCCGCGATCCTGCTTGCCGCGTTTTCCACTTTTTTCGCAAAGGCGGCGTCACATTCCCGGGCAAACGCCCCGGGGTCACTGCGGACGGCTTCGTTCAGTCGTGTCAACGAGTACGGCATGGCAGGGCTCCTTTCAAAATATTCTGTTCAAAATCCCAGTTTCCGGTAGAACGCGGCAAAGGCCGCCTGGTTGGCCAGGCCCTTTTCCGGGCGCTCCGTGTACTCCTTGGGGTATTTCAGGTTGAACACCCGCTCGATGTGATTCGTGCCCGGCTCCACCATCTTGGTGGAACCACCCGCGCCGAAGGACAAAATGGAGCACAGCTCCGACATGATGTCGATGTTGTACCAGCACTCCCCGCCGGGGCGGCACCAGCCGATATTCTCAAAGCTGCCGGACATATATTTCTGCCGGTAGAGGTAATAGGGCGCATAGCCCGCGCTCCGCAGAACGGGGGCGGCGTAGTCCAGCATCTCGCCCACGGCCTCCGGGCCGGGGATGGAGAGACCCTCCAGCAGGATGCGGCTGCCCTTTTTCAGCGCCAGGGTGTGGACGGTCACATTGTCCGTCCCGAAGCTCAGGCAGGCGTCCAGGGAGCGACGGAAGCCCTCCGGCGTATCCTCCGGCAGGCCCGCGATCAGATCCATATTCACATGGGGGAAGCCGTATTTAGCCACCAAATCCATGGCCGCTTCAATGTCCCCGGCGGTGTGGCACCGACCGATGGCTCGCAGCACATGATCCTCCATGGTCTGGGGATTCACGGAGACCCGGGTGACGCCGTGGCATTTCAGCACTGCCAGCTTTTCCGCCGTGATGGTGTCGGGACGGCCCGCCTCCACGGTGATCTCCTCGCAGTTATCCAGGTCGAAGGACTCTTCAAAGGCCGTCAGCACCCGGTCCATCTGCTCCGCTGTCAGGGTGGTGGGGGTACCGCCGCCCATATAGAAGGCCCGGACCCGCAGTCCCTGCTCCCGGACCATCTGTCCGCCGGAGCGAATTTCCTCAACCAGTGCGTCTACATAGGGCGGTACCAGGGAAAAGCTCCGCTCCACCGACTGGCTGACAAAGGAGCAGTAGGCGCAGCGGGTGGGGCAGAAGGGGATGCCCACATAGACGTCGATGTCCTTAGGCCCCAGCCGCCGGACGGCGGTCAGGGCGGCGGCGCCGGTCTCCAGGGCCAGGGCCGCCCGCTCGGGAGTGACAAAGTATTCTTCTTCCAGCATGGCGCGGGCCTCATCCGGCGTTTTTCCGTCCGCCAGCGCCCAGGTGACGGGCTTGTCGGGGCGGACGCCGGTCAGCATCCCCCAGGGGGGCGTGGCACCGGTGACGGCCCGGGCCGCCAGGAAGAAGCACCGGGCAATCACATGGCGCCGCTGGCCCTCCTGCTCAAACTCCGTGCCGGAGAGCGCAGCCCGGCAGGCCTGGGCGGCAGTCTTTCCGCCGTGGCGCAGCTCCACGGTGACGCGGCAGCCGTCCTCCTCCCACAGGGTGATGACGGCCCAGCTCTCGTCGCCGGGCAAAATCGGCTCATAGACCGGCAGCTCGCCGGGGAACAGGTTCATCAAGCTCTGCTCCACAGTATACCGCTCGTCGTGGCCGTTCAGTACCAGTTTCATATCGTGTCCTTATCCGTTCATGGCCTGGCGGAGGTAGGGGTTCCAGGACCGCTCCCGGTCCAGGGTGCTGTCCTCCATGTGGCCGGGGCAGACCACAAGGTCGCCCTCCAGTTCGCCTAGGCGCTTCAGCGATTCCATCATTTTTTTGACGCTGCCGCCGGGGAAGTCCGTCCGGCCGCAGGAGCCGGCAAACAGGGTGTCCCCGCAGAACAGCACATCGCCGCAGCGGAGGGTCACGCTGCCCTCGGAGTGGCCGGGGGTGGCCAGCACCTTCAAAGTCAGGCTGCCCACCTGAATGGTGTCTCCCTCGCCGTAGTCCTTCGCGCACGGCACCGGGGGAAAGAGCTGCCGCAGATAGGCGTCGTCCCCGCACTGGTCCCGGTGGTTCAGGTACACGGGTACATCAGGCCATTTTCCCGCCAGCTCCTCCACGGCGCCGGTATGGTCGTAGTGGCCGTGGGTCAGCAGGATGGCGCAGGGTGCGCAGCCGGAGCCATGCACGGCGGCAGCCACCCGGTCCGCGTCTCCGCCTGGGTCGACGACGGCGCACAGCTTTTCCGTCTCATCGCATAGAAGATAGCAGTTGGTCCCGATGGGGCCGACCTGTAAGGTTTTGATGTCCATAAAAGCCTCCTCAGGGGCGGTCAGTGTCGAACAGGATCGTGACGGGGCCGTGGTTCAGGGAATCGACCTCCATCTTGGCGCCGAACTCGCCGTGCTCCACGGTGAAGCCCCGCTCCCGGCAGTGGGCCATGAAGTCCTCGTACAGGGGGATGGCCAGATCCGGCTTGGCGGCCCCGGAGAAGCCGGGGCGGCGGGAGGAGGTGTCGGCGTACAGGGTAAACTGGGAGATGACCAGCAGACTGCCGCCCACCTGCTCCAGATTCAGGTTCATTTTGTCGTTTTCATCCTCGAAAACCCGGAGATTGCAGATTTTATCCGCCAATTTCACGGCGGTCTCATGGGTGTCGTTGGGGCCCACGCCGAGGAGCACCAGGAAGCCCTGGCCGATCTGACCGTGGACCTGGCCGTCAATGGTGACGGAGGCGTGGTGAACGCGGGTGACGACTGCGCGCATAGCAAGTTCCTCCTAACGAGAATCATCTCGCCTGAAAAAGGGAGGGTCCGTTCCCTTCCGCAGGCATCAGCCAGCGGGCCGGGTGACTCCCAGCACGCCGGAAATTTGATTGAGCTTGTTCATCAGCGTCTTGAGCTGCACATCGTCCCGGATGCGGATCTCCACCCGGCAGATGGCAAAGCCGTCCTCCGTGCTGCGGGTATTGAGGCCCAGCACGAAGGTATTGGTGGTGGACAGCGCCGCCGAGATGTCCAGCAGCAAATTGGCGCGGTCCTTGCAGATGACCTCCAGAATGGTGGGGTAGCTGTCATTGGTATCGCTGCCCCAGGAGACCTTGATCCACCGGCCCGCCTGGTCGGGGTCATCCCGGTGGGCGGCGTTGGGGCAGTCCGCCCGGTGGACGGACACGCCGTAGCCGCGGGTGATGAAGCCCACGATGTCGTCTCCCGGCACAGGGGTGCAGCACTTGGAGAACTTCACCAGGCAGTTGTCCAGGCCCTCCACGATGATGCCCTGCTCGCTCTTGACCTTCTTGGGCTCGGCGGAGCGGGGTGCCTCCTCCTTGCCGAGCTTGGCATCGGCGGCCTCCAGGATCTGCTGCTCCTGCTGCCGCTGGCGCACGACACGGTTGATCTCGCCCTGCATCCGGCTGACGGCCTTCTGGGCGGTGAAGCCACCGTAGCCGATAGCGGCGTACATATCGTCCAGATTGGGATAGGCCACCTTTTTCAGCAGCGTGGGCAGCAGCTCCGGGTCCGTCACATCCTTCATGGAGAGGCCGCAGTGCTTCAGCTCCGCCTCGAAGGCGGATCGGCCGTTGACGATATTTTCGTCCTTCTTTTCCTTCTTGAACCACTGGCGGATCTTGCTGCGGGCCTCGCTGGACTTGGCGATCTTCATCCAGTCCCGGCTGGGGCCCTTGGCGGCCTTGGAGGTCATGATTTCCACGATGTCGCCGTTTTTCAGGATGTGGTCGAAGGTGACGATGCGCCCGTTGACCTTTGCGCCCACCATGTGGTTGCCCACGGCGGAGTGGATAGCATAGGCGAAGTCGATGGGGCAGGCGCCGGCGGGCAGGTTCTGCACGTCGCCGTTGGGGGTGAACACGAATACCTCGTCGGAGAACATATCCACCTTCAGAGAGTGGATATAGTCCTCGGCATCGGCTCCCTCCTGGTTCTCCAGCAGGCGGCGGACCCACTCATAGCGGCCCTCGGTGCCCTCGCCTGCGCCGTTCTGCTTGTACTTCCAGTGGGCGGCCACGCCGTATTCCGCAATCTCATGCATCTCCCGGGTGCGGATCTGCACCTCAAAGGGATAGCCGTCGGTGCCCATGACGGTGGTGTGGAGGGACTGGTAGCCGTTGGGCTTGGGGGTGCCGATATAGTCCTTGAAACGGCCCAGAATGGGCTTGTAAATATCGTGGATGACGCCCAGGACGTTATAGCAGTCGCCCACGTTCTCCACCACCACCCGGAAGGCGAACAGGTCGAAGATTTCATCGATGGACTTGTTCTGGTTGAACATCTTCCGGTAGATGGAATAGGGGTGCTTCATCCGCCCGTAGGCAATGTGCTGGATGCCCATTTCATTCAGGCGCTCGTCGATCTGGATCTGGGTGCGCTTCATGAAGGCCTCGTACTCCGGCTTCTTGGCGTCCAGCTTGGAGACGATCTCCTCATAGCCGATGGGATCCAGGTATTTTAAGGACAGGTCCTCCAGCTCCCACTTGATGCGCTGCATACCCAGGCGGTGGGCGATGGGCGCGTAGATCTCCATGGTCTCCAGAGACTTCTGCTTCTGCTTGGGAGGAGACTGGTACTCCATGGTCCGCATATTGTGAAGGCGGTCGGAGATTTTGATGAGAATAACGCGGATGTCCTTGCTCATGGCAATGAGCATCTTCCGCAGGTTCTCCATCTGCTCGTCTTCCTTGGTGGCGTACTGGATACGGGTCAGCTTGCTGACGCCCTCCACCAGGTCGGCGACCGTGGGGGAAAAGAGCTTCGCCACGTCCTCATGGGTGGCGGGGGTATCCTCAATGACGTCGTGGAGCAGGGCGGCCTCGATGGACTCGCTGTCCAGCTTCAGCTCCTCCGCCACGATCTGGGCCACGGCCAGGGGATGGATGATATAAGGCTCGCCGCTCTTGCGCTTCTGGCCCTCGTGGCACTTGTCGGCATAGTCAAAGGCGGCGCGGATCTGGGCAAAGTCCGCAGAGGGGTTATAGCCCCGTACGGTCTTTTCCAATAACTCATATTGCTCCTGAATGGTCATGGCTGGTCACCTCGGTTTCGATTGGCTGCGTCCTGCAGCCGGACAAGATAAGGGCACGCGTTCAGGTCCACCTTGCCCCTGGCGGGGTTCAGGCACAGCGTGATGGCGTCGCCCTGCACATGGAGGGAAATGAGCCCCCGCTCCTGGAACACAGTCAGCGCCAGCGCCGTACGGAGAAAGCTCTCGTTTCCTCCGGTGCGAACTGCCAGCCGCCGCAGGTAGGGCAGGCGCTCCTCCTCCAGCTTTCCCTGGCGGAGCTGCCGCTCCAGCGCCACCCAGCAGGCGGCGTACTGCTCCCGGGAGGCCCGGAGCCGGGCCGTCTCCTGGCTGCTCACCGCTCCGCCGTCCAGCAGGCGGTGGAGCAGCTCCAGGTCCGCCGCCTCATGGCGGCTGGGCATCAGGGAGGGGCGGATGTCGATGAGCTGCAGCTGCAGCGTCGTGGTGCCCCGGAAGGTGTTGGCCTGGAGGTAGAAGGCGGCGTCCACCCGGCTGCCTACCGTGATACCGCACTCAGCCTCCGTGACGGAGAAGAAGATGGCGTCGAACCGGCTGGTGCCCTTGGATAAGCGCAGCTTCAAGTGACGCCCCTGGCCCACAGACTGGAGGGAATCCACCGTGGCACCCAGCAGGGCGAACACCGGCCGGGCATTCCCGGCGCCGTAAGGCTCCAGGTGTGTCAGGCTCTCCACCTGGTCCAGCGTCACCTCCCCGGGGGAGGTGATGGCAGCGTCGATGTCCAGAGAGCTGACAGGCAGCTCGCCGTCCATGGCGGAGCGGACATAGCGGTTCATCCGCTGGCGGAACGCATCGATATTGCTCTCCTGAATGGTGAAGCCAGCGGCCAGCTCATGGCCGCCGAAGCCCTCCAACAGATCGGAGCAGGCGTCCAGAGCGGCAAAGAGGTTGAAGCCGCCGTAGGACCGGCAGGAGCCCTTGCCCGTGCCGTCCTTCAGATGGATCATAAAGCTGGGGCAGGAATATTTTTCACTGAGGCGGGAGGCCACGATGCCCACCACGCCCTGGTGCCATGCCTCGCTGGACAGCACCAGCGCGCTGCGCTCCTCGCTGCGGAGCTTTTCGATCTGCCCGATGGCGTCGGCGCAGATGGCCTGCTCCACCGCCTGCCGCTCCCGGTTCAAATCACACAGCCGCTTGGCCAGCACCTCTGCCTCGGCGGGGTCGTCGGCCTCCAGCAGGTCGGCGGCAAGGTCCGCCGCGCCCATACGCCCGGCGGCGTTGATGCGGGGAGAGAGGACAAAGCCGATTTGGATAGAGGTAATGGGCTTGCCCAGCAGCCCCGCCTCCCTCAGCAGGGCGTGGACGCCCACAAAGTCCGTGTGGGGCAGGGCCTCCAGACCGCAGGAGACGATGGTGCGGTTCTCGCCCTCCATCCGCATCACGTCGGCAATGGTACCGATGGCCGCCAGGGTACAGTACCGGGCAAACAGGGCGTCCTCCCGGTTCTCGCCGCCCAACGCCAGCACCAGCTTCAGCGCAACGCCGCAGCCCGCCAGGTGCTTGAAGGGGTAGGGGCAGTCGGGCCGATGGGGATCCACCACGGCCACGGCATGGGGCAGTTCCTCTTTACACTCATGGTGGTCGGTCACCACCACATCTATACCCAGAGAATTTGCGAAATCCACCTCGTCGTTGCCGGTGATGCCGCAGTCCACGGTGATCATCAGCGTCGCGCCCTGATCGTGGAGGCCCTGGATGGCGTCCTTGCTGAGGCCATAGCCATCCTCGATGCGGCGGGGGATATACCGCAGGCAATGGGCGCCGCAGCTTTTCAGATAGTCCAGCAGCAGCACCGTGGAGGTGATGCCGTCCACATCGTAGTCACCGAACACAGCGATGGTCTCCCCGTCGGCAATGGCCTGCTGGATGCGGGCGACCGCCTTGTCCATATCTTTCATCAGCATGGGGGAGATGGTCAGGCTCCGGTCCCGCTCCAGATATTCGGCGGCGCCCTCCGGCGTGGTGACGCCCCGGGCGGCCAGCACGGTGGACAGCAGATAGGGGTAACCAGCGTTCCGCAGGAGAGCCACGTCCCGCTCCTCCGGCTTGCCGATATTCCACTTCTTGAATTTCACGGGAGTACCCTCCTCTCGGTAAATTAAAAAAAGGATCTAAAATAACTGATTTATTATAGCAGAAAAGCCTTGTCAGGTAAAGAAATAATTTTAACCCGCGGCTTGGGGGCTCCTTTTCGACGGCCTTGGTTTGACGAATACTAAAAATTCTGGTATAGTGTGAACGATTTGGCACCAAAATGTGCTCAAAGGAGCGAATGAAATGATAAAAAAGCAACTGCAGCGGCTGCTGAGCTGCCTGGCGCTGTGCGCCGTGCTGGCCGGCGGCCTCACGGTCCCCGCCGGAGCGGCGGATTTCACCGACGTACCCGCGAACCACTGGGCCGCCGGGGATATCCGGCGCTGTGCGGAGCTTGGCTTCTTTCAGGGGGAGTCCGCCGCCCGGTTCGGACTGGGCCATCCCATGACCCGGGCCGCTTTCACCGTGGTGCTGAGCCGGTTCTTCGGCTGGGAGACGACTGCGCCCACCCAGGCCGCCTACACGGATGTGCCCGTGAATGCCTGGTACGCCGGAGCAGTCCAGGCCGCCTACGCCCACGGTGCCGTCACCGCCCAGCGGGCGGAATTCCGCCCCAATGACCCCATCACCCGGGAGGAGCTGGCGGTGATGCTGGTCCGCGCCCTGGGCTACGGCACCATTGCGGGCCTCGCCCAGGATCTGCCCTCCGCCTTCCCGGATGTGACCACCAACGCCGGTTACATCATCATGGCCTATCATTTGGATTTGATGAGGGGCGTCTCCGCTGCTTCCTTTGCCCCTTCCCGCACCGCGCCCCGGGAGCAGGTGGCGGTCATTCTCATGCGGCTGTATGACAAACTGCACCGGGCCGAGCCCGGCAGGGTGGGCATCCTGTCCCCCGGCGGGGACCTGCCCGACCTGACCGGCTATGAGACCATCGCAGTCAGCGGCGCCTATCTGATGACCGCAGGCGGTGCCAGAGTGGCCCAGAACGCCGACAGTTCCGAGGCCGCCGAGTTGCGGGACGCTATTCACGCGGCAGGGGCCAAGGCTCTGCTGTATGTAAAGGGCAGCTCCACCGCCCTGAACAGCACTGCCGCCGATACCGCCGCCTGTCTGGTCTCCGCTGTAGAGGAGGGCGGCTATGACGGCGTTCTGCTGGACATCCCTTCTCTGGAAACGGATAAGAAGGCGGTTCTGGTCGAGCTGGCCCAGGCACTGAAGCCCGCTCTGAACGGCAAGCTGCTGTATCTGACGGCGGAGGCCCCCTCCCGTCAGAGCGCCTGTTATGACGGCTACGACTACGCCGCGCTGGGCAAGGCGGCGGACAAGCTGATCCTGCGCATTGCCTCCATCGAAGAAGCCGGCGGTCAATATCCCGCCGCGCCGGTGGAGCCGCTGGAGGAGCTGTATTACGCTCTGGCGGAGCTCCAGGACAAGGTGGACAGCTCCAAACTCTCCATTCTGATGTCCACCAAGCCCTCCGTGTGGGTAAACGGGAGAAAAAATACCTCCCTCACCGCAGGCGACCTGTCGAAGCTGACTGCCAAGGGCAGTCTGGCGCACCATTACTCCGACCGCTACGGCTGCGCTTATCTTGCCGGACTTACAGCAAACAACAAGCCCCTGATCGCCTGGTATCTGGACGAGCAGTCCATGGAGGCCCGCGCCCGCCTGGCCCGGCTGTTCAATGTAGATCAGCTGGTGGTGGATGACCTGCGGGCTCTGCCAGCCACGCAGGAAGCGGCGCAATGACGACAAGGAAAAAACCGCCCCGTCCGAATGGACGGGGCGGTCATTATTTCCCAATTTACAGGTATTTCTGCATACCCTCGGTAGCCGCTGCGGTATCAGCGCTGATGGTAACAGTGAACTTGACGTTGTTCTTCTCGCCGAAGACATCCAGCCAGTTCAGGAACTCCTCGGTCGCGACGTCCACGTCGTGGCCGACGGTCTTGCACAGATTGTCGATAAACACATGGGTAATATCGTAGTTGCCCGCGCACAGGCCGCTGATGAAGCCGCGGAACAGATCATAGCTGCTCAGCTTGTACTCCTGCGCATCGATCAGGCGGATATGATAGTGGATATCATATGTCATGTTGCGGTTGGCCTCAATGCAAACCACGTTGCCGGGCTCGTCCTTCGCCGCGTTGTTGATCAGTTCGATGAGCTGCTTGGTCTTGCCGGAACCCTTGACGCCCATAATCAGTCTGACCATAGTAAATCACTCCTGTCATATTAAGTCACATGGGATGGGGAACTATGCTATTGTAAGCATAGCATATAATTTTGGAAAAGACAATGCAAAAAAGCGATTTTAAACTTTGTTCATAATGGAGATTGACAAGGGCCCGGACGAAAACGTCCGGGCCCTCCGGAAAATCACTTGTTCAGCTTGGCCTCCAGCTCGGCCTTCCGGTCCTCGTAGCCGGGCTTGCCCAGCAGGGCGAACATATTCTTCTTGTAAGCCTCCACGCCGGGCTGGTCGAAGGGATTCACGTCCAGCAGGTAGCCGGACAGGCCGCAGGCGTACTCAAAGAAGTAGATGAGCTGGCCCAGGGCCTCCGGGGTCTTGCCGTCGGCCTCCACGATGACGTTGGGCACACCGCCCTCGGTGTGGGCCAGCAGGGTGCCCTCCATGGCCCGGTCACGGATGAAGTCCATGGACTCCCCGGCCAGGAAGTTCAGACCATCGCCGTCGGTCTCGTCCTTGGGAACGTAGACCTGGCTGTTAGACGCGCCCAGGCGCACCACGGTCTCGAACATCAGCCGCTTTCCCTCCTGGATGTACTGGCCCATGGAGTGCAGGTCGGCGGTAAAGTCCACGCTGGCGGGGAACAGGCCCTTGCCGTCCTTGCCCTCGCTCTCACCGTAGAGCTGCTTCCACCACTCGCTCATGAAGCGGAAAGCCGGGTCATAGCAGGCCAGCAGCTCGATGGGCCGACCGGAGCGGTACAGCTCATAGCGGATGGCGGCGTATTTCCAGGCGGGGCAGGTGAAAGAGCCCTCGGCGCACACATCCATCATCTCCGCCGCGCCCCGCATCAGGGCCTCAATGTCGATACCGGCCACGGCGATGGGCAGCAGACCCACGGCAGTCAGCACGGAGTAGCGGCCGCCGATCTCGTCGGGCACCACGAAGGTCTCCCAGCCCTCGGCATCGGCCAGAGACTTCAGGGCGCCCCGGGCTTTGTCGGTGGTGGCGTAAATGCGCTTGCCGGCGCCCTCCCGGCCGTACTTCTTCTCCAGGGCCTCCCGGAAGAAGCGGAACGCCACCGCGGGCTCGGTGGTGGTGCCGGACTTGGAGATGACATTGACGGAGAAATCCACATCCGCCACCAGGTCCAGCGTCTCCTGCAGCGCATCGGCGGACAGGCCGTTGCCGATGAAATAGACATTAGGGCCGTCCTTCTTTTTCAGGTTATAGTTGGGGGAGCACAGGCAGTCAATGACGCCCCGGGCGCCCAGGTAGCTGCCGCCGATGCCGATGACCACCAGGGCCTTGGAATCCTGACGGATCTTCGCCGCGGCGGCCTGGATACGGGCAAACTCCTCCTTATCGTAATCGCGGGGCAGGTGCACCCAGCCGGTGAACTCGCCGCCGGCGCCGGAGCCCTTCTGCAGCTTCTCCTGGGCCAGCTTCAGCCGGGGCGCCAGGGCCTCCTCGTAGGGCATGGGCAGAAAACTCCGCATCTGGAACGTTTTAACATCCAACATCTTCTGTATCGTCCTTTCCTCTCCCCGCGCGGGGGCTCTATGTATGAAAAGTATATCATTTTCCGATGCACCGGGCAAGGGAAAAGCGTCGCATTTCGTTAAAAATGTGACGCTTGCTTTTTGCCTAATCCGACAAAAAGGCCAGCTTCCACAGCCGCAGGAGCATCTGCCCGTAGGTGACCCGGGGAACCTCCTCCCCGGCTAAAATGGGAATTTCGGCAATGGTCTCGTCCCCGGAGGTGACGGTGAGGGTCCCCAGCTGCGCCCCGATTTCCACCGGGGCAGGGACGGCCTCCGCCAGAGTGACGGTCTGGGAAAGGTCTCCGGCCCTGGCCTTCTCCAGCAGGAGGGAGGTGCCCTCCCCCAGGACGGGCTGGACGGTGGCCTGGGTGCCCAGCGTCACGGGAACGGGGGCCAGAGGTGTCTCCGGGGCCACATTTTTCAGCGTGTAGGTGGAAAATCCGTAACTCAGGAGGGTCTTTGCGTCCTCGAACCGCTGGGCGGAGGTGGCGTCCTTCATGATGACGGCGATGAGTTCCATGCCGTCCCGCTCGGCGGTGGCGGAGAGGCAGTACCCGGCGGCGTCGGTGGACCCGGTCTTCAGGCCCGTAGCCCCCTCGTAAAAGCGGATGAGCTTGTTGGTGTTCACAAGCTGGGACTGTCCGCCCCGCAGGGTGTCCATCCAGATGGTGGTGTACTGCCGGATGTCAGGGTGGTTTTCCACCAGCTCCCGGGACATGAGGGCGATATCGTGGGCGGAGGCAACGTGTCCCGCTGCCGGGAGGCCGGTGGCATTTTTGAAGGTGGTGTCGTTCATGCCCAGCTCTTTTGCCCGTGCGTTCATGCGCTCCACGAAGGCCTCCTCGCTGCCAGCGATCTGCTCCCCCAGGGCCACGGCGCAGTCGTTGGCGGATACGACGCACACCGCCTTGAGCATATCGCCCACGGTCATCTGTTCGTTTTCCTTGAGCCAGATCTGGGAGCCTCCCATGGAGCAGGCGTGGGCGGAGGCGGTGATAACGGTGTCGTATGTCAGTTGTCCGCTGTCGATGGCCTCCATGGTCAGGAGGATGGTCATGACCTTGGTGACGCTGGCGGGCTCCAGCTTGGCGTGTTCGTCCTTGGAAAAGAGGACGGTGCCGGTCTCCTTTTCCATCAGGAGGGCGGAGGGCGCGGCCACGTCCAGGGCGCGGGCGCTGGTCCCCAGGGCCAGCACGGCGAGCAGCGCCGCGAGCAGTTTTTTCACGGTAAGTCCCCCTTTGTCTGTCATAGTAGGATACTATGACGCGCCTGGACGGGATATGCGGGCACAAAGGCGCGCGGCTGCGGGAACAGCACAAACATCGCTGCCGTCAAAAAAAGCTGTTAAACTCCTGAAAACCCAGAGATATCCGCTGTCTTTCGCCTTTTTTTCAGTTTTCAAATGTTCTCGACAAATTCAGACAGTATCCGGCATCCGGTTGGTGTAAGATGTGGGTATCCGCCCAAGATTTTGTGGTCATGTAGAAAGGATGGCGCCGTATGAAAATGATTTCCAAGGAGTATTTGCTCCTGTTCAACGCATTGACCGACGCGGAGGAAGCCCTCCGCCAGCTCCGTGAGCGGCTGATGGAGATACAGCGGCAGGCGGAGGAGCTGTACCTGGAAGAAACCGACGCCCCGGAATCTCCCACCGCCCCGGCGGAGCCCTGTTGCATTTGCCCGTGACAGGCGGCGGGCGGTGTGCTATGCTGGTTTTATACTTACTGATGATCAGGAGGAAATCATGCTGCACATCGGATGTCACCTGTCCTCCTCCAAGGGCTTTGCCGCCATGGGACGGCAGGCGCTGGAGCTGGGGGCGGATACCTTTCAGTTTTTCACCCGGAATCCTCGGGGGAGCAAGGCCAAGGACCTGGACAGCGCCGATGCGGCGGCGCTGGTGTCCCTGATGGAAGAACACCATTTCGCTCCCATCATCGCCCACGCGCCCTATACCCTGAACCTCTGCGGCGCGGAGGAGAAAAACCGGACCTTTGCCCGGGAGACCATGGCCGACGACCTGCGGCGCATGGAATTCGTCCCCGGCCAGTATTACAACT